>URPH01000010.1 GCA_900549665.1 uncultured Lachnospiraceae bacterium | reverse complement strand
ACCGATAGCAAACGCCCCGGGGCGGGGAGCCGGGCAGAAGCCGGTGCGAAGTTTCTTTCCGAAAACATTGACAAAGCAACGGTTAAGTTGGTATGATGTTGAAGAACAAGGGCGTTCTTTCATAGGGGAAGAATGCCCTTTTATAAAATGTATATGTAAATCTTAAGGAGGAAGTCATGACAGAATATACCAGAGAAGACGTTGTGCGCATGTGCAATGAGCAGGACGTGGAATTTATCCGATTGCAGTTTACCGATATTTCAGGAACATTAAAAAATATAGCGGTTACCGTCAGTCAGCTTGAAAGGGCTCTTGATAACCAGTTTATGTTTGATGGGGCAAGCGTGGAAGGCTTTGTCCGTGATGAAGAATCCGATATGTATTTATATCCGGATTTCAGTACCTTTGAGGTTTTTCCGTGGAGACCACAGCACGGAAAGGTTGCAAGACTTTTGTGCGATATCTATACACCGGACGGAAAGCCCTATGCAGGCGATCCGAGAAACGTATTAAAAAGAGCGGTTGAAGAAGCCAAAAAAATGGGTTATACATTCCAGGTCGGACCGGAATGTGAATTTTTCCTGTTTCATGCAGATGAAAACGGACTGCCGACTACCATGACACATGAGCAGGCCGGATATTTTGACATCGGACCGCTGGATCTTGGCGAGAATGCAAGACGTGAGATGATCCTGACGCTGGAAGAGATGGGCTTTGTTGTGGAGTCGTCCCACCATGAAGCAGCACCCGCCCAGCATGAGATTGATTTTCATTATGATGAAGCCATGAAAACGGCAGATAATATCCAGACATTCAAGATGGCGGTAAAGACCATCGCCAAGAGACACGGACTTCATGCTACCTTTATGCCCAAACCAAAGCCCGGCTGCGACGGAAGCGGTATGCACATGAATATGTCTCTGATGAAGGACGGAAAAAATATCTTTGACGATCCTTCGGATGAACTTGGCATCAGCAAGGAAGCTTATTATTTCATCGGCGGAATTTTAAAGCATATCTGTGCCATGACTCTGGTATTTAATCCGCTGGTTAATTCTTATAAAAGACTGATTCCGGGTTACGAAGCACCGGTTTATACGGCATGGAGCTGCAAAAATAAAAATCACCTGATCCGGATTCCGGTATCACGCGGTGAAAATACAAGAGTAGAATTGAGAAGTCCGGATCCGACAGCCAATCCATACCTTGCAATTGCGGTTGCCCTGATGGCAGGACTGGACGGCATCAAAAATAAAATCGAGCCTCCGGCACACATGGATGAAAACGCATTATCCATGACAGAAAAGGAAAGAGAAGAGGCATGCATCAAGACTCTGCCCGATACCCTTATGGCGGCAATCGAAGCCTTCCGCGAGGATCCTTTTATGAAAGAAGTGCTCGGTGAGCAGGTATACAATACTTATCTGGAAGAAAAATTAAATGAGTGGAATGAATACCGCGCAGTTGTAACAGACTGGGAAGTGTCTAAATATCTCTACAGATACTAAGCCTGAAGTGCAATCATATGTTTTGACAAAATGGAATTATTATTTTGTCAGATTATGCAGGCACGGATAGGAGGTGGATGTAGAGTGACCAGTATAATTGTTGCACTTCCCAAAATTGAAGATGCAAAAAATATGAAAAATCTGCTGGTTCGGAGCGGATATTCCGTGGAAGCGGTCTGTACATCCGGACTGCAGGTTCTGGCGGCAGCTGACCAGCTGCGGGATGGGATTGTTGTATGCGGATATAAGCTGACGGACATGCTTTACTTTGAACTGCACGAAAATCTCCCTGATGATTTTGAAATGCTTCTTATGGCATCGCAGCACCTCTTGGTTGATTGTCAGGACAATGATATCATCTGTCTGGCCATGCCGTTCCAGATGAGAGACCTCGTCAACACGGTTGAAATGCTCGGTAACTCTATTTCTTATAAGCGCAAAAAGAGAAAGGCACAGCCGAGACAGCGCAACTCCAAGGAAATTGCTTTGATCAAGGAAGCAAAGCTTTTACTTATGGACCGGAACAATATGACAGAAGAGGAAGCTCACAGATACATACAGAAAACAAGTATGGATAACAGCACCAGTATGGTGGAAACAGCGCAGATGGTGCTAAGTATTATGCAGGAGTAGGTGCCGGCGACAGAGTTTTTTGGCAGATGGCAGGAAAGAGGAAAATGGATATGAAATTTACCAAGATGCAGGGTTGTGGAAACGACTATGTATATATCAATGGTTTTACGGAGCATATAAAAAATAAAGCAGAATTTGCGAAGGTTGTCAGCGACAGACACTTTGGTGTCGGTTCGGATGGTGCGATCTTTATCAATCCGTCAGACGTGGCGGATTTTGAAATGGAAATGTACAATGCGGACGGAAGCCGTTCGGAGATGTGTGGAAACGGTATCCGCTGCGTGGCAAAATATGTATACGATCATAAAATGACGGACAAAAAAAAGATCAGTATTGTCAGTGCCGGAAAGATCAAATATCTGGATCTGACGGTTAAGGACGGTAAAATGACGCATGCAAAGGTAAATATGGGTGCTCCCGTTTTGATTGCAAAAGAAGTGCCTGTGGCAGAATACCTTTCAGAAATGAGTAAAAACGGAGGATGGGCGGAATTTAACGATATTCCCGGATATGACAAGGCTGTTGTATCAGCTCCCATTACCATAAAAGAAGATGTATATGAGATCACCTGTGTTTCCATGGGCAATCCGCATGCGGTCGTATTTGTAGATCATGTGGCAGATCTGGATATTGAAGCTATCGGACCTTCTTTTGAAAATTATGAGGATTTCCCCAACAGGATCAATACCGAGTTTGTAGAGATCGTGGACAGAAAGCATGTCAATATGCGTGTCTGGGAGAGGGGAACCGGCGAAACCTTAGCCTGCGGAACCGGATGCTGTGCAACCGTAGTTGCCTGTATTTTAAACGGATTGACAGATGATGAGGTAACAGTCAGGGTCCTTGGCGGTAAGATCAAAATATTCTGGGACAGGAAAGAAAATCGTGTCTATATGACCGGCCCGGCCGAGACAGTTTTTGAGGGTGAATACCCTTGGGAAGATTGATAAAAATATAAAAATAAAAAATAGAATCAGTACAGTAAATATGCATCTGATCCCGAAAAAGGAGAAATGGACATGGCAAAAGTAAATGACAATTATTTAAAACTTCCAGGAAGCTATCTTTTTTCAACAATCGGAAAAAAGGTAAATGCTTATGCCGCAGAAAATCCTGACAAAAAGATTATCCGTCTTGGAATCGGTGATGTGACCCAGCCTCTGGCACCGGCTATTATCGAGGCGCTTCACAGTGCGGTTTCGGAAATGGGTGTGGCCGAGACCTTCCATGGATATGCACCGGATCTGGGATATGAATTCCTAAGAAATGCAATCGCCGAAAATGATTACAAAAAAAGAGGCTGCGATATTGCGGCTGATGAGATCTTTGTTTCAGATGGAGCAAAATGCGACTCCGGTAATATTCAGGAGATTTTCAGTGTGGACAACAAGATTGCTGTCTGCGATCCGGTATACCCGGTATATGTGGATACCAATGTTATGGCAGGACGTACCGGTACCTATGATCCCAAGACCGAGACATGGAGCGATGTGATCTACATGCCCTGTACTGTTGACAATGACTTCGCACCGGAGCTTCCAAAAGAGTTGCCGGATATTATCTACCTGTGCTTCCCCAACAACCCGACCGGATCTACCATTACCAGGGCACAGCTGCAGGAATGGGTGGATTATGCCAATAAAAACGGCTCCGTGATCATCTACGATGCAGCCTATGAAGCTTATATTTCCGAAGACGATGTTCCTCACAGCATTTACGAGTGCGAGGGCGCCAGAACCTGTGCGATTGAATTACATTCATTTTCCAAAAATGCCGGATTTACCGGAGTGCGTCTTGGATATACCGTTATTCCCAAAGACCTTGAGGTAGAAGGAACCAAGCTGCATGCATTGTGGGCAAGACGCCATGGCACCAAATACAACGGAGCACCGTACATTGTCCAGCGTGCCGGCGAAGCTGTTTACTCTCCGGAGGGACAAGCACAGTTAAAAGAACAGGTCGCTTATTATATGAATAATGCAAAATATATCCTGACCGGATTAAAAGAAGCCGGATACACCGTTTCCGGTGGTGTAAATGCTCCTTATATCTGGCTGAAGGCTCCGAACGGAATGAACAGCTGGGAATTTTTTGACTATCTGTTGGAAAAAGCAAATGTTGTGGGTACACCCGGTTCCGGATTTGGACCAAGCGGCGAGACCTATTTCCGTCTGACTGCATTCGGCTCTTATGAAAATACGGTTGAAGCGATTGAGAGAATTAAGAAATTGTAATTGACTTTTCTGTTGTCAGCCAACTGATCGGCGCCCGAATCATTTGTCAAAACTCAATTATAAGGAGTATAATATCCCTATATACTGTCCACACCATATTTTAAAGAGACAATAATGAGTATGATAAAAAAAGAAAAACAAACCTATCCCCGCCCGAGAAAAGAAATGCTGCGCATTATGAAAGCGGCGGATAAAAGGGGGCATTTACCGGAAACCATCGTGGAAGAATTTGTCCGGCATCCTTTTTCCATGCCCGCGCTTTGGGATTGCAGAGAATATTTCTACCGGCTTGACACACAGGAATGTATGGAAAATCCCGTGCTGGTGACACATCTTGCCCTGATCTATTCCATGGCAGGACGACTGGATCTGGCAAAAGAAAGCATGAAGCTGTTGGGAGAGACCCCAAAGCATTGGCAGCCACAGGATCTGAAGCAGACAGACCTTTACAGGATCATACTGGAAATGGTAATGCCGTATACAAGTGATTCCATGTTTCTGAGAATCATTTTTTGCCTGATTAAGATGCAGGCAGTGCCGGTTATGGGACTTACCCTGTCAGCCTGCCGCCCGAGTATATTGAACGGATTTCGTGATTTTACGAGATACGGTCCCTTTTTGGAGCGATATGGCGATATCATCATTGATACCGTGCAGCAGCTGTACGGAGGCAATGGGCAGAGTATATATGATATTTTACTTGCAGAATGGTATTATCAGAATAATGAATGCTTTAACGCACTTGTGCTGGTAACGGGTATCATTCCGCTTGTTGAGAAGGATAAGGATATGCGCTGCCTGTTCGTGGCGCTGGCCCTGCAGATGAAAATCCTGCTTGTAAATGGACAGACAAAGATGGCCAAGCCCCTGGTTGAAAAAATCCGCGAAAGGATACATCAAACAGGCTGGGAGGAACTGACCTCCAGCTTAAATGCCCTTGCCTGTCTGGCAGCCTGCTATGACGGATGTCAGGAGGAAGTGGAAAACTGGCTGGAGCATACAGCACCGGATGAAAATAAGGACATCTTTATGATGGACATGTATGCCTATCTGGTAAAGGTACGATGCTATCTGCAAACGGGTAGATATATGGTGGCTCATGTGCTGGTGAAGCAGCTTACTGATTTGCTTAGCCCGGTAAAAAGGTATATGGATCTGTGCGAGTGCTACATGCTTTCCGCCATCATTTACCACAAAGCCGGCGACAGACAACGGATGAGCGATGAGCTTGGCAAAGCGTTGGCACTTGCAAGGCGGCATCATTATCTCCGTCTGCTTGCAGATGAAGGCAACTGTATGGTACAGATGCTCACAGTCTATCAGCAGGAGAGAGGCGCGGATGCCTTTACAGATATGATCATGGACCTTGCGGGAGAGGTTGGCAAACATTTTCCTGATTATCTGAAATCACCGGCCGAATATTATGAACCGTTGACGGCTATGGAAGCAAATGTGTTCCGGCTGATGGCGCAGGGAATGAGCAATGATGAGATTGCCGACAGACTTGGAAAAAAGACCGGAACCGTTAAATTTCACAGCAATAATATTTTTCGGAAGCTTCAGGTACAGAACAGGCAGCAGGCGGTCAACCGCGGCAGAGAAATTGGTCTGCTTTGAATCTAATTAAATAGCAACAAAACACAGCCCCCTGTATGGTAGCTTCCATACAGGGGATTTTTTGCGTTTACAGTAAAAAAGTTTGGTTAAAAGTTTAGTTTTACTCAACTTTAGTTTGCTATACAAATAATATAGAGGTAACTATAATATATTATGAGATAATCAGGTGAACTATGCCGTAAAAGGCTTTGTGATAAGTAAGAGGAGAATTTATATGAAAAAGAAAAATACCATCATTAACTTTAGACAGTTATCCAAGCGGATACTATCTGTTGCCCTGTCCGTTGTCATGATCGGCAATATGACGGATCTGTCAGCATTGGCAGTTGGTGCAGAGACTACGCAGGAGGAGCTGTCTATTGTTGCTTTTGATTCTTTGTCAAAAGACATACGGGAGCAGAAACTGGATGTCGGAGCATCAGAAGATGACATCAATTTCCCTGATACGCTGACTGTAACAGTGGAAAAAGCAAAACAGGAAGATGCAGTTTCCGTTTCAGATAATGAAAGTGCTGCTAAGACTGAGAAAATCCAGCTTGCGGATATCAAGTGGGAGTTGGATGCAGACGAGAGTGACGCAGAAGAATTTGACAGTAGCGAAGAGCATGAGGGTTTCTGCTATGTCTATACCCCGGTTCTGCCTGATACCGATGAAAAAGGCAATAAGCTCGTACTTGGTAAAGATGTGGAACTGCCGGCAATTTATGCTCTGGTTGGGGATTATGGCGTGGCAACGCTGGCTAATGATCTGGTTCAGGTCAGTATAAATGGTGAATCTACAAATTATACAACATTGAATGACGCGTGCAATGCGATCAGCGAGGCAGTAAATACCTCTACGGATAGTGAGCTTGATATTACATTAAAGTTATTGCAAACTGCTAAAATTAATTATGATGATTATAAAGAGTTTGAATGGACATTAGACGGTGAAAATAAAAATGTAACGTTGACCATTAATCTGAATGGAATGGAAATGGGGCTATATAGAGCGAATCCTGGTACCAATGCCGGAGGAATATGGGCATGTGGTAATTTTATAATGAACTTTCGGAATATGGGCGTTGTTTTAACAAATTCGAAAAGTTTAACCGGTAAGCTGTATGGTACTCTTAATGTTGATGATCAGGCGAATTTTACATTAAACAATGCATATTGTTATGAATTGGATATTCTGCAAAATGGTACTGGAGTATTAGAAAGTGGAAAATGTAATAAGGTAGTGGTAGGAACTCTTAAGACTACAAGCAATTCCGATGCCCGTTGTCAAATTAAGAGTGGCGAATATGAATATATATATGGATATGGAGGAGCCGAACTTTCTATTGAAGGAGCGGATACAAGTGTTAAAAATTTATATGTGTATCATTATATTAAGACGGCTGATGGAAATCGAGAATCTGCAAAAGTAACCATTAATCTTCGCGGAGGTATATACAGTTCGGTATATACAGATGTCATAAGCGGTGAAACCTGTGACGCATCAAAGGGTTATGCCCTTTCCAATATGTTAGTTCCGGGTTATGGCTTTGTTTCACAGGATAAGGAAGAACCGGTAGATCTGACAGATAAAACAGAAATTACAAATGTCAAAGTCATTCCTGTAGCGATCACGATTACAGAGCAGCCTTCTATTGCTCAAAATAAGAGTACTGTTCTGGAATATTATGCAGAAGCAGACGCACCGAAGCTTACTATAGCGGCTGAGAGCACCGGCGAATTGACCTACCAGTGGTATCAAGTAACATCTGATGGAACAGAAGGTTCTGCAACAGAGACTGCAGTTTCTGGCGCAACAGAAAGTACCTATCAGATTCCTGCCGGATTAGCGCCCGGAACCTATCAGTACTATTGTACTGTTTCATGTGGGGAAAGCTCCGTAAAATCTGATGCTGTTACCTTTACAGTCACACAGGCTGTCGTAAAGATCGTTGAAACCAAAGCGGATGGAACCACAAAGGAAACCTATTATGCCGATTGGGCAGATGCCATGACATACTTATCATATAGCAGTGAAGGTGAATTTGAAGGTGTTGAAAAGGCAGAGATTATTTTATTACAGGATACAGAGTGTAGCGTTAGTGTCGTAAATTCTATAGGTGACTTCGATGGTCATTTCCCGAAAGAAATCATTATCAGATCTGAGGGAGAGTGCCATGAATTGTCCGGTGGTACGGTACTGAAAGCTGTGTATGATACGACACATGTATATATGAAGAATATAAAGGTGGAAGGATCTATTGGCTTGTCAGGAGGAGCCACACTTACATTAGATGAAAAAACAGAGGTGGTAGCTAAAAGCAAAGCAGATATTTTTGAGGTAAAAGAATCGAAACTTATTATTGGAGATGCAAAAGTGTCTGCTGGCATTGAATTGATAAGTGGCAGTACATTAGAAGTAAAGCAGGGAGCGGTTATTTCCGGTCCGAGTGGAGCTTTGGACGAACAGATTAAGGTGACAAATACAGGAAATACAGCTGTTCTGGGGGCAGGTGCTGCGACACCCGTTTTCTACGGAGATGGAGAACTCAGTATTTATTGCAAGAATGATACAGCTGACTGGTCTACATCTTTAAAAACAACCGGAAACAAAAAAATCTGGTATCCGATCACGCTTCCGGAGGGCGTTACATTGCCGACGGATGGAGAAAATGCTTCTGTTGTTTCCGTTTACAATGGAGACACCTATGGTCTTTATCAAAATGGAGACACGACGGATAATTCCATCAGTGTACCGGGCCAGATCTGCAGCTATTATCTGACAAAAGATGGAAAAGGCACAAATAATGCCAATCTGCAGATAATATCAGATAGTAAATTTACGATGCCTGCTGCAGCAGTAACTCTGTTGGGCCATAATACAGATGAATATGGTCTGTGTGCAAATTGTGGCAGGACAGATCTTGCAAAAGCTTATGAGAACGGACACCTGCATGTTGAAGGTCTGACCGGACGTACCTATGACAGCTATCCGCAGATATTGTCAAATATCACACTGGATACTGCTGATGGTTCGAAGACACTCACTGCACCGAGTTATTACAATGAGAGAGGAATTCCGGCTTGGAACAGCCCTATCGGTGTAGGTGGTGACAATCCTCTGAATAGTGCTATAGCTGAGTATGTTGTACATTATAAAAATAATGCAGATATATATACCCTGACACAGGGGGAAGCTGGCTTTGATGAGGCAAAAGCACCTCAGGTCACAATTAAAGGACGTGGTAATTATACCGGAGAAGTTACCATTTACTTTACGATCGGAAAAGGTACGGCAAGACTGGGCGATATAAATGTCTGCATAAACAGTTATTGTGGATATGAGCAGCCGGCATGGAGTTTGATCCCTTTGCAATTTGAAGCTGATCCCAGCGATCAATATCAGTTTGCTGCCGGTCTGACTGATGGTAAATATATTCCGGTATGCTCTGAGTCAGAAGCCAATAATTGGTATAAGAGTGGTACTTATATATCAAACTACAAAATTGAGTATAGTACGGATGATCAAAAAACCTGGATAACAGAAAAAGAATTCGGCACCACAGTTGAAAATGCATATATGATCACCGATGCCGGAGAATATTCTTTTTATCTCAGGATAACAGGTGGAAATGGTCTTTTTGATACACTTACATCTGAAAAGTGTATTGCAAGGATTACGCCAAGAGACCTGTCTCTCTTATATGGTATTACTGTGGATGTACCTGAGGATCTGGTAGCATATTATACCGGTAAGCCGGTTCTTCCTGCATCCGGGTATCAACTCAAGGACAGGGAACTTTATCAGAGAGATGCGGATGGAAACCTGATAACGGGTTATACATTGGTAAAAGACACCGACTTTACCGTATCCGGTCTTAACAATACGGATATAACAGATGATGCAACTTTGATCTTTACAGGTAAAAGGAATTATCGCGGAGAGATTAAGGCTGACAATAAATTTGCGATTAAGTATGCGTTCTCGCCTGCACAGACCACGGTATCCAAAGACCATTGGTACAATGGGGATGTGCCTGTGAAATTTAGCGAGCAGGATGAGAGCTCAGATGCAGAAAAGATTGTATATAAAGAAAATGTAGAAGCAGGTGCCGGTTTAAGTGATAATCTGAATGCCTATGCTTCACTGGAGGAGGCCATCAATGGCTCTGCTTTGGGATATACTTTCACATCAGAGGGCAGGAATACACAGACTCTTTATATAAAAGATGAGGATAACGGTTATATCAGTACATCTGTGGACGTGACTGTCCAGATCGACAAGACAGCTCCGGTATGGGAAGGTACTGATGGAAGCTCTAATGGATACGGAATCCAGATCAAAGAAAACTGGTGGAAGAAACTGTTAAACACGATCAGCTTTGATCAATTTTATAATGATGAGACATTGGAAATCAAAATCCGTGCCAATGATGAAAAAGCCGGTATTGATACCAGTGGTCTTGATCAGTATTTTTACTATATCGAAGAGGTTTCTGATGAAAATGCCATAGATAATTACAAGGTAAAAACAGCGGAAGAACTGGATCAGTTGAGTTTTGTGGGAGTAGCAGCGAATGGAGCTTCTGCTGTTACGGTAGGAAGCCTGAGTAAAGATGCTAATTATGTTGTTTATGCTTATGCTGTGGATAAAGCCGGTAATAAGAGTGAATATATCTGCACGGAAGGTATTGTGAGAGACACTGCAATTCTTTCATATGTGATCAATGCGCCGAATGCGTCAACCGGAACCTTAGATGATACAAAGGGTACATTCTCTTTCGAAGCACCAGAAGATCTGACATTGTTATATTTCTATGTGCATGCAAATGAATTTGAATCTGCGTCTGAATACAAGGATTTTGTAGATAAAATGACAGATTATTACAAAAATCTGGATTCGGCTTCTTCCGAGAAATATCTCCCTCTTGCAAAAAAAGAAAATGACGGCAAGTGGGCGCCGAATTTTACAAGTGATGGAGATAAGGTACAGACTTCATTTGGTTATCCAAGAAGAGAAATAACCTTGCATACCTGCAAGGTTCCCAAAGGCAATTATGAACTCACTATTTCAGATTTGCAGCCCAGCGAAGCATGTACAGTCTGGATGGTAAGTATTGACAGGGCCGGCAATATAAGTTCCAGTCCTTTTATGAGCTTTACCACGACCAAGGCATTGCCATGGATAGCAGCAGTACCTGTACTGACCGGTTTTTATGGAGATAAGCCGCAGGATCTGACGATTACCACTCCCGGTGTAGCGGAGTATGGTGATGTTGAGATTCAGGGTGAATGGAAGATTACAGAGAAAGATACGACGCCGTTAGGGATGAATACAACGACAACGTGTCAGGTGACCTTCATCCCGGATGCCAGCCTGTATCCGGATCAATTTGAGAATCATATATTCAGGGTAAGACCGGTTATTAAAAAACGGCCGATCACGATCCGTGTTGCAGATATGACGGTAGGCTATGGGGAAAATATACCCCGGATAACGGATGGTGATTTTGACATTGTCACAGACGGTGAAAGCAAGGGCCTGGCAGGCTCAGATACAAAAGAGACCATTCAAAATACATTGTCGCTTGTAACTTCGGCAAAAAGTGGATCGGATTGCGGTGAATATCCGTTTACAGTAAGCTCTGACAGCGGTAATTATGAAGTGACCGCAAAGTATTTTGATAATTTATCCGATTTAACCAATCCTAAGACGGAAGGGACTCTTACGATCACAAAGGCAGCCGGAGAGATCATCCAGAATGAAGGCTTTACTACAAGTGTGACCGCAGTTTACAAGGATCCTGATTTTTCCTTGAATGTATCACCCAACAACAAAGAAGGAAAGCTTATATATGAAGTAAGAGATTCTAAGGATTCAAATGGCGTGAGTGTAGAAGATGACTGGATTGTTTCGGTATCAGATGATGGCAAAGTGACTGTCAAGAGCCCCGGAAGCGCGAAGATCAAGATGTATCTTCCTGCAACCAAGAACTATACGACGGCAACACCACTGACTGTGGATGTGACAGTCAATAAGAAGGCATATACTGCAGAAGCCGTTAATAGAAAGTATCTGTATTCCAAGGAGAATGAGGATGCGATTGACCTTTTGCCACTGCTTCCGAAGGATTGTGGTTCTGCGAATTTTGGTGCGATATCAACAACAGACAGTAGTTCATTTGTCGAAGCACCACTGTATAAGGAATGTAAGCTGGTCTATAAGCTTGCAACGGGAAATATAGGTAAAAAAATAACAATCACAGTTCCCATAATAACAGATAACTATATTATAAATGGCAATAATACGCTGACCATCAACCTTGAGCTGGTGGAACAGAAGCCTTTAAAGCTGCAGGGTGAACTTACTTTGCAGAAAAATGAGATGGCTTATGGGGAATCTTGGTCTGTACTGCAGTTTAATGAAGCCAAATTTGTAGATGAAGATACCGGAGAAGAAATAGTGGGAACGCTTGCATGGAACGCCCCGGATGATAAGCCGGAGGTTGGAGAGCGTCTGGCTGAGTGGACGTTTACCCCGGATAATGTGGAATATGCACCCTATATCGGATATATAACTGTTACAGTCAAGAAAGCAGTTCCTCGCATTATTTGGACACCGGATCCGCCGGAACAGATTTATCGTACATCTGCATATAGCGGGGAGATTTTAAATGGACTTTCAAAAAATCCCGGTATTGTAATAGGTGTAGACAATCAGCAGATTGGCGGAATCTGGAAATGGGAGGATGAAAACCAGACTCCGACGGTAGGACAGAGTGAGCGCAGAGTTTATTTTGAGCCTTATGATACGCAGCATTATGAAAATTCTGCGATGGATACGGTGACACTGACTGTGATAAAGGCAAAACCTTATATCCTGACAGTTCCGCAGATAAGTGATTATACGCACGGTGATACCCTGAATAGTCAGAAACTGACCGGAACCGTGATCTATGGTGACGGCAGAGGCAACCGGGGATCTGATGATGCATACAGTAATGAAACAGTAAGCGGTACTTTTGCATGGGTGAAGGCAGATACGAAGCTTTCTTATCAGAATGATAATGGAAAGAGCTACGAATATGTCTTTATACCGGCGGATACAGCATCTTATGAAACTGTAGGCAGTTCGATCCGGATAACAGTAAACAAGGCGCAGAATCCTCCGCAGGTTCCGGACAGCATCATGAATGTCGGCTTCTCCTGCAAAAAAGTCGGTGATGTGACACTCCCTGATGGTTGGGAATGGACACCGAAGCAGGGACAGGATACAAATCTGACGGTAGGAAATACGATAACGGTTAAGGCAACTTATACAGCAGCGGATTCTGTGAATTATGAAAATCTGACAGTCGACGTGGCAATTATACGTTCAAACTGTGAGCATGTAAAAACAGAACGACGTGGCGAATTAAAGGCAACCTGTGCAGCAACCGGTAATACCGGGGATGTCTGGTGTCTCGAATGCGGTGAAATGATAGTCCGGGGTACAGAAATTGAAAAAGATCCGACAAATCATGTAGCATTGACAAGCAGAGTGACCAAGCAGCCGACGACCACAGAGGAAGGCGCCATGACCTATGAGTGCAGCGCCTGCGGTTATACGATGACAAAACCGATAGCGAAAATAGCCGCTGTGGAAGATCCAAATCCCGGCAATAACAATCCGGTTCCGGTTAATCCGGTCAATAGCAATGGCCCGCAATACGGCGTGAAGGCACCCGGTCTTAATAATGTCCAGAAAAATGTGAAGCAGTTAGCCGATAATGCAAAGAAACCGAAGCAGGATGATACGTCAGCAGAAGATGCTAAGGAACCTTTTATCCGTGGAAAAGACGGTAAAGAAGGCTGGGATGTTATCAAGGCAGACGCATCAGCAAGTGCTGAAGGCAGTACGATTACAGTCGACATGAACGGTTCAAGCGTTGTTCCCGGCAGTATCTTTGATACGATCAGGGGAAAAGACATCACGATCGAGTTTGATCTTGGTAATGGCATCACCTGGCAGGTAAACGGTAAGAGCGTGACAAAAGAAACTGTCAGTGATATTGATTTCAGCGTGTCTGTCGGCAAGGATGCATCGAATACCATTCCGGTAGATGTGATCAATGCGCTGACCGGTGAAAGATTCTCCATGAATCTGACACTTGCTTATGACGGAGAATTTGGCTTTGAAGCAACTCTGTGCCTGAATATGGGAGAAAAGAATCAGGGATTGATCGCAAACCTCTTTTACTACAATGCAGATACAAACGAACTGGAATTTATCTGTGCCGATGAGGTAGATGAGAATGGTCAGACAGAGCTTATCTTTACACATGCTTCTGATTATACCATCATCCTTGATACAGCTTCCATGGAGCCGGTTGCAGGAGCAGAGGATACAATCACAACAGATACAGCGGATAACGATACTGTGCAGGCGGCATCTGCAGAGGTTGATGATACGGTACAGACAGCAGATGCAGAGGCTACCGGCAGTCACACAATGCTTATCTGGCTGATTGTAATTGTCTGCATGGCAGCTGTGGCAGCAGGCGTTGTGATCGTGGTAAAACGTAAAGAAAAATAAAATTGATAAAACGTCGATTTTTAATGCGTAACAGATTTTTGTCTGTTACGCATTTTTTATCTATAAAAGTACGGATCAACGTAGAGCACGGAGTGCGGACTATGATATAATGAGCGCAAGAGAGCCATGTGCTTGCACAAATGGCGAACGGCGAATGTCGATCATGATAGTTGCAAAGCAACGAAGAGCACGGAGTGCGAATCATGATATAATGAGCAAAAGTTCATCAACCTGTTTGCACAGTTGAAGAACGGCAAAAATACTCCCATAAATTTCGATCGGTCAGAACGTATCATATATATAAGTATTTTGATACCATCCTTACCGCCGGTGCTTTACGGGATCATTTTATGAAAATACTTATATTTGAGGAAGGGAAACGACATGGAAGATCGTGTATTTGACCTTTGCATGGAGCGGATGAAAAATGGAGATAAGTCGGCGCTTAAGGAAATTTATGAAGCGTATTCCGGTTATATTTTTCATCTGATAAAAAACATTGTGCAAAACTATGAAAATGCAGAGGATGTTACCAGTGATTTTTTTATAAAGCTATGGAACACTGCCGATAAGTATGTGCCGGGTGGAGGCCATCGGGCATATCTTGGCAGGATCGCCCACAATATGGCGGTTGATTTTTTAAGGGCGAACAACCGGGAAGTCCTGTATGAAAAAGCAGATGACGATGACGTGGATGGCCTGGATGCAGCAGCTGACAGGCAGGAGGCCATAGAGGATACGACAGCAGCAATGGTTGTTACCAATATTACCATGCAGGAAATGTTGTCTAAGTTAAAGCCTGCGGAGCGGGAGGTTGTTCATCTGAAAATTGTCGGAGAACTGACATTTGAAGAAATTTCAGCATTGCTTGCAAAGCCGATGGGGACAGTTACCTGGCGCTACCGGGAAGCAATCAAAAAATTAAGGAGGTGTGGATTTGATGCGTGATTTTGAAGAAGAATACAAAAAGTACATAAATGAAGAAACACCGGATCTTTGGAACCGGATCGAATCGCAGCTTGAAGATAGAGAAATTTCAGAGTCTCCCGTACATGCGCAGAAGGAACTGACAGATGAAAAAGCAGAGAATACAGAAAAAATCGCTAGAGAAACAGCAGATATAAATTTATCTGACAGAGCAAAAGACAGGAAAATATCAGATAAAACAGCCGAAAAAACAACAAATAAAAAGATATACTCTGTGATAAAGAGAATGATCCCGGCAGCGGCAGCCATTTTTATTCTGATCATAGGCATTTCAGCAGTGCGCAACACACAGATTGCAAAAATGAATGACCAAACGTCGATGAATGAAACCGCGTACCCGCAGGAGGCGGAAATGGAGAGCGCGGAAGAGACTGCCGCGGCAGCAGCTGAGGCGGTGGATATACCAGAAAGCGCAGCCGCAGATGAGGCAATGGATATACCGGAGAGCGCGGTAGCAGATGAGGCAGCCGATATGCCGGAGAGTGAAGCTGCATATGAAGAGACTGCGGATACCGCTGCATCGATAGATAAAACCACAAGCTCTGCGCAACAGAACGGCGTCGGAGATAAAACGGAAAATGCGGCCGGAGCCCCGACACAGGAGCTTGCTGACGGCGGCGCAAAGGAAACCGAGGTAAAAAACAATAACACAGCCTCTGTTACCGACACTCTGGAAGTGGACAAAGCCGTCCTGACCGGAATATCTGTTGCCGATCCGGACTGGAAGGATCAGGGCTATGCCTATGTATATCATTTTACGACGGATGACGGAGAACGCATGGATGCTTTGATTTCACAAAGCCTGTGCGATGAACTGGAGACGCAGGATATCACGATCAGGCGAAAAAAGGCATACCATATCGTAGTGACTCCGGTTGCTTCCGATAAAGGCTCATCCCCGGATGAGCAGACAGCAGTATGCAGATTGGAAAAAATTTCTGAATAAAAATGAAAAGTACCATAAATTTCCGGTTTCAGGTGCGTATATCTATCATAAGACGCATAAATACGGCTGTTACAATCAATATACAGCCGTGATTCCTGAAAGATAAGGGGAGGAAATATTATGATCAAAAAGAATTTACGAAGAGGCATCTGTATCGGACTTTCCATGACCATACTGGCAGGTATGCTTGCCGGATGTGGTGCCGCCAGTCAGAGAACATCGGACGGGGCATCTGCAGAATATCATGATGAAATGACATCTGAGACAAACGAACCGGAAGGGGACTATGAGGAAGCTGCAGAAGCTGTACCCAAGGAGGGTGCGGGACAGGATAATGAAATGTATGAGGACAGTACAGATGCCTATGACGATCTGTATGACTGGAATGACGAAGCCGCATCAGATGAGGCATTACAGAATAGCAGTAAATATTCCGGTTCTGATGAAGAGTACAATGCCGAGAAATATGAAAAAGAAGATGAAAACGGATTTTGTATTGTCAAATCCCAGCCGTTATCCACATTTTCAGCAGATGTAGATACTGCATCCTATGCCAATGTCAGACGTATGATCGAGGATGGATATACACTTGACATGATCGATCCGGATGCAGTCAGACCGGAGGAATTTATCAATTATTTTTCCTATGATCTGAACAAACCGAAAAAAGGTGAGATGTTTGGCGTTACGACAGAGGTCAGCTCCTGTCCGTGGAATAAGGAGCATGAGCTGATGTTTGTCGGCATGGCTACAGAGCCGGTTGATATGAGCAAGGCACCGGATACCAACCTTGTATTTTTGCTGGATGTATCAGGTTCCATGGATGAGCCGGATAAGCTGCCTCTTTTGCAGCAATCCTTCAAGGAGCTGGTATCAGAGCTTGGCAAAAATGATACGGTTTCGATCGTCACCTATGCTGACGGTGTGGAAACTGTGTTAGCAGGTGCTAACGGCACACAGAAGGAAAAGATCTACCGTGCTCTGGATGGTTTATACGCCGGAGGCGGAACCAATGGAGAGGACGGTATCCAGAAAGCATATGAGTTAGCAAAGGCTAATTATATAAAGGGTGGTAACAACCGTGTTATTTTAGCTACCGACGGAGATCTCAATATCGGTATTTCCGATCCGGATGAGCTGGAAAAATTTATTGCAAAGAAAAAAGAAAGCGGGATTTATCTTTCTGTTTTAGGCTTTGGAACCGGCAACATCAAGGACAACAATATGGAACGTCTGGCTGACTGCGGAAATGGCAATTATTCTTACATAGACTCTCTGTTTGAGGCCAAAAAGGTACTGGTAGAAGAGATGGGAGCCAACCTTTTGACGATAGCCGAGGATGTCAAGCTGCAGGTCGAGTTTAATCCCGAAAAGGTCAATTCCTACCGCCTGATCGGCTATGAAAACCGCAAGCTCACCGACAGGGATTTTTATGATGATAAAAAGGATGCCGGTGAGATCGGTGCCGGACATCAGGTCATTGCCCTGTATGAGATTATCCCGGCAGGAGCAGCAGATGAGATCAAATTGAAGTATCAGGATGGAGAAGCGCATACAGACCTGTTGTACAATGATGAATATGCAACGGTCGCTATCCGCTACAAGGCACCTGGCAAATCCGAATCCAAGCAGGTATCTTATGTTGTGGATTTTGGAGCCTTCACAAAATATCCGAGCGATGATTTTGTGTTTGCCTCACTGGTGGCGGAGTTTGCACTGATCCTTTCCGACAGCGATTACAAGGGCGATGCGGATTATCAGTATATTCTGGATACCTACAAGACCCTGGACATCAATGATGAATACAAGGATGAATTTTATTATCTGGTAAAACAGATGGCAAAAAGAGACAACATGGAATTTTTTGCTAAATAACCGGCAGAAAAAACGATATGATATTACAGTTGGTAATGAGTGAAAATAATGACGGGAATAATGACAGGAAACGGCTTGTTTACTTGCAAACAAGCCGTTTTTATGCTATTCTTTTGATGTTTCTATGGAGAAATGTAACTATTCAGAACCCCATTCGCAAAACCGCTCTTTCAGAGCTTTCCTTTTGCTCATGTGGTTACTTCGCCAAAGAAATTTTCAAAATTATGCTCATTCATGCAAGCATGATTCGCAAATTTGTGAAAATTGCCTTGGCTCTGAATAGTTACGGAGAAATTATAAATAAGTAGATCGCATAAATCAAAGGAGCGAGTTGATATGGCAAACGTTATTACAGATGAAACAATCGACTACGTTGGTATCCTTGCAAAGCTGGAGCTGTCTGCCGAGGAAAAAGAGCAGGCCAAAAAGGATCTTGCAGAAATGCTGGATTATATTGATCAGCTTGGCGAGCTGGATACGACAGGTGTTGAGCCGATGAGCCATGTCTTTCCGGTAAACAATGTATTCCGGGAGGATGTTGTGACCAACGGCGACGACAGAGACAATATATTAAAAAACGCACCGGAAGAAAAAGACGGTATGTTTGTTGTTCCCAATACATTTTAAGGAGGCTTTCGACAGATGAATATTTTGGATTATACTGCCGTAGAGCTTTCGGCAGCTATCAAAAAAGGTGAAGTGACTGTCGCGCAGGCAACACAGGCGGTGCTTGACCAGATTGAAAAGACAGAAGCAGATTTAAACTGCTATGTGACACTGGACAAAGAGGGAGCGTTAGCACAAGCTGACGATATCCAGAAAAAAATAGATGCAGGAGAACTGTCCGGACCTTTAGCAGGTGTTCCGGTAGCCATCAAGGACAATATGTGTACCGAGGGTATGCTTACTACCTGCTCTTCCAAAATTTTAGGTAACTTTATCCCGACCTATACGGCTGAGGCGGTTATCAATTTACAAAAGGCAGGCGCCGTTATCTTAGGAAAGACCAACATGGATGAGTTTGCCATGGGTTCCACCACAGAGACTTCTGCATTTGGACCTACCAAAAACCCCTGGGATACCGAGCATGTTCCCGGCGGATCATCCGGCGGTTCCGCGGCAGCGGTTGCGGCAGATGAATGCTTCTATGCGCTCGGCTCCGATACCGGCGGATCCATCAGACAGCCCGCATCATACTGTGGCGTTGTCGGCATGAAGCCTACCTACGGAACGGTTTCCCGTTATGGATTGATCGCATACGGTTCTTCTCTGGACCAGATCGGACCGCTTGCCAAAGACGTGACAGACTGTGCAACTGTTTTGGAAGCAATCGCTTCTCATGACTTAAAGGATTCCACAAGTGTAGAAAGAGAAACAGATTTTACCTCTGCTCTTGTCGATGATGTCAAAGGTATGAAGATCGGTATTCCGAGATCCTACTTTGGTGACGGACTGGATGCCGATGTCAAAGAAAAGGTACTGGCAGCAGCCAAGGTACTGGAAGAAAAGGGCGCGATCGTTGAAGAGTTTGACCTTGATCTGGTAGAATATGCAATTCCTACCTATTATACGATTGCCGATGCAGAAGCAAGCTCCAACTTAGAGCGTTTTGACGGCGTAAAATACGGATACCGTGCCGAGGACTGCGAGGAGCTGCACCGGATGTACAAACGCAGCCGTTCACAGGGCTTTGGACCTGAGGTTAAGCGCCGTATCATGCTGGGCTCCTTTGTACTTAGCTCCGGTTACTATGATGCTTATTATTTAAAGGCTTTGAGAGTAAAGGCCCTGATCAAAAAATCCTTTGATGAGGCTTTTGCAAAATATGATATGATCCTGGGACCTTGTGCTCCCACAACAGCACCCAAGCTTGGCTCATCCTTATCCGATCCGATGAAGATGTACCTCGGTGATATTTATACCATTTCCGTCAATCTGGCAGGTCTTCCCGGTATCAGTGTTCCGTGTGGTGTTGACAAAAACGGGCTTCCCATCGGTTTACAGCTGATTGGTGATTGTTTTGAAGAAAAGAAGCTGATACAGGCCGCTTACTCCTATGAGCAGGCGAGAGGCAAATTCTCACTCAGAGCAAAGGAGGGCAAATAAATGGCAAAGCAATATGAAACTGTCATTGGTCTGGAGGTCCATGTAGAGCTTGCGACCAAGACCAAGATTTTCTGTGGATGTTCTACCGCATTTGGCGGAGCTCCCAACAGTCATACATGTCCGGTCTGCACCGGAATGCCGGGATCTTTGCCGGTATTAAATAAGCAGGTGCTCCAATATGCGATCGCTGTCGGACTGGCAACCAACTGTGACATTACCAGAAACGGTAAATTTGACCGTAAAAACTATTTTTACCCTGACAATCCGCAAAACTACCAGATCAGCCAGTTATATCTGCCGATCTGCAGAAACGGTTATGTGGAAATAGAGACAGAAGACGGTGGCAAAAAGAAGGTCGGCATCCATGAGATCCACATGGAAGAGGATGCAGGAAAGCTGATCCACGACGAATGGGAGGATGCAACTTTAGTTGATTACAACCGTTCGGGCGTACCGCTTATTGAGATTGTATCCGAACCGGATATGAGAAGTGCCGATGAAGTTATCGCCTATCTGGAAAAGTTAAGACTTCTGATCCAGTATCTGGGCGCGTCAGACTGCAAGCTGCAGGAAGGCTCCATGAGAGCAGACGTCAACCTGTCTGTAAGAGAAGTCGGAGCTGCCGAATTTGGTACACGTACCGAAATGAAAAACTTAAACTCCTTCAAAGCTATTGCACATGCGATTGAAGGAGAAAAGGCCAGACAGATCGATTTAATCGAATCCGGCGAAAAGGTTGTACAGGAGACCCGACGCTGGGATGATACCAAGGAAGCCTCTTATGCAATGCGAAGCAAAGAGGACGCACAGGATTATCGTTATTTTCCTGATCCCGATCTGGTTCCGATCGTTGTCAGCGAAGAGATGATCGATGCCATCCGCAAAGAGCAGCCGGAATTCCGCGAGGAAAAGATGGCACGCTACAAAGAGGAATATGATATCCCGGATTACGATATTGATATTATTACCAACACCAAGAGAATGGCGGATCTGTTTGAGCAGACCGTAGCCCTTGGCGCACAGCCCAAAAAGGTTTCCAACTGGCTGATGGGAGAGACACTTCGTCTGTTAAAGGAACGCAGCATGGATCCGGAGGATATCCGTTTTACACCGGATGAGCTTTCTTCCCTGATCGCTATGGTAGACAAAAAGGAGATCAACACCTCCGTTGCCAAGGAAGTATTTGAGGCAATGTTTGACGGTGGAGTGGATCCGGCTGAATATGTTGAAGAAAAAGGCTTAAAGACCGTACATGATGAAGGCGCTTTAAGAAAGACGATAGAAGAGGTTGTGGCTAACAATCCACAGGCTGTCGATGATTATCACAACGGCAAGGAAAAGGCAATCGGAGCTTTGGTCGGACAGACGATGAAAGCCATGAAAGGAAAGGCTGATCCTTCCCTGATCAATCAGATTTTACGCGAAATCTTATAAAAACCTTAGAAAAATATGTAATTTTTATAAAAAAGGTTTCTTTTTTTAAAATGCTGTTGTATGATGATACAAAGAATCAAGAGGGGTGCTTGCAGAGTATGTAAGCACTCTTTTTGCAATCGGTTAAAACCGGAGGAAGATATGATTTTATGAGAGCACGGCGCAGGAGAAGAAAAAAACGGAATATTGGTATCATTGAAGTGATGTGTATCATTGCTGCATTGCTTGTGGTGCTGCTTCTGATCGCCTATGCGGTTTTCAGTCATCTGGATCAAAAAAAGGCACAGGTATCGGGAAATATTGTGGACAGACAGGAGCAGACTGTCGACAGAACGCAATACGTAGATGAGCTGCTTAAGGATTTTCATGTCGGAAAGACAGATTATCTTGTCACTGACAAAAAATTTGCATTGTCCGGAAGATGGTATCAGACGATCATTGACGGCACCGCCTGTTACAATACGGTGACACAGGGAGCCATGGTATATTTCCAGATCAGGGGGACGGACGGCTTTGATATTCAGTTTATAGACCGGACAACGCTCGAGACACCTTATTTTGCATATATCATTGATGATGGCGAGCCGGTCAGACAGACCGTTTCGGAAAATCACGTAGCTTTGCCGGATGCGGATGAGCACAATGTGACACTTGTGATGGACGGCATGAATGAAAGGGAAGACAAGTGGCAGGGTGAAATCGGTTTTGCGTTTTCCGATATTGACTGCGGGCAGGGCGAAATGAACGGCTTTATTCCCAAACAGAAAAGAGTTTTGTTTATCGGAGACAGTATTACCGAAGGGTGCATGACACTGGGGGATGAGGCTGTCAGCGCATACAACAGTGCAACGCATTCTGTTTCGTGGTATACGGCAGAGGCACTTCATGCAGAACCGTACTTTTTAGGCTATGGAGGCAGTGGAATCGGAGAGAGCGGATCCTTTAATACCACAGCCGGTGCTCTGGATTATCTGTCAGCCAACCGGCGCGTATCCGCGGAGGATTATCCTGACTGCGACTTGATCATCCTGAATGTGGGAACCAATGACTACAATACGGATGACCGGAATTTTCTCAGGGGATATGAAAGTGTGCTGGATAAATTGCATGAACATTATCCCGATGTTTCCATTGTCTGTGTGATTCCGTACAACCAGACACATGCAAAACAGATCCGGGAAATTGTTTCCGGACATAAGTGGGCGTACCTGATGGAAACAGAGGGCATTACCTTTGACTCCAACGACGGAATCCATCCAAATGATTCCGGAGCCCGGAAAATTGCGGGACTTATGGTTGATTTTATAAGTGAAAATGATATATTTTAATATATAGGATATCAGGAGTTGCTTTGTGGCGGAGCAATTCGTGGATATCAAATAGTACCGGAGATTGCTTAATCAGTTATTTTCAGTTAGTCGTTTTTTATGTTAAAGGGGGAAAGCATATGACTTATGAAGAGGTTGTTGATAAGGTACGTACATTGTACGAAAATGCGGATGCCAGAGAGATCTTTGAACATATAGCGTTTCAGATCAATCTGGAGGGAGAAGTATCCGGAGCCTTTTATCTGGAGGTTGCAGAGAGAAAAATCTGCGTTGAGCCGTATGATTACCATGACCGTGACGGTCTGATCACGGCATCGGCCCAAACAATCTGTGAGATCGCAGATCGGAAAATGAGCTTTATGGATGCATACGAGTCGGGAAAAATCAGGTATGAAGGCAATATGGATAAGTTTTATACCATGATGCGGATACGGCTGCCCAGAAGGAAAAGACATAAGGCATGAGGTCCGCGGTTTTTTATTGACGGATATGATATCTTGAATTAAAATAAAGATACTTATTTGGTTGATAAAAGCATAGGTGAAAGGATACTGCGCAATGAATGACACATATATTGAACTTCTTGTTAAGAAGCCTGATTCCAAAACAGCAACATTACTTCATAAGCTTATGATAGGGGTGGGTGCTGTTTTATTTTTAGCCGGATTATTTACGTATCTTGTTTTTATGCTGCTTGGACTGGTCCTGCTGATCGGTTCCATTATTCCGATGCTTTTTACAGATATTGAATACGAATACCTTTTACTGGGAAAAGAGTTTACGGTCGACAGGATCCGTAAAAAAGAGAACCGCAAGACTGTAGCAGACTATGACCTTGGTACAATGGTTGTCATGGCACCGAAGGGTTCTGAGCAGTTGAAGCGGTATGAACAGCTTAAGGTGGTTGATTATTCTTCCGATTCGGAAGAGGGTAATCCATATGAGATCGTTGTGGATGGGAAGGCAGGAAAGGTCCGTGTGCTTGTTGATACGACACAGGAGCTTGTGGATACGATCCGCAGAATGTCACCCAGAAACGTTTATTAACGATAAAATACAATTAACGGAGGAAGAAAAAATGGGTCAGATTATTGGTGAAGGAATTACATTTGATGACGTGCTTTTGGTTCCGTCATATTCACAGGTGATTCCGAATCAGGTAGATTTATCTACCTACTTAACAAAAAAAATCAAATTAAACATTCCGATGATGAGTGCAGGAATGGATACGGTTACCGAACACCGCATGGCAATCGCAATGGCGCGTCAGGGTGGTATCGGTATTATCCACAAAAACATGTCCATCGAAGCACAGGCAGAGGAAGTTGATAAGGTTAAACGTTCCGAAAACGGCGTTATCACTGATCCTTTTTCTTTGACACCGGATCATACTCTCGGGGATGCAGATGCTTTAATGGGCAAGTTCCGCATTTCCGGTGTGCCGATCACAGAAGGCAAAAAATTAGTTGGTATCATTACCAACCGTGACTTAAAATTTGAAAAAGATTTTTCCAAAAAGATCAAGGAATGTATGACATCCGAAGGTCTCATCACAGCAAAAGAGGGAATTTCTTTAGAGGAGGCAAAGGCTATCCTTGCCAAATCCAGAAAGGAAAAGCTTCCGATCGTAGATGATAATTTCAATCTGAAGGGACTTATCACCATCAAGGATATTGAAAAGACTATCAAGTATCCGTTGGCTGCCAAGGATTCACAGGGAAGACTGTTGTGCGGTGCTGCAGTCGGCATTACAGCCAACTGTCTTGAACGTGTGGCTGCGCTTGTTGAAGCCAAGGTTGATGTTGTTGTTTTGGACTCCGCACATGGTCATTCACAGAATGTATTAAACTGTGTCAAGATGATCAAAGAAGCATATCCGGAGCTGCAGGTGATTGCAGGTAATGTTGCAACAGCCGAAGGTACAAAGGCTCTGATCGAAGCCGGTGCAGATGCGGTTAAGGTTGGTATCGGACCCGGTTCTATCTGTACAACACGTGTCGTTGCCGGAATTGGTGTTCCGCAGATCACAGCTATCATGGATGCATATTCAGCAGCTAAGGAATATGGTATTCCGATCATTGCAGACGGTGGAATCAAGTTCTCCGGTGACCTGACAAAGGCGATCGCCGCAGGCGGTAATGTATGTATGATGGGCTCCATGTTTGCCGGATGTGATGAAGCTCCCGGTACATTTGAGCTGTATCAGGGCAGAAAATATAAAGTATACCGTGGTATGGGATCTATCGCAGCCATGGAAAACGGTTCCAAAGACCGTTATTTCCAGACAGATGCCAAAAAGCTGGTTCCCGAAGGCGTAGAGGGCCGTGTGGCATACAAGGGATCCGTTGAGGATACAATCTTCCAGTTAATGGGAGGCTTAAGATCCGGTATGGGATATTGTGGAACCTCTACGATTGAGCAGTTAAAGGACAACGGCAGATTTGTCAAGATTTCCTCTGCTTCTTTAAAGGAGAGTCATCCTCATGATATCCATATTACAAAAGAAGCCCCCAACTATAGCGTAGACAACTGATCAGGAATTATTATTTATGCAACAAATTTTCAGTAAAGCAGAACTTCAAAAGGTGCAGAATCATTTCTGCACCTTATCACATTTATTTGCATATTGTGTGGATATGGACGGTCAGCGTCTGACAGAGATGTCCGGTGATGAACAGGGGATTGCCTACATCCGGAGATTTCTTTCGGATGAGGACTTTTATCAGGTTTATAAGCGGATCGCGGACAGCACTCTCGAAGATATTCTGGTTGAGCCTACCCGGTATGCGAATCTCAAGCTGGCAGCAGTTTGTGTCACTTCGCAGGGAAGCCGCACCAACTGTTGGCTTTTGTGCGCTGTGATCAAAGGTGCAGCAGACAGTCAGATGCCGGAGGCACCGGTTGAAGGTATTACAATGGATGATCTGTATCATGCCCTGGATATGCTTGCCTGTGTCGAAAGAAAGCTTGTTCAAAATGAGATCGATGTCCAAAATGCAAGGTGCGAGAGTCAGAAGAGCAAGTATTCCGAAACGGAAATGAGTGCGGCTCTCAGACGCACGGAGGCCATGACAGAGGTGGTGCAGTATCTGGAAAGCACGGAAAGCTTTGAGGATGCTACTCAGAAAATTCTCAAAATCGTCGGGGAATATCTGGAGGTTAGTGCTGCGAGACTGTTTCAGGTTGAAAAAAATGAAGACTATGTTGATCTGATCTCTTTTTATCAGGCTCCGACACCTTCACGGACAGTTGGCAACAAGGTCAAAGGAATTTCTCGCGGTATTTTGCTTGGAGAAGACAAGCCGCTGATCCTTTCTGCCAATTCCCTGGCTTCAGCCGGGATGCATGCTGAAATGCTCCAATATCATATCAAGGCAGTGGTTGCTTTGCCTGTTTATGTCAATAAAAAGCCTGCCATGTATTTTTGTGTGATAGAGCATGACAAGAGCCGCGTATGGCGCAAGGATGAGATTAAATTTATCAGTGATGTGGTCAAGGTTGTACAGAGTCTGCTTGATAAACGTATCCAAAACAGCTCTCTTGTCGGCTCCTATGCATCCTTGCAGGAAATTCTGGATAATGTCGGTACCTGCATTTATGTCAAAGATTCACAGACCGGCAAGGCGCTTTTTGCCAATAAGCTGTTTAAACAGGTTTTTGCGGCTGAGATCAGGGATGATCAGATAGATTCTTTTTTGGAGCTTGCCAAGCCGATAGGGATTAAGGACGGATATTATGAGATCTGTCATGAAAAAAAAGACAGATGGTATGATATGTATCATGTGCTGATCCGCTGGATTGACATGAGCCAGGTTCATCTGTATGCATTGTATGATGTTACAGATAAAAAGGTTTACCAGAAAAAGATTGAGCAGCAGGCTTACACAGATTTTCTGACAGGTCTTTACAACCGTATGTGTTGTGAGAGAGATCTGGCCCGCTATATCGATCTTGCCAGGCAGAACAGTCAGAAGGGCGCTCTGCTATATCTGGATCTGGATGATTTTAAGCACATCAATGATGGACTGGGACATCAGTATGGAGATGTCCTGCTGCAGTCCATTTCACAAGGCTTTGTACAGATCGAGGGAATAGAGGATACCTGCTACCGTATGGGCGGTGATGAATTTGTCATTATCGTGCCTCCCAAAAGCTATCATCTGCTGGACCGGATCGTAAGTGATATCCGTATGATGTTCAGCAGACCGTGGATGTTGAAGGATGCAGAATATTACTGCACCATGAGTATGGGAGTCTGTGTTTATCCAAAGGACGGTGACAATGTCGCCGATCTGATCAAAAAAGCGGATATTGCGATGTATGAGGCAAAGACGACCGGTAAAAACCGTGTTGCCAGATTTTCGGATAAATTGTCTTCGGTATCCAGCCGGAGACTGGATATGGAAAAAAATATGCGTGATGCCACGGTCAATGCGTGTTCGGAATTTGCCGTATTTTTCCAACCGATCATGGATGTGCAGAAAGAGGGCAGTCCTTGTGTGGGTGCAGAGGCGCTTGTGCGTTGGAACTCAGCGGCACTGGGCTTTATTTCTCCCGCGGATTTTATTCCGCTTGCAGAGTATCTGGGACTGATCACACCAATCGGCACATATGTATTAAGAGAGGCCTGTTATGCGTGCCGAAGATGGAATGAAAACGGACATCCGGAATACAAGGTCAATGTCAATCTGTCGGTTGTACAGCTTTTGCAAAATGACATTGTCGAGGTTGTAAAAAGAGCGTTGACAGACAGCGGGCTTGCCCCTGAAAACCTGACTCTCGAGGTTACGGAAAGTCTCGCTATCAACGATATGGAACGCATGCAGAAGATCCTCAATGCGATCCGGGCACTGGGAGTGCGGATTGCGCTGGATGATTTCGGAACAGGATATTCGTCACTTAAGCATATCCGGGAGATCCCCTTGGATGTTATCAAGGTGGATCAGATATTTGTAAAAGATCTGACAAAGGATGAGTATTCACAATCCTTTATTAAGATGGTCGCAGAGCTGGCAGCAGCAATTGATGTCAATGTCTGCGTCGAGGGAATAGAAACCAGGGAACAATTTGAAGTGTTGGAAGGAATGAAAGTGCAGATGGTACAGGGATATTTCTTTGATAAACCCATGCCACAGGAAGCTTTTGAGGAAAAGTATGTTAAATCAGACACCATTTCCCAATCGGGGAGACAGAATTGATGCATTAAAACAAAAGATCGAGGGGTTTAAGAGGAACTCCGTTGATTACCAGTTTACACAGTATCTGGATCAGGTACTGCACAAGCTGCAGATGACGGAGACCGATCTTGAAAAGACGGAAAAACATCTGGTGCACAGCTATCAGATGTATCTGCAGAGAAACGGGCTGGTGCAGCCGCCGGTACAGCCGGGGCAGGGAAATGTGCCGCCGCAAAATATGCAGCAGGCGATGACAGGAAATGCACAGAACGTACCACCGTATGCACAGACCGTGTCGCAAAATCAGAACGGGCAGTCAGTGCCGCACATGTCACAATATGCACAGACCACGCCGCAAAATCAGAACGGGCAGTCAGTGCCGCACATGTCACAATATGCACAGACCGCGCCGCAAAATCAGAATGGGCAGCCAGTGCCACACATGCCGCAAAATATGCAGCAGGCACAGCAGCAGTTCCGTCAGCAGCCGCAGGTACAGCCTGTACCGCCGCAGACTAAAAATAAACGGACGCTGGAATACAAGATCGGAACCGCATTTCTGGGTGTGGTCGGAATCTTATTTATCCTGATCGCGTTTGTTACATTTGGACTGCAGTATATGAGCTCCACCCTGCAGGGAATTCTGTTTTATATTTTAGGTGTTGCGATCTTTGCGGGCTCTGAACTGTTCCTGGCAAAAAAACTGGAAAAATTTTCTTATTTTGTGAGTGGGCTTGGCATAGCCGGACTATATATCACGACAATACTCAATTATCTGTATTTAAAGATATTTCCCTCATATGCGGCACTTATCATAACGGTCGTGGTTACCGCATTTTTTATCTGGTACAGCCGCAGAAAAAATTCGTCCATGATGCGTATTATTTGTCTGCTGGGATGTTATATATCGCTGGTACCGCTTGGAGAGCTGGACGATCTTATTGCGTTTGCCATTCCGGCACTCATCATTTTTGCCCTGAATCTGACCGGATTTTTATGTCCCGTTAAGGGAAAGAATGTGATCGCTGATTACGTGCAGTATATCTGTACGATAGCATTTTTATTTTATATGGATCATCTGCTTTATATATCCGGGCTGCAGATGTGGCCGTTGTATCTTCTGGTGTGCGGTTGTATCGTGACCCTGCATCTGTTATGCCTTGGAAGGGATAAAAATGTGCCGTATCTGATCCTGTATTGGGCAGCCAATGTATTTTTCTTTGGATTTTTATGGAGTGTGGGCAACTACGAAGACTGGATGATCTGGGGCGTGGCTGGCGTAGCAGTGATCGGAGCGGTATTTACCTTCCTTTACCGCAAGACCCATCTGTTTTGTGCACCTTATGTTATGGGAGCTGTATATGCACTGGTTGCATTTCAGATGTGCGATAACAAGCTGGCGGTGTGTCTGTGCGGCATGATCGTTTTTGTGATCAACAGACTGTTTGCTGCATTCCGCAAGGAATATGCACCGATAGATGCGATTTATACCATGTTTGCCGTATTGTATGTATGTTTCCTGACAAGAAACGACGATGTCCGCCTGCTTGGCTATGTTTTTGCCTGTGTGATCATCATCGGAGCGTTTTTTGTTAAAAAATATAAACAATATCATTTATATACCGCAGTGTCATTTGCATGGCTGTTTCTGCTGACTGAAAAAATGTATCCGCTGATCTGCAGTGTGCTGATCTGTATTCTGGCAGCAGCACTGATCGGCGGCGGTTTTATCAAAAAAGATAAAGCAATCCGTATTTACGGGCTCTGTCTTATCATTTTTGTGGCACTTAAGCTGGTGGGCTATGACTTCAAGGAGGCAGAAGCCATGACGAGGATTATTGTATTTCTGATCGTTGGTCTGGTTATCCTTGGTGTATCCTTCCTGTATATATATTTAGAGAAGAGACAGGCAGAGCAACAGCAGGTACAACAGTCCGGGCTACAGCCGCAGCCGTCATATCCTGGACCGGAGATGCAGCCGCAGCCGCAACCGGTAAATATAGTGCCGAATGTACAGACTCAGACAGTACAGTCAGAATCAGAGGTACAGCCCCGGCCGGAAACAGTGGCACAACCGGAAATTTCAGAAACACCGGATGATACTATTTAACGGTGATTTTTGTGATATGCAGGGTCAACAGACCCGTGCAGAATTTTATTTTTGACCCCAACATCAAAATATAGTATGATGAAATAAATATGAATAAAGGCATTTGCATTTACTATTAAAACAAAAAAAGAGACAGCAGGAGTTGAGTAAGATGGAAAATGAAGTAAAAATAGATGCGACCGAAGAAAACGGAGAAAAAGTATCCAAAAACTTTATTGAGCTTGAAATAGAAAAGGATCTTGCAGAGGGTGTTTATGATACCGTGCATACACGTTTCCCTCCGGAGCCCAACGGATACCTTCATATCGGACATGCAAAGAGTATTATTTTAAATTACGGACTTGCCAAAGAATATGGCGGGAAGTTCAATATGCGTTTCGATGATACCAATCCGACCAAAGAAAAATCCGAATTCGTGGAATCTATCAAAGAGGATATCGCATGGCTTGGAGCTGACTGGGAGGACCGCCTGTTTTTTGCATCCGATTATTTTGACCAGATGTATGAAGGTGCGATCAAGCTGATCAAAAAAGGAAAGGCTTATGTTTCCGATCTTTCTGCTGAGGAGATCCGGGAGTACAGAGGTACTCTGACAGAGCCCGGCAAAAAGGATCCGTATTCTGATCGTTCCGTTGAAGAAAATCTGGATCTGTTTGTACGTATGAAAAATGGCGAGTTTGAGGATGGAAGCAAGGTATTGAGAGCCAAAATCGATATGACATCGCCCAATATGAATATGCGTGATCCGGTTATCTATCGTGTTGCACATATGTATCATCACAATACAGGAGATAAATGGTGCATCTATCCGATGTATGATTTTGCACATCCGATCGAGGATGCGATTGAAGGAATCACACATTCCATCTGCACTCTGGAGTTTGAAGACCACAGACCTCTGTATGACTGGGTGGTAAGAGAGCTTGAATATCCGAGACCGCCGAGGCAGATTGAATTTGCCAAGATGTATCTTACCAATGTCGTAACCGGCAAGAGATATATCAAAAAGCTGGTTGAGGATGGTATCGTAGATGGCTGGGATGATCCGCGTCTGGTATCCATTGCAGCCCTCAGAAGAAGAGGCTTTACACCGGAATCCATCCGCAAATTTGTAGAGCTGTGTGGTATTTCCAAAGCCAATGCATCTGCGGATTATGCGATGCTTGAATATTGCCTGAGAGATGACTTAAAGCTTAAGAGAAGCCGTATGATGGCTGTTCTCGATCCGATCAAGCTTGTGATCGACAATTATCCGGAAGGTCAGACCGAGATGCTTACAGCAGCCAACAACATGGAAAATCCGGAGCTTGGCGAGCATGAAATTCCTTTTGAAAGGGAATTATATATTGAGCGGGATGATTTTATGGAAGAGCCGCCCAAAAAGTATTTCCGTCTTTTCCCCGGCAATGAGGTACGCCTGATGCATGCTTACTTTGTAAGATGTGTAGGCTTTGAAAAAGATGAAAACGGCAATGTTACAGTTGTACACTGTACCTATGACCCTGCTACCAAAGCCGGAAGCGGTTTCAGTGAAAGAAAAGTAAAGGGAACCATTCACTGGGTTCCGGTACACAGCGCAGTTAAGGTAAAAGCGCGTCTGTATGAAAACATTATTGATGAGGAAAAGGGTGTTTACAATGAGGAAGACGGCAGTCTGAACTTAAACCCTCATTCCCTGACAGAGCTTGACAATTGTTATGTAGAGCCCGCAATTAAGGGTGCCAAGGCATATGACAGCTTCCAGTTTGTAAGAAACGGTTTCTTCTGTGTGGATTACAAGGATTCCACTGAAGATGAACTGGTATTCAACCGTATTGTATCCTTAAAGAGCTCTTTCAAACTGCCTAAATAAAGAGAAAAATGGTATTGGAGACGAGTATACATGGATCAGAATTTACTATCCGGATTAAGTGATCTTGGACTGGGAAATCTGGAAGGTCTGGATATTTATGAAAACCCCGGAAATGACAAAAAAGACGGTGGAAATTTGGCAAAGGATGGAAAAGCGGTTGTAAAGGAAGAAGATATGCTTTTTGACAAATCCTTTACCTGCCCGATGTGTGAAAAGGTATTTAAGTCCAAAATGGTGCGTGCCGGCAAGGTGCGTACCCTGGAATCGGATTCTGATCTTAGGCCGCGGCATGAAAATATAGACACATTAAAATACGACATTATCGCATGTCCGTTTTGTGGTTATGCAGGGTACGGAAAAAATTTTATGTACTTAACATCCAGTCAGCGCAAAGCGATCAAGGACAACATCTGCAGCAGCTTCAAGCCCAAAAAGACAGAAAATGAACTGCCGTATTATACCTATGATGAGGCTTTGGAGCGCTATAAGCTTGCTCTGGTCAATGCAATCGTCAAGCATGGAAAGACAAGTGAAAAGGCGTATATCTGTTTAAAGACAGGATGGCTGTTCCGGGGAATGCAGGAGGAGCTTTCGGCTGCTGATCCGGATTATGAGAGCAAAAAGCTTGAATATGAACAGACAGAGAATCAATTTCTGCACAATGCATATGACGGACTGATCAAAGCAAGGGAAAATGAGACCTTCCCGATTGCCGGAATGGATATGTTTACGCTGGATTATCTTCTGGCCAATCTTGCCATCCGTTTTGGCGAATATGAAACCGGTGCCAAACTGGTGGCCAATCTTCTTGCTGCCAAAGGAACACCCGGCAGGATCAAGGATAAGGCACGGGATCTTAAGGCAGTTATTATCAAAAAATTGAGAGAGCAGAAAGTTCATGAATGAGTTAATGATCCCATTGCAAAAGGATTCGGGTGATCATCTGTATCTTCAGATTTACAATTATATAAAGAATGAGATCCGCAAGGGAGGCATGCCGGCAGGGCAGAAGCTTCCTTCTACGCGGGCACTGTCAGAGCATTTACAGGTAGCCCGCAGTACTGTGGATTTTGCATACGGACAGCTCTTATCAGAGGGATATATCGAATCAATCCCCTATAAGGGCCATTTTGTTTGCGAAATAAGTGGTATTTATCAGCCTGCCGATACGGTTTTGCCAAAAGAGACGGAAAAGAGAAAGAGAGCTTACCGATATGATTTTTCCCCCAATAGTATTGATATAAGTGCATTTCCTTTTGATACATGGCGCAGGATATCCAAAACCGTTTTTCTGGATGAGGATAAGGATATTTTTGCATTGGGAGATTCCAAGGGGGATTTGAGACTACGACAGGCAATCTGCCGTTATCTGCATGGAAGCAGAGGCGTTATCTGTACTCCGGATCAGGTGATCGTGGGAGCCGGAAATGATTATCTGTTGATGCTTTTGCAAAAGGTCTTGGGAAACCGGACCAGAGTTGCGGTGGAAAATCCGGCATATCTCAGGGCGGCGCGTATTTTTGCCTCCGGTGGGGATACAGTCTGCCCGGTTGAATTGGATGAGAATGGCATGCGCGTGGATCTGCTGAGGCAGTCTGAAGCCAGAATTGCCTATGTGACACCGTCAAGACAGTTCCCGACGGGGATTGTTATGCCGGTTGGACGCAGAAATGAAATCCTGTCCTGGGCCAATGCTGAGGATGGACGTTATATCATAGAAGATGATTATGATAGTGAGTTTCGTTATAAGGGAATGCCGATTCCTTCTCTTCAGGCTTTAGACAGAATGGGAAAGGTCATCTATCTTGGAACTTTTTCCAAATCCATTGCGCCGGCTATCCGTGTCAGCTATATGGTTCTGCCACCTGAAATGACAAGGCAGTATGAGGAAAAGCTTGGTTTTGTTTCGTCAACTGTATCAAGGATCGATCAGGCAATTTTATATCATTTTCTGGAAGAAGGACATTTTGAACGTTATCTGAATAAAATGAGGAAGCTGTATAAGGGAAAGCATGATCTTCTGATGGAACAGTTAAAGCCCTTTCGGACCGCTTTTGATATTTCCGGGGAGCAGGCCGGTCTTCACGTGATCCTGACGCCAAAGGATCCCCGGACAACAGAGACAGAGCTTTCACGGCTTGCGAAAGAGCAGGACTGCCATGTATATGCGATGGGGGATTACCGGCTGGAGCATTTAGAAAGCATTCGTACAGAAAGATCGGCTGCCATTATTCTGGGATATGCATCAATGACGGAAAAAGAAATTGAGGCCGGGACGGAAGCCCTGAAAAAAGCATGGAAGCTGCATGAGATATAAAAGATACGGAAAATACAGAAATAAAGAACAGCAGGTGCATATCATGAGCACCTGCTGCTTTGATTTAATGATAAGTATAACGGACTACGGCCGGAGCTTAAGCCTCTTCGTCTTCCAGAGAAGTTGTTTTGGCACCACTGTCATCCTCGTCTTCTTCGTCGAAGAATTCTTCTACAACAGCATCCTGATCGGCAGAAGGCTTTTCTTCTTTTGCAGACGGCTGTCCGGCTTCCTTGGAAGCTTCCGAAACATCGTCAGTCGCATCGGAATTGGGATTTAGCTGTACATAATTGCGCTTTTTACTTTCCGGTTCTTCTTCCTCGAAGAAATCAAAGTCGTCATCGGTATCTTCATCATCAAAATATGCTGCATCCTGTTTTTTAAAATAAAAGTATGCACCTGCGGCAGCTGCGCCGATCGTTGCACCTAAAATCAATAATGTGTTTAATTTTTTTGCCATATGAAACTCCTTTCCGGCACCGGTTGATGCGATGATTCTATTTTAAAGGAAAACGTACCATAAAACAAGATGCAGAGTATTTTTTTTAGAATGTATTTATAGATTTCTGCCCTTGTTGAAATGCCTATTTTCTTATGTTAAGATAAAATAATATCAGGATCAAAAGGTCAAAAAGCCGTTCATGCCTGCACGATAAGACTTTTGAACCTGAGACCCGCCAAACATGAGAAAGAAGCAATTTACGCAGTAAATCAGCGAAATACGAAAATATAAACATAAAATCGAGGTTATATCAGTGAACGAAAAATTTTTTGATCTAAAGAAAGAAAAACAGGACCGCATGATCAATGCGGCATTAAAAATATTTGCTCTCAATGGCTATCAGAAGGCCAGTACGGATGATATCGTCAAAGAGGCCGGCATTTCCAAAGGTCTTTTGTTTCATTATTTCGGATCCAAGGCAGGTGTCTATACCTTTATGTATGAATACAGCTCGCGATTTATGACAATGGAGCTGGAACGCGCCGTGAGCCTCAGGGAAAAGGATCTGTTTCTTTTGTTAAAGCAGATGGAAGAGGCCAAGTCGGTGCTCTTATCCAACTATCCCTATATGCAGAAATTTTTATTGACACATATAGATCTAAAGGATGAGGAAATCAAAAAATCTGTGGCACCGTATGTTGATAAGGTACCACAGATCATGGGCGAAGTCATGGGCCGGGCTGATTATGACCGGATCAGGGACGGGGTGGACAAGGATCTGCTTGTCCGCACCATGTATTATGTTACAAGAGGCCTTATGGAGACTGCTCTTACGACGGGCATGGGTCCGGAGCTTGTATTAAAGGAAGCTACGGACTATTATGAGATGATGCGTCTGCAGTTTACCAAGGAGGAATTTCTGTACTGACCATTTCTCCGGTAAATAGCGGGATTTCCGGTATTGCCGGTAATCGTCCTATTTATTCTGCTGGTAAAAAGGATCGGCAGGATAGCCGCCCCAGAGCTTTTGCATGCCGCGCTGGATAGCATCTTTGGAATTTTTCCAGTCTGCATCCTTGTTGCGGTAGTCAAATTTTTCAACCAGCCATGCGACATCCTCTCCGACGCGTTTCATGTTGGTCTGCATCAGCTCAAACAGGAGAGGATAAAAAGCTTCTTTTTGCTTGTCATTCAGCTGTTTATCAGCTTCTGCACAGATATCACCAAAATGGTAAAGGCACATGCCTTTACTTTTTTTGAGCATTTTTGTCATTTCATCATCTTTTTTATACATAAAAAAGAAGGTGTCCAGATATCTCTGATAGGTTGTTGCAAAGGAATTGCATATGTAGCAGGAATTTTCTCTTTCCTTGATCCAGTTAGCCATGGAATTGGTTGTCTCTGCATTTTTTTTCATTTTATTCATCAGGGAAACCTTGCCGGGAGCAAACATCCGGACCTGCTTATCCAGTTCCTTGTTGATCTGTACATAATGAGTTTTTAAAATCCAGCCGTTTCCGAGGGTGTTGCCGTATTCAAACATTTTTTTGAAGTGCATCCGGCAGAAACCGGCGGCATCGGTCTGGTCGCGCATATCACTTTCCATATAGGATGAGCCGGAACCGAGAACCAGATCTAAGAGATCCTGCTCGACGTTGCGCTCAATATAGCAGAAGGGACATTCATCATCGGCGCTGAAGGCGTCGGTTAAGGGTATGGTGTAGAGTGTTTCTTTCATATAAACCTCCTTTAGAAACCGGATAATAAAACCATAACAATTTTGACACGGATGTATGATTCTTAAATTCAGTTTGGGTCATTTTGAGAAAAAAAGCAACAGGATATTTGCAAAAAAATACAGATTCGACGGTTTTTACTAGAAAAACACAATATGATGTGTTATGATTGCTTTCAAAGGGTTTTGAGACCCTGTGACATAATTTATTTATACATGATGAGGAGGAGAAAGTAGTGGAAACACAAAAAACAGTTATCCGCGACGCCAGACAGCTTGGCATTCCCAAGATGCTTCTATTGGGCCTGCAGCATATGTTTGCAATGTTTGGCGCAACAATTTTAGTTCCGATTTTAGTCAACGGTTATTTCGAAGGCGAAGGGTTATCGATTCAGGTCACATTATTTTGTGCCGGCATAGGAACATTATTTTTCCATGTTTGTTCAAAATTTAAAGTACCTGCTTTTCTCGGTTCATCCTTCGCTTTTTTAGGCGGTTTTGCATCTGTGGCAGCTCTGGATACCGGTATTTATGCAGATATGACCATGGGTGAAAAGCTTCCCTATGCATGTGGCGGTGTTGTGGTAGCAGGTCTTTTATATGTTGTTCTTGCGCTGATCATCAAAGCAGTAGGTGTATCAAGAGTTATGCGCTTCTTACCACCGGTTGTTACCGGACCGATGATCATCTGTATTGGTCTGAGCCTTGCTCCTTCCGCAATTTCCAATGCTTCCACCAACTGGCTCCTTGCATTTATTGCATTGGCTGTTGTCATCATCTTTAATATTTGGGGAAAGGGAATGCTTGGAATTCTTCCTATCCTGATGGGAGTTGTTATTTCTTATGTGGCTGCCCTGATTTTCCAGGCAGTTGGCTTTACCAATCCGGATGGATCGGCTATCTTAAATTTCAGTGAAGTGGCAAATGCAAGTATCGTTGGATTACCGCCTTTCCAGATCTGCAAATTTGATATTACGGCCATTTTAGTTATGGCTCCGATTGCCATTGCTACCATGATGGAGCATATCGGTGATATTTCAGCTATTTCCGCTACAGTCGGGGAAAATTTTATCGAAGATCCCGGTTTACACCGCACTTTGATCGGTGATGGTATTGCTACTGCTTTAGCAGGTTTTATCGGTGGTCCTGCCAATACAACTTATGGAGAAAACACAGGTGTACTTGAGTTGTCTCATGTATATGATCCTGCCGTTGTACGTCTTGCCGCCATTTATGCGATCGTACTGAGCGCAATTCCGAAGGTGGCAGACCTGATCGGTTCACTTCCGGCATCCATTATCGGCGGTATCAGCTTTATGCTTTACGGAATGATTTCGGCTATCGGTGTCCGCAATGTGGTTGAAAATCATGTTGACTTCAAAAAGTCAAGAAACCTGATCATTGCTGCTGTTATCATGGTATCCGGTCTTGGATTTTCAGATGGCCTGACCTTTAACATCGGTTCTACCAGCGTTACCCTGACTTCTCTTGCAATTGCAGCTATCGCAGGTGTGATCTTAAATGCGATTCTTCCCGGAAATGATTATGAATGGGGTAAAAAAGAAGCCTAAATCATTACTCTCTGTTATAGAATGATGTCAGGGTCAAAAGGTATTTGCCCCTGACTTGATATCATAGAATATTAAATATAAAAGAATACGATAATAAAAAGGGCTCTGTCACATATCGACAGAGCTCTTTTATATATCGATCTCGGTTCAACTGTTTCAAATCCCTCCTGATACCAATACCCTTTCCGGAAGTCTGAACAGGCCGAATACCTGTAACCGGAATTTTCCTTCCATATCCGCCGGTTGATAATGATAAAAAGCATCAAAAACACATATATACAATCAAAACACAAAGTGCTAACATGGTTAGTGACAACTAACCAATGCGAAAACACGCATCGATAATATGAAACAAATTATCTGAATAATTATGAGGAAGGAACAATATTATGTCAGAAAATGAAAGAAAATTCCTGGAAATTGCAGATCTGAAAAAGGGATTTGGCAGCGGCGAAACCCGTCAGGAAGTATTACAGGGAATGAACTTCTCTGTTTCCAAAGGTGAAATCTGTGTCCTGCTTGGTCCATCCGGCTCAGGAAAATCCACGCTGTTGAATATAATAGGAGGAATCGACAGTGCCGATTCCGGTTACATATCCATCAACGGAGACAAACTTGAAGAACTGTCAGAAAAAGCCCTGACAAATTATCGCAGAAAACATTTGGGCTATGTATTCCAGATGTATAACCTGATTGCAAACTTAAACGTCAAAGAAAACATCGAAGTCGGAGCCTATCTTTCAGATGATCCGCTGGATATCGATGAACTTTTGCATACACTGGGATTGTACGAACACCGCTATAAACTTCCAAACCAGTTATCCGGCGGTCAGCAGCAAAGAGTATCCATTGGACGCGCAATTGTTAAAAATCCGGATATCCTGCTGTGTGACGAACCGACAGGAGCACTTGATTACAACACATCCAAAGAAATTCTGAAACTTATTGAAGACGTCAACCAGAAATACGGCAATACCGTTATCATGGTAACCCATAACGAAGCCATCCGACTCATGGCAGATCATGTGATTAAGCTTCGTGACGGAAAAGTGCGTAAAAACGAGATCAATACAGAAAAGCTCTCTGCAATGGATCTGGATTGGTAAGGAGAATGGATATGAAGAAAAAGAAGGTTAAAAATCCATTACGAAAGCGGATCTTGAGAGAATTATGCGCTGAGTGGAAAAAATATCTCATGGTTGGATTGTTCCTGATCCTGACCATTGGTTTTGTATCCGGAATGTATGTGGCAAATGGCAGCATGCTCACCTCGGCTAAAGAAGCGGTTACAGCCAACCTGCGGGAGGATGGTCATTTTGAACTGAACAAAAAAGCTGACAAAGAAATGCTTGAGGCAGTTGCAACAGGTAAAAAGGCAGATGTCAGGCAGTATTATCTGGATAAAGCAAAAAAAGAATTCGATAAAAAATTCAAAAAAGAATTTGATGCCGGGCTTGCTAAACAGCTTCCCGAAGGCGTGGATGTCACAAGTGTGCCGGACTATGATGATCTGTATTCCGATGCCTATGATGAGGCGTGGGAGAAGGTTGAAAAAGAAATAAAAGACGAATACAAGGATGCTGAAGAAAAATATGAACTGGATGATCCTGATTTTAAAGCAGTAAAAGTAAACGTATATGAAAATTTCTACCGCAACGAGGATGAGGATTATAATGCGGATGATACTGTGGACGGAACCATTCGTGTATACAAAAAAACAGATGACATCAATCTTGCGGACGTATTAGAAGGAAGGCTTCCCGGGACAGACCGGGAAATCGCGATTGACCGTATGCATGCAGATAATGTAGGTGCAAAGGTCGGCGATACCATCAAAGTCAGCGGCAGGGAATTTGAAATCGTCGGTCTGATTTCGTATGCCAATTATTACACGCTGCATGAAAAAAGTACGGATCTGATGTTTGATGCCTTAAAATTTGATGTGGCCATGGTGACAGATGAAGGCTTTGACAGACTGGATAAGACAGTGCATTATGTATATGCATGGAGATATGAGGATTCCTATGCAGATGAAAAAGAGGAAAAAACATTTTCTGATAACTTCATGAGAGCGTTGATCACCCAGAGTGTTGTGTTTGACCGCGAACTGACTGATTATATTCCGGCCTATGCGAATCCGGCAATTACATTTGCCACCGAGGATATGGGTTCGGATGAAGCAATGGGAGGCGTTATCCTGAATGTTCTGATTGTCATTATTGCTTTTATTTTTGCCGTTACAATCAGCAATACCATTACAAAAGAATCATCAGCGATCGGAACCCTGAGGGCTTCCGGGTACACCAGAGCGGAGATGACCGGACATTATCTTCTGGTGCCGCTTGCTGTCACGTTAATATCAGCGCTGATTGGCAATATACTCGGATATACTGTTTTTAAAAACGTGGTTATCGGCATGTATTATAACAGCTACAGCCTGCCGGAGTATCATACAATCTGGAATGCCGATGCTTTTGTCAGGACAACAGTTATACCGGTTGTGCTGATGTTCATTGTCAATCTTTTTGTCATCACCAGAATGATGCAACATACGCCTCTGCAGTTTTTGCGCCATGATCTGAAAAAGAACAAACGCAAAAAAACCATGCGGTTACCGGCGTGGAAGTTTTTTGGCAGATTCAGACTGCGTATCATATTCCAGAATATTCCCAATTACATCATTCTGCTTGCAGGTATTTTGTTTATCATGATCATGCTGGCAATGGCTGTCGGTATGCCTTCGACCCTTAAGTATTACCAGGATAATGCGGCTGATATGATGTTTGCAAAGTATCAGTACATACTGCGGGATTATGAAGACGAAGATGGCAATGTGATCACAACAGACAATGACGATGCGGAAAAATTCAATATGCGTTCGCTTCAAAGAACCACAAACGGATTTACAGAGGAAGTATCGGTTTATGGTGTTTCTGATGACAGTGATCATATCAGGATTCCGGAGCTGTCGTCATTAAACGGGAAAGAAGTCTGCGTTTCTGAGACTTTTGCAGATAAATATGATTTAAAAACAGGAGATACCATCACTCTGGATGAAAAATATGAAAATAAACAATACGAGTTTACGGTTTCAGGTGTTTACGATTCCTGCCAGAGCATTGCTGTATTTATGCCGATCGAAAATTACAGTAAGACGTTTGACTTAAAGGAAAATGAATTTACAGGATTTTTATCCAATACGGAAATAACAGATCTTGATGAAGATGATGTGGCTACGGTGATCACGAAACGCGATATTACCAAGATGTGTGACCAGCTGGATCATTCCATGGGTGACTATATGAATTATTACCAAATTTTATGTATTCTGTTATCTGCGGTATTGATTTATCTTTTGACAAAAATTATTATAGAAAAAAATGAAAATGCCATTTCCATGACGAAAATTTTAGGCTACGAAAACAAAGAGATTGCAAGCTTATATCTGTTATCCACAACAATTATGGTTGTCATTGCGGATGCGGTCAGTGTTGCAATCGGCTCGGCTATGATGATTGCAATATGGAAAAATATGATGGCCCGGTTCAACGGTTATCTTGCTTTTTATATGGAGCCGGCCGGATATATCAAGATGTTTGTATTTGTGCTGATCGGTTATCTGGTTGTTGCGGCCGTTGACTTTAATCGGATCAAAAAGATTCCGATGGATGAAGCGCTGAAAAACGTGGAATAGAATGCTGTGCCGGAATGGGAAATGACATCGGATACACCGGGAGGACAAAATATGGAAGTGTTTTATGGAATTGCGATTCCTTTTCTTGGTACGACCCTTGGCGCGGCCTGTGTGTTTTTTATGAAAAATACCATGAGCGACATGCTGCAGAGAATATTAACCGGCTTTGCCGCAGGTGTCATGACAGCGGCATCAATCTGGAGTCTGATCATTCCTGCCTTAGAGCAGTCAGCGGGAATGGGAAGATTATCCTTTATACCTCCCTTTGTCGGTTTCTGGATTGGCATATTATTCCTGCTTTTACTGGATCATATGATACCGCATCTGCACAGAGGAAGCAGTGAGGCAGAAGGACCCAGAACAAAGCTGCAACGGACCACCATGCTTGTTTTGGCAGTGGCTCTGCACAATATTCCGGAAGGAATGGCGGTCGGCGTTGTCTATGCCGGTTATCTGACGGGCAATCAGGGCATTACGATGACCGGAGCTTTAGTGCTTGCGATCGGAATTGCAATCCAGAACTTTCCGGAGGGCGCGATCATCTCCATGCCGCTTCGTGCAGAAGGTGTTTCGAGGACGAAGTCTTTTGTGCTGGGCGTGCTTTCCGGAGTTGTGGAGCCGATCGGTGCAATTGTGACCATTCTTGCTGCAGAGCTTTTAGTCCCGGGAATACCGTATTTTTTAAGCTTTGCAGCCGGAGCCATGCTCTATGTAGTAGTGGAAGAACTGATTCCGGAAATGTCAGAGGGGACACATTCCAACATCGGAACCGTCATGTTTGCGGTTGGTTTCAGCCTGATGATGGTGTTGGATGTGGCACTTGGCTGATGTATTTTCAAATGTATTTTAAATAAAACAAAAATTGGATGCATTTTTGATAAAAAGTATTGACAAGAGGGAGTTAGTTGCATTAAACTCATAATAGTTTGAAAGAGCTAACAAATGATAGATGCATAAAACGACATATTATTTGCATATATGTATCGGAAAGGTGATCGATTATGACTTTGGCAGATGCAAACATCGGAGAAGAATATATTGTAAAAGACATTGTAACTGAGGATGATGATCTGGAAGCATTTCTGTTTTCGCTGGGGTGCTACAGTGGGGAACCGATTACGGTTATTTCCCATATTAAGGGTGGTTGCGTTGTTTCCATCAAGGATGCTCGATACAATATAGATACTGATTTGGCAAGAGCCATTTCAATTTAAAAAGGATACCTGGATCAAGGGGGAAAAGCCGCAGCGATGTAGCGTTCCCCGAAAATCCTTATATCATATAAGTTTTTTTATTTTTTTTACCCTTAAAGTTAGGGGAAACTAATTTTAAGTAGTCATTGATGACTGGACGGCAGGTTTGATCAAAGCATGACAATGAATTTTGCAAAGATATACAGGCCGGATAGTTAAATGAGGAGAAAATGAGGAAAAAGGAGGATGCGTGATGAGAATCGCATTAACAGGTAACCCCAACAGTGGAAAGACCACCATGTATAATGCCCTGACAGGTAGAAACGAAAAGATCGGCAACTGGGCGGGTGTTACTGTCGAGAGAAAAGAAAGCCCGATTAAAAAGGCATATTATGACGGAGAAAAGGAAATCATTGCGGTTGACTTACCCGGTGCTTATTCCATGTCTCCGTTTACATCTGAGGAAAGTATTACAAGCTCTTATGTAAAACATGAAAACCCGGATGCAATCATCAACATTGTGGATGCTACCAACTTAAGCCGAAGCCTGTTCTTTACAACACAGCTTTTAGAGCTCGGTGTTCCGGTTGTTGTAGCTCTTAATAAGAGTGATATCAACGAAAAGAAGGATACCGAGATCAATGTTGAGCTTTTATCTGAAAAGCTCGGATGCCCGGTTATCAAGACAATTTCCACATCTGCCGGTCACGTTGGATTAAAAGAGGTTGTTGCTGCAGCTGCAGATCTGGAGGGAGCAGGACAGAAGGCTCCTTATGTACAGGCAGAAATTGACTTACATAATAAAGAAGCTGTTGAAGCAGAAGACAGAAAACGTTTTGACTTTGTAAAGACGATTGTTGCAGCAGTTGAGAAACGTAAAGTTCTTACCAAAGAAAAGAACGGACAGGATAAGATCGATGCAGTTCTTACCAACCCCTGGCTTGGTATTCCGATCTTTGCCATTATCATGTATGGTGTATTCTATATTTCACAGTCTACAGTCGGAACATGGATCGCTGACTGGCTGACAGGCTGGATCGAGACATTCCAGGAATATGTTGCGGGACTTGTGGTAAATGCAAATCCTTTCTTGCAGTCATTGTTGGTAGATGGTATTATCGGTGGTGTTGGTGCCGTTGTTGGTTTCCTTCCTCTGGTAATGGTAATGTACTTCTTAATTGCTCTTTTGGAAGACTGTGGTTATATGGCAAGAGCAACGGTTGTACTTGACCCGATCTTCAAACGTGTAGGTCTTTCCGGTAAATCCGTTATCCCGATGATCATCGGTACCGGATGCGGTATCCCCGGTATCATGGCATGCCGTACCATCCGTAATGAAAGAGAGCGTAGAGCAACAGCTATGTTGACAACATTCATGCCTTGCGGAGCCAAGCTTCCTGTTATTGCATTATTTGTTGGTGCTTTCTTCTCTGACTCAACATGGGTTGGACCTTTGATGTATTTCGTAGGTATTATCCTGATTTTACTTGGTGCATTACTTGTAAATGCAGTTACCGGATATAAATTCAGAAAATCATTCTTTATCATCGAGCTTCCGGAATATAAGGTTCCGAGCTTAAAGAGAGCAATCTTCTCTATGTTAGAGCGTGGTAAAGCTTACATTATCAAAGCAGGAACTATCATCCTTGTATGTAACACAGTAGTACAGATCATGCAGTCCTTCAACTGGCAGATGCAGGTGGTTGAAGAAGGAATGGAAAATACTTCTATCCTTGCATCCATCGCATCTCCCATTGCATATCTGTTAGTTCCGATCACAGGTATCGTTGCATGGCAGCTTGCTGCAGCAGCAGTTACAGGCTTTATCGCAAAAGAAAACGTTGTTGGTACATTGGCAGTATGTTATGGTCTGAGTGCTTTCATTGATACAGATGAACTTGCACTTGTAGGTGATGGTAACGTAGTTGCCCAGGCAATGGCTCTTACAAAAGTAGCAGCACTTGCTTATCTGATGTTCAACCTTTATACACCTCCCTGCTTCGCAGCTCTTGGTGCCATGAACTCAGAAATGCAGAGTAAAAAATGGTTGTGGGGCGCCATCTGCTTACAGCTTGCAACCGGTTATACCGTAGCATTCCTTGTATATCAGGCAGGTACACTGATTACAACCGGCAAACTTGGGGCAGGTTTTGTTCCCGGCTTAATCGCAGTGCTTGTATTCGCTGCAATTATCGCTTTCCTGATCCGCAGAACCAACAAGCAGTTTGAAGCTAAATATGAATTGAACAGTTCAGCAGTTTAAGGATCCGGAAATCCGGCGATTTACAGTATCATAGAAGAGAAAGTTTAGAGGGATAATTATGGCAAATCTGATCATTGTAATAATTTTACTGATTATTGTAGGTGCAGCTATCCTATATATCAAAAAAGAGAAAAAAAAGGGAATCAGATGCATTGGTTGTCCGTCTGCCGGAACCTGTACAAAATACAATGGATGCGGCAGTAAAAAAACAAAATAAGTGTGAAAGGAATATGAGATATGGCAGGAGAAATTCAGAAAACACAATCTCAAAAAGAAAAAGTTGTGAAACGGTTGAAAGAAAACGGATGCCGTATGACAAAACAGAGGAAAATCCTTTTAGACATTATATTGGAAGAAGAATGTGCCAGCTGCAAGGAGATTTATTATAAAGCGGCAAATGAAGATGATTCCATTGGCATAGCAACTGTGTATCGCATGATCAATCTGTTAGAGGAAATCGGTGCTATCAATCGAAAAAACATGTACCGCATTGATATGCAGGATGTTTCTTATGATGCAGTATAGTCCGCATTAGATTACCAAATAAGGGATGTGGCTTCAGAAATGAGGCTGCATCCTTTTTTTGTTATAGATGAATAAAAGCAAGTATATTGACAAAAATACTCATATCGGGTATTTTTAAATAAAAAGCACCCAATTTGATTATTTGGAGAGTGGTTTTCATGAATATAAAAGAATTGAGAGGACTGACAGGACAAACACAAAAGGAATTTGCAGATAGTTTTGGAATCCCCGTAGGAACATTGCGAAGGTGGGAATACGGAGAAAGTACTCCCGCACCATATATTTTGAAGCTGATTGCTGAAAAGATACCAATGAAGAATAGTTCAATGCGAAAAATAGAATCTATAAATGGCACATACTACTACGATGAAGTTAGCCGGACGATTGTAGATATGAAAGGCACCAGAATTGATATTAAAGAAAAAATTGATGGTGTAAAAGAACAAAATCTGGTAATATATGCCAACTCTTTGTTTGAAAGTTACTATGATGCAGTGGAAAAATTCACGCGGGATTGCAGACTGGACAAACAGGAAGATATTCTGTGGGGGTAGGTTATGGCAAAAAAAAGAGTAGAAGAATATTACCTCATGCATAAGGATATTCCGGTGTGTCTGATGGAATTATCCGGTGATGGCAGGTTGGGAAATTATAAGAGAAACCTTTCGGCTCTGGAACATTTTCCGATTGGGGCACAAATGAATGATGTGAAATTTCATGACTGGTGGAAGGACAGAGCCATTCCTAAAACCAGAAATGGAGCGAAAAGTGCGCTCCAACGGCTCGGATATGAATCTACAAATAGTGCTTTAATTGATAATCTGGCATTAAGTCTGTCGGACTGTTATTGGATTCAGCCGCGTGGAGAGGGCCTGACATGGGCTGATGTAAATTTATTTACAAATGATTTTGTTGATACCTTTGGGGAGCTGACAATCAATCAGGATCAGGTTGTTGATTTGAGAAACAAAACGCAATTTAATTGCGCTGCGTCTCAGGGGGAATTGCAGAAAAAGTGGTGTATTGATGCTTCCGGCAAAAGATATATGATAAAAGGAAATTATGGAGAGTCCTACCAGCAAAGCATAAATGAGTTATTTGCGACCGAGTTGCATAAAAAACAGGATTTTTCAAATTTTACGGCTTATCAGGAAATCATGATCACGGTTCAAGGCGGTATTGAGGGGCTGGGATGTCTGTCATATGATTTTTGCTCAGAAAATAAAGAAATCATAAGCGCATGGGAGTTGCTGCAGTCAATCAAAATAAGACAAAATGAATCGTATTATTATCCATTAAAAAGAGTCTGTCTTTCACTTGGTGTGAAAGAAGAAGAATTTGATTATTTTATGGATTATGAAATTATGACAGATTATTTACTCTCGAATACGGACAGGCACATGAATAATATTTCGATCATTAGAGATCCGGATACATTGGAGATTTTGGGAATGGCACCAATATATGATTCGGGAAATTCCATGTTTTATAATATTCCGTATGAACAATTGGATAAGGTGCATCTGGATGAGATCAACACACACTCTTTTATCCGGAAGGAAATAAAATTATTAAGCTATGTAAAAGACAGGAACATTGTCGATATAAATAAAGCAGAGATGGATTTTTCAATATATAAAAAGGATCTTTTGGAGCGGCATATTCGGATACCAAAACTGCAAGAACTCTATGAACGAAAAAGAATGAAGCTTAAAGCTTTTCAGAATGGTAAGGATATTTGGAAAGAAAGGCAGTTTTGAAAATTATTTCATTGTAAAAACACTTGATAAATCCAAATAAATATATCATTATTATTATATATGGTAGCTACCAAATTTATGAAAAGCAGAGGCCTTCTTGGTGCGAGAGGGCTTTATTTTTTCATCTGCTCCGCTGAAAGGATGTACACAAATCATGGCAAAATATAAAAATAAAAAAACTGCTCCACAGGTTTCCTTCCCACGTCACTGGTATTATATGGCAGACCGTGCAATCGATGTGGAAGACATCAAAAATGCATTGGATTCAGAAGCATACGGCATTGAAATCTGGAAAGAGGCCGGCGTCCTTGAGGTTGAGATAGAGGAAAAAGCCTCTATGGATCTGGAAGAATGCGATCCGGATCTTAAGGATGACTATAGTAACCGGTTTTTGCAGGAGCACAAGGTAAAGACACTGTTTTTTGTTACCGTGCCGACCATTGAATTTGCAAAAAGCGAGGCTGTCATGAAAAAAATTGTAGCGGTGTGCGGAGGTATTTTTTGTGCAGACACCGAAGATTTTATGCCACAGATTATGTAAGGATTGATCAAAGCAATTATGTCACTGCAGTTTTATATTGGTGCTTCCGGCACCGGAAAGAGTACAACTGTATATCAGGAAATTTTAAAGCGTGCGAAAGAAGAGCCTTTCAGACGCTTTTTTGTGATTGTACCGGACCAGTTTACGATGCAGACGCAAAAGGTGCTGTGCCGTTTATCAGAGCACGGAGGTATCCTGAATGTCGAGGTGTTGAGCTTCGGACGCTTAAGCCACCGGATATTTGAGGAGCTGGGCCTGGAAAGTCTGCCAAAGCTTGATGATACCGGTAAAAACCTGATTCTTCGCAAGGTGGCCGCTGACTGCGAGAAAAAACTGTCGGTCGTTGGAGCCAATATGAGAAAAATCGGCTATATCGCGCAGGTTAAATCCATGATCTCTGAATTTGCGCAGTATGGTGTTTCGCCGGATGATCTGAGTGCATTTTGCGAGCAGACGAAGGAAAAGGGCAATCTGAGTGCCAAGCTTACGGACCTGCAGATTTTATATCGTGGCTATAAAAAATACATTGCTGATAAATATATTACAACTGAGGAAAGCATGGACCTTCTGACATCCAATTTACACCGTTCACGCCTGATACGTGACAGTGTCGTGGTATTTGATGGGTTTACCGGTTTTACACCCATACAGGAGCGTCTTTTACAGGAGCTGATGCAGCTTTGCAGTCAGGTGATCGTTACCCTGCTTGCGGATAAAAAAGATGATCTGACCAGAAAAGATATTTCACAGAGCATGTACTATCTGACCGCCAAGGCCTACCAGCGTCTGTGTGCTCTGGCTGAACGCAGTATGATAAAGCGTGATGAAGATATTGTGCTTACAAAAAGACCGGCAGTGCGTTTTCAGAACCATACCGGACTGTCGCATCTGGAGCAGAATCTGTTCAGGGACCGTGTCAGTATGCCGACAGCATGCAAGGATGAGGTCGTGATCAATCATTGTTTAAGCCCCAAGGCAGAGGCTGACTGGGTCTGCCTTACCATTCGCCGGCTGATCCGTGAAAAAGGCTATTGTTACCGTGATTTTGCGGTTATAACGGGTGATCTGAATACATATGGGCAGATCATGCGGGAAAGCTTTGCAGAGCAGGAGATACCGCTGTTTCTGGACCAGAACAGGAGTCTGTTGTTTCATCCTCTGATGGTATTTTTGCTTGGAGTTGTCAAGGTGATCACCTCAGATTTTTCATATGAATCCGTGATGGAGCTGCTTCGTACCGGTTATCTGGATCTTACGGAGGAACAGATCGACTGCTTTGAAATGTATATTGTCAGTCACGGTATCCGTGGAAGGAAACGATATCTGGAGCCGTTTGAAGCCATAACAATGTCCGGGATGCCCGATCAGCAGGATTTTCAGAGCGATGTGGATGGCAGCACAGAGTGTGAAGACGAACAAAGCGCTGGTAAAAGAACAGCAGGATTACCGGTACACGAGCTTGTACGTGAAGTATTGATAAAATGCCTGACACCCTTGCTTTTTATGGAAGATGATGAAAAAAATACCGGGAATTATACCAGAAAATTATATGACATTTGTGTCAATCTTTCTCTGGAAGTCAAATTGAAAAAGCAGGCGGAAGATTTTAAAGAAAAAAATATGCCCGCAAAGGCAAAAGAATATGAACAGGTATATGCGGCTGTCATTGCGCTGTTTGATCAGATTTATGAATTGTTAAAAGAGCCGATGCCGTTAGATGAATATGGAGAAATCTTAAAGGCGGGTTTTGCAGAGCTGAAGGTCGGAAGTATTCCGCAGAGTGAGGATCAGGTCATTGCCGGAGATTTAGAGCGTACAAGGTTAAAGCCGGTCAAGGTATTGTTTATTGTAGGTGTCAACGATGGCATTATACCCGGACATGGTGCTTCGGGTGGTATTTTATCGGATCTGGAACGGGAATTTCTTTCTGATCTTGGTGTCACCCTGGCACCGACGCCGAGACAGAAGAGCTTTGAGGAGCGTCTGTACCTGTATATGAATATGACACAGCCGTCAGAACAGCTGATCCTTTCCTATGCCGAGGTGGATGAGGCTGGAGATTTATTGAGACCGTCCTATCTGATCCACACAGTCGAAAAGCTGTATACGGATCTGGAAATCCGGATGATCACCGAGGATACGCTTCTTTATATGATCGAAAGCAGGGAATGCGGACTGAAGCTGTTAACAAGACTGTTGCGCGAATATGTTGCCGGAACAATCCTTGAGGACAGCGGCAAATGGGATTATTTATTGTCACTTGGTCATATATTCTGCAGAGAGCGGGATTTTGCGGGAATTTTGGATGCGGCCTTTTTTGAATACCGGGACCGCAGGCTTTCGGCATATATTGCAAAGGCGCTGTTTGGGGATAATCTTCATACCAGCGTCAGCAGACTTGAACAGTTCAGCGCCTGCGCGTATGCCCATTTTTTAAAGTATGGATTGCAGCTTTCGGATGAGGAGCATTATGAATTTGATATCACGGATCTTGGCAATCTGTATCACGAGGCGTTGTATCAGTTTGGAAATTATCTTACGGTAAAGGGTGAGGACTGGACAAGCTATTCCAAGGAAACGGCGGAAAGCTTTGTGGAGGATACGGTAGAGCATTTTGCAACCGAATACCGCAACCGGGTTCTTTTTGATACGGCACGCAATGAGGCTTTAAAGGAACGGGCTAAGGAGATGTTAAAGACGACTCTTGACAGCCTTTCCTATCAGCTTATGCAGGGTGATTTTCGCCCGGCATGCTACGAGCTTTCGTTTCGTTATCTTGCCAATCCTTCCCTGTATGGCAAGATCGACCGTCTGGATATTGCAGAGGATGGAGATACGCGCTATGTGAAAGTGCTTGATTACAAGTCCGGGAGTCATACCTTTGATATTTCACGCCTGTATTATGGTCTGGATCTGCAGCTGGCTGTTTATCTGAATGCAGCCGTGACGGCACAAAAAAAGGAATATCCGGATAAAACGATCGTGCCATCCGCCTGCTTCTATTATGAAATTGCGGATCCGATGCCGGAGAGCCTTTCTTTAGACAATCCCGAGGAGCGGATGCAGGCTATCCGCAAGCAGCTGCGCGTCAATGGACTGATCCTTGAGGATGATGCGGTACTGGAGCACCTGGACCGGACGCAGGGCGCAGAATCACTGGCAGTTCCTGTCAAATACAAGAAAAACGGTGAATTGTCCGGTACTTCACAGACTGCAGGTAAGGTACAGTTTGAACTGATAGAAAAATATGCGGATTATAAAGTAAAACAGATCGCACAAAGCATACGGGAGGGTGATATCTGCATCAGCCCGATCAAAGAGCAGGCAGAGCAGACGACCTGCCGGTATTGTGCATACAGAAGCATCTGCGGATTTGAAAAGAAGCTGCCCGGCTTTAAGGAGCGTGATATGGAATTAAAGCAGGATGCAGTCTATGAGCAGATGAAAAAGGAGTTGTCCGAACATGGAGTTTACGACGGATCAAAAGAAGGTCATAACGGCCAGAAATCATAATGTACTGGTATCTGCAGCTGCAGGATCCGGAAAAACAGCCGTTTTGGTAGAGCGGATTCTCGGACTGATCACAGACCGTGAAAAGCCTGTCGATATTGACAGGCTCTTAGTCGTGACCTTTACCAATGCGGCAGCCGCTGAAATGAGGGAACGAATCCATCGGACTATTTTAAAAAGACTGGAAGAAAATCCGGATGACGAGCTGCTAAAGAGGCAGTCTGTTTTGATCAATCATGCGATGATCACGACGATTGACAGCTTCTGTCATTATATTCTGATGAACCATTTTCAGGATATATCGCTGGATCCGGGATTTTCCGTATTGGATCCGGGCAAGATGAAGTGGATGCAGAAAAAGGCAATGGAAAAGACGATGGAGAAGGCCTACATGGAAAAAGAGCCTGAGTTTATCAACCTGACCAATGCTTTTTCCGTAAAGGGCAGGGATTTTCCGATCGAAGATATGGTATATCAGATTTTCTCCTTTGTCATGAGCAAGCCTTATCCGGAAAAATGGCTGAAAGAGACCATGGAGGATTATGAAATTGCGGATGTGGATGATTTTTGTCAGACCGGTTTTATGCAGGCTCTGCTTTCCGAGGCACATTCTGAGATCCGGGGCTATATAGGCAACTACGATCAAATCCTTTTCCTGTGTACGGAGGGGGAAGGTCCGGAGGTATACGGAGAGGTATTAAACGGTGAGAGGGAGACATTGAACCGGATATTGTCCTGTACCGGATATGATGCGATGTTCCGGGAACTGCAAAACATGGAATTTAAACGTCTGCCGGCGGCTAAAAAAGACTCCTGTGATGAACAGGTAAAGGCCAGGGTGCAGGCAATCAGAAGTCTTGTCAAGGACCGTATCAAAAAAATGAAAGAACAGTTCTTTTATGAACCGGCAGCTGCACTTTTCGAGGATATGAATCATGCCGGTGCCTTACTGCGCCCGCTTTTGAAGCTCACGCTTTCCTTTATGGAGCAGTTTGCAGCCGATAAGCGCAGGGAAAATGTTATTGATTTTTCGGATATGGAGCATTTTGCCCTTCAGATCCTGGTTGATGCAGATGGCGGACCGACACAGACCGCACTGTGGTATCAAAAGCATTTTGAAGCCGTGATGATCGATGAATATCAGGATAGTAATGATGTTCAGGAACTGTTGTTGTCGACGATATCAAGAGAGTATGATGCTTCGCCCAATCGTTTTATGGTTGGAGATATGAAACAGAGTATCTATCGTTTCCGAATGGCGCGTCCGGAAATTTTTATGGAAAAATACAACCGCTATGGAAAAGAAGCGGAAAATACCTGTGAAAGGATTGAACTAAAGCAGAATTTCCGTAGCCGCAGTTCGGTTTTAAAGCTGGTAAATGATGTATTTTACCCCCTTATGCATCCGGATGTGGGCGGGATTGTCTATGATGATGCGGCAGCGCTGTATCCGGGGGCTGATTATACAGAAGATGAAAGCGGTGATTATACACCGGAGCTTCTGTTATATGAAAAAAAAGATGAAAACGGTGAAACGACAGAACTGTCATCTTCTGAAGGAGAAGCATATCTGATCGCACACAGGATCAAACGACTGATGCGGGAGACAAAGGTGACGGATAAAGCAACCGGGCAGCTTCGTGATATGAGATATGACGATATTGTCATATTGACCAGATCTATCGGAAGTCTGGAAAACAAGCTGGAAGAGGTGTTAAAAAAAGAAGGCATTCCTGTCACAATACCGAGTAAGACCGGATATTTCTCTGCTTTGGAAATCCGGATTTTGCTGCAATATATGGAGGTCTGTGTAAATCCGTTCCGGGATATTCCGCTTGCGGCAGTCTTGAAATCACCGTTATTTGGTTTTACGGATGATGAGCTTTCCGAGATTTCCCTGATCTCGTCTGATGACGGAACGAAGCTGTCTTATTATGAGAAGCTGAAGCTTTATGAAAATGGCAAAACAACTGCTTTTCTGGAAGAACTGGATGAAATGAGGCTGCTTTCGAAAACGGAATCCGTGCATGATTTTCTATATCAGTTGTTACGCAGACATCGTTATCTGGAATATGTTTCTGCGCTTCCGGCCGGTGGCAGCAGGCGTGAAACAGTGGAAATGCTTCTTTCACAGGCAAAAACCTATGAACAGAGCCGTATGCATGGACTGTTTGGATTTTTGCAGTATATGAAGCAGCTGGAAAAATATGAAATTGACTATGGAAGCGGCAGCGAGGAATGCATCAATACAGTCCGTATCATGACAATCCACAAGAGCAAGGGTCTGGAATTTCCGGTCTGCTTTGTATCCGGGCTTGCCAAAAGATTTAACCGCCGGGATATCAACGGCTCACTGCTCTTACATACAGATCTGGGAATTGGCCTTGAGTACCGCAATTATCATGAAAAATTCCGCAGAACGACTATCAAGCAGCAGTGGATTGCCAGACAGCAGCTTGTAGACAGTATGGGTGAGGAGCTTCGTGTACTTTATGTGGCATTGACCCGTGCAAAGGAAAAATGTATTCTGACAGGTACCGTTTCAGATTATCAGGATGCATTTGAAAAATGTGAGCAGATTGTCGGAAATGAGATGGTAGACGGACAGCTGATCTTAGAGAGTACCAGCTATTTGAAGCTGTTATTTTACGTGATGGCGGTAAAAAAGGATGAGAAGCTTTTTGATGTCTTTGTGGTACATGAAGATGAGCTGATGCTTAACCGGGCAGATGAGACAATCCGGGAGCGGCTGAAAAAGGATGCCTTTTTACAGATGATACAGGCTGTGCCGGATGACAGAAGTGCGGCGCTTATGGAAAAAACTGCCTATGAATATCCGCATAAAGAGCTGGAGGGTCTGTACAACAAGACCAGTGTATCCGAGCTCAAGCATGCTGCTCTGCATGAGGATGAACAGACTGAGGTTATTTTCGATACAGAGCAGGAAAAACAGGTTATCCCTGAGTTTATGAAGGAAGAAACAAAGGTGGCAGGATCCACCCGTGGTAGTGCATATCACCGTTTTATGGAGCTTCTGGATTTTGCAGAACTTGCGGCAGAGTACCGGAATGATGACGCCTGTGAGAAGGAAAAAGATTATACACATAGAGATTATACAGATATATTTACTGAAAAATTAAAATATAATTTAATAAAACAGAAAAAACGCATACTTTCGGAAAAATTAATGCCGGAGCGCGATCTAAAACTATTGGACGAACGCAAAATCATTGCTTTTTTTGAAAGCCTGCTTGCAAAAAAAATGATGGAGGCTGATGAAAAACATCTGCTATTTAAAGAACAGCCATTTGTCATGGAAATACCGGCAAAACGTGTAAATGAAAAATTCCCGGAAGAAGAGACGATGTTGATTCAGGGTATCATAGATGCCTATTATGAAGAGGATGGCAGGATTTATCTGATGGATTACAAAACAGATCGTGTCAGTGAAAAAGAGGAGCTTGTGAGAAGATATAAGCTTCAGCTGGATTATTATAAAGAGGCTTTGGAACGGATCACGGGCAAAGAGGTCGCCGGGGTATATATTTATTCCTTCCATTTTTCGGAAGTGGTGGAACTTATTTAACTATCAGCCGAAAGACATTTATGAATGATTTTGCGTGAATGCTAAACATAAATTCAAAGTTTACAAGCTAAATAAATTAAATATTGCAAAAGTCCTATTTTTTAAAAAGTCCGCAAGAGAATATGTTTTTGCAAAAAAAGTCCGCGAGAGAATGAATAATGTGTCAGGTATCAGCAGCAGTGGAGCTAGGAAGTCAACGGATATGCGGCTTAAATGCCAGTATTTGTCTGAGATGCCTTAGCAAAATGTCAGTTGACAAAGCGTGGTCATTTTGCTACTTTATGCGTAACAAAGCATTAGTAAAAAATTTTATCAGCTTGTGGAGAGAACGGACAGTTGGTGTATAAACTGGAATTTTGGGATGAGGCAAAAAAGAGTTGCCGTTTGGTAGGAGAAATAAAGTATGATAAATATAGAAGAAATATTGGTAGCAAATGGAATCGCCATATTGATGATGTGTTTTCTTTTGATTTGTAGACAAAAGAATAGAGAAATTCTTCATATGGAAGATAAGATATATGACACAATGGTTATAGTAAATTTGTTAGGAGCCTTGTCTGAGACAATTACTTTTATGGTGGATGGAAAGGATTTAATTGGTGGACGGCAGATCAATTATATATTTAACAGCTTATGTTTTATTGAAACGGTGAGTATAGGATTGATGTGGTGTTTGTATGTAGAACTACGCATTTATCGGAACTATAAAAGGGCATTGCGTAGAGCGGGAGTTGTAATGATTCCCTGGATTGTTGAAGTTATAGCTGTTATATATAATCTTTTTGGTACAGGGCTCTTGTTCAAAATATCAGAAAACAATGTTTATCAGAGACAAGCAGGTTCGATTATTGGATATATTACCCTTATGATATATTTTGCTTATAGTGTGTATCTGGTATATTATTCAAAAAAGCAGGGGATTAATCTGGAATTTTTTCCGGTGCTGTTTTTTGTTGGTCCTTGTATTGCAGGAGTGGTTATACAGTTTTTTTGTTACGGAATAACAACGTCATGGGTGTTAGTAGCGGTAGCATTGACATTTGTACAAATGCAGTCATATGCAAAAAATTTGTATATGGATGAACTATCTGGACTGTACAATCGTAGATATTTGAATTTAGTATTTGCAGAAATTAAAAATACGAACCGAAGACCATTGCATGGAATCATGATGGATATAAATGATTTTAAATACATAAACGATAATTTGGGGCATAGTATGGGAGACCATGCAATCTGCATGATGGGAGATATATTGTTCAAATCTGTACCGGATGAAGGAATGGCTATTCGGTACGCAGGTGATGAATTTATTGTATTGTTGTCAGATGTTGATGCCAAGTGTGTTTTATCTACAATGAATGAGATAAATAATAATCTTGATAAATTCAACAAGTGTGAAGACGAGCCATTCACATTAAGTGTTTCTATGGGGTGTACAGAATTTGGAGAAGATGACAATGCAGAAAGCTTTCTGATGCGTATGGATGAAAAAATGTATGAAGAGAAACATAAATATCATTCGATAAAACAATCTAATCGCTGAAAAGTAGTAATTTCAAATGGGCAGAGATCTCGATTTTCCGGATTCTGAAATGGATAGTTCACTATGAACTATCCATTTTAAAATCTCACTATTCTATTTAACAGATTTCAATCACCATACTGTCAGCCCTATCATTTACCTGAATCATCACTTGCCAATAACTGCCGGTAATGCTCGGCTTCCTCAAAATCTCCGTTTTTAGCACTGATATCTGCCAGCGCCGAAAGCGGAATTTTAGTATGGCACTGTAAATTGAGGACGCTTTCTGTTTCAAATGCGGCGTTGTAGTACCACAAAGCTGCTTCCTCTTCATTGTGCTCTGCATTCTGATAATAGTCTGCGAGCTGGCAGCAGATCTCACTGCAGCCGCCGATTGCCATGGCTCTTGTCGTATATTTGAAAAATTCCAGATAATTTTTGGAGATCAGGTTTGCTTTGGTGCAGATACAGCAGGCCTCTAAAATTTCATCTGCGGATCTTTGCGGATCGACCACGGACTGTGCGAATGTCTGGTAAGCATCCAGAAAATCCTGATCCTCACCGGCGATCATCAGCTCCTTGGCATACAGATTGTGAAGCTTTTTATTCAGGCGGATATTGTCACGGCACATTTTCCGGAAGGCGGCAAGGTCACGGCCTTTGTGATTGCTGGTCGGACGGTGCGTGATGACAATATCACTGTCATAGATCAACGGATCCAGACGGACAGCTTCGTGGATGGCATTTTCCCAGGTGAAGTGTCTGACCCTGCGGTAAAGCTTGGGACGCAGCTCCCTGTCATAATTGTAAATTGTATTATAGGACAGCTGATTGTCATAATACATCTGGACAATATCGATTTCAGGGATAAGCCCTTTTTTCAGCATTAAAAATTTGGCATGGTTTTCATCGTCGAGGACTTCATCGGCATCGGCACAGTATATGTAGTCCTTGGTAGCCTTGGAAAAAGAAAAATTGCGGGCATCACTGAAATTGCCGGTCCATGTAAAATCATAGATCCTATCGGTGTAGCGGGCTGCAATTTCTTTGGTACGGTCTGTGGAGCCGGTATCAACAATGATGATCTCGTCCATCAGATCCGCAATAGAATCCAGACATCTGGATAAGACCTGCTCTTCATTTTTAACGATCATGCATAAGCTTATTGATATCATAGTAAAACCCCCTTTTATAGGTATATAGGCACAAAATTGAAATTACCTATATTTTATCATAAAAGGGGGCAAAAACCTACTTATTCTTCTGTCCAGAAAATCTTGGGTGCGGCATAAGAAAGAATGCCAACTACAACAGCCAGAATAATGGTATCGGGCAGCATGTAAGCACCGTTGTATACAAGGCTGTAGTAAGCCGGTGTCATGCCGTCGGGAGTGTATTCAGCCCAGAGAAGCCATCCGGAAAGGAAGCTGCACAGGAATCTTAAAACACATACACAGACAGAGCCAAGAATATAGCCGACTTTTTTGTTGTTTTTCACGAGTGATGCAAAGACCGGTGCAAGACCAAGTACAGAGAAAGCCAACAGGTAATCCAACAGGATGCAGCCAATCTGTGAAATCAGTGTCGGGCAGTACATAACGTTGGAAAAACCGATGATCATCTGCAAAAGACCGTGTACAAAGCCGGTAAGGCAACCCCATTTCGGGCCGTGACGCAGTCCCATGATGACTAAGGGTAACATTTCCAGTGTGATGGAGCCGCCGAAGGGCATTTCCATGATCTTGAGGTAGGAAAGGACGGTTGCTAAGGCAATCAGCATGGCTCCTTCTACCAGGATACGTGTTTTTGATGTGGTTTTAGACATAAAAAATCCTCCTTAGTAATTGCTTCGGAGGGGAGTGGTGGCGTTTTAAGTATTTGGCAGACGGTAAAAAACTGCCGGACCGGATTGACCGGATCAACTGGCCTGCTATACATAAAACTGCTTCCTTACGCCGGTATTATCCGGTTCAAGTAGTGAGGGTTAGCATTTTGATCCATTATATCATGGATGTGACCGATAATCGTGGTTATCGGAAAATGCAATCTCAGCCTGTGGGCTCCCCTAGCAAATATTTATTGTTCGTACAAACTATACTGGTTTTGACGGTTTTTGTCAATGGACTATTTTCATAATCATTGGACCTTGCCAATCTTATTAAACGGAAAATACCGGAATATTGCTTTGCCAAGGATCTGATCCTCGGTGACATAGGTATGGATCCAATAGCGGGAATCATAGGAGTTGTTGCGGTTGTCGCCCATGACAAAATAGGAATCGGAGGGAACATAGTAGGGACCGAAATTGACGGCATTGGGAATTTCTTTGGTATATGAATCGTCAAGAGGTTCCTCAGAATCATTGATATATACTTTGCCGTCGATGATGTTGACAGTCTCTCCGGGAAGTCCGATCACGCGCTTGATAAAAAGCTGGGATTCATCATCGGGAAACTTAAAAATGATCATATCAAAACGCTGCGGGAGCTCATGCTTGTAGGCGAGACGGCTGCCGATCAGACGGTCACCTGTCATAACGGTATCCTCCATGGATGCGGAGGGAATACGCGCATTGATGATAATAAAGTGATTGAGAAAAAGCATGATCAGCAGTGCGACCACAAATAAGATGATATATTCGGACAGTTCTTTTAAAACTGCTTTTATTTTCTTTTGGGAGTTGTTTTCCTGTTTATTTTCTTCCATTGTTTTCAAATCTGCCTCGTTTATGTTATTCTGTTAAAAATTGATGTAATACTTATTATATGATATCAGGGTCAAAAGGTCAAAAAGTCATTCGTGCTTTTCTCGGATATTCCGGCAGTCTTGCTTCAAAATCAGCGCATAGTCAGGAGATAATTTATAAATTGAAGCATCTGCGGATTGATGTTAATATGGTGATATCAGTTTTTTGATCATGGGGGAGAACAATGCCGGACGTTATTATCGTAGAAGACAACAGGGAGATCGGAACACTTTTGTGCGATTTTCTGCGAAAAGAAAATTATACGGTAAGCCTTGCGGGCACCGGGGAACAGGCGCTTCAGATCTTTGAACAGTATGGAGCCAATCTTGTTGTGCTTGATATTGGTCTGCCGGGAGTGGACGGTTACTGCGTCTGTTCCAAAATAAGAGAGACTTCAAACGCGCACATTATGATCGCGACTGCAAGGGATGACAAGGAGAGTACATTAAAGGGGCTGCAGATCGGTGCGGATGATTACATTTGTAAACCGTATGATATCGATATTCTGATCGCCAAGATCAACGGTATTTTCAAACGAAAATATGCATTGGATGAAATTGTATGCGACAATCTGAAATTGAACAATGTCACGCAGACACTCACTGTGAATCAAACGCCGGTCAATGTCACGGAAAAGGAATTCCAGCTGCTGAAAATGCTGATCGAAAATAAAGGAACAACATTAAAGAAAGAATACCTGTTTAACCGCATCTGGGGAAGCGACAGTGAATCGGAGCTGCAGACGCTTACGGTACATATCAAGTGGCTGCGGGAAAAGATCGAGCAGGATCCGAAGAAACCAAAACACATTATTACGGTTTGGGGAACGGGATACCGATATGAATAATTATAAAAAATTTGCGGTGAGGTTTTGGGGCTTGGAGCTTATGATTATTGCACTTGCAAATGTCGTTTATTATGTGGCTGCAAATGATCAGGAACCGGGCATTGTACGTGTGCAGGATAAAACCGATGCCATCTACAAGATTATTTATACACAGACAGACTACAGAACCTGGATTCTCATGGATATTGTTCTGGGAATTCTGTTTTTGTTGTCTGTTTTTTTGATCTGCTATATCGGAAAGAAGATCATAAAGCCGTTTGAGCAGATGCAGTCGCTGACCGAGGAACTGGCGAAGGGGAATCTTTCAGTGCCGATCAAAGCCGAAAAGAGCAAATTCTTAGGCAGATTTCTATGGGGAATGGATATGCTGCGCGAAACATTGGAGAGTAACAAAGAAAAAGAACTGGCGCTGCAAAAAGAAAAAAAGATGCTGATCCTGTCGCTGACACATGACATCAGGACGCCGTTATCTGCAATCCGGCTGTATGCGAAGGCTTTGGCGGAGGAAATTTATACGACCGGGGAGCGGCGCACCGAAGCATGTCGGGGAATTGAAAAGAACGTAAAAGAGATTGAGGAATATGTCAATGAGATCACGGTTGCATCGAGAGAGGACTTCCTGCAGCTGAGCGTTAAGCAGGGAGAAGTGTATCTATCCGATGTGATCGAGGCAATCCGGGGACTTTATGATAAAAAACTGCATGATTTACATACCGGATTTCAGATTGCATCTTACACCGATCTGCTGCTGAAAGGGGATGCGGACCGGCTGATCGAGGTGCTGCAGAACCTTTTGGAAAATGCAATCAAATACGGGGACGGCAAGTGTATTTCCATCGATTTTTCGGAGGAAGAGGACTGCAGGCTGATCACGGTAAGAAATTCCGGATGCAGCTTAAAGCAGGAAGAACTCATAAATCTGTTTGATTCTTTTTATCGCGGAAGCAATGTCGGATCGGCGGACGGTTCGGGACTTGGACTGTATATCAGCCGTCAGCTGATGCAAAAAATGGACGGTGAAGTATTTGCGAAAATCAAGGAAGATGATTTCTGTGCGACGGTCGTTGTGCGAAAGGCATAATGTGCATTTAAGGATTGTTTAATAATTTCTCCTGTAAGATGAGTACATCAAACGAGGGGAGGAACGTTAAAATGTTTTTTCGTATTTTGAAAAAAGATTTAAAGAGAAAAAAAGTAATGAACGCAATATTGCTTGCTTTTATTCTGCTGGCGACAATGTTCGTGGCAAGCGGAATCAGCAATGTTGTATCCGTCATGAACGGAACGGATTCCTATCTGGATAAGGCGGGGATCGGTGATTATGTGGTCATATCGATGGGGGCGGACAGCAAAGCGACCATCGATGAGATTCTGCAAGAGATGGATTTCATCCGGGCATATCGCATTGAGACGGTTGTGTTCGGAGAAAAATCCAATCTGAAAGATATGGACGGAGAAGAACTGGAGGCAAAGAATTCTGTCGTCTACCAGTCCATCGAGGACTGCCGGCTTAAATTCTTTGATAAAGAAAATAAGCAGATTACGAAGATCAGGCCGGGGCATGCATATGCAACCGGTGATTTTATGGAAAAAAATCATTTACAGCCGGGGGATAAAATCAGGATTACGCACAATCATGTTTCTTTTACGGTAACGTTGGATGGTATGGCAAAAGATGCTTTCTTAGGATCTTCCATGATGGGCAACAGCCGTTTTCTTTTCAATAAAGAGGAGATTGAGAAACTGCTTTCGGATGAAACTATTTACAATGGGTATCAGGGGCAGATCAGCTATATTGATCTAGAGGATGAGACGGGGGTATCGGAGATCGCTTCGGCTATTTCAAAGGCTTCGGGCATCCTGTTTTCCGGAGCACGTTCGCTTGTGAAAATGTGCTATGTCATGGATATGATCGTTGCATTTACGATGCTGATTTTAAGTATCTGCCTGATCATCGTGTCGTTTGTTGTGTTAAAGTTTTCCATCACGTTTACGATCTCCGGGGAGTTTCGTGAGATCGGTGTGATGAAAGCAATCGGTATCAGCAATTTCAAGATCCGGAGCCTTTATCTGACAAAGTATCTACTATTGGCAGTTGTCGGTGCGATTGTGGGATTTTTTGTGAGTATCCCGTTTTCTGATCTGTTACTGCAATCGGTCAGCAGCAATATGGTTCTGGAGGCGGATAACCATTTCCTATTGTCAGTTCTTGGGGCAATCCTGGTTGTTATTGTTATTTTACTGTTTTCTTTTCGTTGCACGAAGCTGGTGAAGAAGTTTTCTCCGATTGATGCAATCCGTTTAGGGCAGACGGGGGAACGTTACAAGAAAAAATCGCCGTTCCGTCTGATTAAAAGCCGCGGAAGCACCGGTTTCTTTATGGCCATCAATGATGTATTCAGCTCGCCGAGGCGGTATATGACGATTGTAATAACCTTCTTTTTATGCACGCTGTTTGTGCTTGTATTTGTCAACACCTCATCAACGATGCGAAGCGATACCTTTGTTACAACATTCGGAACACGGAGTGATCTGTATTATACCGATCTGAAGGAAGCGATGAGCTGTATGAATCCGGACGGAAGAAAGCAGATCGAGGAGTACTTTGCAAAAACGGAAGAATTGCTTAAGCAAAACGGAATGCCTGCGAAGCTTTGTGTGGAAACACAGAACAAATATAACGTTCGCTTCGACGGGAAAGATTATTCCATCAGCTGTCAACAGGGAATCCATACAAAAGCATCCGAGTACGAATATACCGAAGGGGTGGTTCCGCAAAACAAAAATGAGATTGCGATTACACCGACGGTCAGCAAATTGACCGGAGCGAAACTCGGAGATACCGTAACGATTGATTTTGGAAAAGAGACACTTGACTGCGTTGTGGTTGCTTATTTTCAAAGCATGAATCAGCTTGGAGAAGTCATACGGCTTCACGAGGACGCACCGACCGATTTTACCTATATTGCGAATGTCATGAGTTATCAGATCAATTTTGACGATCATCCGTCTGCAAAGGAGATTGAGATTCGAAAAGATAAGATCAAAAAGCTTTTTGACAATGAAAAAGTAATGAATGCCACAGAATACTGTGATGATTGTATGGGCGCGGCATCAACGATGGAATCGGTACAGTTCCTGCTTCTTGGAATTACGCTGATCGTTGTAATTCTTGTATGTGTTCTGATGGAACGGTCATTTCTTGCGGACGAGAAAAGCCAGATCGCGGTGCTTAAGGCGATGGGATTTGGCAACAACCGGGTGATGGAATGGCATATGATACGATTCGGTATTGTTTCGCTTGTGGCTGTTTTTTTGGCGGCAATCTGTTCGATTCCGGCAACATATCTGATCGATAATCCGATATTCGGAATGATGGGGGCTGGAAAAGTGGCTTATGTGATCCGTCCGTGGAAAATCTTTTTCATGTATCCGGGCATTATTTTCCTAATGACGCTTATAGCATCAGGAATGACGGCTTTACAGATCCGGAAGATTAAGAGTAACGATATAACCAATATAGAGTAAATGGAGGAAAATCTTATGGCATCATTGATTTGTGCAAAAGATCTTTGCAAAACCTATGTAATTGATAAAAGACAGAATAATGTATTGAAAAACATAAATCTTGAAGTGAAAGATGGGGAGATGGTTGCGATCATGGGACCATCCGGCTCCGGAAAATCCACACTCTTGTATGCAATCTCGGGGATGGACCGGGCGACGAGCGGTCAGGTACTTTTTGAAGGAAAGGATCTGACGAAACTGAGCGAAAAGGAACTTGCAAAAATCCGATTGGATGAGATGGGATTTATTTTTCAGCAGATGTATATGATGAAAAATCTTACGATTCTTGACAATATCGTGCTTCCGGCAGCAGAAAGTAAAAAGTCCAGGGAAAGCAGGGGTCAGAAGCAGGAAAGAGGCGAGCAGCTTATGCGCAAAATGGGGATTATCGAGATTGCAGATAACGATATCAACGAGGTTTCCGGCGGACAGCTTCAGCGCGCATGTATCTGCAGAAGTATGATGAACCGCCCAAAACTGCTTTTTGCCGATGAGCCGACAGGAGCGTTAAATCGTACTTCCTCCAATGAGGTTATGGACGAACTTGTGAAGCTAAACAATGAGGGGACAACGATCGTTATGGTAACGCATGATGCGAAAGTTGCTGCAAAATGCGGCAGAGTGCTTTTTATTGTGGACGGCAACATCAAAGGAGAATATAACGGTCTCAAAGAAATTGCCAACGAAAAAGAGAGGGAGAGAAGTCTGAATAACTGGCTGCTGGATCTGGGCTGGTAGTTTTGTTAAGGATTTCCTGAAGACTTGCTATTAAGGCACTCATCAGGATGTAGGTTTTGTGGTATACTGGACATGGCATAAATCTCCATTGTAAAAATAGTTTCTTGCTGAGAAGGTGACGATTATGTACCGTTATGTATTATTTGATTTAGATGGGACGCTTACCGATCCCAAAGAAGGAATTTGCAAATGTGTGCAGTATGCGCTGCATGAAATGGGTATAGAGGAACCGGATTTGGACCGGCTGGAATGTTTTATCGGACCGCCGCTTTTGGCAAGCTTTCGTGATTTTTACCGGATGGATGATGCGCAGTGTGAGCTTGCGGTAAAAAAGTACAGGGAGCGGTATGCGACAATCGGTATTTTTGAAAATGAGCTGTATCCGGGGATGGAAGAGCTGCTGAAAAGGCTGTCTGAAAAGGGCATCCGTCTGGCGATCGCATCCAGCAAGCCGCAATTATTTGTAGAGCGTATTCTGAAGCATTTTAAGATCGAGTCCTATTTTGAAGTGGTAGCAGGAAGCGATATGAACGGAAAAAAAGTGGAAAAGACTGATGTCATGCGGGAGGCCATAGCCGGACTTTTTCATACACCTGAGGACTGTGTCATGGAGCAGTTGCAGAAAAAAGACGGAAAACACCTTCCCACGGATCAGATTTTGATGGTTGGTGACCGGAAGTTTGATGTAGAGGGTGCCCAAAGCTTTGGAATTGACAGCGTGGGTGTCGGCTACGGATATGCTGAGGAGGGGGAGCTTAGAGAAGCAGGGGCGACCTATATCACGGATGATCTTTCAGAATTATACCGGATCATCACCGATGAACGTATGCCGCAGCCGACCGATAAAAAGAATGCTTTTCAGAAGAGCATTTATGTGTTGATGCCGCTTGTATACAATTTTATCCTTACCGGCGGAATTCTGCTTATCATACAGGTGATTCTGGATACGTTATTAAAAGGCAGCCTTTCCGGCTATTCAGCATATTTTACGGAACATTCCTCACAGTATGCGGTGTTTTTTGATGCATTTGCGACCCTGATCTGCGGAATTGTGTTTGCACGGATGTATCAAAAGGAGAAAAAGAAACCGATATCCGGTGTGGTAAAAAGAAGAAATCAGATGCGGTTGAAAAAAGACGGTCTTCTGATCGTACTTGCCGGAATGGCGCTGGCATTGTTTTTGAATATTGTATTCTCGCATCTGCATATACTGACATCTTCGGAGTCCTATAAACAGGTGGCAGGAGTCCAGTATTCGGTTTCCATAGTACGTGGCCTGATCATTTACGGACTGATCAAGCCGGTCGAGGAGGAGCTTGTTTTCCGTGGCCTGATCTATGGACGGATGAGGCTGTATTTTCCAAAGGTATTCTGTATTCCGATTTCAGCCCTGATCTTCGGATGCTATCATGGCAATCTTGTGCAGGCAGTTTATGGGTTTCTGATGGGCTGTGTTATGGCGTGGCTTTATGAAAACTACAGGGGACTGACGGCGTCTGTGCTGTTTCACAGTGCGGCCAATGTGATCGTATTTCTGTTCAGTATGGTACCGGTGCTTGGAAAAATGGCATCCGGGGTTGTTGCGGCTTTGGTCAGCGGATTGGCGGCTGTTATCATAATCGGAATATTATGGCAGAAAAATAAAAATATGCAGTAATTAGGTGTTTTACATTTTGCAAATCAAGAAAGTTTAAAAAAGTACAAAACACGAAGATATGATCCTGAAACACACAAAATAGACGCGCAATTACATAAATAATCAGACAATAAAAACGTCAAAATACAAATTATCTAATTATCTGACAATTTCAAAAAATTTCTTCTTTACAAGTTGATAAAATGGGTGTATATTCAGTTCAAGTAAAAAATCGAATACACGAAATCAACAAAGGAAGGAGATTTCACATGTTTGACGCAAAGTTAAGCGTGCCCAGATCTCCCTTGTACAGGGAAGAATTTGAGCATGACAACTGCGGTATCGGTGCCTGTGTTAATATCAACGGGAAAAAGAGCCGTGCAACAGTTGAAAACGCATTAAAAATTGTAGAAAATCTAGAACACAGAGCAGGCAAAGACGCCGAGGGAAAGACCGGAGATGGAGTTGGTATCCTCACACAGATTCCACACAAATTCTTCACTAAGGTCACGAAATCCCTCGGCATTTTTATTGGTGAGGAAAGAGAGTACGGTGTAGGTATGTTTTTCTTTCCGCAGGATGAACTGCAGCGCAATCAGGCAAAGAAAATGTTTGAGATCATCGTGGAAAAGGAAGGCTTAAGCTTTTTGGGATGGCGCGAGGTCCCGACCAAACCGGAGGTTTTGGGACACAAGGCAGTAGAGTGCATGCCCTGTATCATGCAGGCGTTTATCAAAAAGCCCTCTGAGATTGAAAAGGGGCTGGAATTTGATCGAAAGCTTTATATTGTAAGAAGAATTTTTGAGCAGTCCAACGATGTTACCTATGTAGTTTCTTTGAGCAGCCGTACAATTGTATACAAAGGTATGTTTTTGGTTGGTCAGCTTCGTACATTTTTTGCGGATTTACAGGATCCTGATTATTTATCAGCCATCGCACTGGTACATTCACGTTTCTCCACCAACACCAATCCGAGCTGGGAAAGAGCACATCCCAACCGCTTTATTGTACATAACGGAGAGATCAATACCATCAAGGGTAATGCCGACAAGATGTTGGCCCGTGAGGAAAATATGGAATCCGAGCATTTAAAGGGAGAGCTTTATAAGATCCTTCCGGTAATCGATGCATCCGGTTCCGATTCCGCAATGCTTGACAATACACTGGAATTTCTGGTTATGAGCGGTATGCCGCTTCCGCTTGCGGTTATGATCACCATTCCGGAGCCCTGGGCCAACAACAAGACCATGTCCCAGAAAAAGAAGGATTTTTACCAGTATTATGCGACAATGATGGAACCGTGGGACGGCCCCGCTTCAATTTTGTTTTCCGACGGTGATCTGATGGGTGCGGTTCTTGACAGAAACGGTTTAAGACCTTCCCGTTATTATATTACCGATGATGGAGAAGTCATTCTTTCATCAGAAGTCGGTGTGCTGCCGATAGATCCTGCCAAGATTGTTAAAAAAGAAAGACTTCATCCCGGCAAGATGTTATTGATCGATACCGTAAAGGGCGAGGTCATTGATGATGAACAGTTAAAGGATGCTTATGCCGGCAGACAGCCTTATGGTGAGTGGCTTGACTCCAACCTGGTAAAACTAAGAGAGCTCAAGATACCCAATGTACGTGTGCCTGAATTTACCTATGAAGAAAGACAGCGCATGCAGAAGGTATTCGGATATACCTATGATGAGTTGAAACAGGTCATCCTGCCGATGGCTAAAAACGGAAATGAAGCCATTGCGGCCATGGGTGTGGATACACCGATCCCGGTATTAAACAAGACTTATCATCCGCTTTTTGATTATTTCAAACAGTTATTTGCACAGGTTACCAACCCTCCGATCGATGCGATCCGTGAAGAGGTCGTTACCTCCACAACCGTTTATATCGGTACAGGTGGAAACCTTCTGGAGGAAAAACCGGAAAACTGCGATATCCTGAAGGTTGAAAATCCGATCATGACCAACACCGATCTGTTAAAGATCAAGAGCATGAAGAAAAAAGGCTTTAAGGTCGAGACCGTTCCGATCATCTACTATAAAAATACAAGCCTTGAAAAAGCTATCAACCGTCTGTTTGTCGAGGTTGACCGTATTTTCCGTGAGGGTGTCAATATTATCATCCTGTCAGACCGTGGCGTAGATGAAAACCATGTGGCAATACCTTCCCTGCTTGCGGTATCAGCCCTGCAGCAGCATTTGGTTCAGACCAAGAAGCGTACTTCGGTATCTGTCATTCTGGAAACGGCAGAGCCCAGGGACGTACATCATTTTGCAACCCTGCTTGGCTTTGGTGCGACAGCCATCAACCCGTATTTGGCACAGGAATCCATTAAGGAGCTGATCGACAGCCATATGCTTGATAAAGACTACTATGCAGCTGTTGATGATTACAACCATGCTATTATCAGCGGTATCGTAAAGATTGCGTCCAAGATGGGTATTTCCACCATCCAGTCTTATCAGGGTTCCAAGATTTTTGAAGCAATCGGTCTTGATTACGATCTGGTAGATAAATATTTTGCCGGTACAGTCTGCAGAGTAGGCGGTATCAGCATTGCTGATATCGAAAAACAGGTCAATGACATGCATTCACTTGCTTTTGATCCGTTAGGACTTGCAAGCGACCTGACACTGGACAGCCCCGGACATCACAAGGCAAGAAGCGGTGGGGATGAGCATTTGTACAATCCTCAGACCATCCACCTTTTGCAGGAAGCAACCAGACGCGGTGATTATGAGCTGTTTAAACAGTACACAGCCTGTGTCAATGATGAAAACAGTCCGAAGACCTTAAGGGGACTGATGGATTTCAATTATCCTAAAAAAGGCATTCCGATCGATCAGGTAGAAAGCGTTGATTCGATTGTAAAAAGATTTAAAACAGGTGCCATGTCCTATGGCTCTATCAGTAAAGAAGCCCATGAATGTCTGGCTATTGCCATGAACAATCTGGGTGGTAAATCCAATACCGGTGAAGGTGGCGAGGATCTTGAGAGATTGTCCATCGGACCGGACGGATTAAATAAATGCAGCGCGATCAAGCAGGTTGCTTCCGGACGTTTCGGTGTGACCAGCAAATACCTGACAAGTGCACAGGAGATCCAGATCAAGATGGCACAGGGAGCAAAACCCGGTGAAGGCGGTCATCTTCCGGGAGGAAAGGTTTATCCCTGGATTGCAAAGACCCGTCATTCAACCCCCGGTGTCGGCCTGATCTCACCGCCGCCGCACCACGATATTTATTCGATCGAAGATCTGGCACAGTTAATTTACGATTTAAAAAATGCCAATAAAGACGCACGTATCTCCGTAAAACTGGTATCTGAGGCCGGTGTCGGTACTGTTGCTGCCGGTGTTGCAAAGGCAGGAGCGCAGGTTATTTTGGTATCCGGCTATGACGGCGGTACCGGTGCTGCACCGAGAAACTCTATCCACAATGCAGGACTTCCCTGGGAGCTTGGCCTTGCCGAGACGCATCAGACCCTGATTCAGAACGGACTGAGAAACAAGGTCCGCATTGAGACAGACGGCAAGCTCATGAGCGGCCGTGATGTAGTGATTGCAGCTTTGCTTGGAGCTGAGGAATACGGATTTGCTACAGCACCCCTTGTTACCATGGGTTGTGTCATGATGCGTGTCTGCAATCTGGATACCTGCCCGGTTGGTGTTGCAACACAAAATCCGGAGCTTCGCAAACGTTTCCGCGGCAAACCGGAATATGTTGAAAACTTCATGAAATTTATCGCTGAGGAAATGCGTGAGATCATGGCAGAGCTTGGCTTTAAGACCATTGATGAAATGGTAGGACATACCGAGCTTTTGAAGGTACGTGACAACTTGGATGAGCGTTACGCAAAAGTGGATCTTTCCAATATTTTAAATAACCCTTATGCCGGAAGCAAAGAAAAAGTAACCTTCGATCCGAAGCAGGTATATGATTTCGGTCTGGAAAAGACGCAGGATGAAAGAGTGCTGTTAAAACAGTTGTCCAAGGCTCTGGAGACCGGAGCAAAGAGAAGCGTGGAGGTTGATGTTACCAATACGGACCGTTCGTTCGGTACGATTTTGGGATCAGAGATCACAAAGAGATTTTACAATACCCTTCCGGAAGATACATATCGTGTGTTATGTAATGGAGCCGGCGGACAGAGCTTCGGTGCATTTATTCCGAAGGGCCTGACATTAGAGCTTGTAGGCGATTCCAATGACTATTTCGGAAAGGGCTTATCCGGTGGTAAGCTGATCGTATATCCGCCGAAGGGATCTACTTTCAAACAGGATGAAAACATCATCATCGGTAATGTGGCTTTATACGGAGCAACCAGTGGTAAGGCATTTATCAACGGTGTTGCCGGTGAACGCTTCTGTGTCAGAAACTCCGGTGCGGTTGCAGTCGTAGAAGGCTGTGGCGACCACGGATGTGAATATATGACCGGAGGACGCGCCGTTATTTTGGGAAGTATCGGTAAAAACTTCGCAGCCGGTATGAGCGGCGGTATTGCCTATGTTTTGGATGAGAAAAACGATCTTTACACCAAGACCAACAAGGATATGGTTTCTTCCTATGAGATCACATCCAAATATGATGTTCTGGAATTAAAGGATCTGATCAAGGAGCATGTAGCTTATACCAATTCCGAAAAGGGAAAAATGATCCTCGACAATTTCGGAGAATATCTGCCGAAGTTTAAAAAGATCATCCCTCATGATTATGAAGAAATGCAGAAAGCCATCGTCCAGATGGAAGAAAAAGGTCTGAGTGCAGAACAGGCACAGATCGAAGCATTTTATGCCAACAAAAAGTAGGAGGTGCGAAAAATGGGAAAACCGACAGGATTTTTAGATTATGAACGTGTGGATGCAAAAGCAGAAGCACCGAAAAGCAGAATAAAACATTTTAATGAATTCCATGAGTATCTCCCGGAGGAAAAGCAGAGAATGCAGGGCGCACGTTGTATGGAATGCGGCGTGCCCTTCTGTCAGGCAGGTATGATGCTTATGGGAATGGCCAGCGGATGTCCGCTGCACAATCTCGTGCCCGAGTGGAACGACCTTGTATACAACGGCAACTGGAAGCAGGCATACAACCGTTTAAAAAAGACCAACAATTTCCCGGAATTTACTTCAAGGGTTTGTCCGGCTCTCTGCGAAAATGCCTGCACCTGCGGGCTTTACGGTGATCCGGTAGCATCCAAGGCCAATGAGCATGCGATTATTGAGCACGCCTATGCCAACGGATATGCGGATGCAAAGCCGCCCAAGGTAAGAACCGGGAAAAAGATCGCAGTGATCGGAAGCGGTCCGTCCGGGCTTGCCTGTGCCGACCAGCTCAATAAGCGTGGACATTCCGTTACCGTATATGAAAGAAATGACCGTGTGGGCGGCCTGCTTATGTACGGCATTCCCAATATGAAGCTGGAAAAACAGATCGTGGACCGTAAGATCAATATTATGAAAGAAGAGGGCATTACCTTTATTACCAATGCCAATATCGGCAAGGATATCAAGGCAAGCCAGATTTTATCCGAGTATGACAAGGTTGTGCTCTGCTGCGGAGCTTCCAATCCCAGAGATATCAATGCTCCGGGACGCGATGCCAAGGGCATTTACTTTGCGGTAGATTTCCTGACACGCAATACCAAATCCCTTTTGGACTCTGACTTCAAGGATAAAAAATATGTGGATACCAAGGATAAAAACGTCATCATCATCGGCGGCGGTGATACCGGCAATGACTGTGTCGGCACAAGTATCCGTCATGGCGCAAAATCCGTCACACAGATCGAGATGATGCCCAAGGCTCCGGACTGCAGGGCTGCCAACAATCCATGGCCCGAATGGCCCAGGATCTGCAAGACAGATTATGGTCAGGAAGAAGCCATTGCAGTATATGGCCATGATCCGCGTATCTATGAAACAACCGTTAAAGAATTTATCAAGGATAAAAACGGCAATTTAAAGGCTGTCAAGCTTGTCAAGCTTCAGTTTGTAAAAGATGAAGCAACCGGCAGAAACAAGATGGTCGAGGTTGAGGGCAGCGAAACTGTCATGGATGCAGATATTGTACTGATCGCCGCCGGATTTTTGGGAAGCCAGAAATACCTGACTGATGCCTTCAAGGTTGAACTCAATGAACGCACCAATATCAAGACCGAGCCCGGTCATTATCAGACCAACGTGCCCAATGTTTTTGCGGCAGGCGATGTCCACAGAGGCCAGTCCCTTGTCGTATGGGCGATCCGCGAAGGCAGGGAGGCTGCAAAGGCGGTTGATGAAAGCCTGATGGGATACTCCAATCTCAACGTACAGTAAGTGCTGTTAAGTGCCTACATTTCATCTGTTTTATTTTTTATATGATATTCTTTATAAAGCGCTGTCCGGTAATCATCATTGGACAGCGCTGCTTTTATGTCTGAAAGGCGGCCGTCTCTTTTGAGCTTGTCTGCCAGTTCGCGCATCTTTAAGCGGTCGGTCTGGGTCTCAATATTGGATTCCTCCATGCCACGCTCCAGGGCAACGTTTTGTAGGTTCAGGGCGATATATTGGTCTGCTTTTTCCATTTTTGTTCTCCTTTTATAATTTAGAATGTTTATAGAAAAGTGCCTTGCAATCGGCTGAATATGGCGATTTTCTTGAAAGTTAAATCTATATTTAATTTATTGCCTTGCTTTTGCATTTTTTTCATGAAGAGTTTACATGCTGTCATTTTGGATTAGTATGCGTAAATGAAATGATCTTATGTCTGGAATTTTAAGGTGGCAGAAATTGTTATGCGGGATGTTAAGGTTTTTTCTGTTCATGTCGATATTATATTTGCATGGAAGCATTATATTTCAGATCAGAGTTTTGAAGTGTAGTGCTTTTTGTTTATGATAAATAAAAATAAAGTAGCAAAGGATTGCGTGTTTTCAAGAAAGGTTTCTGGAAATACGCGTTTTTTGTGAATGCCACTGGGACCTTTGGGACAGTGGCGGCAGTCATGACTGACAGATTGACTGCAGAAAGGAGAGCGTATGTCAATAGCAGGGCTGGGGGCTTATAGGAGTTCCTATTATTATGCGTCTACTGTTACCAAGAAAAGAAGTAGCAGTCTTTCAAACTATGCGGATTCTTATCTGCAAAGGGAAGGAAAAGACGGAGAGGATGCAAAAGATCTTGTGGATGCGGCAAAGAATGCAGTTGCAACATCACCATATTGCAAATGTATTGTGGCAAATATCCAGACAGAAGAGCTGTATGCATCCCAGAATGATGCGGGAGAAATGATTTATTCGTATCAGAAAACGGAACAGCGGTTCCAGATATTTATAAAATCCGACGGACATGATAAGACATATGCCGTCAATGGATATGACAAGGATGGAAACCCTTTTGAAAAAGAGTTCCGTCCCGAAGATGTTGATCCCGAATATGCGGATTTTCCGGAGTTTGCAGCTCTTTGTATGTTTTTTAAGTATTCGGAAGAGACATCCGGCCTGATTTCGGATGATTATTTTGATACAGATGATATTTTGGAAAAATCCAATTATTTTGAAAAACTGCATAGCTTTGCACGGGGAGATGTCATGGACCGGGCGCAGAGCATGATCGAGCATGCGGACAGGCTGTTTCAGGATTTCCGTCAGCTTATGAATGCAAAGGATGATATCAATACCTTATTTGAACCTTATTATATGCGGTTTTCATCTATGGAGATTACCTATATAGAGCAAGCGGAAGGACCGGAAGCTTTAGAGAAGCTTGGTGATGCACATTCCAGCGAAAAAATACAGGAAGAAAGCAAAGAGGATGAAAAAGTCACACCTCTGGGTGTCGGCTTTGCATTGGCCGGGGATATGGGCTATGGTATGTCGGCTTCTTTAGTCACAAAGCCCGGATGTGATGATACGATCGTGCGTGTGAAGGTTGCAACAGGCGGCAAGGACGAATATGTGGATGTCAATTTATCCGAGTTTGATCCTAAAAATGCTACGGCAGTGGAAATGTTTGCCTATTGTGAATACATGGATGCGATGGGAGAGGGCATAGACAGTAAATGGGGAAGCTTCCATGCATTAAAGCGTGTGGCTTCTGCGGATGGCAGAATGGATTTCGGCTCTCTTGACAATATTTTAAATGAAAAAAGAGACTGGACCGGAATGTTGAAAGAAGCAGAGACGACCTTACGCAATGATAAGACCGGGGAAACAGTCAGTGCATCGGATTTGCTGAAAATGCTGGAAGATTCCTACAAGCTGGCTACGCAGAAGCAAAAGAATAAGGAAGATGACTGGCGCAGCATGTCAGATGATGAATGGGATAAGCTGTTAGCGGGAATTGACCGGTACATAGATGAATTTAAGGAATGGATCCGGGAGCTGATACAGGCGCAGAATGAGAACTCTGAGGAAAAGGAGACTGTGGAAAATGCAGAGATATCAAGACTTCAGGAGGTGTTACTGACAGGAAACACCAGGACTGGTATTTCCAAGACGGAAAAGGTTACGGAATGCGTTTCGTGTAAAGAAGGAGAAAGCCCGGACAAGGATACAATATGGACTGTTACATGCTTTGGGGCAGATGGAATCATCAGCAACAGATGCCAGAACGGTGAAATCCTGGACAGCTGGGAGATAAAATACAAAAATCCGCAGGATGCACAGCGTGTGTGGGATTATCTTGCCCAGTTTGATCCGGATGAAGAGGTGCCAAATAGCGGAGACATGGAATTTTGGTTGAAATTTCTTTCCTATGAAGTTTAAATCTGCCTGTTAATGCTGGCTTTTATCTGATATGGTAAAATCCGGATGTTTACAAAACTGTTTTTATAAGCTTAAAATAATAGATATATTTGAATGTTTTGGGAAAAATATGATACCAGAGTCAAATATCATCAGCGATTAGGAGCAGTAATGAAAAAACATCCGGAAACATTGAAAAAATGTATATATAAAATAAAGAAAATATGTATATTTGCCGTAGTAGCGCTTGCTGTTTTTTACATGTATGACAAAATGTCCTGCGTGGTAAAGGCAGATGAAGAGCTTACGGGCGGAGAGGCTGGCGGCCGGCCAATCGTGGTCGTCATTGATCCGGGGCACGGAGGCGAAAATGCCGGAGCTATTTACGGCGGTTATATTGAAAAGACACTGACGCTCAATACAGCCCTTGCGATGAAAGAAGAGCTGGAAAAGTATCAGGGCATCGAAGTTTATCTGACGAGGGAAAGTGATGTTGATTTAGACCTGACCGAAAGAGCGGAATTTGCAGAAGAAAAGAATGCGGATATTCTGCTCTGCCTGCATTACAATATGTCCGAATATCATAAGCTGTATGGAGCGGAGTGTTATGTTTCGGCGTTTGGAAGCTGTTATGCGATCGGGAAGGATTTTTCGGATATTGAGATGGAGCTTTTGACCGATGAGGGACTATATGACAGAGGTGTCAAGACCAGACTTAATTCGCGCGGAACCGATTATTATGGGATTATAAGATCCGGTACCGCTAAAAAAATACCGACTGTCATTATTGAACATTGCCATCTCGATCAGGAAAATGATAAACCCTATATCGATCATAATACATGGCCGCAGAAATATGGTGTGATAGATGCGACGGCTGTAGCAAAGTACTTTGGCCTGAAATCAGAAGAGCTTTCGGTGGATTACAGTACAGAGGTCCATACGGCAACGCCGATACCCGATGAAAAGGTAAAGCCGGATGATACGCCACCAACAGAATGTAACGCGGAGATTTTAAGTGTTGATGAAGAAACGGGCGTTATCAAAGGTGAAATTTCGGCATATGACCCGGACAGCCGGATATTGTATTATACATTCAGTTTTAATAACGGAAAGTCATTTGGTGAATATTATAAATATGAACCGGATGAAAATGGAGAGGTTTTCTTTGAAATTCAAGCGCCGGATAAAAAGCGGACACGTCTGGTGGCAGCAGCACTCAACCTATATGGAGGCATGACAAAGACGGATCTTTTATATGTGGGCAGGATGCACTACAAAGAAGATGCTGCAGAAGTGGGAGATGCACTACAGAATGAAGACGGAATAAAAGCCGGGGAAGGTGCAGATCCGGAAGCTGCCGTAACAGAAGCGATGGAAGTGACCAAGGAAAAAATGGAACTGGGTGGAGCTGGTTCCAAAGATACAGTTGAGACAGACCGGATTGACAAAAAGACCGGCGAAAAATGTTTTTTTGCAGCCGTTATTTTGCTCTTACCTGTTGCAATTCTACTGGTCTGGCGTAGAAAAAAACGTCACAAATGATGATGGCCGTTTTTAAAAAAACCATGAATATTGTTTTTTACACTTAAATAAATGCTTAAAATACGCTATTTTACTATAAAATTAAAATACGATTTAATTAAAACTTTTGCAAAGTAAAGTAACGAAGAATTGTACGTAAAAAAGTGCTTTACATTATTTTCAATTTGGATATAATTCATGTTTGAAGGAACAATGAAGTGATAATCAGTCGCTGTGCCGGGGTTCCGGTGCATGAGGAGTTTATGAAAGGTGGATTTTATCATGATGGCAGTACGTAAAGTTTCATTGAGACCCGTTGAAGCAAAGGAACTGGTTGATATTGCGTCCGCATGTGATTTCGACATTGATATTTCTTACAATCGTTATACAGTTGATGCAAAGTCTATATTGGGAGTTCTTGCTCTTGATTTTTCACAGGTTCTGACAATTTCATACAACGGTACGGATGAGAGACTGGAGGCATTTTTGGCAAGTCATGCACTTGCATGCTGATGTCCGGATGCGTCCGATATTTAAAATTGATGATAAGAAAAGATGCGTATATTGCAAATGCAGTATGCGCATCTTTTTTATATTCTTTTTTACATTGTAGAAACGGTTTTAACATGTTAAACTAAAAAAACAAACAGTTGTTCTAATTTTGGACGAATTGTCAACAGAGAGGATAGTCATTGTGGTAATTCGAATTTCAGTCCGTGCGTTTGTTGAATTTTTACTGCGCAGCGGGGACATTGACAATCGAAGAAAGGCCGTCAGTGAGGATGCCATGGCAGAAGGTGCCAGGATCCATCGCATGATCCAGCGGCGAATGGGTGGAAATTACCGTGCTGAGGTTGCGCTTTCACATACGGTCAGTCTGCCAAACTATGATATTGTGATCGAAGGCCGGACGGATGGAATATTGGAAGAAGCCGGTCTGATGGTTGTGGATGAGATCAAATCAACCTATCGCGAGCTGCGGCGTATCAAAAAGCCTGAGCCGGTCCATCTGGCACAGGCTCAGTGCTATGCCTATATTTATGCCAAGGAGCATGAGCTGTCTGAAATCGGCATCCGCATGACATACTGCAATATAGAAACAGAAGAAATCAAATATTTCCATGAAAACTATACATTCCGGCAGTTGGAAAAATGGTTTTTAAACATGGTTGAAATGTATAAAAAGTGGTCTGATTTTGAATATGAATGGAAACAGAAGCGACAGGAAAGCATAGAAAAGCTGGTCTTTCCGTTTCCGTACCGCGAAGGGCAGAAACGGCTGGTCGGATATGTCTATCAGACGATACAGGAGCACAAAAAGCTTTTTATGGAGGCACCGACCGGCGTTGGCAAGACGATCTCTGTCATGTATCCGGCTATCAAATCCATGGGAGAGGGCAGATGTGAAAAGCTTTTTTATCTGACAGCCAAGACCATAACAGGAAGTGTCGCAAGAGATACGATCTCATTACTGCGAAAACAGGGCTTCTGCTTTAAGAGCGTAACAATTACTGCCAAAGAAAAAATGTGCCCGCTTGATGAGTGCGTATGCAATCCGGAAGCCTGTCCATATGCTAAGGGACATTTTGACCGGATCAATGATGCTGTCTTTGAACTTCTGACCAAAGAGGATGCCTTTGACCGGGAAGTGGTGATGGAATATGCCCTGCTTCATGAGGTATGCCCCTTTGAAATGTGTCTGGATATGAGTCTGTTTTCGGATGGGATCATTTGCGATTACAATTATCTGTTTGATCCCTATGCATATCTGCGTCGCTTTTTTGCGGAAGTATCGAGCGGACAGTATCTGTTTCTGATCGACGAGGCACACAATCTGGTGGAGCGCGGCAGGAGTATGTATTCGGCGGTTCTTGTTAAAGAGGATTTTTTGAAGTTTAGTGCTGATGTTAAAGAAGAAAGCCCTTATATAGCCAGATTGTCTGAAAAATGTAATAAAGAGATGCTTTCTTTGAAAAAGGAATGCGAAAATTATAAGGTTATCGGCGGTTGTGCAGGGTTACTGAATGCCTGCAACAAGCTGCATGGCGCAATCAATCAATATCTGGAAGATCATGATAACAGCAGGATCCGGGATATTTTACTGAATTTCTACTTTGAGATCGGGCGTTTTCTGGATACCTATGACAGAATGGATCCGGATCACTATGTGACTTATACCGGTTATGATGAGTCTGACCGCTTTTTTATCAAGGAATTTTGTGTAGATCCTTCCGAGGAGTTGAAGGCATGTATGGATAAAGGCACTGCCAGTATTCTTTTCTCAGCGACGTTTTTACCAATTCAGTATTATAAAAGCCTTCTTGGCGGAAAAGAGGGTGATTATGAGGTATATGCCAAAAGCACTTTCCTGCCGCAAAGGCAGATCCAGCTGATCGGAAAAGAGGTTACGAGCCGGTATACCCGCAGAAATGAGACAGAGTATCAGAATATTGCGCGCTATATTCATGCGGTTATTGATGCTAAGGATGGAAATTATATGGTGTTCTTTCCATCACATGCGTTTTTGAATACGGTGTATGAAGCATATACAGAATTGTATCAGGAAGAAGATCATGTGCGTATTCTATGCCAGCAGTCACATATGAGTGAGGCAGAGAGAGAGGAATTTTTGGAGCATTTTTCCTATCATGATGAGGCGGATTTTACACATAAAATAGCAATGGATATTGAAATTGAGGATGATGTTACGGATGCCCTGTCTGTCCGGGAATCCGAACAAGTGTCCAGGATTACAACCTTGCTTGGATTTTGCGTTCAGGGTGGTATTTTTTCGGAGGGAATTGATTTAAAGCACGATTCCCTGATCGGTGTTATTATTGTGGGAACCGGATTACCGCAGGTAGGACCGGAGCGGGAAATATTAAAGAAGCATTTTGACAAAATGGGACAGGATGGTTTTGATTATGCCTACCGGTATCCCGGCATGAACAAGGTTTTGCAGGCGGCAGGGCGCGTGATCCGCACTAAGGATGATGCCGGAGTCATTGCTCTTTTGGATGAGCGTTTTATGCAGAACAGTTACAAAAAGATGTTCCCTGCGGAGTGGAAACGGATATCTGCCGTTGGTATTTCTGATATGTACGTATATGCGAGACGTTTCTGGGAAGATTTATAAAAAGATAAATGCTCTCAAACATTCGAAATCCGCTGATTTACTGCGTAAATCGCTACTTTCTCATGTT
>URPH01000009.1 GCA_900549665.1 uncultured Lachnospiraceae bacterium | reverse complement strand
CGAAAAATGGGCTTTTTTTAGTTTTGATAAAAACTTGATACGGGCAGACTGCTTTTGGAGAAGTTTAGCCTGTAAACGGTATAAGCGGTATTTCAATTGTTATGATAGCTATTGTAAAAATATAATATGACATAATCGAATTGACAAAAAAGATACATATGCTTATAATATAGACAAAACGAGAATGACATGAATGGAGAAGTTCTATGGCAGAAGATAAAAAGAAAGAAGAAATTGCTGTGATTGATATTACAGAAGAATACATGAAGGATCGGCTTTATGAATTCAGAGGGAAAAAAGTTATGCTGGACTCAGATTTGGCAGAAATTTATGGGTATGAAACCAAAAATTTTAAAAGGCAGGTTAAGAATAACATTGCCAAATTTGAAGGCGATGATTTTATGTTTGAATTGAATGATGAAGAAGTGGAAAATCTTTCAAGGTGCAAAAATTTCACCTTGAATATGGGAAGAGGTTCAAATATAAAATACAAACCTTATGTGTTTACAGAGCAGGGAGTATATATGCTTATGACAGTTTTGCGCGGCGAGCTTGCAATTAAACAAAGCCGTGCACTTGTGAAGACTTTCAAGAAAATGAAAGATTACATTTTAGAAAATCGAGATCTTATTGGTCAGCGGGAAATACTTCAATTAAGCATGGAGACGGCTAACAACAAAATAGAAATTAACAAAATCAACTCAGATATGATTTCTCTTGAAAAACAGATTTCAGATGTTGCAGAAGGATTGAAGGATGTTGTGACAAAATCTGAGCTGGCTGATATGATGAACAGCTTTGTTTCAGATGATGATGAAAAGTGGCTCATGTTTAATGCAAAATTCAGTAGTGCAGATGAGGTATATGAGTCCATTTATAAGCAGGCAAAATCGTCAATATATGTCGTTGACAATTATATTGGATTAAGAACGCTGGTACACCTTAAGAATTCTCCGACCGGAGTAGATATTATTTTATTCAGTGATAATGTTGGAAATAATAAACTTCACAACATAGAATTTACGGATTTTTGCAAAGAATATCCATCCGTAAAAATATCAATGAAAAAGACCGGAGGTATATTCCATGATCGATTTATAGTGTTGGATTATGGAACTGCTGATGAAAGAGTTTTCTTATGTGGTGCTTCATCCAAGGATGCAGGTGCTAGAATAACCAGTATTGTTGAAGATTATGGAATATCTAAATATGCCCCGGTTATTGCCACATTGTTGAAAAATCCAACCTTGATTTTACCACAATAGAAGAGAGTGAAAGTATTGGAAAAGAAAACTGGATGTTACATGTTATTGCGCAATTTGTAGGAGGAATGTCATGACAGAAAGTACAGAATTAATGACGGTAGATAATATATGTAGTCGGGTTTATGTCATAAGAGGTCAGCAAGTGATGTTGGATTATGATTTGGCTGAGATTTATGGCTATGAAGTGAAGCGTATGAATGAACAGGTAAAGCGTAATATTACAAGATTTCCGGAAGATTTTATGTTTCAATTAACAAAAGATGAGATTGATTTCGTGAAGTCGCAATTTGCGACTTCACGAAATCAAAATATGTATACAGGGCAGGATGGTGGAAGAAGAAAAGCACCTTACGCATTTACAGAGCAAGGAATCTATATGCTTGCTACCGTTCTAAGAGGAAAACTTGCGGAACAACAAAGTATTTTTATTATGCGTGCCTTTCGTGAGATGCGTCATTATATAAAACAAAATCAACAGTTTGTTACACAGTCGGAGATGCGGCTTGTTACTGCAAAAGTATAAATATAATACTAGAAACAAGTATGATTCATCCGGTAATAGATAGGCTGTTATTAGCTCCGGATAAACGGATATAGTTATTTTTGTTTATAATATTGTTTGGGTTTTCCACATGAATATCATTGTCTCTTTAAACCTGTGAAAACAGTCTCTTAAGTATAGGATTCAAAGACTGTATATGGGAAGAATCCAGACCATTGATATTAATGGTACAAGAGCCGTTGATCTGGCGTTCCTGATAAAAATCTGAGAGAGCTGTTTTGTCAATCTGGTACAAATCTCCATAGTGATACTGATTATAAATATCATCAAGGGAAAACAGTGCGTGGGTTGAACCGTTGTTTTCCGGCATGGAAAATACAACGGTTTTTACACCGGTTTGAGGATCCATATAAGTATCGACAACCTTGAAAAGCCGCAGGGATGCTGATACAGCATCGGCTTTTTGGCGTTTTTCCTTTGGAATAAAGATGTAGCGGAACAGAATAATGGCACCGAGGATCCCAAAGATAATCAGGAAAAACATTTGAAAATTACGCATAATAATCCCCATAACGATACTATCGAGGCCGATAAGGAAAAGCCCGCTTCCGATCATGATTCCCTGTATCTGGTCATTTTCCAGATTCATCGGAATCAGAAACAGAATAAATCCCAGCAGGAGAAATGCGGTAAAAATCCAGATGTCGCCTTTATCAGTGAGAGGAATATAGGATTTCGTCAGCCAGTCATATTTGACAAGCACATAATCCCCCGGATCGCTGTTGCTGTAGAAGATCGGAATCCTATCGCCCTCATCCGGAACATTCTCTTCCGAAAAGACTTCACCGGTAACCGGAGTATAGACCGTTCCGGCTACGTTATACCTTAAAGCAGCCGAATAGTGGTAATAAACATGATCATCGCTGTCTTCATGTTTGTGTTCATCCAGGGAGACAACCCGTGCAGACCAGGCGGAATAGTCCTTATACTTTGCTCCATAAGAAAAGCGATAAAACACTCCAAGATACAAAGCACCGGCGGTTAAGAATGCCATAACGGCGGCAATAATGTAAATAGTACTCTTTTTCACATATCTTTTTACAATCATAGACCTTCTCCTTGTTTCAATGCCATAACGTCCCTGAAAATTATTGTAGCATTTTATCGGGAAATAGACAAAGGTTTGGTTAAAAGTTTGGTTTTTTATGCGAATTAGTTTGCTTGAACAAAAGCTGATGCTCAGGTAAAATATACGTGGATTAGTTTGTGTAGTGACAGAAACGTGCATGCTATCGATATGATCGGGCTGTCAGCAGCCGGTTATTGAGAGGGACAAAAGGATGTCAGAAGGAGAGAATGCTGTTATGAAAAAATTAAAAGAAACAGGTATTTGCCATAAGGGGAATGCGGCAAAGAAAAAGCTGTCTCTAAAGCAGAAGGGAAAGCGGATTTTTGCAATAGCGCTGTCATTTCTGATGGTAAATTCCGTTATAGATTATCCGGGAGCTGTATTGGCAAATGCAGCGGAAGATCTGCATAATTATACAATTACGTCTATTGAGGAGTTGGACGAAGATGTGAAATGCCAGGTACTGCCTTATGGGACGGAGGAAAGTGATATCGCATTTCCCGACAGTCTGGAGGTAGCGGCAGAGTATACTGTTTATGAGCAGATATCTGAAAATACCGTATCTGATAACAATTCCAAAATTAAAACAAAATCAAAAACAGAGAACATTACCATAGAGGATATCACGTGGAAGCTGGATAAGGATCAGAGTGATTTTGATGTCTTTACCGGCAGCGAAGAAGAGCTGGAGGATTGCGGTGGTGCGTACTATGTCTATACAGCTGTTATTCCCCAAAAGGATAAAGCCGGCAACACCTATACACTGGCAGATGGAATTGCGCTGCCTGAAATAGAAGTGCTGGTAGGTGATAGCAATGCTGAGATCATGACTCTGTCCAACGAAGATGTACTGGATGTTTCCATGCTGGAAGCCAAAAGTATTACCTTTGGCGCCGGTTATTCTGATTATATCGTCATTGATGAGAATAATGTTAAGGACTTTAATGGGAAAACTCTGACAGGAACTACCACAAACGGTATTTATATCAGCAAAGGTGTGACGGTTGATCTGACAATAGAGAACTTAAATATCACGAAGTCTGAGAATATCAGCTCCTGTATCAGTGTCGGCTATAATGCTACGCTGAATCTCACTGTTAAGGGGGATAATACGCTGAAAGCAACCGGCTGGGGCGGAGCAGGTATCGAGGTCATGGGACAGACTAAAGCGACTTTGCGGATTACTTCAGCCAGTACAGGTACACTTACTGCTGTTGGCGGCTATGGCAGCAAACAGTTTGGCAGTTATGGTGGTGCCGGAATCGGTGGAATGGCAAGGATTACCAGTGATATTAGAGAGATATACGTCGGCGATATCATTATTGAGGGAGGCACGATCAATGCTGTCGGCGGCTATCAGGCAGCCGGTATTGGAGGTACGATTGGAGAAAGTGGTGCCAATATCACGATCACAGGAGGTACAGTCAATGCCACAGGTGGTTCATATGGAGCCGGTATCGGTGGAGGATTCAATGGTAATGTAGACTCCATTACTATAAGTGGTGGTACGGTCACAGCGAATGCTGGGGAAAAGGCTGCGGCAATCGGTGTAGGCCGGGATCAGTCAATTCATCAGTATGCGGTACTTCCTTATAATACTATCCGTATAACCGGTGGAGATGTAACTGCCAACGGCAATATCGGTTATGGAAATGTTTATTTAGCTGTTCCTGACAAGCCGGGTACGATTGAGATTTCTGAAAATGTCGCTCTTAAACTGAATGGTGAGATTACATTAGGAAGCGGTGATAACATCAGTTCCGGGAAATATACGCTTAATTTTACAATCTATGATGGCGGCTTAACAAAGGACACAACGGCAAAAATCACATATGGTGATAACAAAGTGATAACGGAAAGTACGAAGGTTTCTATTTCACATTACGGAAAAGCAGAAGGAAGTGTCAGCTTTATTACCAGGGGCAGCTTTGTAGGTAATCAGACCTTTGTTTTTACGATAGATGATAAAGTATATCAAAAGACTGTAGAAGTCAATAACAGCTCATCAAAGATTAATATTGAGGTCGGTACACCGCTTTACCCGGTGACGTTGGAGTTTTATGGTGTAGCAATCAGCAAGGATCTGGCCATTTCTTCCATAACCGTAAAGCAGGGCGATAAAGATCTTTCAGCGGATAAGGGGGAATTTTATGCTCCTTCGGCTATCAGTTATAACCGGTATGGCTATGGTACGATGCTCTGTTATCTTCCCCAAAACAGTGGCAATACTGAGATTTCCGTGACATCGGCCGACTTAAATGATGGGAATGCTATGACTATGTCCGGACAGACGGTTTCTACAGACGGTGATAATGTCATTACCATGCTTACAACAGAGGATACTCTGCTCGCGGTTACGGCAGAGGTGTATGGTGATTCTGCGATTATTCATGCGGAGACAAATAAGACGAGTGGTAATCTTTGTTGTCATTATGCACCTAGTGACACGCCGATTACTTCCGTAGACGGATTTAAAAATGCTTCCGCTAAAGAAATAAAAGATATCAACAATGGTTCGGTAGATATCACGATTGACAATTTAGGGGAAAACACAAGCTACGAGTATTATTTTATAGTAGGCAATGCTGGCCTGAGTAGTCATACGCTATCCAACATCGTCCATCTGACCCTCACAACGTCGGCGGTAGCAGAAGTGATAAAGACAGATGGAACAAGTGAAAAATACGCTACCTTTGATGCAGCAGCCGAGGCTGCTGCAAAGGAGACAGGCTGTACTCTAAAACTGATAAAGGATGCAAAAACATTAGGAAACGTATCTTTAAATGGAGAGTTTACACTTGATTTAAACGGGAAGACCCTTAAAGCAACAACATCCGAGAATAATTATACCCTTTTGATAAAAGGAAAAATAACGATCCAGGATAGTGTCGGCGGAGGTAAAATTACAGGTTATACGTATGGTGGTCTGATACGTAGCCAAGAAGATGCAAGCCTTACAATCCTTAGTGGAATTTATGAATGTACTGCTACTACTTCATCAGCGGCCACGCTGTGCTGGGTCGATAAGGCTGATTTATCTGTGCAGGGAGGAGTATTTAAAAGCGCCAGGTATTCCATGGAAATATGGGGGCTGACTAAGGATGCGTTAAGTAACAGCAAGATTGGACTGTCCGGAGGACGCTTTTGTAACGGTATATCACAACGGAACAAAGCTGACTATGCAACCACAAGCCAGCTATTGGCTCCCGGTTATGCTTATCAATATATGTCCGGTAGCAACGCCGGAAAGCTGACAACCGGAGATATAGGTAATGCAGATGATGTTGAGATTGTACCGGCAAACCTGCAGGGAAGCCTGATCGTCACAGCGGATACTGTGTCTGCCGGGGGCAAATTGACTGCCGACTTTAAAGTGGATACGGATAAATGGGTAAACAGCAGTGCAATCGGAAATTATACCTATACATGGTATCGTGTAGGCGAGAGCGCGGATACTGTCCTTCAGACAAAAACTGCTGCCACTGATACAACCGATACCTATACGCTTACGGAAGCTGATATTCACAGTCAGATTTACTGCGTTGTTACGACAGAAAAATGTGGTGGAAACGTAACATCCAATGAGATAACGGTTCCCGGACTGTCTATCAGCAAGGCAGTGGTTACACTTTCTGAGGAGAACCTTCCTTATAATGGAAAGGAACAGACCCCGACTGTCACAGTAGAGATAGATGGAAATACATTAACAGAAAATACCGATTATAAGGTTACCTATATCAATAACAAAAATATCGGTACTGCGACCGTGAATATTATAGGAAACGACAAATATGAGGGTTCCGTTTCCAAAGAATTTAATATTACAAAGAGGAGTGTGACCGTTTCCGGGATTACAGCACAGGAGAAAACCTACGATGGCACGACCGAGGCCAAATTGAATTTTGACCGGGTGAATCTTGATGGTGTGTTAAAAGGTGATGACCTGACTGTGAGCGCCACAGGTAAATTTTCCGATGCAAAAGCAGGAGAGAGTAAGACGGTTGAAATCACAGATCTGACCCTTGGTGGTAAAGATATGGAAAATTATATGCTGGAGGGCAGTGGGCAGCAGACTACCACCAATGCTACGATCAAGCCCAAAACTGTCACATTGGAATGGAGCGAAAATACTGCGTTCACATACAATGGCAGCGAGCAGGGTGTGACCGCTACAGTAAAAAATGCAGTCGGAAGCGATAGCTTTGCACTTTTATATGAAAATAAGAACACAATCACAAATACAGCAACAGAAGCCGGCAAGTACACAGCAAAGGTCATTTCACTCGGCAATGACAACTATACGCTTGATGGCACAACCGACATTTCGAAGGAATGGTCTATCAGCTATGCGACAGCAGACGATGCCACACTTTCCGGAACAAAGGGAGACGATGGCTGGTATAAGGGAGCCGTTACCCTGACACCGCCGGTCGGTTATACCATTTCAAATGATGAAAAGACCTGGCAGGATACCTATACGATAAATGTGGAGGGAACAAATCAAGTCAGATATTACCTGAAAGATGGAAATGGTGGCATTACGGATTCAAAGATGGTGGAAATAAGGATTGATTCCGTTCATCCGACCGGAGAAATCAAGATAAAAGATAACAGCTTTACAAGCTTATTAAATACCATTACCTTTGGGTATTTCTTCAAGGAAACAGTGAGTGTGAGCATCACGGGAGCAGACGCGGGTAGTGGTGTAAAAACCATTGAATATCAAAAGGCAGCAGGAACAGATAGCTACAATGCAGATGGAACCTGGATTGAGGGCAGCGGCTTTACTGTAGAACCAAGTGAAAAATTCAATGTTTATGCCCGGATCACAGACAAAGCAGGCAATCAGACGATCATCAATTCCGAGGGCGTTGTGGTATATAAAGATGTAGCGGCAACTTCAGACATCAGCTTTACCAAAACCTCTGCAAAAGATCTGGATGCAGGTTTTACCTTGAATGGCAATACAGTAGCCAATATCATAATGAATGGAGCCGATCTCGCAGCAGGCAGTTACGCCGTAGCGGATGACAGACTGATATTTAAGGCTGGCTATCTGAATACGCTTGAGGCAGGAACTTATACAATGACTGTCTCTTACAATCCGCTTGGAGAGATTTATAAAAACGGTATCAGTGCAGGTGATGCACCACAGACGAGTGTCATTACACTGACCGTAAAAAAAGCAGATCTGACAGTTTCCGCTGTTCCGGTAACAACATCTGCCACATACAGTCCGTCAGCATCATTGAATGATCACTTTACCCTGACGGGAGGAAGTGTGAAAGCAACTGTAGATGGTGTGGAAACAACAGTGAACGGAACCTGGAGCTGGCAGGATGGTGATCTTACTCCGACTGTAAGAAATGATGACTATACGGCAGTATTTACCCCGGCAGACAGTGCAAACTTTAATAGCGTGACAGCAACCGTTTCTGTGACCATTACAAAGGCTGTTCCTGTCATTATAGAAGTGCCGAAAGCTTCGGAGATTACCTATGGACAGCCCCTTTCTGACAGTATATTATCCGGAGGAAGCGCTGATATAGATGGAAGATTTCAATGGAAGAACGAAAATAAGAGGCCAACTTATTTATATGATAGTGAAAGAACAGAGTTTATCATTGTCTTTTATCCCACGGATCTGATAAATTATGAAACAGCTACCTGCAAGACGGTGGTAAAAGTAAATCAGGCTGAGAACGCACCTCTCATGCCGGCAAATAGTATGGTCGCAGATCATAATGCAACGACCGTAGGAGAGGTTACGCTACCGGAGTGCTGGATCTGGAGCAGTGAGGATGCCGGAAAAACTCTGAAGGCCGGAGAAACTGTGACGGCGATAGCTATCTTTAATCTGCATAATAAGGGAAATTATAAAAATGAGACGGTACAGGTCAGCATTACAAGGCCTGCACATATTCTGGTAGCAATACCCAAAAAAGATGCGGGCTGTACGGAAAATGGAAATACCGCATACTGGAAGTGCGCATTGTGTGACAAATATTTTTCAGATGAAAACGGAACGACAGAGATTCCAACTGGCAGTTGGATCCTTCCTGCTACCGGTCATACTTTTTATAAGGAACCGGTTGCCTATGTACAGCCGGATGCCCAAAAGAATGGCTCCGTTACCTATCAATGTCAGGTATGTGATGAAACCATATCTGTTGAGATCCCGGCCACTACGATCATTGTTCCGGACAATCTGGAACAGCTGACCGATGTAGGTATGTCCGTTTCAGGCTGGACCTGGAAGACACAGGAGAAATTACATCCGGGAACCATTGTTACAGCAATCGCTGCTTATAAGGTAACAGAGGATCTTACCATTACAAATACGATTCAGATCAGAGTATCCTGTTCCGTGACAAACGGAAGCTATCAGCTTGGCTCAAATGACACAGTTACGATCCGCTGTACCGGTATATTAAGTGCATTCCATGGGCTTTCGGTAGACGGAAAAGCTTTGACGCAGGGGCAGGAATATACAGCAGTCTCCGGTTCCACGATCATTACGTTTGCTGCGGATTATCTCAATATGCTGTCAGCCGGAAAGCATACAGTGGTTATGACTTATGATTCCGGTGATGTGGAGGCAGAGCTTCTGATCACGAAAGCAGGTGATGTGCAAAAGAACGATGAAACAAAGAACGATGAAATAAAGAACGCTGAAACAAAGGCAGAGTCGCAGATCAAAGATGCACAAACCGTGAATGTGGCAGAAAAAACAGCATCTTCCGGTACCGGAGCTTTGCCTGCTACGGGAGATGCTGCGCCGATACTTTTGTGGCTGCTGTTGTTTGCCGTTTCGGTGGGAGGACTGATTGTTATACTAAAGAAATTTATGTCCAAATAGTTTTCCGATGTCCGATAAATCCAACAGACGATGCATTGCCTGTTCTTAATGGTACAATATTAAAACAGGATGCGGGAGAAAAGAGCGGAAGAGATTATGACCGATGAATTACATTTTTTGACAAGGGAAGATCATGCGCCGGTTGTTTTATACATTACCAATGAAAATTTTGAATTTCAGGGTGACGCTGTTTATGAAAAAGTAAAACAGATGACCGGCATTCCGTTTGACTTCTGCGAGTTACCTGTTGCTAACTGGGATGACTGCCTGACACCATGGGCGGCAGATGTACAAATGAAGGGCAGGAGCTTTACAGGAGGCGGAAAGCAGCTTCTTGAAATGGTTGGAAAAAATGTGATCCCACTCATTGATGAAAAACTTCCCAATCATCGGGAAATTTACATTGCCGGATACTCGCTTGCCGGTCTTTTTTCCTTGTGGACCCTGTATGCGTGTGATTGGTTTGACGGTGCTGTCTGTTGTTCCGGTTCTTTATGGTATCCGGGATGGAGCCAATATATAGAGCAGACTTTTTTACAGAAAAAGTCGGATGTGTATCTGAGTCTCGGAAAGAAAGAGCCGCACACCAAGCATCCGCTCATGAAAAAAAGCGGAGAAATGATGGTGCTGCAATATGAACATCTGATGAAAGATCCCCATGCCGGTAAAATTGTATTTGAATGGCAGGAGGGCGGTCATTTTGACCACATAGAAAACCGGATTGCTAAGGGAATCCATTGGATATTGACCGAAAGCAGACAGAGACAGGAGTAAGTATGAAAAATCCCAGAATAAACCGTATAATTGGTTATATTGTAATGATGATTGGATTTGTGCTGTTTTATCGGGGATTTCATTATCCGACGGCACAGGATCCGGTAAATGGTAAAAACTGGGTGTTAATAATTGTTTCCTTATTGATTGTGATAGGTGCACTGATATGGCTGATCAAGAAAGTAAGATGTCCCTATTGTAATCAGTTGCTGGATATCAAATCCTACAATATAGATATTTGTCCGCATTGTGGACGACGTATTGGATGATATCCGTTTGGATAGACCGTGTCATGAAAACAGAGCCATATAATCCTCCGGCATAAAACGGTGATAGATGATGTGGCAGCCTTCATCTTTAAAACAGTAATAATAAGGATCTTTACGCTCCACGAATCGAATGAGGACATCAAAGTCCTCATTTTTGATTTCTTCAACAATACATGTCTCATCCCATTTTCTGAAAAAATCAATCATATTTTGTAATGTTGTCCCATTCTGCTGTAAAAGCTTTACCAGATCATAAATGAATATATTTTTTTCACGATTCCGATAGACATATTCAGAGGCAGCGGGTGCTAACTGAAAGCAGAAGCGGTCTCCTTTATGAGATATTTCCGCAACCTCAAAGCCGTGCGTCGTACAATTCGGAAAATCCGCAAGCATTTTCTGCATATCCTCAACCGAGGCTTCACATGCAAAGAGATGATTGAGTGATTCCAATGGGTAATACAGGCGGATCGTTTCTTTGCGGTAGCCGAGCTTGGCCTGTTCCTCTGTTACCATATCTGTAAGGCTTTCTTCTAAACGTTTATATACTGTCATTTTATCCTGCATGGTGATACTCCGTTCCTGTTTTATATTTATGATACCAGGATCAAAAGATCAAAAAGTCGTTCGTACTTGCACGATATGACTTTTGAATTTGGGATTCTGATATCAATATCCTACCTAAAATGTAGGATATATGGGAGAGCATGTCAATATTGTATTTTTGTAATATCAGTATCAAAGAGTATCTATGGGTCAGATCACAATGCTTTATTGCATAAAAATTCTCAATAATTGTGATAGCTAATTTGCGTTAGTTGACACTAACAACACGCAATGATAAAATCCAGTCGTGGATATCAAGTTAGGGCAAAATACCTTTTGACCCTGACACCATCATTGTGATTAAGAAGGCGTTATATGTGACATATGTTCCGTCATTTATGAAATGAACGCATAAGATCAGAAGGAGAAATTATGGGAAAAACAATTGTTGAGTTTAAAGATGTTGTCAAGACATACGGAAGTGGTGAGGCCCTTCAGTATGCAGTCAATCACATTGATTTTACGATCGATGAGGGTGAATTTGTGGTTATACTGGGACAATCCGGTGCCGGTAAATCGACCGTGCTTAATATTTTAGGCGGCATGGATCAGCCGACGGAAGGGAAGGTCATTGTCGATGATAAAGAGATCACCGGAATGAATGACAAGCAGCTTGGAAAATACCGGGCCAATACGATCGGCTTTGTATTTCAGTTTTATAATCTCATCCCCAGTCTTACCGCTTATGAAAATATTGCGCTGACCAAAAATATTGTGAAGGATGCGGCAGACCCGGCAGCACTTTTAGATATGGTCGGATTGACACACTGTAAGGATAAATTTCCGTCCCAGATGTCCGGTGGCGAACAGCAGAGAGTTGCGATCGCAAGAGCACTAGCCAAAAATCCCAAGATCATTTTGGGCGATGAGCCGACAGGAGCTTTGGATTCGGAAACCGGTGTCATTGTACTGGAGTTGTTGCAAAAGATGTGCAGACAAAAGGGCTGTACCGTTATCCTGGTTACACACAACGCGGAAATTGCACAGTGCGCGGATAAAGTTATCCGTATGAAAAACGGAAAGATCCGTGAAGTAAAGCTCAATGAAAATCCGCTTTCTGTCAGAGAGGTGGAATGGTAGTATGCTTACACGAAAAATGCTTCGAGAGATAAAATCAAATTTTGGACAGTTCTTTTCTATTTTTCTGCTGTCTTTGATCGCACTGATGTGCTATGTCGGCTTTGAGGCCAATGTCATCGGTGCGCGGGATGCCATGAAGGTTTTTCACAAAGAAACCAATGTGGCAGACGGCTGGATCTATGGAGAGGGCTTTACGAGTGACAATTTAGAGGATGTCCGCAAGCTTTCCTTTGTAAAAGATGCACAGCTTCGTATGGGCGTTACTGCATCTGCACCGGATTGTGATGATGCACAGGTGGATCTGTATCTGATGGACGAAAGCCGCATCAATAAGATAGAGATTCTGGATGGAGAAGCTTTTGATCCGGATGATACGGAGGGAATCTGGATATCCAGGACTTTTGCAGACTGTAGAGGTCTAAAGGTGGGTGATCCCTTTCAGGTTACCTATAACGGTGTCACCTTTACGAAGACGATCCGCGGGCTTGGCGAGACACCGGAGTATGAATTCCGTCAGGCAGATAAGGACCCGGATATATTTTTGGAAAACATCACCTTTGCTTATATGCCGTATAAAGGCTTTCCGGTACGGGAGTATGTGGAGCATCTGATCAAAACAGGGAAAATCACGGTAAAACAGGTTGTTGAAAAAACGGATGCATTAAAGGATGTTATGGATAAACTGGAATCCGTTGGCATGACGGTAGATGATATTACCACGGACATGCTGCTTGACAAGGTGGATTCCATGAGTGATGAAAAGCTTTTAAAGCTGATGCCTTATACGGAAATGCTTGTCTGTGTGGACAATCAGGATGCACTTTCCTATGAAGATGAAATTGCCGATGCGCTTGAAGACAATTATGCGGTCATGGTTGATGAAGCGAGCATCCCGGGACTGAGCAGACTGGATGCGGAATTAAAGCAGCATGATTCCTTTGCCCGCGTTTTTGCAGGTGTGTTTGTCATCATTGCGATTTTGATCATCAGTACAACCATGGGACGTATGGTTGATAAACAGCGTACGCAGATCGGAACCTTAAATGCACTCGGCATGTCAACCGGCAAGATCATATTCCATTATATCAGCTACAGCTTTATTTTGTCCCTGCTCGGGGCCCTTTGCGGAATCTGGGTCGGATTAAAGGGGCTTGGCTATATGATGGTATCCATGTTCAGTAAGTGGTACATTGTACCGGGATGGATCGAAGGCTTCAATGAAAAGAGTGTGATCGTTGCCATATTGGTAGTCGGATGCTGCGTTCTGTCTTCTTTCCTGACCTGCAGAAAGATCATTCATATCAAGCCGGCAGAGGCTTTGAGACCGGCACCGCCAAGGAGTGGTAAAAAATGTATTTTTGAAAAGCTTCCTTTCTGGAACCGGCTGGGATTTTATACACAGTACAATCTGCGTGATATTTCCAGGGCAAAGCTTCGTACCTTTATGGGTATTGTAGGTACGGCAGTCGGGATGCTCATGATGGTATATGGTCTTTCCTGTGGGCTTTTGGTGGATACCATGTACGAATGGACATTTGAAAAAATACAGAAATTTGACAATGAGCTGGTATTGTCCGGCGATATCAAAATCGATGAGGCTGACAGGCTGAAGGATGAGGTTGACGGCGAGCTTGTTATGGTCGGTCAGGTGGAAATTTCCAAAAAGAAAAATGCCACAACCAAGGAAAAGACCAAGCAGACCCTGACCGTTGTAGAAGGAAAGGGCTATTACAACATCACGGATGAAAAGCAGAATATCTTAACCATTCCCAAAGGAACCGTTGCCTTATCACACAAGGTGGCAAAGGATCTTTCTGTTGGAATCGGGGATACGATCTACTGGCATATTTATACGGAAAATACCTGGTATAAAGCAAAGGTCGGCGTGATCAACCGCTCACCGGATACACAGGGAATTACCTTTTTGAGAGAAGATTTCGAAAAGACCGGAGCTGATTTTACACCGGGAATCCTGGCAACCAATCAGGATGCTTCTTCCTATAAAAACCGGGAATATGTCACCAATGTTGTGACTAAGGCAGAATTAAAACAGGCCTTTGATACCAGTATGGAGGTCGTTGATCTGCTTTTATACTTCATGGTAGGATTTTCGGCACTGATGATTATCCTTGTCCTGTATAACAGCGGTAATCTTTCTTTCAACGAACGGATCAAGGAATTTGCCACATTAAAGGTTATGGGGCTTCAGACCTCCCAAATCAGGAATATCCTGACGATCCAGAACATCTGGCTTACCGTCATCGGTCTTATCATCGGTGCACCATTCGGAAAAGCGACATTAGAGGCCATGATGAACAGCAATGGTGAGCAGTTTGACTATACCATCCGGATCACCCCTCAGGTTTATCTGGAATCAGCCCTGCTTGTACTTGTCGTTTCCATGCTGGTATCCTTTTTCTTCCAAAAGAGGATCAAACGTCTGGATATGGTAGAGGTATTAAAGGGCGTTGAATAAAAGAAATTCTCAAAAACAGTTGACAGAATCGTGAGGCTAAAATAAAATAGCAGTCATAAGAAACAAAGGCGTTTTGTGTGATGAGCACAGAGCGCCTTTTTGCTATGGCTGACTGTCTATATCAACGAGGAGTGAAAAAAATGAATGTTTTTGATATTATCGGTCCTGTAATGGTCGGTCCGTCCAGTTCCCATACGGCAGGGGCGGTACGAATCGGGCTGATCGCAAAAAAACTGCTTGGAGAGGAACTAAAGAGTGCGGTTATCAATCTCTACGGTTCGTTTCTGGATACCGGAAAGGGGCATGGTACACAAAAGGCGATTGTGGCCGGACTGCTCGGTATGCAGCCGGACGACATCCGTATCCCGCACAGCTTAGAGCTTGCAAAAGAGGCGGGACTAAAGATTACATTCGGAGAGGCAGAATTAAAGGATGCACATCCCAATACCGCCCAGCTTTTTCTGACAGGAGTTAGCAATAGACAACTTGAGGTTGTGGGGGAATCGCTGGGAGGCTCCCGGATCAATATTGCACAGATTGATGGCATCAGCACCAATTTTTCCGGAGACTATCCGACCCTTGTTGTACACAATCAGGATCAGCCGGGACATGTTGCTGAGGTCACATCCATGCTGTCACATAAAATGGTCAATATTGCGGCCATGCATCTTTACCGTGCCAACCGGGGTGGAGAAGCAGTCATGGTTGTTGAGTGTGATCAGGAAATACCAAAAGAGGGCCTACAGTGGCTTCTGCGGGTAGAAGGTATTGTAAAGGTAACGTATTTGAGTCTGTTGGATGAAGGAGAGTGAAGAGATTGCGCTATCATTTGATGAGTGAACTGCTTACGGCATGTAAAGAACAGAATTTGCCTATGTGGCAGATCATATGTATGGAGGATGCAAAGGAAAGACAGGTTTCAGAGGATGAAAGCTTTGAAGCCATGCGGCAGATGTACCGGAGCATGCGACAGGCAGATGAAAGCTATGATGCAAAGCTTCGGTCGGCCAGCGGCATGGTCGGCGGAGACGGTGAAAAAATGCATCAGTATAATGAGAAACATACAAAGATCTGTTCCGAGTATATGGGACTTGTGATGGAAAAGGCATTGAAAATGGGAGAATCCAATGCATGTATGAAAAGGATCGTGGCTGCTCCGACTGCCGGATCCTGTGGTGTGATCCCGGCTGTATTTATATCCTATCAGGCTTGTTTTGATACGGATGAGGAAACGATGATAAAGGCTCTTTTTATCAGTGCCGGAATTGGTATGGTCATAGCGGAAAATGCATCGATTGCCGGAGCTTCGGGAGGCTGTCAGGCAGAGATCGGAACCGCTGCTGCAATGGCTGCCGGAGGGCTGGTCTTTTTGCTTGGCGGAAGCAATGAGATGATCGCGGATGCGGTTGCTATCTGTTTAAAAAGCATGCTCGGCCTTGTCTGTGATCCTGTCTGCGGCCTTGTCGAGGTGCCCTGTATCAAAAGAAACGTATCCGGCTGCATGAATGCGATCAGCGCTTCCCAGCTTGCCTTAGCAGGAATTAAAAGTGTGATCCCGGCAGATGAAGTCATCGATTCCATGCGCAGGGTCGGAAATGATCTGCCGGTTTGTCTGAAGGAGACAGCAAAGGGAGGCCTTGCGATCACACATACTGCAATGATGATCGAAAAGAGCCTGCAGGAAAAATAAAAATGTATTTATATTTGTGCAACTGCATAAATATTAAAAAAATACTTGTTGCATTTTAACAAGTGTGATATAACAATTGCAAGAGACAAAGAGGTCAATACCCTTTGTCTCTTTTTGTTTATAACTTTATATCTCATACAATTCCGGTACAGATAAATATCGTTCCGGATACATATTTTCGCTGATGATTAAATTATGACTACAAAGGAGCAGTTGTTACTGCTCCTTTTTTTGTTTATCACGCTTGCTGCGGGGAGGAAAGAATATGGAGAAAAAAATATTGCCGGCCGGTGATGCGGCACTGGTAGTGGAATTTGGACGTGAAATCAGTGATGAATTGAATGAACAGGTACATCTTCTTGCCGGGGCAATGAAGAGACTGTCTATTCACGGAGTCAGGGAAGTGCTTCCGACCTTTCGAAGCCTCATGGTCTGCTATGATCCCGGAGTGATCAGCTTTGCAAAGCTGAAAAAGAAAATTGAGCATATAAAGCTTGACGGAAAAATGGCAGGCACGGAAATGGATGAGACCCTGCTGGTGCCGTGCTGCTACGGTAATGAATTCGGACCGGATCTTGCAGATATGAGTGACATGCTTGGATTATCACAGGATGAGATCATCCGTCTGCACAGTACACCGGATTACAAGATTTATATGCTGGGCTTTTTACCCGGATTTGTATATCTGGGAGGACTGGATGAAAGGATACATGCGAAGAGGCTTGACAGCCCACGGACCGCAATCCCAAAAGGAAGCGTTGGTATCGGAGGTTCGCAGACCGGTGTTTACCCGATTGCTTCTCCGGGAGGCTGGAGACTGATCGGCAGCACGCCTTTGGAATTTTACAATCCGCTTAGAAAAGAGCCTATTCTTTGTAAGGCGGGCGAAAGATTGAGATTTGTTCCGATCGACCAAAAGGAATATGAGCTGATCAAAAAAGATGTGGAAAACGGGACCTACCATCCGGAATATCAAAAGAAAATGGCATAAAACAGCGAGGAGTGAGTGTTATGAAAATTCAGATAATCAATCCGGGACCTTTAACAAGTGTTCAGGATGCCGGCAGATTTGGATATATGGAATACGGAATTACTTCTTCCGGAGTGATGGATATGGATGCATACCACATAGTCAATAAGCTGGTTGGCAACCACGAAGGCGAAGCTGTTTTGGAAGCAACCCTGATGGGACCGACCTTTCAGGTAGAAGGGGAAGGGTTATTCGCCTTTTATGGAGCAGACATGCCGGCAACGCTTGATGGTGTGCCTTTGGAAAGAGGAAAAGCCTATCCGGTAAAGGATGGACAGACGGTAGCCTTTGGAATGGCGAAATCGGGTGTTCGTACCTATATCGCATTTGCCGGAGGAATAGATGTTCCCATAGTTATGGGCAGCCGTTCCACCAATATGAAATGTGGGATCGGCGGATATCAGGGCAGAAAGTTAGCAGGCGCTGACGTGCTTTCCGTTGCTGAACCGAAAGAGGGAGAAAAGACATGGGAAAAGCTCATGAAACATTCTGTACCGGCTAAGGATTATCCGTCACAGATCAGCATCCGGGTTGTATTGGGACCGCAGGATGATTACTTTACAAAAAAAGGACTGGATACTTTTTTACATACCGCTTATCAGGTATCACCGCAGAGTGACCGGATGGGTATTCGCTTTTTGGGAGAAGCCATTGAAGGCGTATCCTCCATGGATATTGTTTCCGACGGCATTACATTCGGATCCATCCAGATCACATCGGAAGGCCTGCCAATCATATTGATGGCAGATCATCAGACGACCGGCGGATATGCCAAGATCGCGACGGTGGTAACCGAAGATTTATGTAAACTGGCACAGGCGAGACCGGGAGATCACGTTACATTTGAAGCAGTACCGGTTGAAGCTGTCCAGAAAAAGAAATCATGGTTTCATTCATAAATGACAGGCTGCCGGAATGAAAGGCGCAAATAGTTTGATCTATAAAATAAAAGCTTGGAAGGTGAGCAATATGACAGATAAATATGAAGATGGAAAACAGGCAGTGGATTACAAGGATATGGCCCCCGGGGATGTGCGTGCACTGATCCGCTCGGGTGTGATCACCGGGCAGACAAGTGGTATGTGTGATGGGTATGCACAGGCTAACTTGGTAGTGCTTCCCCGGGATCTTGCATTTGATTTTTTACTGTTTGCATTTAAAAATCCAAAATCCTGTCCGTTACTGGAGGTAACCAATGCAGGAGACAGGCTGCTGACAGAGATTGCAGATCACGCAGATATAGCAACGGATATCCCGCAGTACCGGATTTATGAAAAAGGTGTTTTGACCGGTGAATATACGGATGTTTCGTCTTTCTGGAGAGACGACCTTGTAAGCTTTCTGATCGGCTGCAGCTTTTCTTTTGAAGGTGAGCTTTTAAGTGCCGATGTTCCGGTCCGCCAGATTGAAGAAAACTGCAATGTCCCGATGTACAAGACCAATATTCCCTGCAAGAGTGCCGGAGTTTTCCATGGAAATATGGTAGTGAGCATGAGACCCATTCCTTATGAACTGGTTCCGAAGGCTGTGCTGGTTACCGGAGCAATGCCCAAGGTACATGGAGCACCGGTGCACATCGGCAATCCGGAGGCAATCGGCATCCGGGATATCAACCATCCCGACTTTGGCGATATGGTAACGATCAAAGAAGGAGAGGTGCCGGTATTCTGGCCGTGTGGTGTGACGCCACAGTCCGTGATCATGGATTCCAAGCCTGATTTTTGTATCACACATTCGCCGGGACATATGTTTGTGACAGATGTTAAAAATGTCAATTTAAAATATTAGTTTACATAAATTCAAAACCCTGAATTTATGAAAAACGCAAAATATAACCTGGCAATCTAATATCTATATATTTGAGATATCAGTATAAAAAAAGCAAAGAAAGAGGGAAATAACGATGAAAGTTGATTTGAATGCAGATCTTGGTGAGAGCTTTGGAAATTATACCTGCGGCATGGATGAGGAAGTCATTCCCTATATCTCATCAGCCAATGTAGCCTGCGGCTTCCACGCATCGGATCCGTTGGTAATGTCAAAAACTGTAAAGCTTGCAAAAAAAAGCGGTGTATCCATCGGAGCGCATCCGGGTTATCCCGATCTGGTAGGCTTTGGACGACGCAATATGGATGTCAAGCCGGAGGAAGTCAAAGCCATGATACAGTATCAGGTTGGGGCACTGCAGGCCTTCTGTACAGCCAACGGATGCAAGCTTAAGCATGTCAAACCACATGGAGCCATGTACAATATGGCAGCCAAGGATGAAAAGTTAGCACATGCTATCGCAGAAGGAATTTATGAAGTAGATTCCGAGCTTACATTGTTAGGACTTGCTAACAGCTTCTTGATCAGCGCAGCCAAAGAAACCGGTTTAAAGGCTGCCAATGAGGTCTTTGCAGACCGTGCCTACAACAGTGACGGAACTCTGGTAAAAAGAGGTCTGGAGGGTGCTGTGATCACAGATGAAAATATCGCGATCAGCCGTGTGCTTCAGATGGTAAAGAAAGGGACCGTTGTAGCAATCGACGGAAAAGAAATTGAAGTCTGTGCCGATTCCGTATGTCTGCACGGGGATGGCAAAAAAGCGGTTCTTTTTGCAAAGGAACTGAGAGAGCACCTTGAAGCCGAAGGCGTTGAAGTCGTACATTTTTAACATCGTGTTTTGAGCCGGTTGTAATAACCGGATACCATAGAAACAATACAGCTACAGTAATTATTTTTAATATTTAGAGGAGGCGGTAGAATTGAACACCATTGAAGATATCGTCCTGCGCTATTCAGAGCGCGGCATGAAGGATATCAGACCTTATGTTTCAACCGACTGCTGTCATAAGGCAGCAAAAGAAATTTTGTCATGGGAAAGAGGAAATGTATTCTTAACCACCGGCTTTTATGTGGCCGGATATGCAGAAACTGATGGACCGGTCGGTACGCTGACACTTGCACTGGCATTGAAAAAGCTGGGATTTTCTCCTATTATGCTGACCGATTCCTATTGTGAGGGATTTTTTGAGGAGCAGCCGGTGGGCGTGGAATATGTTTCAACGGACGCCGGTAAAAATGAGCTCGATGAGCTGGTGGCAAAATACCGGCCGGTAGGAATGATCTCCGTAGAACGCTGCGGTAAAAATGACGAAGGTCTGTATGCCAATATGAGAGGTGTTGATATATCGCCTCACACAGCACCGATTGATGAATTGTTTGTATCATATGGAAATCGTATTCCTTCCATTGGTGTCGGTGACGGTGGCAATGAGATCGGTATGGGAAAGATCGCAGGCCCCATCCGCAGAAAGCTTTCTTTAAATCCCTGTGTGGTAAGTACGGATGTACTCGTTATTGCATCGGTATCCAACTGGGGAGCCTACGGAATTGTAGCCGCGTTGGGAAGCATTACCGATAAAAAGCTGTTGCCGGAATTTTCATGGATTGAAGATTACATTGCTTATACCGTCAAAAAAGGAAGTGTGGACGGGATTTCCCATGAAAACATCGTCAGTGTGGATGGAAAAGACATGACCGTTGAATGTGAGATCATCACAGCTCTGCACATGGCTGAATCTCAGACATAAAACAGCAAAAGCAAATAGCAAAAATAAACAGCAAAAAAGCAGCAAAAACAAATAGCAAAAATAAACAGCAAAAAAACAACAAAAACAAATAAAAAAAATAAACAGCATAAAAGCAGCAAACACAAACAGTAAAACACAAACAACAAACAAACAGCAAAAATAAACTGCAAATACAGAAACGGCTCTGCCGGACATGTATTGTAAATAAAATGATAGAAGAGGAGAGATTATTATGAAGACACTTGGTTATTACAACGGAAAATTTGATGAACTGGACAAGATGACAATTCCCTTCAACGACAGGGTGTGCTTCTTTGGTGACGGTGTATATGATGCAGGTCCCGCAAGACATTATCATCTGTTTGCCATTGACGAGCATATCGAAAGATTTTTCAACTCCGCGGCATTGATGGATATTGAAATTCCGGTAACAAAGGAAGAACTGAAAAATCTGCTGCAGGAAATGGTCAACAAAATGGATACCGGTGATAACTTTGTATACTGGGCATGTTCAAGAGGTACGGGAATCAGAAATCATGTCTATGAAAAAGGTCCCGGAAATCTCTGGATCATGATCAAGCCTGACAAACTCAATGATTGTCAGAAGCCGATCAAGTGTATTACACAGGAAGATAAGAGATTCTTGTACTGCAACTGTAAGACACTGAACCTGCTGCCTTCTGTATTATATGCTGAAAAAGCACACAATGCCGGTGTGGACGAAACGATTTTATACCGTCATGACGGACGTATCACAGAGTGCGCTCACTGCAACTGCCATATCTTAAAAGATGGTATCTTATATACGGCACCGACCGATGATAAGATCCTTCCCGGTATTGCAAGAGCACATCTTGTTAAAATGTGCAAAAAGCTGGGTATCGCGGTAAGTGAGACCCCTTATTATCTGGATGATCTGTGGAAAGCGGATGAGCTGATCGTTACATCTTCGTCCAATGTCTGCATGTATGTAGATGAACTGGATGGCAAACCGTTTGGCGGAAAGGATCAGGCAACATTGTTCCGCTTAAGAGATGCACTGTATGAGGAAATCTGTGAAGCAACAGAATGAGGATGATCTATGGCTGTCACTGTAGGAATGCTTTATAAAGAATCAACCAAATATAAGATGAACTATCTTGCCGGAGAAGAGGGCTTTGGCAATAACGTTGACTGGGTACATATGATCGAAACCGTTGACGGAGCCAATTTCCTCCACGGGCAGGAGTTGATACTGACTGCCGGTATTCTGGAGCAGGATGAGCAGGCACTTCTTGCCTTTGTGCAAACGCTTTATGAAAAAAATGCCAGTGCACTTGTGATCAATACGGGCATGTTTGTACATCAAATTCCCGTATCTGTGATTGATTTCTGCAATGAGCACAAATTTCCTCTTTTTTCCATACCGTGGATCGTACCGCTTGTGGATGTGACCAAGGATTATTGTCAGAGGATCATTGATGATGATGTCCGGGAAGACAATATTATAACGGTATTCAAAAATCTTGTTTTTCAGACGGGAAATACGGAAGAGGGAATCCGGCAGATGGAACGGTTCGGATATCTTGGTAACTGCGTTGTACAGTGTATCTGTATCCGGCTGGATATAGAAAAGGAAACACATACCTTTGTAAACGAATCGGAAAAGCTTGCGGCGATGGTAAAGCGTCTTGGCAGTGAACAGAAAAAACAATATCTGACCTTTGAGTATCAGGAACGGCGTATTGTCATTTTGTTTGACTATACGCAGGAAGCCATTGATGACTATGTAGACAGTCTGTTTAAAAAACTGTCCGAAAAAAAGATGCTTTCCTATACTTATATTGGCTTAAGCGATAATATAAAAGGGCTGGAATGCCAGAGTGAAAACTTTAAGCATGCATTTTGTGCCTGTGATATTGCACAAAAAAAGCAGGAGCATATCCTAAAATACAGGGACATGGGACTTTACAAGCTGCTTGTCAGTATTTCGTCACCGGAAGCAATGGATGAGTATTATCGGGAAACACTCGGAAAACTGTTAGAGTATGATAAAGAAAACGGAACGGAAATTTATCGTTTTATCAAGATCTATATTACCTGTGACGGTCATCAGGGAAAGGTCAGTGATCATTTTTTTGTACATCGCAACACTGTTAATAATTATGTTAAAAAGGCAGAAGATATTATGGGTATAGATTTGTCCTCCTGGGACGGAAGGGCTAAGCTGTATGTAGCATATCTTCTGGAAGCTTTTTTACAAAGCTAGCTTGTGCGTGTGCACAAGGAAACGTGTTTGAATATCTATTGCCTATGCCGGATGGCAGTGCTAGAATGGCAATATCGAAAGACAAAGAGGTCAGATCCGGAAGGATTTGGCCTCTTTTCGATTCGGTGTTATTATTTTTTGTATAAGAGAATATATATGAAACGGAGGCAGATCATATGTCATATCAGGTACTTATGCCAAATAAAAGCTTTATCGGGGCCGGAGCCATCGAGCAGGCAAAGGACAGCCTGAAATCTCTTGGAAGCAATGCTTTGATCATTTCCGGAAAAATAGTTGAAAAAAGCGGCATTGTAAAAAAACTGACGGATGTGTTGGAAATGACAGGTGTCAGATATACCGTTTTTACAGATATCAAGGGTGAGCCGGATGATCTGATGGTTGCTGAGGCTAAAAAGGCTTTTGATGAAAATAAATGTGATATGGTAATTGGAATTGGAGGAGGCAGCCCGCTTGATTCGGCAAAGGCTGTTTCGGCGGCATCCGGATATGTCCCCATAGCCCTGATCCCGACAACAGCCGGTTCCGGTTCGGAAGCAACCAAATTTTATGTGGTTACCGAAACGGCTACGGATACCAAAAAGCTGATCACGGATGAAGCCATCATTCCGAAGCTTGCGATTATTGATCCGGCTTTAAGCGTTACGGCTCCGAAGTCGATCACAGCTGCAACGGGCATGGATGCTCTGACACATGCAGTTGAAGCATATACATCCAGAAAGGCAACACCCTATACCGACATGTTTGCGTTATCAGCCATTAAGCGGATCTTCGAATATTTGCCGAGGGCATATGAGGACGGAACGGATATAAAAGCAAGGGAAGAAATGGCATTTGCTGCCTATGAAGCAGGTGTCTGCATCAACAATGCGTCTGTAACGATCGTGCATGGTATGAGCAGACCTATCGGAGCTTTGTTTCATGTTCCTCATGGTATATCCAATGCGATGCTGATCGCTGAATGTCTCGACTTTGCAAAGAACGGCTGCATCGAACGGTTTGCCGAAATCGGAAGAACACTTGGAATAGCCGGAAGCAATGAAGAATGTGCGGATGCTTTCTTTGTATATCTGAAGGATTTATGCAAAACATTGGAAATTCCCACATTGGAAGAATACGGAATTGACAAAGATGATTTTTTTGAACACATGGATAAGATGGCATCAGATGCACTTGCCTCCGGAAGTCCTTCCAATACCAGAAAAGAAGTGACCAAGGAAGATATTCTTATCATTTATAAAAAACTCTGGAATTAGAAATTTCAGAAAAAATACAAAATAAATATTGTATATAAAAGGCAAAGGAGCTGATTTTAAAATCGGCTCCTTTTGTTGTTTTATCATAAACCAGAAAAGGGAGGGAAAGCGTATGAAAAAATATGTGATTACCATAGCAAGAGGATTTGGCAGCGGCGGAAAGGAAATCGGCGTGAAGCTTGGAGAAAGACTTGGAATCCCGTGCTATGAACAGCAGCTTTTAAGAATGGCATCCGAGCAGAGCGGTATCAATGAAGCTTTGTTCAATCTGGCGGATGAAAAGCTGGAGGTAAAGGACAGATTAAAAGGGCTTCCGTTTAATTACGTGGTAGAGCCGTCGGATAAACGATTTACATCCAATAATAACCTGTTTAATATCCAGAGCGAGCTGATCCGCAAGCTGGCAGGCGAGGAATCGTTCATAGTCATCGGCAAGTGTGCGGATTATGTGTTAAAAGACTTTGTCAATGTGGCAAGCTTTTATATTGAAGCTCCCAGGGCTGATTGTGTTGCTTCCATCACGAAAAAGATGGGTGTATCCGAGGAAGAGGCACACAGACTGATCGAAAAGACGGATAAATACCGGGCAGATTATTACAAGCATTATACAAAAGGAAATTATTGGACCAACCCGGTAAATTATGACATGACCCTAAACAGTGCCAGAGTTGGGAGAGACCGGTGTGTGGATGTCATTGAGCACTATGTAAAAGTTAAATTTGGCCTGTAAAGACCTTATTTATAAAAAAATGAAAAGCAGGAGGAAAAGATTATGAAAAGAAAACTTGAAAAAGCGGCGGTTATCGCCTCAACACTCGCACTGTCTGTCGGATTATTGACAGGTTGTGGTTCAGACACAACATCAACAGCAGGTACTTCAAGTACTACCGAAGCTTCCGGTGATTTTGACGGAACTATTTCTATCGCCGGTATTGCACCACTGACAGGATCTCAGGCAAGCTGGGGTGAAGGCGCAGTCAACGGATATAATCTGGCAATCAAGGAAATCAATGAGGCCGGTGGTATCCAGATTGACGGAAAATCATATCAGCTGACCTCGGCAGTATTTGCGGATGACAAATCAGATGCGACAGAAGCAGTCAGTGCTTACAACAACTGTGCATCCTATGATGTCAGTGCCATCATTGGTTCCTGCTCATCCAGCTGTACCTTATCCTTTGTAGATGCAGCACAGCAGGCCGGAATTCTGGTCATTACTCCTTATTCAACAAACGCAACGATCTGTAAAACAGGTGATTATATCTTCAGAGAATGCTTCTCAGATGCAGATCAGGGACCGACACTTGCAAAAATGGCAACCGAAGAGTTTGGAGCAAAAAATATTGCAATCATTGCTGCTGAAGATTCCGATTATTGTGCAGGACTTGCAGAAGCAATGGAGGGTGCTCTTGACGGTATGAGTGATGTCACATATACACACTATGGCTGTGTAACGACTGATACCGACTACACTGCACAGATTGCAAAAGCAATCGAGCAGGGTGCAGAAGTATTGATCTATCCCAACAACTATGATACGGTTCCCAACTTTGTTTCACAGGCAAGAGATGCAGGCTTTAGCGGTCCGATCCTTGGTGGTGATGCATGGGATGGTACAGACGTGACAGGTTATGAATCAAAATTTGACAATACCTACTATCTGGCACACGTAGACCTTTCCTCTGATGCAGAAAATATCCAGAGCTATGTAGCAGCATATACAGAAGAGTATGGTGGAACGGATGGTCTGAATGCCGTATCATCTCTGTACTATGACACTGTTAAAATGCTTGCACAGGCTATGACAGAGGCAGGCTCTTATGATCCTTCCGTATTGAAGGATACATTGTTAAATATCAGCTATGAGAGCATGGGCGGAACCATTTCCTATGATGAAAACGGTGATGCTGTAAAACCTTTCACAATTGAAACCTTTAAAGATGGTAAACTCTCCTACTATGGTAGCTTTTAATCAGTAGGGTGATAAAGGATCCGTATAGGACGGACAAAAAATAAGATATGCAGTACTTCCGGGAGTATCCGATACTCCCGGAAATATCAAAAAAGAGGAGATGAGAGCATATGGCGAAATTAATACAAAGTCTTGCAAATGGCTTAAACCTGGGATCGATATATGCATTAACGGCTCTCGGATATACCATGGTATATGGCATTATCAGAATGATTAACTTTGCACATGGTGATTTTATTATGGTTGGTGGATTTACCTTATTCTACCTGATTCCTGTTATGTTAAAGCTGGGATTGCCTGCATGGTTCGCAGTGTTTGTTGCCATTATCGTTTGTGTATTTGTAGGTGTCATGACAGAACAGATCGCATACAAACCTGTAAGAGGACAGGGATCCACGACAGCATTGATTACAGCACTCGGCATGAGCCTTGTTTTGGAAAACGGAGCACTGGTATTGTTCGGATCTGCTCCCAGAAACGTACCGCCCATGTTTAGTTTGTCCGAGGTAAAATTAGGATCGATTACAATTCCGGGAACTACGGTACTGACGCTTGTCATTGGTATTGTAGTGATGGTTTTACTTACATTATTTATAAAATACACGAAGCTTGGTAAGGCAATGCGGGCCGTTCCCGAAGATAAGATTGCATCTACACTTGTCGGGATCAATGTCAACCGTATCATTACCATTACATTTGCGATTGGTTCAGGGCTGGCAGCCGTTGCATCCATGATGTATACAACCTCTTATGTCAGCATCAAAAACGAGCTGGGAATCACACTTGGCTTAAAAGCCTTTGTAGCAGCTGTTTTGGGTGGTATCGGAAGTGTTCCCGGTGCTATGATCGGAGGACTGCTTTTGGGCATCATTGAAATTCTTGTCAAAGTTTACATGCTTCCCGGTACTTATGAAGCAGTTACATACTTACTTCTCATTCTGGTACTTTTGATCAAGCCTACCGGACTGATGGGTAAGAAGGTCAGTGAAAAAGTATAAAGGAAAGGAAGTGTGTGATATGCCTAAGAAAATCAAAAAAAGTTATTTTGTCAGCTTTATAGCGGTTGCATTGGTATTCTTACTGCTCTGCCTTTTGTTTGATACCGGTCTTTTAGGAAAAAAATCGGCGTACTTCAACGGACTTCTCGTTGTCGGCATGTTTTATACCATTATTGTCTGTTCCCTGAATCTGCTGACCGGCTACATGGGTGAGTTTTCACTTGGACACGCAGGCTTTATGTCAATCGGTGCCTATGCATCAGCCATCGTAACAACCCTGATCGCAAATCAGGCAGAGCTTCCGGGAGTGGTCTTATATATCATAGCCATTCTGGTCGGAGGTATTGCCGCAGGAATTATTGGTGTTCTGGTCGGAATACCGGCACTGCGATTAAGTGGTGATTATCTGTGTATCGTTACCGTAGCCGTTGCTGAAATTGTGAGAGTTGTTCTGAGTAACTTCGGTATTCCGGCAGTTACAGGAACTGCTACCTTTGGTAAGAGTTTTGCAGGTATTCAGAAAGTATCGGATTATCACTATGTATATATAACCATGGTGCTCTGCATTGTTGTCATGTACTGCTATATCCGTTCCAGATACGGACGCGCACTGATCTCTATCCGTGAGGACAGAATTGCAGCAACAGCATCCGGCATCAACGTAACAAGAACCAAGGTTCTGACCTTTACCATATCCGCATTTTTTGCGGGAGTGGCAGGAGCCATTTACGCACATTACATTACAACACTGGTTCCTACCTACTTTAACTTCTCCAAATCTTCGGAGTTTTTGGCAATCGTTATTCTGGGCGGCAGCGGATCACTTACAGGCTCCATCGTGGCAGCGCCTATCTTATCGGCACTTCCCCAGCTGATATCCTATGTGGTTCCTTCCTTTGCAAGCTATCGTATGCTGATTTATGCAGTCATTTTGGTTGTTGTTATGATTTTCAAACCGACCGGACTTTTCGGTGGTAAGGAATTTTCTTTATATGGTCTGCTTGAAAAGATATCAGGCAGAAAGAAAGAGGGGTGAGGCATATGACAGAAGAAAAAACACCGGTACTTGAAACAAAAAGCCTTGGTATCCAGTTTGGCGGATTAAAAGCCGTTAACGATGTCAATATGCAGATCTATCCCGGCGAGCTGGTTGGTCTGATCGGACCAAACGGAGCCGGTAAAACGACTATCTTTAACCTGATCACCGGAATTTATCAGCCAACCTCCGGAAGTTATTTCCTGAGCGGAAAGCGTATGAACGGTTTGAAGACCCATCAGGTTGTGGAAGCGGGAATTGCAAGAACCTTTCAGAATATCCGTCTGTTTAAGAAAATGACAGTCCTTGATAATGTCAGGGTGGCATTTAACAAGGATATGAAGACAAATTTGTTTCAGTCTATTTTCAGAACCCCTCATTTTTGGAAAGAAGAAGAGGAAACGACAAAAAAGGCGATGGAACTTTTAAAGCTGTTTAAGCTTGAGGAATTTGCCGACCAGCATGCAGAAAACCTTCCCTACGGAAAACAGAGACTTCTGGAGATTGCCAGAGCACTGGCTACGGATATGAAGCTGTTGCTTTTAGATGAGCCGGCAGCCGGTATGAATCCGGTTGAAACTGCGGAATTAAAGGAATCCATCAAGATGCTCAGGGAAAAATTCCAGATCCCGATCCTTTTGATCGAGCATGATATGAGCCTTGTCATGAGTATCTGTGAAAGGATTTATGTATTGAACTTTGGTGAGATTTTAGCAACAGGTACACCGGATGAAATTGCCTCCAACAAGGAAGTTATTGAGGCTTACCTTGGAAAAGAGGATGATGATGAAGGGAGTGAGGCGTAATGCTTAAGGTAGAAAATCTAAATGTACACTATGGTGTTATTCATGCACTGGAAGATGTGAGCCTGACTGTCAACGATGGTGAGATCGTGACTCTGATCGGAGCCAACGGAGCCGGAAAGACAACAACCCTTCATACAATCACAGGTCTGAAAAAAGCGACAAGCGGAAGCGTTACCTTTGATGGTGTGGACTTACTAAAGGAAGACGCCAGCAAGATCATCACACATGGCGTTGCGCATGTTCCGGAAGGACGGCATATTTTTATTGATATGACAGTCCGTGAAAATCTGGAGATGGGAGCCTATATGTATGGACGCAAACAAAAAGCGCTGATCGAGGAACGGATGGAAGATGTGTTTCAAAAATTCCCCCGTTTAAAGGAACGTCAAAATCAGCTTGCCGGAACCTTTTCCGGCGGCGAGCAGCAGATGCTGGCGGTTGGCAGAGCTTTGATGTCAAATCCCAAGATCATCTTAATGGATGAACCGTCCATGGGATTGTCGCCTTTGCTGGTACAGGAGGTATTTGACATCATCAAGGAAGTCAATGCACAGGGAATTACCATTCTTTTGGTAGAACAAAATGCCAAGATGGCATTAAAGGTAGCTGACAGGGCCTATGTCTTAGAGACCGGAAAGATCAAGCTCTCCGGAGATGCAAAGGAACTGCTGCGTAATGATGAAGTGAAAAAAGCTTACTTAGGAGCTTAATATAAAAAAAAGGAGATGTTCATTATGGGAATGACAGGTAAAGAAATCACAGAAACACAAAAAAAGTATTATCTTCAGTCTTGGGCAAAGCAAAGAGATCTGAACCCGACACCGATTGAGCGGGCGGATGGTATTTATTACTGGGACTATGACGGCAAACGGTATGCCGATATGTCATCCTGTCAGGTAAATGTCAATCTGGGCTATACCAATGAAGATATCAAAGAGGCGATCAAGGAGCAGCTTGATAAATATTGCTGGATGAGTCCAAGCCTTGGTGTTGAATCCAGAGCTACACTTGCCAAAATGATCGTGGAGCGGATGCCTGACAATATGGGCAAGGTATTCTTTACAAACGGTGGTGCGGATGCCAATGAAAATGCCATTAAAATGGCAAGAATGTACACCGGACGTTATAAAGTCATGAGCCGTTACAGAAGCTACCACGGATCTACCTTCGGAGCCGGTAATCTGACCGGTGAACCCCGTAGATTTCCGTTAGAGCCTGGCGTTCCAGGATTTGTAAAATTCTTTGATCCCTATATTTACAGAGAGGCCATTGAATTCAAGTCAGAAGAAGAAGCAACCGAATTTTATATTGCAAAGCTGAGAGAGCAGGTAATCTATGAAGGCAGAGATCAGGTTGCAGCCATCATCTGTGAGACAGTTACCGGAACCAACGGTGTTATCATTCCTCCTAAGGGCTATCTGCAGGGCGTGCGCAAAATCTGTGATGAGTTTGGCATTGTCATGATCTGTGATGAGGTTATGATGGGATGGTGCCGTACCGGCAAGATGTTCGCCTTCATGAATTTTGATGTCAAACCGGATATCGTTACCTTTGCAAAAGGTGTTACCTGCGGTTATGTACAGTTAGGCGGTGCCTGCGTCAGCAAAGAAATAGCAGCTTATTTTGATGACCATATGCTTTCCTGTGGTCTTACCTACTGCGGACATCCGTTGGCATGTGCAGCCGGCATTGCCTGCTTAAATTACTATGACAAGGCCAATATCCTTGACAATGTCAACGAGGTTGGTGCTGTACTGGCAGAAAAGCTGGATAGCTATGTAGAAAAGTATAAATGTGTCGGCACGGTCAGACATATCGGTCTGATGTCCTGTGTGGAATTCGTCAAAGATAAAAAAACAAAAGAGCCGATCGTACCTTACGGTCAGGATCCGTACGGCAAACTGCCAAAGATCATCGGTTCCTTAAAAGCCAAAGGCTTTGTTACCTTTGGACATGAAAATATGGTACTGATCTGCCCGCCTCTTATCATCACCAAGGAACAGCTCTTAGAGCAGTTAGAGGTCTTTGAAGAGGTTGTAAAAGAAGTAGAAACAGATCCTTTCTATATGCAGTAACTAACAATAAAAAAACAGCTTTTAGGCTGATTTTCAGAGTGGAACCGGGAAACGGCAAAGGCGCCGGAGCCCGGTTCTGTCTGTTTTAAGATAATGGGAGTCAAAATATGACAAAAATCGGATTTATCGGAGTTGGTATCATGGGAAAATCCATGGTACGAAATCTTATGAAAAATGGCTTTGAGCTGCATATTTATGCAAGAAAACGGAAAAAGGCAGAAGATGTGATCAAAGAAGGTGCAATCTTTCATGAAACCATCGGGGAATGCGTATCCGATGTAGATGCGGTTATTACGATCGTTGGCTATCCAAAGGATGTGGAAGAGGTTTACCTTGCACCGGGAAATATATTTGATTCGGCAAAGGCGGGAACCTATCTGATCGATATGACGACCAGTAGTCCCACTCTGGCAAAAAAACTGTATGAAAAGGGAAAAGAAAAGGGCTTTCATGTATTGGATGCACCGGTAACGGGAGGCGATTTCGGAGCAAAAGCAGGCACCTTATCCATTCTGGTCGGAGGTCTGGAAGAGGATTTTGAAGCCTGCAGACCGATTTTTTCTGCCATGGGTACCAATATCAATTATTTTGGAAAGGCCGGAAACGGACAGCATACAAAGCTGACCAACCAGATTATTTTATCGGGCACACTTTCCGGAATATGTGAGGCTTTTTCCTATGCCAAGGTGCAGGGACTGGATCTTGAAAAGGTGTTTAACGCTTTAAAAACCGGAGCCGCCCGCAGCACACAGCTTGAGCAGCTTGGTCCGAAAATGATTCACCGGGATTATGCACCGGGCTTCTTTTTAAAGCATTTCAACAAAGATATGCGGCTTGCAGTTAAAGAAGCGGATGACGTCAATCTCAATCTTGAAGTATTGAAGCAGACACTGGAAAACTGCAGTGAGCTGGAGAACGAAGGCTTTGGCGATCTCGGCAATCAATCTCTTATTAAGCATTACAAAGAGCTTTGATGTGCGAGATCTTCCTCTTCCTCCTGAATAAACATGATGGTAAAGCCGATCAGTAACAGCAGGCAGGAAAACCATATCGTGCGGGAACCAAAATGCTTGATGCATACGCTTCCAAGTCCGGCACCGAGAGCAAATAAAAAGATGATAATAAAGTAATGGAAGGACTTAAACAATACTTTTTTATTGTGTGTCTGCTGATAGGCACACAATGCCTCCATACCACTTCTCAGATTGCCGATGCACATGGTGCTGGCAAAAGCATAGCTGTTGACCTTTCTGAAAGCCTGTACCTGCATGGCACAGGAAAAGGATACCAGTGCGTTGGCGATCAAATTCATATTATCCGGCATAAATCCAACGATAAACAATAAAATAATCTCGATCAACAATACAATCTGTCTCCAGTGAAAGCGTCTGTATTTCTGGAAAAACTGACGGATGTAGGTCGTAATGGCAATGCCAAGCGAAAAAAACAGGACCGGAATCAGATAGTGGAGGGTCTGTCCCCACTGGTGGTCAAACAGATTCTGGCTGAGCAGTACGATATTGCCTGTCTGTGCATTGGCAAAGACGTGACCTCTCGAAATATAGGTATATACATCCTGAAGTCCGCCTGAAATGGACAGCATGGATGCGGTCAAAAGCGATTCAGACATTTGTTTGTTTTTTTTCATCATGAAGTCTTCTTTCGTTTCTTATTGTTTTTTCTCGCTAACCATTATAGTATGGAAGAAATAAAAAGTAAATGAGAAAGAAGGCAGAAAATGACGATTGAGAAAGTGACGAAAAAAGATGCCGGAAGACTCCTTGAAATATATGCTCCCTACGTGGAAAAGACAGCGATATCATTTGAATATGAAGTTCCCACTGTAGAAGAATTTTGCACACGCATTCATGACATTTCCACCCAATATCCTTATCTGAAGGCAGTAATGGACGGAAAGATCGTAGGCTATGCCTATGCCAATACATTTAAAGGAAGAAAGGCCTATGACTGGTCGGTAGAAACAACGGTATATGTCGATGAACAGTATAAAAAGATGGGAATTGGAAAAGCCTTGTATCAGGAGCTGGAAAAAGAGCTTAAAAAAATGGGCATCCTCAATATGAATGCCTGCATTGCAAGCCCGGCGCATCCTTCCCGATATCTTACCGATGACAGTATCCGTTTTCACCATGCCATGGGATTTACGGATGTCGGTATCTTTCATGACAGCGGCTATAAGTTTGATGAATGGTTTGACATGATCTGGATGGAAAAGATGATCGGTGAGCACAAAAATGGTGCCGAGCCCGTAAAGTTTGGCATATAAAAGCAAAAATTTTTGAAAATGTTTAACTTTTTTTGTGTGGTCTGTGATTATATTGCTAATAATAATACTTTTATAGCAAAAAGAATAGATTTATTGAATTTATAACGGAAACTCTATAAAATAAACTGTTGGATTAATTTATTCCGGCAGGGTGAGATACGACATAGGAGAAGCAGGCATGACGAAAATGCAAAATACATATTACAAGACGATCGCCGGTAAAATAGCTGAATTCCGGAAGCAGGGATTTGATGATGACCAGATGGAGGAATTAAGACTTGGTCTGGAACATGGAGTACCGGTTTCCGCTTATGCAAAAAAGGAATATTTTGCTGTACAGATGAGGCAGATCCGTTTCGGGCTGGAAGAAGGACTGGATATTTCCCTGTACAATGATGAAAAGTATGACTGGTTTCAGATGGAAGAAATCCGGATGGGATTAAAAGAGGGAATTGATGCCTCCATATATGCCGATCCCAAATATTCATACGAGGTTATGAGGGAGCTTAGAAAGGCTCTCAAAGATGGAATACATCTGGAAAAATATGCGGCTGTAGGAGCAGAGATGTTAAGAGAGCTTCACAGGGCACTTTTGGACAAGCAGAATATCATGCCCTATATAAAGAGCGGGTATGTTCCGGAGCAGCTTCAGGAGATCCGCCATGCCATGAAGCTTGGCTGTAATATTGATCCGTATCTCAATCCGGTGTACCGAGGTTCAGCGATCCGGGAGATTACAGAGGGGCTGGAGGAAGGTCTGGATGTCAGTGTTTATGCCGATCCTGATTATTCCTGGCAGCAGATGCGAGAGATCCGTTTAGGCATGGAGAAGAGGCTTGATATTTCTCTTTATTCCAAAAATCTGTACTCCTGGCAGCAGATGAGAGAAATACGTCTGGGCTTAGAAGAAGGTCTGGATGTGGAAGCTTATAAAAGCATGATGCACTCGGCTTTCGACATGAAAAAAATCCGGCAGAATCTTTTACAGGAAGCAGAAAAAGAGGAAGAGACAGAGCTTTCCGATACACATACGGCAGAGACACTTCCGGAGAATGTGGAAGAATATCTGCAAAAGCTTCCGGCTGATACCATACATTTCTTTGTAGATGAAGACAAGATGAAAGCATACGTATATGCAGGAAAGGCAGTGCTGCCAATGTCCAAAGAAGATCTGGCAGCACAGCTTACCATGCATAAGATCATAAAAGGTCTGGATGTCTCTGTTGTTAATCATCTGCTATCCGGTTCTATCAAAGATCAGCTTGTTGTGATCGCCAATGGACAGGAGGCTGTCGATGGAACGGATGGCTATTATGAAAGTTTTATCGGTGAAACAGATTACGGCATCCGGACACAAAAGGACGGATCACTTGATTTTACTGACGCTTATCTGTTTCAAAAGGTATATGCCGGGCAGAAGCTTCTCGTATATCACAATGCGACAGCAGGAACGGATGGTTTTTATGTAGATGGGAAAAAGATCCATGCAGTAGATGGAAAAGAAGCGCCGCGCATCAGAGGAAGGGGCTTCCGTTTGTTGGAGGATAGTCATACATATCTGGCGGAGGAAAATGGATGTGTTGCATTTCATGAGCATAATCTGTCTGTGACCAAGATGCTTGAACTGGAAACTGCCGATAATATACTTGGCGATGTGGATTATGACGGAGCTGTATATATCAAAGGCGATGTGGGTGGCAATATCAGGATCCGTGCAGCCGCGGATATCGTGGTCGAAGGCTTTTTAGGTAATGCGACTTTGGAAAGTGAAGGTAATATCCTGATCAAAAAAGGTGCAAACGGAAATGGAGAAGCCCATATTACTGCTTCACATATGGTTTTGGGACGCTTTTTTGAAAATGTGGATATTCATGCAGAACAAATTGTATCCAATTACTTTTTCCGCAGCCGCCTGTATGCCGATAAAAAGATCGAGGTCAAGGGCAACAACGGCAGTATAGCAGGAGGAAATGTATATGCCGGATATGGAATCGGCGTCAGCACTGTCGGCAACTGCAACGGCATTGAGACCTTTATCCGTGTCGGTTATGACAAAGATAAAGAGGGCGATGATTATTATGAGCAGTCCGGGGAAGTGGAAAAGCAGATTGCCATTTTATGCAATGCCCTCAAGGATTACCGTAAAAATTATGCACCTGAGGTCCGCAATACCATGCCGGTATTTTTAAAGCTGGAAAATGCGCTTTATACCAAGGAAAAGGAACTGACGGAGCTCAAGAAAAAAGCAGAACAGCAAAAGATAGAATCGAAAAAGTACGAGAGCGCATATCTGGAAGTATACGGTTCCCTGTACGAAGGAACCACCGTTGTTATCAATGATGCGGTATACCAGGGTGAAACCATACAAGGTGTCATGCTGAAAAATATAGCAGGCAGGATGAGTGTGCAGCAGACGAAGGAGAAAATAATATTATGAAAGAAAAGATACTGATTGTAGATGACATTGAACTTAACCGGGAAATCCTTGCTGTTGCACTGGGGGATGAATATCCGGTAATGGAAGCAGGTGACGGTGAGCAGGCTATCCGGATTTTAAAAGAGCATTCCCATGAAGTTGCAGCTGTTCTTCTGGATCTGATCATGCCAAAGGCCGATGGCTATGAGGTTTTAAAATACATGCATGAAGCAGGTCTTATGGCACACATTCCGGTTCTGGTCATCAGTGCCGCGTCAAGAACGGATGACGAGCGCATTTGTCTTGAGATGGGTGTATCCGATTTTATCCACAAGCCTTTTGACAGTATGACAGTCAGAAGCCGGGTAAAAAATATTGTTGAACTTTTTATGTACAAAAACCGGCTGGAAGACAGGGTCAGAATACAGACGGAAAATCTGAAACGTCAGAACGAGCTTTTGATACAGCAGGCTGAAAAGATTAAGGCCAGCAATGAAAAGATCATCGACGTACTCGGTACTGTCGTAGAATACCGAAATCTGGAGAGTGGAGAACATATCAAGAGAGTCAAGGGCTTTACCGGAATTTTAGCAAATAAGGCTGCACAGAAATACCCGGAATACAATCTGACTCCTGAAAGGATCAATATTATTGTTGCGGCAAGTGCCCTGCATGATGTCGGTAAGATCTCGATCAAGGACAGTATTTTATTAAAACCGGGAAGACTGAGTGCGGATGAATTTGAATATATGAAATCCCACACGGTCAGGGGCTGTGATATCTTAGATCAGATTGACGGTGCATGGGATGGGGAATATGCCAGAGTCAGCTATGTCATCTGCAGACATCATCATGAACGTTACGATGGAAAAGGATATCCGGATGGACTTTCGGGGGAGGATATTCCCATTGAGGCACAGCTTGTGTCGATTGCAGATGTTTATGATGCACTGGTCAGTGACAGAGTATATAAAGAGGCAATTGATAAAAACAAGGCTTATCATATGATTTTAATGGGAGAATGCGGTGTATTTTCACCAAAGCTTATGGAATGCTTCCGTGAAACAAAAGAAGAATTTGAAAATCTGGCAGTTAAGTTTGAAGCAGCACAAAAGGAGTAAAAAAGATATGACGGTTAGAGAATGTTATGGACAGATGGGAGCAGATTATGAAAATGTATTGGGAAGACTTGGATCGGAACAGATTGTACAACATTTTTTGCTGAAATTTCTGAATGATACCAGTTTCCGGGATCTGGAAGAAAAATTAAAAACAAAAGACGTAGAGCAGGCATTTCGTGCCGCTCATTCGTTAAAAGGTGTCTGTCTGAACCTTGGCTTTGACAATCTGTTTGCGGTAAGCTCTGAACTGACCGAAAAACTCCGGGCAGGGAAGATGGATGGTACGGAGGCTCTGTTTGAAAAAGTAAAAGAACAGTACGACATTACGGTTTCGGCGATCAGGCAGCTGGAAGCATCATAATAAGCAGGGCGAAGATCAAAAATACCGTTACCGATTGGATTCAGAAGGATAAAGAGATGACAATCGGAATTGTTCGGGATATCTTTTTATAAGGGAGACAAGCTGTGAAAAGAAATAAAAATCTGCTGTTTATGTTTTTGATTCCGGTTTTGTGTATTATTTTTCTACAGGGAGCGATATCAATCCTTATATTGTTTTTTGGCGGTACAAAGACGGGGATTGAACAGAACATTATCAGCGCTGATAATCATAAGGTGGAAAACAGGTGTCTGGTTTTGGAAAATGATCTGGTTGATCAAAAAAACGCTGTTAATAAAGAAGTGACAAGGCTCAATCAGATTCTGGATGGCTTTTTGGAAAAACGGAATATGACAGTTCAGGATTTTCTGGAATATGATGATATGCAGCAGGAGTATCTGGAACTGGCGTTTCCCGATATGAAGGATAACATACAGTTTGGAATATCATCCGGTTTTTTTCTGATTCTTGCCGATCATCAGCCGATAGAGGAGCCAAATGATTATCATGGTTTTCTTGTAAGAGCTTCTGATCTGCAAAATAAGGAAAATGCTGTTTCTTCGGATAATGCTTTTTCGGCTAATACATGGTCTGCCGATTTTTGCTTTGAAGGAAAGGATGTGCGCAGTGCGGATGATTTTTTCTATCAGCCATATTATATAGCTATGAAAAATATCAATGTGGATGTGAAAGAGCTGGGTTATTGGTCAAAGGCGTTTGTACCGGAAGATGATCCGGCGGATGATGGCAGCAGGATCACTTATTCGGTTCCTTTAGTATACGGCGGGGCTGTCTACGGTGTAATGGGAATTGAGATCAGCACGAGCTCTTTAAGCTCTTATATGCCGGTCGGAGATTTAAACGGTGATCTCAATGGCGGCTATGCTCTGGTCATCCGGACAGATGATAATAAATATGAAAAGGTGCAGGGATATGGAACCCTTTGTGATTCTGTGCTTGAGCCGGGAGGCAGCGGTATCATGACACCGGCCTTTGGAAAACAGCTATACAAGGTCAAAGATGCAAAGGCAGGAGAACAGGATATCTATGCGATCATAAAGCCATTGGAGCTTTATGATAATATTGTGCCCTATGATAAAACTTCATGGGCATTGTGTGGTTTTATAACAGAAGAATCCATTTATGGAACGGAAAACAGCATTTTCCGGAATATGCTGTCAATCAGTGCCGGGAGTCTGGTGATTGCGGTAATGTTGGTTTATGTAATGGCGCATTCTGTTGCCAGACCGTTTTATTCCCTGATTGAAAGTGTGCGTAACGGTGTGGAGGAAATCCATAATTTCAAGCCGACCGGGATTAAAGAAATCAATGAACTGCATGATGTTGTTGAAAAGCTTACGGACTCACAAAAGCTGGCGGAGCAGAAGCTGTTACAGGAAAAAGAACTATACCGTGTGGCAGTTGAAAGTACGCATGATGCTTTTTTTACGTACAATTGCAAGGAGCAGGTGTTGGAAATTATCCACAGCAATGGTCATGATGGCAGTTGGAATTGTAAGAAATATCCGGAATATATAAATGAGCTTTGTATTTATCCCGCTGACCGCCAGAGGGTGTTTACGGAAATAAAAGAGGGGAGTGGGGAATTCAACATTGATTTTAGATTAAGAGAGACGGTGGAAGAGGAATACAAATGGGTCAATCTGCATGGAAGCATTGTAATGGATGAAAATGGAGAACGCAGTCAGATTATAGCCTGTATTCACAATATCAATGAGAGGAAGCTTTTGGAGGAATCTCAGATGAACCGGGAAATGTATGATCCGATTACCGGCTTTTACAGGTTTGGCTATGGTATGAAGCAGCTGCAACAGGGATATCGGGGATGTCAGAAGGGTGTGCTGGCACTTTTGGATATTTGTCAGTTTGCCTATATCAATGAAGAATATGGGCTTGTTTTTGCGGATATTATCATGGAGCAGCTTGCCAAGATTCTGAAGGAGAAGGGCACGGAAGCGGGCTGTGAGAATGTTGTTTATGTCAGAGCCGGAGCAGCCAAGATCCTGGTCTGGTATCCGCTTAAGGATATTACCAATATAAAAGGGCTGATGGGTATGGTTCATAAGAAATTCCATGCGCTTATCCATGAAGATTATCTGGATCTGGACTTTTTGTGTGCACTGGTTAAAACCAATGCGGAGCTGTCTTTTGCAGGAGCGATCGGATGTGTGAAAAGGACGATGAACCTGTTGCAGAAGAGTGATGAAAAAGATGGTGTATACCATGAGACATATCAGGGCCGGATCGTGGATGAAAAGAGTGTTGTGCTGGAGGAATATACATCCCTGACACAGCTTCGGCAGATGAGTATTACCAATATTGCATTCAATATGTTTGACCGTAGCGCTGATTTTTATGCGGGATTTGATCTGCTTGCCTTAAAACTGCATGAACAGTATGGGCTGTCCAATCTTGTCGTTACAGAGTTTGACCGGGAGCTTCTGGTAAGCAGCAGTGTGTATGTATGGAAAAAAACAGAAACATATCGTCATTGGAATGGTATTGTACAATGTACTGAAATGGAATACCAGAATTTCCTTCAGACCGAAAATCTGCAAAATGCCCAGCCGATCACGAAAAGGCTGCAGGATGAGACGTTATTTGGCAGATATGCGGAAGACACGGTCGGTATGGTGTTCCGTATGCATGATAACGGGGAATATTCGGGAAGTGTATTCTTTATCGGTATTCCGGAAAGTCAGTTGGAGAATGAAAGCAGACGCAAAAATTTTGACGAACTGACCTCCATTATCCAGAATCGTATTAATATGCAGAAGCATGATCTGTCAGCCCGTGCCAAATCGGATTTTCTGGCACGTATGTCCCATGAAATCCGTACCCCGATGAATGGTATTATCGGGATGACGGAAATTGCCTTAAAAGAAGGGCAGACGGAGGAAAAACGTCTGGAATGTTTAAAAAAGATTGATGGTGCATCCAACTATTTGCTGGGGATTTTGAATGATATTCTGGATATGTCCAAAATCGAGAGCGGCAAGATGAAGCTGATAGAAAAGCCATGTGATCTCAAAGCTGTTTTACAGGATCTGCAGTCCATCATCGAGTCCAAAATCCGCGAAAAACAGATTGTCTATGAGCAGGATATCCGACTGGTCCATGATTGGTTTATCTGTGACAGCCTGCGCATCAATCAGGTTTTGGTTAATTTCTTAAGCAATGCAGTCAAATATTCGGATGTAAAAGGGCAAGTGAAGCTTACTGTGATAGAAACGCCGGGAACAGATGAAAAGTCGGAATTATATTTTGAAGTGAAGGATAACGGTATCGGAATAGCTTTGGAAAATCAGAAGCTGATATTCCAAAGATTTGAACAGGCAGATGATTCGGAAAATGCAAGAAAGCAGGGAACCGGACTGGGACTTGCTATCAGCAGCCGTCTGGTACATATGATGGATTCGGAAATTCAGCTTGAAAGCAGTCCCAATAAAGGGAGTACTTTTTCTTTTGTGTTGAGACTTTCCCGTCTGTCAGATCAAAAGGATAAGGATACCGGGAAGAATCTGTCGGTGGAACTTTCGGGCAAACGTGTGCTCATAGCTGAGGACAACGAACTCAATATGGAAATTATCAAGACGATTCTGGAAAATGAGGGAATGCTTGTGGATGAGGCACATAATGGAAAAGAAGCAGTCGACAGGGTAAAAGCTTCTGAGGCTGGATATTATGATCTGATCCTGATGGATATTCAGATGCCGGTTATGGATGGTCTTGAGGCAACCGGCCAGATTCGTAAACTTGATCGTGCGGACAGCTGGAAGGTGCCGATCGTTGCCATGAGTGCCAATGCATTTGATGAGGATATCAGACGGTCCTTAACAAGTGGTATGAACGCTCATCTTTCCAAACCGGTTGATACAAAACAACTGAAAAGGCTGTTGGCAAAGATCTGGGCAGATGATGATTTTGATGCCAGAAAGAGTGTTGAGCTGTAGGATGATGTTTTATTTTGAGGATTCATGGATGATGATGATATCTTTTAATGCTAAAACGGTATCACGCTGTGGAAGAATAGACAGCCCGTCCCGCAGGATGAGATAAATCGTGATCTGTTCAGAATCCTCAACTTCCTCGACTGTTTTACCGGCATATCGCTGATCGACCGGTATTTCAGCAATTTCCTTGATATCCGTATCCTTCAGAGATGAGATACTGCTGTTTCGCTGATATTGCTCTACAAAACCGGCACTGATGATACCGGTTGGTATTGCCACAGCCCCCACACCGAGATAAGCTATGATGATGGCCATGATTTTTCCGAGGATGGTAACCGGATAAATGTCGCCGTATCCAACGGTAAGAAGTGTGGACATGCTCCACCAGATGCCGCTGAACGCATTGCGGAATACCAGAGGCTGTGCCTCATGTTCGACACTGTACATGCACAGGCTGCTTGCGAGCATCAGGATAACTACGATAAATACAGAAGACATGATCTGATTTCTTTTTTCGTACAATACGGTTGTGATGACATTGAACGAATCATATTTGGCATTCAGGCGGAACAGATGGAAGATTCTGGCAACCCGCAGCATACGGAAGATGACAAAGCCGGATAAGAAGAAGAGCGGGATGATCGTCAGGATGTCAATAATGCCATCAAAGGATAAAACAAAACGAAGCCTGGCACGAGCCCGGCTTAAATCAGGGTAGAGATAATCAGCAGTCCAGCATCTGAGAATGTATTCCACACAGAAAATTGCCAGTGTGATACATTCTATGATGTGGAACAGGGGTGTAAATGCCGACAATTCGGTAAATGTCTGTAAAAAAGTAGTCAGAATATTTAACAGAATGACAACCGTAATAAAGATATCAAAAAAACGGCTGAACTGATTACTTTTGTCTCCGATCTGGATGATGTTAAAAATCCTTCGCTTCACAAAAAATCCCCTTTAAAATACAGTGTGTATCGTTTTGCTCATATACGTTGCTTTTTATTTTAACATAGAATCGGAATGTTTTAAATATTTACCCTGAAAGTATCTGGCAACACAGACTAATGAGGTGATGATCCATGTCAGGCCTGTTGTTACCCAGATGCCCCAGAAGCCGAGGAATGGAATATGGCACAGTAACGGTGCCAGCAAAATACGGCACAGCACCTCCGTCAGTCCGTTGATCATTGCAAAGCCTGCGTCACCACAGCCATTTAAAAGTGCTCGCGGAACATAGATCATGCCAAGGGCAAAATAGCAGAGGCTGGTAATTTTTAAGGAATCGGCTGCGACGCTTATGACATCGGGATCCTTTAAAAAGATCTCAACAATGGGTTTTCCGAGCAGATAAAAGACCGGAATGAGAGCCAGACTGAATACGAGCACCATAAGTGTGGACTGCCGGAAACCGCTTTTTACACGGTCATATTTGCCCGCACCAACATTTTGTCCGGTATATGTAGTAACAGCCATGGCAAGGGAACCGTAAGGCTGTTGTACAATCTGCTCAATTCGACCGGTAATGGTGTAGGCTGCCATGATGGTGTCACCAAAGGAGTTGACAACGCCCTGAAGTGCCATGCAGGATATTGCGATCATGGAATTCTGGAAGGCAACCGGTATTCCCAGCTTGAAAGACTGGATGATTATGTTTTTCTGAGGCTGCAGTTCTTCTCTGGTCAGGCGGAAATAAGAAACCTTTTTGTAGGCATAAATCAGGCATGTGACCGCTGAAACAATCTGAGCAATGATGGTAGCAAAGGCTACGCCGAAAACACCCCATCTGAAAATCAGGACAAAGACCAGATCCAATACAACATTGATGATACTTGCCACAATCAGGAAATACAGAGGAGTCCGGGAATCTCCCAATGCTCTTAATATAGCTGATATACCGTTGTAAAGGGCAATGCCGATAATGCCGATACAGGTTGTTCTCATATAAAGAATGGAATCGGCAATGATATTGTCAGGTGTTGCCAAAAGCCTGAGCAGGGCAGGGGCCGTCAGATATCCGATGATACTTACGACAATGGAAGTTGAAATCAGTACGTAAAAAGAATTCGCAATGGTATTACGGACATTTATTTCATCTCTGGCACCAAAATACTGCGAAACGATGATGCCGATACCGATGGCGAGACCGGAGCTTAATGAGAAAAATAAAAAACTCATGGAGCCGCAGGTGCCGACTGCTGCAACCGCCTCTTTACCGACAAAATTGCCCACTACGATCGAATCTACCATATTGTATAATTGCTGGAACAGATTTCCGACAAGCAGTGGAAGAGAAAAAAATAAAATATGTCTTGCAGGACTGCCGGTGGTCATGTCAGTTACGTTTTTATCGGTTGTTTTTTTCATTGTTGTTGCGATTTCGGATGTCATTTTAAATCTTTCCTTTTTTCTTCTTTTCTTCTTTTTCTTTTTATCCTTTTTTATTTTTGCTTTTTGCTGTATATATTGAGCGTATATCGAGCGATATATTGAGCGGACTGCTGATATTTGTTGGTGTTGCATATCACGCTGTTGTGCGGGGAGTTGCGTATGCTGTTGCGCGGGGTGTTGCGTATGCTGTTGCGCATACTGTTGCGTATGCTGTTTCCCATGCTATTGCGTATGTTGCTGCGCATGTTATTGTATATGCTGTTGCCTCGCTGTTACGCATGTTGTTGCTACGCTGTTGCCTGTGTTATATTTTTAGTCTTTATCGGACTGATCGGATTCGTATTTTCAATAGATTTATAACATGAGTATGCACTTTGTCAAGCGATCTTTTGATTTTATTTTAAATAAATGAAAAAAGTCAAAATTGTCCATAAAAATCGTCAAATAAATATCTGTTTTTAACCATTGGAAGTTGTTACAATGAACCACGGTAAATGAAAAACACACATGCAGAATACACATGCAGAGCGGATTGACCCTGATATCTACGCCCTGATATACACGCGCTGATATACACACGCTGATATCCACGAATTGCTCCGCTGCAAAGCAGCTTTCGCAATTCTCAAACATTCGAAATTCGCAGATTTACTGCGTAAATCGCTACTTTCTCATGTTTGGCGGGTCCCAAGTTCAAAAGTCTTATCGTGCAAGCACGAACGACTTTTTGACCTTTTGACCCTGATATCAGCATAATGATAGAAAGATGTAAGAAGGAGGAAAAACAATGGAAGCAATTAAGATGATAAAGAAAAGTGAACAGAAAAACGGACAGAAAAGTGGACAGAAAAGTGGACAGATGCAGATGGATATGACAACAGGCTCCTGCGCAAAAGCAATCCTGTTTTTTGCAATCCCGCTCTTTCTGAGTAATTTATTCCAACAATTTTATAATCTTGCAGATACTGCGATCGTAGGACATATTTTAGGCGATCATGCATTGTCTGCAGTTGGCTCGGTCAGCACGATTTACGGAGTATTGACTGTTTTTTGTTTTGGACTTACCAGTGGTTTTTCCATCCTTCTGTCCCAATACTTTGGAAGCAATGATGAGAAAAGCCTGAAAAAAGGTATTGCCGCATCGGTTGTGTTATCCTTTGCATCGGCAGGAATTTTAAGTGTGGCAAGCGCGGTTTTTATGAAACCGATCATGAGAGCCATTCATGTGTCTGATACACTGTTTGATGATGCTTATACTTATATTATGATCATTACAGTTGGTCTGGTTGTCAATGTTGCGTACAATCTGCTTTCATCCGTATTGAGATCCGTTGGCAACAGCAAGACACCGTTATTATTTTTGACAATATCCTCCTTTTTAAATATCTTTCTGGATATTTTGTTTATCAAAGGATTTGGATGGGGAATAGCCGGCGCTGCATATGCAACCGTTTTGGCGCAGGCTGTTTCGGCTGCTTTGTGTTTTGGCTATATTGCAGTAAAGTGCCGCGAACTGATACCGCATAAAGAAGATTTCGTAGTGCAGAAGGAGTATTACCGGAAGCTGATTTCCTATGGCTCATCCATGGCACTTATGTATACAATTGTAAATATCGGAAGTCTGATCTTACAAATCGGTATCAATGGCCTTGGAACAGACGTGGTTGCTGCACACATTACAGCGAGAAAGATTTCAGAATTGTTTATGATGCCCGGATCTACCGTGGCCGGTGCGCTTGCCACCTTTACCAGCCAGAATTATGGGGCAGGATTTAACGATCGTATTAAAAATGGAGTAACGATCAGCTGTGCGGTAATGCTTGTCTGGTCAACGATTGCAACCTTGATCGTATATCTGTTTGGACCGTATCTGGTGCGGATGATCACAGGAAATGTTGATCAGGGAATTATTGATATTGCAGTCCGATATCTACGCATCAATCTTCCGTATTATTATGCATTGTCTGCACTGCTTTTGTTCCGCAATGCATTGCAGGGCATTTCCCACAATGGATTTACATTAGTTGCAAGTATTTTTGAAATGCTCGGAAAAATAATAACCGTAGCTTTCTTTGTAAAACCGTTTGGATACACAGCCATTTGTTATAGCGAACCGATCACCTGGATCATCTGCTGCGTTCCGGTCACAATTGCTCTGTGGCATTATCTTTATGCCGGTTCTTTCGAAAAACCGATGCTGTTACGCCGTATTTCTCGAAAAAGATCTTATTAAAGTGCTTGGGATTGGTAAATCCGTTATTTTCCATAATGGTCTGAATAGTTAAATCCGTATTTAATATTTCATGGGCGGCTGCTTTTAGCCGGATTGCATACACGTAATCCATAAAAGTGACGCCCATATATTTTTTGAAAAAACGTGAAAAATATTCCGGGTTTAATGCTAAAAGGCCGGCTCCCTGCTGGAGCGTAATCGGCTCTTTATAATGTTCATCTACATAATCGGCAATACAGGCGAGACGTTCCATATATTTCTGACTATTGATAGCTTCTTCTTCTGAAATCAGTGTTGAGTAATTGCAAAACAGAATATCTAAAAAGGGAAAGAGAAGACTGTAGTAGGTCAGTTTGCAGCTTTTCTTTGCCCGGGGAGTGACGGTGTTGGTTTCGTTGCTGATGGTTGTGTTGTTGCCGGTTGTGTTGTTGATGGTTGCGTTGTTGATCGTTGCGCTGTTGATGGTTGTGTTGCTGCCGGTTGCGCTGTTGATGGTTGTGTTGTTGTCGGCTGCGCTGTTGTCAGTGACTTGGTTATTATCCAGATTTTGGTTTTCGTACCTGTAAACATGTATATCTGCATCTGAGTATTTCTGACATAGAAGATAAAGCTTATTTAATAAGGATGACATTTCTGCCTGATGCGTAATATGATTTTGCATATTGCTACATACATACGGAATTCTGGTCCTATCCATATCCAGAACGTACTGTTTCAAAAAAATATACGGAATTTGAATCAGTAGATACTTGATATTTTCAGAAGTATAGGTCGCATGAACCACATTTCTATCCACAATACAGAAATCATTGCTCAAAAGCTTGTCCTGCCTATCCCCTACAAAAGACAACAAAGATCCTTCATATATATATATGATTTCAATACTCTCGTGCCAGTGCGGCGGATTGTAGGTGGGATGATCAAGCTGAATCTGGCTGTAGCGCATGTTCAGTTCGGGATTGATCCGGATGATCTCATGGCTTGGCTGATTTGACGGATTTGGTTTAGCTGGTTGATTTGGTTGTTTTTGTTGACTGGTCTGATCTGTATAGTGCATAATCTACCTCCGTAAGCAGAGTGAGAGCTAATAAAATTTGGTATAATTGGTTAATGTTGGTATATTCGTTACATGGTATTTTCTTTATATTATAGTATATCTTGATATCGGGGTCAAAAGGTCAATAAGTCGTTCGCGCTCGCAGTGTTTGTGCTTGCAACGTTCATGCTTGCACGATAAGAACTTTGAACTTGGAACCCACCAAACATGAGAAAGTAGCAATTTGCGCAGTAAATCAGTGAATTTTGAATATATGTAACGATAAAATAAAGATATAAAAAGTAGAGCCGTCAGGGTGAAAATCAAGAAAACATAGAAAAAAGCCCAATCGACAGAGAGCCGTCAGGGCGAAAATCAAGAAAATCTAGAAAAAAAACCAATCGACAGAGAGCCGGCAGGGCGAAAATCGAGAAAATCTAGAAAAAAGCCCAATCGACAGAGAGCTGTCAGGGCGAAAATCAAGAAAACATAGAAAAAAACCCAACAAGCAGAGAGCCGGCAGGGCGAAAATCAAGAAAACATAAAAAAAAGCCCAACAGGCAGAGAACCAGCAGGGCAAAAATCAAGAAAACATAGAAAAAAGCCCAACAAGCAGAGATCCGGCAGGGCAAAAATCAAGAAAATATAAGAAAAAACCCAGCAAAACTTCATTTCCACGTCAGAAAACAACAGGTACATACGAATTAAAGGTATCAGGAGGTGATTATAGTCGTGAAAATTACAGAGGACAATTTTGTGGAACAGCTGAAGAAACACAATGAGCAGGCATTGGTTTATGTGATAGATACTTATGGATGGGTATTAAAAACAGTTGTGAAGAGACAGATGTCGACACTTGAATATTTATGGGACGATTGCATGAATGATACGCTTTTGGCGGTTTGGAATAATATCGACAGTTTCCGGCCGGAAAAAAATGAATTCCAAAACTGGCTTGCCGGTGTATGTCGTTTTAAAGCACTTACTTATGTAAGAAAATACATTCAGAGTTCCAAAGAAGATCCGGTAGAACAAATGCCGGAATGGAAGGATGAAAAAGCAGAAAAGGAATTTTTGCAAAAGGAATATGAAGAAGAGGTCGAAACCATCTTATCTTATTTAAAAGAAGAGGATGCCAGAATTTTCCGGATGATCTATCTGCAGGATATGACCATGGACGAGGTATCAGAAAAGATGCAGATGAGCAAGACTGTGATTTATGGCAGAATCAGCCGGGGAAAGAAACAGATAAGACGCAGTTTAGTGAGAAATGAGGTATAAGATATGGCAAAATTATATGAAATGTGCAATGAAATCAATTCGGATGAGATTTTGTCCGACAGAGAAGATCTGACAAAGGAAGAAAAAGATAAATTACTTGCTGATTTTAAGGAAGGTAAGGATACCGGACACCAATATGGCAAAAATAAGAAACAGAAAAAAACGTGGAGCAGTTATATTGGAAAGGCAGCCGTGGCTGCGGCACTGGCTATTCTGATCGTGCCAAATGTTTCTGCCAATGCAGCGTATGCTATGGCGCAAATTCCGCTGTTGGGAAATGTGATCAAAATGATTACGGTCCGGGAATATAATTATGACAGTGATCGTTTTGAGGCCAATATTAAAGAAGCAAAGCTTGTAAGTGAAGAAAATGAAACGGCCGGACAGGATCCGGATGTGAAGAAAAAAACAGATGCTTCCATCCAGACTATCAATGAAGATATACAGTCTATGACAGACCGTCTGATCAGACAGTTTGAGGCGGACGTTGAATTGGATGAAAGCTATGGCGGTGTTTATGTCAATCCTGAGGTTATTACCGATACGGATACCTGGTTTACAGTACGTATTACAGTAACACAGGTGGCAGGCAGCGGAACAGAGTACCAGTATTTTTACCACATCGACAAGACAACCGGGGAAATTGCAACGCTTAAGGATTTGTTTAAAGAGGGTGCCGATTATAAGACAGCTATCAGCGATGATATCAAAAAGCAGATGCGCAAGCAGATGGATGAAGATGAAAATGTTATGTACTGGCTCGATGATGAGGATATGCCGGAATGGAATTTTAAATCCATTAAGGATGATCAGAATTTCTATCTGGATAGTAACGGACAGATTGTAATCTGCTTTGATGAATATGAGGTCGCTCCGGGTTGTATGGGACTGGTGCAGTTTACTATTGATCCGGATGCTGTTGCTGATATTCTGAAATGATCATTGAAAAAGAACGATTAAAAAAGAACAATTGCAAAAGAACAATTGCAAAAGAACAATTGCAAGAGAACGATTGCAAAAGAACAATTGCAAGAGAACAATTGCAAAAGAACAATTGCAAAAGATGATTGGAAAATAGGACTGTAAACAGAATAAGAAAAACTGTATAAAATGCTCTTGATATGTTTGTGGACGGGCTGTGTATTTCATTGATGGATGATGTGTACAGAACTTATGCCGACCACCGTATTGAGGGCATTTCACCTGCTGTCCATGATTATCTTGTCAGAGAAGTCTGAAATGAAGAACATCCAAAGCAAAAGCATCAAAGCAAAAGCATCCAAAGCTGTATTTCGTGTTGTAAAAACAAGAAAAATAATGTAAAATGGATTCATCGTGGTTTTAGCAAATATAACGAATAATCAATGGGGGTAAAGCAATGGATATTAGAGATTTTGTTGACCTTGAAGAATTGGAGGAAATGCAGGAAGCATGGGCAAAAGCGACCGGTATGGCAGCTGTTTTTACAGATGCAGACGGCAATTATCTTACCGGTGAAGCCAATTTTACCAATTTTTGCGCAAAGCTTACCCGCGGGACTCCGGAAGGGCTTCGCAGATGTATTGACACAGATCAGCACGGACTGGAAAAGGCCGGTATTGAAAAGGGCTGTTATTCTTGCCATGCGGGATTGATGGATTTTGCTTATCCGATCGTCATTCATGCAACCGGAGAAACTGTCATGACAGCTGTTGGCGGACAGGTAAGACCCTCCGATGAAGAGCTTAATGAGGAAAAATTCCGCAAAATCGCCAATGAAATCGGTGTTGACGAGAAGAAATATCTGGAAGAATTGCAGAATGTTACAGTTATGCCCAGGGAAAAAATCGAGGCATGCGCAAATCTTCTGAGTATTGTAATTGATAGTTATGTCAACCAAAAGTACACAGAATACATCGAAAACAAAAAGATGTCTGTTTTTTCAGCAGACCTGGATAAGATCAACGGTGTTATCGACCGGATCGAGGACAATTCCAAGAAGCTTACCAAGATAGCATCCAAACAGGGAATTTTGGCACTCAATTCCGCAATCGAAGCTGCAAGGCTTGGTACCGCAGGAGCTTCTTTCAGTATTCTGGCCAAGCAGGAAAGTGATCTTTCCAAGCAGAGTGGTGAGATTTATGCCCAGATCGGCGATGATATCGCAATCATTTCCGAAGCTGTTAATGAGATGAATTACGCTTCCGAAAATAACGGAGATGTTGCTCCCGAGGTTAATATCAAAGAACTGCTATAGCAGGTACTATACCAATGAAATATAGGAAGAAGCAACATGAAAAAATTTATAAAAGAGTTTAAAGAGTTTGCGTTAAAGGGAAATGTCATGGATCTGGCCATTGGTGTTATCATCGGTGCTGCATTTCAAAGCATCGTTGCTGCCTTAACAGACAGTTTTATCAATCCGTTGATTGCCGTCTGCACAGGTGGAGCCAATTCCGACGGCGTGGTGATCGGTGGCACATTTGTAATCAATGGTGTCGTTTTTGATTATGGTTCTTTTATTACGGCTGTTGTTAATTTTTTGATCATGGCTTTTATTTTGTTTATGATGATGAAAGCGGTCAACAAGATGATGACAGTGGGGAAAAAGCCGGAGGTAAAAGAAAAAACTACAAAAATCTGCCCTTATTGTCAGAGTGAAATCTCCATTAAGGCAGTAAAATGTCCTCATTGTACATCAGATCTTACTACAGAGGATAAATAAAAAAATCAGAGGTATTTTCATGAAAAAGAAACTATTATGCTTAATGCTTGCTTGTACTATGACTTTAGGTCTTGTAGCATGCGGAAGTAAAGGAAACGAAGAAGCAACAGACGAATCAGCAGTTGAAGACACCGTTGTAGTGGAAGATGCTGCGCAGGACGGAGCTGAGGAAGAAACTCCTGCAGCTGAAGAGGAAAGCAAACCGGGATATTACCGCAGTGAGCTTACCAATGAGTGGATTGATGAATCGCTTGTCAACCAGCGCCCGCTGGCTATCATGGTGGATAATGAATTATATGCACTTGATCATTATGGCACATCGACAGCCGACATTGTTTATGAAATGATGAACAGTACACAGAATGGCAGGATTACCCGTTTTATGTGTATCGTCAAAGACTGGAAAAACATTGAACGTTTCGGAAGTATCCGAAGTACACGTACGACCAATTTACAGATTGCACCCGAATACAATGCCGTTGTTATCCATGATGGCGGTCCGTTCTATATTGATGCATTCTTGAAAAATCCTTATTTACAGCATATCAGCGGTGGCTTTGCTCGTATTGAAAACGGCAAGGCAAGAGAGTTTACCGAATATGTTACCAACAGCGGAAACTCAGGAATTGAAAGCAAGATGGCAGCAGCCGGAATTGATGAAAATTACACACAGTATTATCAGGGCGGTTCTCACTTCCAGTTTGCAAGCGAGTCCAATCCGGTTGATTTATCCACAGCTTCCGATGCCATTGACTGCAATAATATCGCATTGCCCTTCCAGCACAATTCTTCCAAGCTGGAATATATGCCCGAGACAGGGACATATCGTTATTCAGAATACGGCAAAGAATATATTGATGCTTTAAATGGCAATCATATGGAATTTAAAAATGTCATTATTCAGGAATGTACTTTTGAACAGTATGATGATCATGGTTATATGAATTACTTTGTGACAAGACCGGGTGGAATGCATGGCTATTATATCACTGATGGTAAAGCCATTCCGGTTACCTGGACCAAGCCTGATGAATGCACCAAGACACAGTTCTACGATGCCAACGGCAACGAGATTGTTGTCAATACAGGTAAGACCTATATTGCAATTGTTCCTTCTGATGTATGGGATGATCTTGTGATCAAATAATTGTCTGATTATCTGAATATAGGATTTTGTGACCGGTAATAAAAAGCAGTTGTAAAAACAGTTGTGAAAGCAGTTGTGAAAACAGTTGTAAACAGTTGCGAAATTAAGATTGACAAATGAATATTCTTGTGTAATTATATGTTTGTATGAGCGTTAAGAATAAATACGCAAATATACGCCCTTTAGTAAGCCAACGGACAGGCGGGGCAATTGCCGAGGGTGGCCTTATGCCACATTATTGATATCATAACTTGTTAAGTAGTCAATAAGAAAGACAATATATTTGTTTTCGTTATTCCGGATAGGTTCATACCCGAAATGTTAAAATGAGAGACTAAGGCAGGTATTGATTTCAATACCTGCTTTTTTGCTGCAATTTTGTCGCAATAAAAAGATTACTGGATTTGCTTTAAACTGACTGGTATGAAATGATATGACGGTATGAAAAGATATATGACGGCATGAAAAGATATGACGGTATAAAAAGATATATGATGATATGAAAAGATATGATATAAAGAGGAAAAAAGATGGATCTGGAAAGACAAAAAAAGGCGCCGATCTATGAGGCCCTTGAAAAATTCAGAAAAAAGCGTGTGGTTCCGTTTGATGTACCGGGACACAAGCGTGGAAGAGGCAATCCGGAGCTGGTTGAATTGTTGGGAGAAAAATGTGTCAATCTGGATGTCAATTCGATGAAGCCGTTGGATAATCTGTGCCATCCGGTGTCGGTTATAAAAGAGGCGGAAGAGCTTGTGGCCGATGCATTTGGCGCTGAACACGCATTTTTAATGATAGGTGGCACGACTTCAGCGGTGCAAAGCATGGTGCTTTCCGTATGCAAGGCGAATGACAAGATTATTTTACCGAGAAATGTACATAAAAGTGTGATCAATGCCCTGATCTTATGTGGTGCAACACCGATTTATGTGGAACCGAAGGTTAATGAACGGATTGGTATTGCGCTGGGTATGGAAATCGATTCTTTCGTCAGGGTGATTGAGGAAAATCCAGATGCGGTAGCGGTATTGGTCAATAATCCAACCTATTATGGCATCTGTTCGGATCTGAAAAAAATTGTGGAAGTCGCACATAGTCATGGACTTCGCGTACTGGCTGATGAGGCACATGGGACGCATCTGTATTTTGGAGAAGATCTTCCGGTAAGTGCCATGGCAGCCGGGGCTGATTTTGCGGCAGTTTCCATGCATAAGTCGGGAGGCAGTCTGACACAAAGCTCTGTATTACTGACGAGTCAGGGTGTAAATGCAGACTATGTCCGTCAGATTATCAATCTGACCCAGACGACGAGTGCGTCCTACCTGCTGCTCTCCAGTCTGGATATATCCAGACGCAATCTGGCCTTGCGGGGAAGAGAATCATTTGCGGCTGTAGTAAAGATGGCTGAGTATGCAAGGAATGAGATCAATGCGATTGGAGGATATTATGCTTACAGCAAGGAGCTGGTTAACGGAACAAGTGTTTATGATTATGATGTGACCAAGCTTTCCGTACATACGCAGGGGATAGGACTTACCGGTATTGAGGTTTATGATCTGCTGCGTGATGAATATGATATCCAGATTGAGTTTGGAGATATCGGCAACATTTTAGCCTATATTTCCATTGGCGACAGGATCCGGGATATTGAACGTCTGGTAGGTGCCTTAGCTGACATCAAGAGATTATATGAAAGAGACGGCAGTGATCTGGTAAGCGGCGAATATATCCAGCCGGATGTTGTTATGAGCCCGCAGACTGCATTTTATGCAAATAAAGAATCTGTTCCGATCCGGCAGACAGATGGCATGATCTGTGCGGAGTTTGTTATGTGTTATCCGCCGGGAATACCGATTTTGGCACCGGGAGAGCGGATTACAAAAGAAATCATTGATTATATCCTGTATGCCGGAGAAAAAGGCTGTTCACTTCAGGGTACGGAAGATCCAAAGGTCGCATACCTGAAGGTAATAAAGGATACAATTGGAGGGTGAAAAATGGAAATGTGGTTTTCCGAAATGCATACGCCAAATGTGAAAATATCCATCCGGATAGACAGACAGCTTTACAGCGGACAAAGCGATTATCAGAGAATCGATGTTTTTGATTCGACGGAGCTTGGACGTTTTGTGACATTAGATGGAAGTATTATTTTTTCGCAGGCGGATGAATTTGTCTACAATGAAATGGTAACGCATGTTCCCATGAGCGTGCACCCGCAGGTAAAAAAGGTACTTATCATTGGCGGAGGTGACGGTGGTGTTGCAAGAGAATACTGTCGGTATCCTGAAATCGAAGCAATTGATGTTGTAGAACAGGATGACATGTTTGTAGATGTCTGCAGACAGTTTTTTCCGGAAACCGCCAAAGGATTTGAGGATGAAAGAGTCAATATTTTTTATGAGGACGGATTAAAGTTTTTGCGCAAAAAGATCAATGAATACGATATTATCGTCAATGATTCCACAGATCCGTTCGGACATACGGAGGGGCTTTTTACCAAGGAGTTTTACGGTAACTGCTATAAGGCATTGAAGGACGACGGAATCATGGTCTATCAGCATGGCAGTCCGTTTTATGATGAGGATGAGGTTGCCTGCCGCAATATGCACAGAAAGGCATACCGGAGCTTTCCGATAAGTCGTGTATATCAGGCGCATATCCCGACCTGCCCATCCGGGTACTGGCTTTTTGGATTTGCCTCCAAAAAGTACCATCCGCTGTCGGATTTTAAACCGGAGCGTTTTAATGACAGAAAAATGCATACAGATTATTATACAACCAATTTGCATATGGGAGCATTTATGCTGCCCAAATATGTGGAAGATTTATTAGAGGAGGAAGAAGCATGAGTAAATTATTGATTATCGGATGTGGCGGAGTAGCACAGGTAGCTATCAAAAAATGCTGTCAGAACAGTGAGGTCTTTACAGAGATCTGCATAGCAAGCCGCACCAGGGAAAAATGTGACGCGTTGAAAAAAGAGCTGGATACATGGACAGACACAAAGGTCACAACAGCAAAAGTTGATGCCGACTGCACGGATGAAGTGATTGCCCTGATCAGGGAATACCAGCCGGATGCCGTGCTCAATGTTGCGCTTCCCTATCAGGATCTTACCATTATGGATGCCTGTCTGGCATGCAAGGTTTCCTATATTGATACGGCCAATTATGAGGCAGAGGATACCAATGATAAAGCATGGCGGGCTGTATATGAAGCAAGATGCAAAAAACTTGGTTTTACCGCATATTTTGACTATTCATGGCAGTGGGCATATCAGGAAAAATTTAAGGAGGCAGGGATTACGGCACTTCTCGGAAGCGGATTTGATCCCGGCGTGACCAGTGTTTATAGTGCATATGCGCTCAAGCATTATTTTGATGAAATTGAGACAATTGACATTTTAGACTGCAACGGCGGCGACCATGGCTATCCCTTTGCCACCAATTTCAACCCGGAAATTAATTTGCGCGAGGTTTCAGCGCCGGGTTCTTATTGGGAAAATGGAAAATGGATTGAGGTTGCACCGATGTCTATAAAGAGAGAATACAATTTCCCGCAGGTCGGTCAGAAGGACATGTATTTACTTCACCATGAGGAAATCGAATCTCTGGCAAAAAATATTCCCGGCATAAAGCGTATCCGGTTCTTTATGACATTTGGACAGAGCTATCTGACACATATGAAATGTCTGGAAAATGTCGGAATGTTAAAGACAGAGCCGATTGATTTTGAAGGACATAAGATTGTTCCGATCCAGTTTTTAAAGGCTTTATTACCGGATCCGGCATCTTTGGGACCGCGTACCGTCGGAAAAACCAATATCGGATGTATCTTCCATGGTAAAAAGGATGGAAAAGAAAAGACCATCTATATTTACAACGTATGCGATCATCAGGAGTGCTATAAGGAGGTCGGCTCTCAGGCTATTTCCTATACAACCGGTGTTCCTGCCATGATCGGTGCCATGATGATTTTGACAAAGACCTGGTCCGGAAGCGGCGTTTTCAATGTAGAGGAATTTGATCCGGATCCGTTTATGGATGCTTTAAATAAATGGGGACTTCCATGGGTTGTTGAGGAAAATCCGGAAACTGTGGAGTAAGAACTATCTTTTGGTTTATATCATAACATTGTGACAATGAAGTAATAAAACAGTAAAAAACAATGGCTGACACAGTGCCTGAAATAACAGACAAAATAGCAGACAAAACAGCAGGTAAAGCAACGGATAAAATGACAAATAAGACAGTAGATATGACAATGATTAAAACGGCCGATAAAGCATCAGATGCGGAATTTGACAATCAGCTAAAACAACTAAATACGCCCTGTTATATTATTGACGAGAAAAAGTTAAAAGATAATTTAACTATCTTAAAGGGTGTGAAACAGGATACGGGATGCCATATTTTACTGGCACAGAAGGCATTTTCCTATTATCCGGCATATCCGTTGATCGGTTCCTATATCAGCGGGACTACAGCAAGCGGTCTGTATGAGGCAAGGCTTGGTTACGAAGAGATGAAGAAAAAATGCCCGGAGGCTGAAAATCATGTGTTCTGTCCCGGTTTTAAGGAATGTGAAATGGATATGCTGGATACATGGTGCGATCATCTGGTGTTCAATTCCCTTTCCCAATATGAAAAGCTCCATTCTCTGTGCCGCAATGCAAGCATCGGACTACGTATCAATCCGGAATGTTCGACACAGGAGGGTCATGATATTTATGACCCCTGTGCTCCGTATTCGAGACTTGGCATCACGGCGGATAAGCTATATAAAAGCTATCCGGATGCCTTGCCAAAGGATGTGGAAGGACTGCATTTTCATACGCTCTGCGAACAGAATGCAGATGCTCTTTTTACGACCCTGCAGGCAGTTGAGGAGAAGTTTGGCAGGTATCTTACACAGATAAAGTGGCTCAATTTTGGAGGAGGACATCACATAACAAGGGCTGACTATGATCTGGCTTTGTTGAAAAAAAGCATTTTATACATACAAAATAAATATGATGTCCGCGTGTATTTAGAGCCCGGAGAGGCTGTTGCTCTGAATGCCGGATATTTTGTTGCAGAAGTCGTGGATATTGTAAATAACGGTATGGATATCCTGATTTTGGACGGATCGGCAGCCTGTCATATGCCGGATGTTTTGGAGATGCCGTACAGACCCCCGCTTCGTGACAGTGGTATGCCGGGGGAGAAAAAGCACACCTACCGGTTGGCCTGTTCAACCTGCCTCGCGGGAGATGTCATCGGGGATTATTCATTTGACCGAAAGCTTCAAATTGGAGACAGGCTGATATTTGAGGACATGGCAATCTACTCCATGGTAAAAAATAACACCTTTAATGGAATGCCACTGCCGGATATTGTGTACCGGAAAGAGAATGGTGAGATGGTGCTTCAAAAGGGATTTGGATATCATGATTTTAAAGAACGGCTTGGGTGAAATCCGGCCAGAAGAATCCGTGTTATCAGATATAACGAAAATGTGCGGACAGGAAGGATATATCCTGATATACGGATATTGCAGAAAGGAAAAGCATGATGATAACAGGTGATTTTAAAATGCGTATGCCGGCAGAATTCGAGCCACATGATGGTTGTGTCATGATCTGGCCGACCAGACCGGGCTCGTGGATTTATGACGGTAGTGACGCAAAACGGACGTTTTCTGAAATAGCAGATTGTATTGCCGGAAGCGAGCACCTATTTATGTTAACCGACATAGATCATCTGAAAGAGGCTGAGTCGTGGTTGTCACAAAAAGAGAACTACACAAATATGACATTGCTGACAATAGAAAGTGATGATGCCTGGGCGAGAGATACGGGACCGACATTTGTGTTGGAAGATACAGGCACAAGATGTGGAATCAGCTGGAAATTCAACGCCTGGGGTGGGTCCTATAATGGATTGTACAAGCATTATGAAAAAGATGACAGGCTTGCTGAAGGCTTCTGTTCTGCCATAGGAGAAAAGGTGGTGCGGGTGTCGGATTTTGTGCTGGAAGGCGGCTCTGTCCACACGGATGGGGAGGGCACAATCCTGACGACAGAGGCATGTCTGTTAAGTCCGGGACGCAATCCCAACCTGTCCAAAAAAGAAATAGAACAAGTGTTATGCAATTATCTGGGCGGTGAAAAAGTGATATGGCTGCCACATGGTATCTGGCAGGATGAGACAGATGAGCATATTGATAACATGTGTGCGTTTATAAAGCCCGGTGTAGTTGTTTTAGCCTGGACGGATGATGAAGAGGATCCGCAGTATGATTATTCAAAACAAGCATATGATATTTTATCTGCAACAACAGATGCGAGGGGAAGACACCCGGAGATCATAAAGCTTCCGATTCCCAAGAAGCCGGTCTGCATTACGCAGTATGAAGCAGATGGTTTTACATACGAAGAAGGGGAAGATCAAAGACAGACCGGTGAGAGACTGGCGGCAAGCTATGTCAATTTTTATATTTCAAATGACAGCATACTGGTTCCGCAGTTTGGCGATGAGCATGATGCGCTTGCGGTTGAGATTTTACAAAGTGTCAGCGGTAAGAGAGCGGTTGTGCCAATCATGGCAAGAAGCATTATCGTCGGCGGTGGAAATATACATTGTATTACACAGCAGATACCGAGTGCTGTAAAGAAAGATCAGATGAATAGTAGAACCTGCAAATAAAACGAAAAATTAAAATATGACTTAATATTAATGACGCTTAATGATGTTAGGGTCAAAAGGTATTTTGCCCCTGATTTGATATCAGAGAGGACAAACAGACAGGGAAAATAAGGAGAAAACGATGGAACGAATCATCACAGCCGCAGCCATCCAGATGCAGATGAGCCGGAACATAGAGGATAATATTGATAAGGCAGACAGAATGGTAAGGAAGGCCGCAAAAGAGGGTGCTCAGGTTATTTTACTGCCGGAGCTTTTTGAAAGACCGTATTTTTGTCAGGAAAGATGTTATGACTATTATGCCTATGCAAAGCCTGTTGAGGAAAATGATGCGGTGATCCGGCTTCAAAAAACTGCAAAGGAGCTTTCGGTTGTCATTCCGGTAAGCTTTTATGAAAGAGACGTGAATTGTCTGTATAATTCGGTTGCCATGATCGACGCAGACGGAAGCATTATGGATATATATCGGAAAACACACATTCCGGATGATCACTATTATCAGGAAAAATTTTACTTTTCACCCGGCAACACCGGTTTCCAGGTTTTTGATACGGCTTATGGAAAAATCGGGATAGGTATCTGCTGGGATCAGTGGTTTCCCGAGACTGCACGTTGTCTTGCGCTGCAGGGGGCAGAGCTTATCCTGTATCCGACGGCGATTGGAAGCGAGCCTATTCTTAATACAGACAGTATGCCGCACTGGAGGCGTGTGATGCAGGGGCATGCAGCTGCCAATTGCGTTCCGGTCATTGCCGCAAATCGTATCGGGACGGAAGAAGTGCATGCATCGGATGCAAATGGCGGGCAGGAGTCGGCCCTTTGTTTTTATGGATCCTCATTTTTGACAGATGGGACAGGAGAAATCATAAAAAGTGCTTCAAGGGACAGGGAAGAAATCCTTGTTTCTTCCTTTGACCTTGAAGCACTTGCAAAAGAAAGGCTTGAGTGGGGGCTGTTTCGGGATCGTCGTCCCGATTGCTATCAGCCGATTACGAATTAACGCTTGGAGTCTGTTTGATCTGTAATTTTACGTCCCTGATCATCGGAATCTTTAATAAGATGGGGGAAAGGACAGCTGCAAGGATGAGACCGGTTCCGCCCTGTACGCAGTTGGGAAGAATTTCTGTAATGGCTGCGGCTATTCCTTCATAAAATATTTCAAATACAAAATACCCGAGTACTACAATGATTTCAGATGCAAATCCGGCTGCGATCACAGCAGGCAGGTTGTATTTTTTGGAAACCTTTTTTACAAAATTGAAGGTTAATCCTGCTGCCAGTGCCGCTAAAAATTTGATGACAAAGGTTGCAACGGAAAATACATAATAACCGCCGAGTAAGTCTGCCAACATGGAACCGATACCTGCAGCAAGACCGCCAAGTACAGGTCCTAAGATAATACCGGATGCAATTACCATACAGTCTCCGATATGTACATATCCCTTAATGGTGGGGATGCGGATGATCATGGTAGCGACACAGGTCAATGCTGCCATAAGTCCGGCAAGGACAATTCTTAATGTTTTACTTTGTGTGTTCATAATTCTCGTCTCCTCATGATGTTATTTTTTTGTGTCGGATATAGGAACTATCCGGCTTCATCATATGATTGCTAAACCGGTTTTGATGAATTGACTGTATTGTACACTTATGTATGGCATGCTCAAAATGTCCAGTTTTTATTTTTTTGACCATGCCACACAAAGCTTCAAATCATCCGGACTGGCATGAAGATGGTAAAAGTCAGGATATAAAACCGGCAAAAATGAAACCCGAAATAATGAAGTGGATAGATTGAAGCTGAAAAATGAAGTTAATTGTAGAATTACCGCGCATTATGTTGTATCATAAAAAAGAGAAGAACGCTGGCAGATCATATTTTATATGTTTTTGCAGGCCGCCATTTCTACAATAATTATGTAAGAGGGAGAAAGACTATGATTTTTAAGTGTAAAAATTGTGGAGCCAATACGGTGTGGTCACCGGAGCAGGACAGGATGTGCTGCCCGCACTGTGACAGTATCGACAGTGAAGAGTTGGTTACCACAGAAAATGAATACCAGTGTCCTTTGTGTGGAGCACCGGTTGAGCCAAAGCCTTATGACAGTGCGCTCAAGTGTGAACACTGCGGAGCCTATATGATTTTTGATGAGCGTATCAGGGGAAAATATGAGCCGCATCTGATCATTCCTTTTAAGATCAGCAAAAGCAAGGCAAAGGAGATTATCCGGGAGCAGTTTGACAAAAAGATATTTTTGCCAACCGGCTTTTTAAAGGAAGCTTCATTGGAAAAAATGGAAGGAGATTATATTCCGTTTTTCCTCTTTGATATTCACTGCCATTATCGTTACTCTGCCAGAGCACAGAAGGTCAAAAAATGGGTCAGCGGCAATACGGAATATACAGAGACCTCGGTTTATCAGCTGTATCGTACCATGGACGCTGATTTTAACCGCGTACCCACGGATGCATCCGAGACTATGCCTGACAATGAGATGGATCTTTTGGAACCGTTTGATTATTCATCCATGTATGCATTCCAGCCCAAATTCATGTCCGGATTCCGGGGAGAGCTATACAGTGTGGACGGACCGACGCTGGAGCCAAGGGCCAAAGCCAAGGTGCGCAAGGATGCCGCAGCACTGATGCAGGAGACAATCGGCGGTTATTCATCCGTAGTACCGGAATGCGATGATTGTCAGTGCCAGACAAAGGAAGAAAATTATGCACTGTTGCCGGTCTGGAATTATAAATACCGCTACAGGGGCAAAGAATACCTGTTCCGATTAAACGGAGAAACGGGAAAGCTGATAGGAAAGGCACCTTTATCTGTTGGCAAAATGATCGGCTGTGCCGCTACCGTTTTTTCTCTTGTGACAGCAATGGGATATATGCTCAGGATGATTTTGGAGGTATTCTGATATGAAAAAATATATAAAACATTTTTCCGTACTTTTAATTATCTTTGCGATCGTTCTGGTGTTATTTGTAGTCGCACTGATCAAAAAAGGACCTGACAAAGAAGAACAGGGAGTATATGAAAGAACCAATACAGAATGTCTTACCGACGAAAGGGTTTTTGACTATGCCGATGTCTTAAGCGATGATGAAGAAAAATCTCTGCGTGATCTGATCGCAGAAAAAGAAGGTGAGATCGGATGCGATATCGTACTGGTTACGATCAGTGATCCGGATTATGCCGGCGATACTGCCATGATGAATTATGCCGATGATTTTTATGACAACTACAAGTATGGTTATGATGCTCCATGGGGAGACGGAGCCCTGTATCTGGACAATATGCTGGGTGTAGGCAACAGCTACAGCTGGTTTTCAACATCAGGAAGAGTGGAGGACACCTATTCTACATCCATGATCAACCATCTGATCGATGGTGTCTGTGACAGGGTCAATGCCGATCCGTATGACGCATATGTGTATTACATCAATTCACTTTCCGCTACCATGTCAGGTGAAGATGTTTCCATGTATGAGGCAATTCCCTGGTATGCGATCTGGGGTGTTGCAGCGGTTGTTACCTTTGTATATGTTCTGGTATGCATCAACCACAATGTCGGAAAGAAAACGACAAGTGCCAATACTTATGTGGCAGGCGGGGCAGCACAGTTCCCGGACCGCAGGGATGTGTTTATTTCCAAGCACACAACACGCCGTACCATCCAGTCAAACAGTGGTTCCGGTGGTGGCGGTCATCATACCTCTTCCGGCGGACACAGCCATGGCGGCGGTGGCGGAAGACATTAGTTTTTGCCAAACGTGATATTTAAGGCTTCGGAAAGAGTATAGCTCATATTGAGGATGATCGAATCGATATCCTTTCCGGCTACATACATATTTTGAAGCTCATGAAACAAAGTGCTGTCATAATCCTCCATAAATAACCGGAGATTAAGAGAGTGCTTTGTTTTTTGCGTATAATCTTCAAGGGTGTCCATAACAATCGTTGCCGCATCGACAACAGTAGGAATGCCGATGGCAATGACATCGACGCCGAGAGCTTCCTTTGTCAGAGCGCAGCGGTGATTGCCGACGCCGGAGCCGGGATGGATGCCGGTATTACTGATCTGGATTGTGCGGTTAAGACGATGCAGGGATCTGGCAGCAAGGGCATCAATGGCAATCAGGCAGTCCGGATGGGTCTGTTCGACCACACCCTTTACGATCTCGGCTGTCTCGATGCCGTTTTGAGCAAGGACACCGGGAGAAAGAGAGCTGACGGTATGTTGATACTGATGATCAAAGGCTGCACTTCCATATTCTAATAGAAGATGACGGGTGATATTTAGGTGATCGATACACAGAGGACCAAGAGAATCAGCAGTGACAGCCCGGTTTCCGAGCCCGATAACCAGTATGGATTTATCGTTTGTTAAATCAGGAATTAACTTCCGGATCTGTCGGGAGATGTGCATGGATATTTCCCGATGATATCCGTCGTCCGGAATATCAAGCAGGGGAGCTTCCATGGTAATGTAGGTTCCCATCGGTTTGTTTAAGGCTTTTGCCGCATTTTTTGTCGTGATATTGACAGTGGATATGGAAATCTGGTCGGAAGGAAACTGCTCATCCAGAATTTCCACACCATGAATGTGTGTCTGTTTTTTTTCGGCGGCATGTTGTGATACCATATATTCATGCTCTTCCAGAGCCAGATCGGTCCGCGACTGCATATACATAATGACCTCCGTAGATTTTTTGTATTGTGATTTGTAATCAAACCGCATTTGATCTTTTTGATATCAGATTGCTGGTATTTGTACGTTGTGTGACCATATGAATGTTGTGTGACAATATGAACGTTGTGTGACCATATGAACACGATATGTAGTATTACCAGAATGATAGAAAATAGACATAGCTTTATACTTGAAATGAAAGATTGAAAATGAAAGATTGAAAATGAGAAGACATTTTCATAATGTTTTGTTCCTGAGCGAAGCGAAAGGAATGGACATAAATATGGTAGAAAAAACAGATAAAATAAGAAATAATGATGAAAATATTAAAAATATTCTTTCCGGATATTGACATCATTGCCGGTTTTGGTTATTATAATATGCGTGTGTTCGCATTTGTCTGCCCGTGTCTGGATAATTGTGACACCGGCATAGAGATATGATTTTATAATATGGGAGGTGTAAGTCATGGCTAACATCAAATCTGCAAAAAAGAGAATCCTGGTAAACAGAACAAAAGCTGATAGAAATAAGGCAATCAAGTCTGGTGTTAAAACTTCTATCAAGAAAGTTTACGCAGCAATCGAAGCAAAAGATGCTGAAGGTGCAAAGGCAGCATTAACAGATGCTACTTCTACAATCAACAAAGCAGCTTCAAAAGGCATTTATCATAAAAATAATGCATCCAGAAAGGTTTCCCGTTTAACAAAAGCTGTTAACGGCATGAACTAATTTTGGACAGGTACTTTAACAGGGCCGTCATCCTGTTAGACAGTACATTTTATCAGAAATCACAAGACCAACCGAAATAACCCATCGGTTGGTTTTTTATTGTCTCAAATTTTCGGAGGAGGTTGTAGATATTGGTTTGATACTGATTTGATATCTGTTTTGGGAGATCTTTGTCCCGGTGGGACAACATAGTCATAGCGCGTTTGATGTGGACATATACTTTAGTGGTGAGTATATGAGAAGAAGGCGTTATCGAAAAAGATATACAATGGATAGGGCACAGCGGGGGCTGGCATGCTGGGCCTTTTTATGCCTGCTGCTTTTACTTTCCTTTTGTTACAGGAATGTATGGTGCAGTCTGGTGCTTTCGCAGACTTATTTCGGAAATGGAGCTTTGGGGATGACCAATCTTTCGGCAGCAGAGATGGCATTTTCTTTTGTAGACAGTAATTATGGGTATTATCTGAAACATGCCGGCCTTCCGGGTGAGGAGACGGATGGAGAAGATCTGGCCGATGAAAACAGTATTGCAGGCGGAGAAAATATGACAGATGGTCAGGAAGCGGCAGACGGCACAGGTCAGACAGAACAAATGGATACAGCCGCCAACGCAGATGGAACGGATATAGCTGATGGAACAAATAAAACAGGAAAATCCGGAAAGGCATATCAGGATGCAAGGGATTACTTCAGAACGCAGTTTCTGGAAGATGAGGAAAGCGAGTATGCGGACGCAGTGGATACATCCAAAAACGGAACGACAGCGGATTCCTCTGAACCGGGAAAAGCATCAGACGGTCGGACAGGGACTGATGACGCAGGTGCAGGCGGTAATTCCGATGATAGTACAGATGGAATGTCTATGGAAGATCTGATGCTTATGGAGAATCAGAGAGCCTCCGGTGCAAATAAAGCCTTTGTAAAGCAGCAGGAACCGGTTGCTGCGCCGGATTATCAGGCAATGAAGGATTTTGATTACCTGGTAAAGCATTATTACACGATTGATTCTTCCACAAGCATTACTGCGGAAAAGCTGAATGCGGAAAAGTTTTTAAGCTTTGATGCAACGTTACAGCAGGATGCGTCAAAGCCGCAGATTTTGGTCTATCACACACATTCGCAGGAAGGGTTTGCAGACAGCGTAGCAGGAGATCCCGGTACGACGATCATTGGCGTGGGAGAGGAGCTTTGCCGGATCCTCAGAGAGGAATATGGTCTGAATGTGCTTCATGATACCGGCACCTATGATCTGCCCAACCGGGATTATGCGTATTCCGTATCGGCGCCTGCCATTGAAAAAATACTGGCAGAGAATCCGAGCATTGAGGTAATTATCGATCTGCACAGGGATGGAGTATCAGAGGGAACGCATCTTGTCAAGGAAATCGGTGGCAGACAGACGGCACAGTTTATGTTTTTTAACGGAATTAGTTTTCTGAATTCAACCGGTCCGATCGCATATCTGGAAAATCCTTATATTGAACAAAATCTGGCTTTTTCATTTCAGATGAAGCTGGCGGCAGACCGTTATTATCCGGGCTTTTGCAGGAATATATATATGAAGGGGCTTCGTTATAATATGCATTACAGACCCAAAAGTCTGCTGATCGAGGTGGGAGCCCAGACCAATACGGTAGAAGAGGCCATGAATGCAGCAGAGCCGTTGGCGCAGATTTTGGCGGAGGTCTTAAAGAATGGTGGATAAGTCTGATAGCAGGAGCCGGATGAATAAGACGGATGAATAAGACGGATGAATAAGTTGGGTGATGTATTTATTGCCTGACATGTGGAATTTTGGTATAATTCAATTCGACAGTTTTATTTCGGAGGAAAATTATGCAGCAGATAGACCAAAGTAAAATCCGCAATTTTTGTATTGTGGCGCATATAGATCACGGCAAGTCGACACTGGCAGACCGTATTATCGAAAAGACGGGGCTTTTAACCAGCCGCGAGATGCAGGAACAGGTACTGGACAATATGGATCTGGAGCGTGAACGTGGAATCACGATCAAGGCACAGACAGTCCGTATTATTTATAAAGCTCTGGATGGAGAAGAATATATTTTCAATCTGATCGACACCCCCGGACACGTGGATTTTAACTATGAGGTAAGCCGTGCTCTGGCTGCCTGTGACGGTGCGATTCTGGTCGTGGATGCTGCGCAGGGAATTGAAGCACAGACACTTGCCAATGTGTACATGGCACTTGATCATGATCTGGATGTTTTTCCGGTGATCAACAAGATCGATCTGCCGAGTGCAGAGCCGCAGCGTGTGAAGGATGAAATTGAGGATGTGATCGGCATTGAGGCACAGGATGCGCCCCTTATTTCCGCTAAAAACGGTATTGGGATTGAGGATGTGCTTGAACAGATCGTACACAAAATACCGGCACCCAAGGGAGATCCGGCTGCACCGTTATCTGCCCTGATCTTTGATTCACTGTATGATTCTTATAAAGGCGTTATTATTTTCTGCCGTCTGATGGACGGAACAGTCAAAAAAGGCACACGTATCCGCATGATGGCTACCAATGCCACCGCAGATGTTGTTGAGGTCGGATATTTCGGTCCCGGACAGTTTATTCCCTGTGATGAATTATCTGCCGGAATGGTTGGTTATATTACGGCATCTATCAAAAATGTACGAGATACGGCTGTGGGTGATACCGTAACAGATGCGGACAACCCTTGTAAGGAGCCGCTTCCCGGATACAAAAAGGTCAATTCCATGGTTTACTGTGGCATGTACCCGGCTGATGGCGCCAAATATCCGGATTTAAGGGACGCTTTGGAAAAGCTGCAGTTAAACGATGCTTCTTTGAATTATGAGCCGGAGACTTCTGTAGCTCTGGGCTTTGGCTTCCGCTGCGGATTTTTAGGACTGCTTCATCTGGAGATTATTCAGGAACGACTGGAAAGAGAGTACAATCTGGATCTGGTTACCACAGCGCCGGGTGTTATTTACAAGGTTTACAAGACCAATGGCGATGTGATCGAGCTGACCAATCCGAGCAATCTGCCGGATCCCTCGGAGATTGAATATATGGAGGAGCCGATCGTAACCGCGGAGATTATGGTTACAACGGAGTTTATCGGTCCGATCATGGAATTATGTCAGGAACGCCGCGGTGTTTATCTTGGCATGGATTATATGGAAGAGACAAGGGCACTGTTAAAATATGAGCTGCCCTTAAATGAGATCATCTATGACTTTTTTGACGCGTTAAAATCCCGTTCCAGAGGTTATGCTTCCTTTGATTATGAATTGAAGGGCTATGTCAGATCCGATCTGGTGAAGCTTGATATCCTGATCAACAAAGAAGAAGTGGATGCCCTTTCCTTTATTGTTCACAAGGATTCGGCATATGACAGGGGACGGCGGATGTGCGAAAAGCTCAAGGATGAGATACCGAGACATCTTTTTGAAATTCCCATTCAGGCAGCAGTCGGCGGCAAGGTTATTGCCAGAGAAACCGTCAGAGCCATGCGTAAAGATGTTCTGGCCAAGTGTTATGGTGGTGATATCAGCCGTAAAAAGAAACTGTTGGAGAAACAGAAAGAGGGTAAAAAACGTATGCGTCAGGTCGGCAACGTGGAAATCCCCCAGTCCGCATTTATGAGTGTTTTAAAGCTGGATGATAAAAAATAGTCTGGCTTTTAAACGAAGATTTATAAAAACGAAGATTTATAAAAATGAAAATTTATGAACATGAAAATTTATTTGAGAATGTGAGGAATTGACATTGGAATTGTATGTTCATATTCCGTTTTGTGTCAGAAAATGCAATTATTGTGATTTTTTATCAATGCCTGCAGATCATACTGTGAGAGAGCGGTATGTGCAGGCATTAAAAAATGAACTTTCATTTTATGCGGACAGCATTGCTGACCGGGATCGAAAGCTTCAGACCATATATTTTGGCGGAGGAACACCGTCTGTTTTATCGCCCGGACAGCTTGAAGAGCTGCTTTCTATGGTTTACAAGCTTTATGATGTGGATAAGGATGCAGAGATCACAATTGAGATCAATCCGGCAACAATAGATTATGATGGTTTACATAAAATTAAAGAAGCTGGTTTTAACCGCCTGAGTATCGGATTGCAGTCTGCCAATGATGAAGAGCTTAAGCTGCTTGGACGGATCCATACATATGAGCAGTTTCTGGATACATACCATAATGCCAGAAAGGCCGGATTTGCCAACATCAATATAGACTGCATGTCTTCTCTTCCGGGACAGAGGCTTGATACCTATATTGATAGTTTACATAAAATAGTCAATCTGCAGCCGGAGCATATCTCGTCTTACAGTCTGATTTTGGAGGAGGGAACCCCTTTTTATCAACGCTTCCATGATCATCCGGAAAAATATTTTGATGAGGATCTGGACCGGCAGATGTATCATGAGACGAAAAGGATTTTAAAAGAAAACGGTTATGAGCGGTATGAAATATCCAATTATGCTAAAAATGGCTTTGAATCACGCCATAACAGCGGTTATTGGACGCGGATACCGTATCTGGGTGTGGGGCTTGGAGCCTCCTCGTTTTTATTCGGAAAACGTACAAAAAACATGGATGATATGGAATATTATCTTTCTTATTGGACAGAACAGAAAAAGAATATGTCGGGTCTTGGAAATCAGATGGCATATTGCGGTTTCCCGATGCCGGATGAAACATTATGGTGTGGGGAAAAGACAGCCCGGGATATGGAGAGATATTGTGAGATAGAAGCTGTTACCGCAGAAGATGCGATGGCAGAATATTTTTTCCTGGGACTTCGCATGAGCAAGGGCGTGTCAATACAGGAATTCGAAAAAGAATTCGGCATTTCTGTTTATGAGCGCTACGGACAGGAATTGGAGCTGTGCCAAAAGGAGAAGCTATTGACAGTGGATCTTTTCGCGGATCGGATTGCGTTGACAGATTTTGGAATGGATGTCAGCAACTGGGTATTTGAAAAATTTGTCTGAGAAAAGCTGTTATGCTGCTAAGTATAGATATGGGACGGTGCAGTATGATTAACTGTTGCCTGATTTTTGAAGCAGAAAGCCCATTGGATTTAGACAATGGGTATTTTGCCCCTGATATCATAGAAAATAGAAAACGGAAAATAAAATTATGACTAAATTTTTAAACAAATTATGGGATTTCATCGTGTTCATCATGGATTTTGTGATCCGCAGGCTTTTACACATACCGCTGTCAGAAAAGCAGTGGGATGCCCTGATACAGTTTGTAAAGTTTGGAATTGTCGGTGTATCCAACACGTTGATCCATTATTTCACATATTTGATCCTGATTGCACTGGGATGTCATTATCTGATTGCGAGTGTCGCGGGTTTTTTGGTCAGTGTTGTAAATGCCTTTTATTGGAACAACAAATATGTGTTCACAAAAGAGGAAGGAGCTGCACGCGTCTGGTGGCAGGCATTTTTTAAGACGTTTTTATCATATGCGGGAACAGGGCTTGTACTGGAAAATATCTTGCTTGTTGTCTGGGTACGTTTTCTCCATGTCCCAGAGACTGTAGCTCCGCTTGTGACCCTGCTTATCACAATCCCCATTAACTTTCTGCTCAACAAATTCTGGGCTTTCCGCGACCGCAAAAATCATAAAAATCGGGATGAAAAAGACTGAACAAGCCTTGCGCTTTGAATGTATAGTTTGTATAATAAATATGTTGTGAAACCTTAATTAAGCCTTAAGCATAGAATATAGTAAAACCGTTTTCGGGGATTTTGGATGAGAACATTTAAACAACCCTTAAGCGAGGAAGAGGAAGCTTACTATATCCGCATGTATTTAGAAGGCGAGAAAGAGGCGTCCGAAGGAGCCAGACAGATTTTAATTGAGCGGAATTTGCGACTGGTTGCCCACATAGCCAAAAAGTATCAAAATGTAGACGAAAGTCCGGAGGATCTGATCTCTGTCGGAACCATCGGGCTGATAAAAGCGATAAAGACATATGACTGGAGTAAGGGAAACAGGTTAGCCACCTATGCGGCAAGATGCATCGACAATGAACTTTTGATGATGCTGCGGGCCAAAAAGAAATCCTCCAGGGATGTTTCTATTTATGAGCCGGTCGGAACCGACAAAGAGGGTAATGAGATCAGTCTGCTGGACATTACCTGCGCGGAGGATACCGACGCTTTTGAAAAAATGTCGTTACATGATGATATTATGAAATTACGGGCAATTTTACCGGAAACGCTGACACCAAAGGAGCTGCAGGTGATAAAGCTTCGATATGCATTGGATGGGGGAGAAGAATTACCGCAGCGCACGATCGGACAGATGCTTGGAATATCACGAAGCTATGTTTCCAGGATCGAAAAGAAAGCTTTAAAAAAGCTTAGAGTCCGGCTTTTAGACGATAACACAATGTAAAATGTTGGGAAGGTAAAGGAGATAAAAAATGGGATATCCAGCTACGTTAGAGGAAATTTTAGGGATTGCATACAATGCAGGGGCATCTGACTGTCATATTACGGTAGGAGTACCGCCGATTATTCGTTTGAACGGTCATTTGAAAAAACTTGATCTGCCGGTATTGACCCCGAATGATACACTGGAGTTTGTTGTTAATCTGTTAAGACCAAGACAGAGAGAACGTTTTGAAGAAATGGGAGAGTACGATATGTCTGTCGGATTTCCCAATATCGGACGTTATCGTGTCAATGTTTATAAACAGCGTGGTAGTATCGGTATTGCTTTCCGTACTGTCACTACAGAGATACCGACAACCGAAAAGCTGGGAATTCCGCAGTCTGTTGTTGATCTGTATCAGCGTAAAAGAGGTCTGATCCTCGTAACAGGACCTACCGGTTCCGGTAAATCAACAACACTGGCTTCTATCATTGATAAGATTAATGAAAATCGTGATGCACATATCATTACGATCGAGGAACCTATCGAGTATACACATACACACAAGATGTCCATGATCAACCAGCGTGAGGTTAATCAGGATACATTAAGCTTTGCCAATGCCCTCCGTGGTGCCCTCCGTGAAGACCCGGACGTTATCCTTGTAGGTGAGATGCGTGACTTTGAGACAATTTCAACAGCCATTACCGCAGCCGAAACCGGACATCTGGTATTATCAACATTACATACTATGGATGCAGCTTCTACCGTCGACCGTATCATTGATACATTCCCGACGCACCAGCAGCAGCAGATCCGAGTACAGCTTTCCGCCGTACTGGTATGTATCATTTCACAGACCCTGATCCCCAATGTTACAGAGGACGGTCGTGTGGCAGCTTTTGAAGTAATGCATGCTAACTCCGCTGTACGAAATCTGATCCGTGAAGGCAAGACACATCAGCTGCCTTCCGTTATCCAGACAAGTAAGAGAGAGGGTATGTCGACACTCGATGATTACCTGATGAAGCTTTATATGGAGCGCAAGATCTCTAAAGAAAGCTGTATCCAATATGCGCGTGATCCGGAAAAGATGCGCACACAGATCTTCTAAAAGATCGTTTGTTTATATAGTTTCTAGTCCGACTGCCGGCGCTATGCGCCGGCGGCCGGGTATCTAAATTCAATTCAGTAGTATTCTTATAGTCTTTTTTTCAGTTTGATGTGATAGGTTTGTTTTGATTAGTTGGGATTAATTACGTTGTTGATTGCGTTGCTGATTGCGTTGTTGATTGCGTTGCTGATTGCGTTGCTGATTGCGTTGTTGATTGCGTTGCTGATTGTGTTGTTGATTGTGTTGTTAATTGCGTTGCTGATTGCGTTGTTAATTGCTTGTTGATTGCTTTGTTAATTGTTTTGCTATTTTATTTTGTTTGATTGCTTTGCTTATCTGGTTAAGGGAATTTTTTGATAATTTGTATTATGAAATTAGCAGACTAGGTTGGAAATTTGTAGTGTTGAGATTCAGTAATTTATTTATTTTTGATCAGAATATTGAGGTGTTGTGGTGAAAATGATGAGTATATGGATGATGCATTAGAAAAATACAAGCAGGGTGATTCAATGAGAAATTATGAAATATAATCCATCAAAAAAAGGCAAGTATGGTAAATGGATGGGAAACTGCGAAAAAAACCGTATAAATAAAGAAGCGAGGGCAAGAAAAGAAAAAAACAGGAAAAAAAACCGGCGGGATGAAGAGAGGCAGGGCAAGGAAACAAGAAATTGCGAAAAAATCCGAACAAATAAAGAAGCGAGGGCAAGAAAAGAAAAAAACAGGAAAAAAACCCAGCGTGAAGAAGATAGGCAGGGCAAGGAAACAAGAAATTGCGGAAAAAACCCGAACAAATAAAGAAGCGAGGGCAAGGAAAGAAAAAAACAGGAAAAAAACCCGGCGTGAAGAAGAGAGGCAGGGCAAGGAAACAAGAAACTGCGAAAAAAGCACAAAATATATTAAAAACTTCAATTTTAAAAGGAGAAAATAATTTATGTTTCAATCTGTATTAACAGGTGCCGTAAATGGTGTTGATGGATACCTTGTTACGGCAGAAATTGACATGGCGGATGGTCTGCCGTGTATGGACATGGTTGGAAATCTTGGTCATGAGGTCCGGGAATCGTCCGAGCGTGTCCGTGTTGCATTGAAAAACATTGGATATGCGATTCCGCCTAAGCGGGTGACGATCAATTTATCGCCGGCAGGTATCAAGAAGGGCGGGACCGCTTTTGATCTGCCAATTGCAATTGGTATTCTGGCAACAATGGGAGTAGTGGAGTTGCCAAAGGATGAGCAGTGGATCGCCATTGGAGAGCTAGGGCTGGATGGACAGGTCAGAGGTGTTCCCGGAATTTTGCCTGTTTTAATTACGGCGAAGGAAAAAGGAATCAAAACATGTATTTTACCGTCGGATAACAGATATGAGGCGGAATATATAAAGGGAATTCGAATCATAGAGTTGGGGGATCTGTACCGGTTATTTGATATTTTTGAAAACTGGGAATCTATGGTGAAAACTAAGATGTCCCAAATTGTATCCGGTACTTCCGCAAAAACGGCTTTTCCGGATCCTATAGACAAATCGCAGACGCATATTACGCCAAACTTTGCAGATATCATAGGACAATCTATGGCAAAACGAGCAGCAGAAATTGCAGCGGCCGGTTTTCACAATCTTCTTTTAACCGGACCGCCGGGAACAGGAAAATCAATGATTGCCGCTGCATTGAGTGGAATACTGCCACCAATGGAAGAAAAGGAAATGCTGGATACATCCAAAGTGTACAGTGTAGCGGGACTGTTAAATGAGGAGTGTCCTTTTATCTGTAAACGACCATTTCAGACACCACATCATACTATTACGCCGCAGGCCCTTGTGGGAGGCGGAATCGTCCCGGGTCCGGGAATTATTTCATTATCCAATCATGGAGTTTTATTTTTAGATGAATTACCTGAATTTAAGAGGCAGACACTTGATATGCTGCGTCAGCCGATGGAAGAGGGAAAAATTGTGATTACCAGAAAAAGCGGAAGCTATGTTTATCCATGTAATTTTATGCTTGTTGCAGCCATGAATCCATGTCCGTGCGGTTATTATCCGGACAAAAACCGGTGCACCTGCAGCCAGAAAGAAGTACAGCGTTATATCAGTGGAATTTCCGGACCGTTGAAAAACAGAATTGATCTATGCGTTAACGTACAGAGAGGAAGTTATGAGCAAATCCGTGAGAAAAAAGCAGAGGAAAGCAGTGAGCATATATGTGAGCGTATTATAGCTGTCAGGCAGATCCAGAAGGAACGAAACGGAGCGGGAATATATAATGGCAGAATTGAGGCAAAGCGGATGCCGGCCCTTTGTGAGATGACGAAGCCTGCTGAAAAAATGATGGAGCACTATTATGAGACGCAGCATCTGAGTATGAGGGGGTATCACCGGACACTGCGGGTTGCAAGGACTATTGCAGATCTGGATGGAAAGAAAATGATTGATGATGTTCATATTTTGGAGGCGGTATCGTATCGAGGATTTTTGGATAAATAATATGATGTTAGGTTCAAAAGTCTTATCGTGCATGCGCAAACGACTTTTTGACCTTTTGCCCATGTCATCACGTAATACAAATAGTATACAATGGAGAGATATATGCACATGGTTTACATAATACAAAATGACAACTATAAATCATATGAATGAAAACAGAGTCTGGCATCAAGAATGTGCCTATGCCTATTTCTGGGAGACAGCCCCCGGTATTGGTTCTGCGACAATAGAAAAGATTTTTGAATTATACGGCAGTTATCAGAAGATGTATGAAGCGCTTGAGGATGGAAAAATATATCATTCTTTGGGACTGTGCGGAAAGATGTCTGAGTTTAAGCAAAGAAAAAAGACATTGATCAAAAACCATTTCATGGATTGGAACGTAAACTTAAGATATCAGGAGATGATCGGACAACATATTTTTTGTATTCCACGGTTTTTAAACGGCTATCCGCATAAACTGCAGGAAATCGATAAAGCACCGTCGGCATTATTTGTAAAGGGAAAGCTCCCGGAGGAAAACAGACCTTTGGTAGCAATTATTGGTGCACGCAATTGTTCAAATTATGGTGTTCACATGGCAAAAGAGCTGGGACAGATATTGGCCATGCATGGAATAGGAGTGGTAAGCGGTCTTGCCCGCGGAATTGACGGAATAGGACAGCTGGCGGCATTAAATGAAGGCGGAGCAACGTTTGGAATACTCGGTTCCGGTGTTGATGTGTGCTATCCACCGGAAAATATAGAATTGTATAAAAGGCTTGCAAATGGTGAAAACAGAGGCGGAATCATCAGTGAAATGCCGCCGGGTACGCAGGCAGAGAAAAATTTTTTCCCGATGCGGAACAGGATCATCAGTGGACTTGCAGATGCAATCATTGTCGTTGAGGCAAAGGAAAAAAGCGGGACCTTTATTACCGTAGAACGGGCACTGGAGCAGGGAAAAGACGTGTATGCCTGTCCTGGAAGGATGTGCGACTCATTGAGTATCGGCTGCAATCGTCTGATTTCGCAAGGGGCCGGAGTAATCTGGAATTTGGATGAATTTGTACAGGAGGTGTATCAAAATCATGGGTTTCAGATAAATATAAACCGTGATACAACGGTGAGACGGATAGAAGATAATCAGGGAAAAAATACGCTGCCTTTAACACCAATCCGGCAGGCAATTTATAATTGTCTGGATTACAATATGCAGCCTGTTGACCGGATACTGGAACAGGTGATGGAAAAGCATGAAATTTTGTTAAAGGATTTGTTGATTGAACTGAGCAATATGGAGCGGCTGGGGTATGTCAGACAGGAAAACGGGTTTTATGGACTTGCGCCTTGATTTGAACCGTCTGAAATCTGCCTAAATTCTGCCGGCGCCTGTTTGACAAACAAAATTGAGCATATTACAATGAAAATATGTGTCAAATATATGTCAAATATATGGGATCTTTAAAAGTAAAATGAGTGAGAGAGGTATTTCACAGATGAAAAGAAAATGGAAAAAGCTGATCGTATCACTGATGTCCGGCATTATGATTGCTACGACAGCTGCCACAACAGCTGCAGCCACTACGACAATTGTTGGTGCGACAACAGTCAATGAAATGACTGTTTCTGATAATATATTGCAAGATATAAATCAGGATTCGGAAAAAAATAATATTGATCCGGAAAATGAGGATGTTAAATTGACCTATGATCAATATGATATGCTGACCGATGAGGAAGTTCAGAGAGAATTGTCAGCAACAGCTACAGAATCACAGGATATTATGAAAACGGAAAGTGGTGCATGTAAATATCTGTTTTTGGGTGACAGTGTAATGTGTGGCGGTTATACAGACCAGTCCGGAAATGCAGTGACTTCTTTTGTGACCTATCTGGATCGCATGAGACCGTCTTTTATTATCAACAAAGCCGTTGGCGGTGCTACATATACCACTGTGCATGAGCCAAATGTCATGACCGAACTGAATGGTATCAATATTGCGGATTTTGATGCCGTATTCTTGTATTTTGGTGTCAATGATTATTGTATATCCGCTACAATCGGTAATGCCGGCAGTACCGGAACAGCGACCACCTGTGGGGCATTAAACGCTATTATTAATAAAGTAAACAACGCCGGTGCAAAATGCTATGTGATTCTTCCGTTTCCCTGCAAGCAGCAGTTTGGAAATGAAACCAATATGAATGGCTATACATATCTTGCCTATGTAAGCGGAATCCGCAAAGTATGTGAAAAGAAAGATGTTACGATAATCGATTTTAATAAAGAACTGAATGTCAATAAAGATAATTTTGTTGATTATTATGTTGATGCTATTCATCCCAATAATCAGCTTCAACAGCTTGCGGCCAATTATCTCAATACTTTTCTTGGTGAGGATACCGGTGCACAGGATTCCATGACAGGATTTGTTGAGAGACTTTATAAAAACTGTCTGGGCAGGACTTCCGATCAGGAGGGACTCAGGCATTGGACCGAGCTTTTAAAGAATAAGGATATTACCGGCGCGGCAACAGCACAGGGATTTTTCTTCAGTAAGGAGTTTATCAATAAAAATGTTGATAATGGTGAGTATGTGGAATTGTTGTATCAGACATTGATGGACAGACATTCCGATCCGGCCGGTTATGCTAACTGGGTTAATTTGCTGGAAAATGGGGTGTCACGTGAAAAAGTGTTTTCAGGCTTCTGTGCTTCCAAGGAGTTTGGACAGATATGTAAAGATTACGGAATTGAGCGTGGAGAAATCAATCTGACTGCACCCAGAGACCAAAACGAAGGATTGACACAGTTTGTTGCAAGACTGTATACCAAAGCACTGGGCAGAACCTATGATCTGGATGGTTTGAATTTCTGGTGCAACGAAATCCTGACCGGTAAACAGTCCATTACACAGGTTTCAACGGAAGGATTTTTCCATTCCAGAGAGTTTTACAATAAAAATCTGAGTGACGGTGAGTATGTAAAGGTATTGTATCGCACCTTTCTGGACCGCGAATATGATCAGGATGGTTATGAATTCTGGAAGAAAGAGCTTGCAAACGGAAAATCAAGAGATGAGGTACTGCTTGGTTTTGCCAATTCCAAAGAGTTTTCGGAAATTAAGCAAAAATACGGATTACAGTAGGTGTTATTATACATGATGGATTTATCCTTTTACAAAAATAGGAGAGTATTGATTACAGGCCATACCGGCTTTAAGGGAAGCTGGATGTGTATGGTATTATTAAAGGCAGGAGCAAAGATAACCGGCTATGCACTGGATGCGCCGACAAAGCCCAGCTTATTTGAGTTATGTCAACTGGATAAAAAGATGGATTCTGTGTATGGGGATATCCGTGATCTGCAGCATTTAAAACAGGTATTTGAAAGGACACAGCCGGAAATTGTGATCCACATGGCAGCGCAGCCGATTGTGCGGACTTCATATCAGGAACCGGTTTATACCTATGATGTCAATGTAATGGGGACTGTTAATGTGCTTGAGTGTGTCAGGCTGACAAAAAGTGTGCAGTCATTTCTGAATGTGACAACAGACAAAGTATATAAAAATCTGGAAAGGCAGGAAGGCTATGCAGAGGATGAGGAATTAAACGGATATGATCCATATTCCAACTCCAAGTCCTGCTCAGAACTGGTGACGAGTAGTTATGTAAACTCATTTTTTGCGCCACAGATCAAAGATGAAGGACGTCATATAGCAGTTTCTACAGCAAGAGCCGGCAATGTGATCGGTGGAGGCGATTTTGCATCGGATCGTATTATTCCGGACTGTATCCGGGCTGTAGAGCAGAAAAAAGACATCATTGTGAGAAATCCTTTTTCGACAAGACCCTATCAGCATGTGCTGGAGCCGGTGATGGCATACCTTATGATCTGTCAAAGGCAGTATGAGGACATTTCTTATGCCGGAAGCTATAATGTGGGACCGGATGATACGGATTGTTATACAACCGGAGAGCTTGTGTCACTTTTTTGTGAAACATGGAAAGAGCTAAGTGGGCAGGAGATCATCTGGATCGACCGGTATGATGGCGGCCCGCATGAGGCCAATTTCCTGAAGCTTAACTGCTCAAAGCTAAGAAATACCTTTGACTGGCATCCCGTATGGAATGTAAAAGAAGCCATGAAAAAGATTGTGGAATGGGAACTTGCTTATCAGAATATGAATACAGAGGAAAAGGATACTTGTATTGAGAATATCATGAATGAGCAGATAGAAGCTTATCGTGCAAGTACGAACCTTTTGACCTTTTGACCCTGATATCATGAAATTATAAACAACGTGCAATGCAGCTTTGATGATTCAATAAGACTTTGCACGTTGTTTTTAGATGTGTAAATAAAAGATAAGATAGATATATCAGATTATTATAAAACTGTCAGTATTAATGCCAAGGGCATGAAGGGTATTGATGCTTTCGGTAATGCATGCATCCAGGGTTTTATTGGGAGCGCCATTGTTGGAAGCTTTAATACGTTGTAATTCCATAAGACGTGTGATTTCATGTTTAACGGTTTCATCGTGTGTCATATTGCTGATCTCCATTTTGGGTACCTCCTATCGACTGATGGGGCAATTATAACAAAATGCAAAGCCTTATTCAATTATCAAAGTACTAAAAAATGAATTTTAAAACGCGAAATTACAATCGCTCCTCAATCAATTTATAATTGTGTATGCCTGATATATAAAAATATGATATAATGAGCGCAAGAGAGCCGATGTGCTTGCACAATCGGCGAACGAAAGGAAATCCTATATGTTTGAAAATATGACAGAAGATCAGGCAAAAAATGAAATACTGCAGATGGTTTCAGAGTATTGTAAAAAATATCACAATACCGAGGACAAACAAAATGATCTGAGCAGGATACCTTATGCATCCAGAGTCTATGACAGTGCGGAAATGGTTAATCTGGTGGATTCGGCTCTTGAGTTTTGGCTGACATCCGGACGGTATACCAGGCAGTTTGAAAAAGAGTTTGCAGAATACCTGGAAGTGAAATACTGTTCCCTTGTCAATTCCGGTTCATCTGCCAATCTGCTGGCATTTATGGCACTGACCTCACCGCTCTTAGGAGACCGACAGGTCAGACCGGGAGATGAGATGATCACCGTGGCAGCAGGCTTTCCGACGACCGTGACCCCGGCGATACAGTATGGCGTTGTTCCTGTCTTTGTGGATGTGACGATTCCACAGTACAATATTGATGTCAGACAGATGGAGCTGGCGCTGTCTGATAAGACCAAAGTAGTGATGATCGCACATACGCTGGGCAATCCGTTTGATTTACGCGCGGTAAAAGAATTTTGTGATAAGCATCATTTATGGTTGATTGAAGATAACTGTGATGCCCTTGGCAGTACCTATGATACAGCTCTTGTACAGGAAGATGGCAGTACGAAGGTGGAAAAAAGAAAAACGGGTACGATCGGTGATATTGGGACCTCCAGCTTTTATCCACCTCATCATATGACTATGGGAGAAGGCGGGGCGGTATATACCAACAATCCGCTTTTGCATAAATGCATCCGGTCTATGCGTGACTGGGGCCGCGACTGTATCTGCGTTTCCGGACAGGATAATATGTGCGGTCATCGTTTTGACGGTCAGTTTGGAGAGCTTCCATACGGATATGATCATAAATATGTCTACTCGCATTTTGGATACAATTTGAAAGCCACTGATATGCAGGCGGCAATCGGCTGCGCCCAGCTTGAAAAATTTCCTTCGTTTGTCGAAAAAAGAAAAGAAAATTTTCAATATCTGTACAATGCTTTGGTAGAAAAAGGTGCTGATAAAATACTGATCCTGCCGCAGAAGGAAAGTCATTCCGATCCCAGCTGGTTTGGATTTATGTTAACCATAAAAAGTGATGAAAAAGGAGAGCCGGTTGCTGACCGTAAAAGAATCATATCACATATAGAAGGATGTGGTGTCCAGACCAGGATGTTGTTTGCCGGAAATCTCACAAAGCATCCCTGTTTTGATCAGATGCGTGCTGAAAAGAAGGGTTACCGGATTGTCGGAGATTTGAAAAATACCGATTATATTATGGAAAATACATTCTGGGTTGGCGTATATCCCGGAATGACAAAAGAAAAATTGCAGAGAATGGCAGATGTGATCGGTGAAGCATGTGCCGTATAAGGCAAAAATAAATATAGTAATTTTTAACAAAAAAATATAAATGTCGAAATTGCTCTTGCGGATTTGCAGCTATCATGCTATGCTTTCTGCAAGAGCATAT
>URPH01000008.1 GCA_900549665.1 uncultured Lachnospiraceae bacterium | reverse complement strand
AACCGAATCTGTATGCCCAGTCTTATATTACAATCCCGACATTGATTGTAAGGCATTCGACCTGATATCGTAGCTGACTGATATCGCAGCAATCAGATACGGCAGTTAATCAGACCCGATGGTCGGTTGGAAATAACAGTTTGCCGGGAAGATAGAAACTATGAAAAAACGCTTAGTCCGAGTACTTTTGTAGTACAAGGCCTAAGCGTGTTCTTCGTATACGGACAGCTCAAAGCTGATGCTGAAGTACTGTTTGATAATGTTGCTGACAGCATCCAGACGACCATTTCCGCTGGCGCTTACCAGCCGGTTCTGCCCACCTTGGACAATCGTAGCTTCTGCCATAATACCATCCACCTGTTTGAAGTGGTACTCTTCAATCTGGAAGTAAGGCTGGCGTTTCACATACTTATCTTCAAAGATTTTATATACCCACTGTGGAGACAGCTCTTTGTGCTCTTCGTCGGAATCGTAAGTTCTTCCCGCCTCCATTGGGTCAACCGGCAGATAAGGAACAGACCACTCGTTGAGTTTTTTCTCTTCACGCCATGGCAGATTTGAAAGAATAGAAAACTTTTGTCAAATGAATAGTACATCCAAAGATGACATTATGATAATTCTGGGTGATACAGGTATCAATTTCAGTGGTCCAATGTATGATTCGTTAAAAAGAAATTGCTGGAGGAACTTGCAATTACAATATTTTCTATTCATGGAAATCATGAACAAAAACCTTATACCATTGATGGCTATGAGGAGAAACAATGGCATGGTGGCATAGTATATGAAGAGGAAGAATATCCCAGTCTCTTGTTTGCTAAAAATGGAGAGATATTTGATTTAGATGGGAAGAAAACAATAGTGATGGGAGGAGCATATAGTATTGACAAGGCAATCCGTATTGCGTATGGCTGGGGCTGGTGGGAAGATGAGCAACCATCAGAAGAAATCAAGGCATATGTGGAAGAACAGCTTGATAAGGCAGGCTGGAATATAGATGTTGTCCTAAGTCATACTACACTATTAAAATACGAGCCGGTTGAGGTATTCATGCAAGGTGTAGATCAAAGCAAGGTTTATAAATCTACGGAACAATGGCTCAATAGGATAGAAGAAAAGTTGAACTATCAGAAATGGTATTGTGGACATTATCATACAGAAAAGAAGATAGATAAGCTGGAAATTATGTTTGAAAACATTGATGAATTTTGTTCTTGGATGTAGTCATTTTCTCAAATGCCTGCACAGGCGTTTGAAAAAAATATTTTTTTGTCCCATGCTTGACATGAGCTGATGGCAATGGCAGGATGGCAAGGCTGTGGCATACAGCTATTTTGACTAAATGGAATCCTATTTTTGAATATATTCCGATAGAAAGCCAAATTGAAAAATTTCAGGATGATTATTATGATGCGATTGCAAAATGCCATGTAGAGGGAGAATCAACGGTATTTATTGAATTCATGCTGACTCAAATAGATAATATTTTAGAGGAACTTTTGAATCAGATGACAAATAGCACCACGAATGACGCTATTCTTGACGCTGATGGCGCCGATCGTGGCGCTGATAATATAGAAAGTAGGTTGTTATCAGGTCTGAAGCAGAACCCATATATTACACAGACAGATTTAGCTAAAGAATTATCGTTATCAAGGAGAACTGTCCAGAGAATCATGAAAAAACTGATGAATGACGGCAAGATAAAGAGAGTAGGTTCGACCAGAACAGGTCATTGGGAAATATCTCTGGCAGATTGTCGTTGACATCATTAAATTCTGGATTCTGTTCCCGACACCATTCAATGGCTTTTGACAGTGCATCACCGGCACGACAGATCCGAAGGATGAGTTTGTTGCCATTCCGTTTTCAATCCGCATGATTGTTCTGGTGCTGATATTGGTTTGACGTTTACAACGTGACCTCCTTTTCGCACAATGAAAAAATGCCGTATGCAGGTGTTGAACAGCTGTTAGTTGACTCTAACAAATGTTTGTGCTATATTATCTATGGCTGAAAAGAATAAAAAAGGAGAGATGCATGACCATGGCAAACACAATTATTATTTTATTCATCATTGCAGTGGGTATTTTTGCAATCATAGGTTCTGTAAAGCATTTCCGGGGAGAGGGCGGCTGTTGTGGCGGTTCTTCCAAAAAGCCAAGAAAAAAGCATTTAAAAAATAAAGTCATAAAAACATATACCGTACATATTGAAGGAATGAAGTGCAAGAATTGTGCTTACAAAGTACAGGACGCCATCAACGATATTGATGGAGCTGCAGCGACCGTGCAGTTAAAGAAAAAGATTGCTATTGTATCCTGCGATCGCGAGATCAATCTCGAGACCTTGTGCCGGAGAATTGAGAAACAGGGATATACTGTCAGCGCAATTGATGACTGATTGTACGGTCAATGATATTTGATTGCTGCGAGTTTTTCATCTGTACGAGCATCCGATAAAGTGAATCATATGTGATGTGAGAATATGATGTGAGAAGTGATAAATATGCCAAGAGATAAATCACAAAGTCATGCCAGAGTGCTGGAAGCGGCAAAGGCCGAATTTCTTGAAAAGGGATTTGAAAAAGCTTCCATACGGGATATTGGAAAGCGTGCGGGGATGACATCAGCAGGTTTGTATCGACATTGCAAAGACAAGGAAGATCTGTTCCGTCAGGTCCTTGAGCCGTTGCTGCAGGAAATGTCCGTCATGATGAAAGAACATAGGAACAATGCCAACAAAGCAGTAGAAAGTGGGATTGGCATCCGGGATTCCTTTCATACCGGTGAAGTTCAGATCTTTCGAGAGTTATCCAAGGCTTACCGACCGGAAATGAAACTTCTGCTTTGCAGATCTGAAGGAACGGCGTACGAAAATTTCATTCATAAAAACGTGTTGGAGCAGCAAAAAGAGATGCTGCAGGTTATAGACACCCTGAAAAGGAGAGGCGTTCCTGTCAAACCGATTACGGAAAAGGATATGCATATTCTGTTAAGCGCATATTTGACAGCATTGATAGAACCGATTGTGCATGATTACTCAGAGGAGGAAACAGACATGTGTCTCAATAAAATATCAGATTTTTTCATGCCGGGATGGATGAATATTTTGGGACTAACTGAATATGCGAGAGATTGTGACAAATAAGAGACCTTCGGGTCTCTTTTATTTTTGAAAGTTATCAAAAAGCGAATCGTGATAACTTTCAAATCCGGATAATATTCCGGAAATATAAGAAGGAGGAGCATATATACAATGCAAGAAAAAAAGAAAAACGATGTTATGTCGGTGATCAACAGTTATGCCGGATCACACAGACATCTGATCAAATTGGGGAGGTGCCTGGGAGCCATCAGCGCTTTTGTAGCTATGGTTCCGTTTATGTATATCTGGCTGATCATCAAGACCGCGTTGGAGGGAAAAGATTTGGATGGGATTCGGTCGCTTGGCTGGCAGGCAGTCCTGATTACCATTTGCGGTATGTTGATTTATATTGGAGCACTCATGTGTACGCATAAGGCTGCGTTTCGTGTGCAGGCCAATATGAGGAAATGCCTGATGAAAAAAATCATGGCGCTTCCACTTGGTGTGTTTGATAAGGAAGGAACCGGTAAAATCAGAAGAATTGTCAATGATACAACAGCCGCTACGGAAACCTATATCGCACACAATCTTGTAGATAAGGCTGTAGCAAATGTGACACCGATCGGATTATTGATTTTATTGTTGTTTTTCAACTGGAAATTTGGTCTGATCTGCATGATCCCGGCAGTGATCGGTTTTAGCTTTATGTCAGTCATGATGGGCTCCGGCATGAAAAAGAAAATGGAAGAATATCAGGATGCCTTGGGTGTTATGAGCAGTGAGGCAGTAGAGTATGTCAGAGGCGTTCCGGTTGTTAAGACCTTTGGACAGACGATCAATTCCTTTACCAGATTTAAGACTGCTATTGAAAAATATGCGAAGTGGGCAATCGATTATACGGTTTCTTTGCGTATTCCGATGACCGGTTTTATGACCGGTATCAATGCAATTTTTGCTTTTATTGTTTTTTCGGCTTTTGTATTTTCAAAAGGCGGAATTACACCGGATCTGGTGCTGGATGTTATGTATTATATCATCATCACACCGTTGATCACCGTGACACTGAGCAAGGTCGCCTATGCCGGAGAGCAGGAAATGATGATTGTTGATTCGATCAATCGTATCCATGCAATTCTGGATGTCGAGGAGCTTAAACAGGCAAAAGATGAGGTCACTCTTAAAGATTATTCCATCACGTTAGAAGACATTTCATATCATTATGAAGGGGCAGAACAGAATGCGGTAGATCATTTAAGTGTTGAGATTCCATCCGGCTCCCATGTTGCTTTTGTTGGCCCGAGCGGTGGCGGCAAGACAACGACCGCCGAGCTGATTGCCAGATTTTTTGATGTCAGTGAAGGTGCAGTGAAAATTGGTGGTGTCAATGTAAAGGAAATCCCTTTTTCGCAGCTGATGAATACGGTATCCTTTGTATTTCAGGACAGCAGGCTGTTAAAAACGAGTATTTTTGAAAATGTACGTCTGGCAAGGCCGGATGCGACCAGAGAGGAAGTCATGGAGGCTTTGAAAAAAGCGCAGTGTATGGATATTATTGAAAAGCTTCCGCAGGGAATGGATACGGTAATCGGTGCAAAGGGTACCTATTTATCCGGCGGCGAACAGCAGAGAATATCGATTGCAAGGGCTATTTTAAAGGATGCGCCTGTTTTGATCTTAGATGAGGCAACAGCCTTTGCAGATCCCGACAATGAAGCAAAGGTTCAAAAAGCATTTGAGGAGATGGCAAAGGAAAAGACCCTGATCATGGTTGCGCACCGCCTGAGCACCGTGACAAACACAGATCGGATTTTTGTATTGAAGGATGGCACCTGTGTGGAATCGGGGAAGCATGAAGAATTGCTTAAAAAAGGTGGTCTGTATCACGATATGTACGAAGAATATACCAAATCAGTAGAATGGAAGGTAGGTGCTTAGGATGATAGAAAAACTGCAGCATAAATATGCACTTTCAAAACAAGGAGCAAAGGATATGATAAAGGCCTGTGTCTGCGTGACAATATCCGATATTGTCCTTATGGGACCTGCCTGTATTCTGTATCTGTTGATCCGGGATTTACTTGACCACACACTGGATTCGTCACGGATCGGTGGTTATGTGGTTGGAATTATTGTGGTTTTATTATTGATTGCGTTTACACAGTATCAGCAGTACAATGCGACATTTCTTTCTACCTATAAAGAAAGTGGCATCCGACGTATTACTATTGCGGAGAGAATGAGAAAGCTTCCGCTTTCCTATTTTGGGAAAAAGAATTTATCGGATCTTACAACTAATATCATGGGAGATTGTGCCACGATGGAAACAGCGTCCAGTCACTGGATCCCGGAGCTTGTCGGTTCACTGGCATCTGTACTCATCATTGGAGTAAACATGTTTTTCATGTTTGATTACCGGATGGTTTTATCCTGTTTCTGGGTTATTCCGGTAGCGTTTCTCGTTGTCATATGTTCAAGCGGTGCACAAAAAAGAGCTTTCAGAGAAAACAGTGCGGTCAAGATGGAACTGGTAGACGGAATACAGGAATGTCTGGAATCTGCCAGAGACCTAAGATCCAACAACGCACAGGAGCAGTATCTGAAAGGTCTGGATAAAAAAATCGAAAATGTGGAAGATCAGGCATTGATCACGGAATTGAAAATGTCTGTTTTTATCTCTTCTGCGCAGATGATATTAAAAGTGGGTATCGGAACAACAGCGCTGGTTGGTGGAACCTTATTTGCAAAAGGAGATATTGATCTTCTGACATTCCTCATGTTTTTGATGATTGTTTCCAGATTATACGATCCGATGCAGATCGCGCTTCAGAATTTTGCGGCGATCATTTCTACCGGTGTTCAGAGTGAAAGACTGGATGAAATCCTATCCCATGAGCTGCAGACTGGTGTGGATGCTCTTTCCAACAATGGATATGATATCGAATTTGATCACGTAAAGTTTGCATATGCTAACGACGAAAGTGTTTTGTCGGATGTATCCTTTAGGGCAAAGCAGGGTGAGGTAACGGCACTGATCGGGCCGAGCGGTGGAGGAAAAACGACCGTTTCAAGACTTGCGGCGCGTTTTTGGGATATTGACAGCGGCAGCATCACAGTTGGCGGCATGGATATTTCCAGGATTGATCCGGAAACTTTGCTGTCCATGTATTCCATCGTTTTCCAGGATGTTACATTGTTCAATACAACCGTCATGGAAAATATCCGCCTTGGTAAAAAAGATGCAACCGATGAGGAAGTCATCCGTGCAGCAAAGATGGCCAACTGTGAAGAATTTATCAACCGTCTGCCCAACGGTTATCAGACACAGATCGGTGAAAACGGCTGCAATTTATCCGGTGGTGAGAGACAGCGTATTTCCATTGCCAGAGCCTTTTTAAAGGATGCTCCGATCATCCTGTTGGACGAGGCAACGGCATCCCTTGATGTAGAAAATGAGACATTGATCCAGGAGGCACTTTCCAGTCTGATTAAGGATAAGACCGTGCTGATCATCGCACACCGTATGCGTACGATAGCCAATGCTAACCACATCGTGGTCCTGAAAGATGGTGTAGTGGCAGAAAGCGGTACACCTGACGAACTGATGGCACAGGATGGTATTTACCGGCATATGACGGAGCTGCAGAATATCTCCCGGAGCTGGAAAATTGCTTAACGTATAAAATCTGCTGTGCGAAACATAAACGAAAATAAGGATAATCTTAACGAAAAGTAAATGCCCCCTTCTGTTACGATTATACCAGTCAGACATATATATGCGGTCTGGCTGGTATAAAAATGGTAAATGATTAAAGTAACAGAAAGGGGCATATTTATATGGGACAGGATATTTTTGTCGGAGTTTTATGCGTATTGGCACTTGCAGCCGGATTTTGGGGCTGGTGGATCGATAATGGCGGATCAAATAAAAAGGAAAAATAATCTTGTTTATTTGCCATAAAATCTGAGCATCGCATTTTTGATGGAAGGTTTAAACACTGTGTTGTGATCAAATCCATCGATAACCTCATAATCAATCGTCAGACCTTCGTAGTTTCGTTCCTTTAATACATCCAGGAAGGTCTCTACGTTTTGTGTCATCTGCTTTTCTTTACGCAGCTCGTGCACGAAGATGCCTATTTTTTCTTTATCCATTTGCGGGCCCTCTTTTTTCTGATCTAACCCTATCATTTCCTGCATATTTCTACAACCGACTGTCAGTAGAGTGCAAAAAAAAGCCGGTAATCAGGCACTTTAATGTAGAAAAACAGATATGAAGTGAGTAAATTTTATTTTAAGTTTCCTTCTCTTTTACATAAATTTAGCAAGTGTTTTCTTATTTATTGTGACATGATAACGGAGGGTTGGCAAATGTGAAATAAGGGAAAATGTAATAAATCATAATGAAATCAGGGAGAAAGGATCAGAAAGAGGAATTAAGTGGAAATCTGAAAAAATAGAATATTTCTTACAGAATAATATTTTGAAAAAATGAGATAAAAAATTTATATAAAAATGTTTGACAAGATATAAAGTCCCTGCTATAATCAATAACAGTAATAGTTATCATTATTAAAAGGAAAGAGATATGATCAAATATTCAAGACAACGAGAAGCAATCTTAAAAGATCTGCAAAGCCGTCGCGATCATCCAACAGCGGATATGGTATATGAAAGTGTTCGTAAGGAATACCCCAATATCAGTCTTGGAACGGTATATCGTAATCTGGCTTTTCTGACAGAGAGCGGTCAGGTATTAAAAATTACGACACCGGCAGGAGCAGATCACTTTGATGGATTTATCAGTCCGCACAATCATTTCATATGTAAGGCTTGCGGCCGGGTGGAAGATATGGATTATATTTCCTGTGACAGCATTGTCGCGGAAGCATCCGCAGATTTTGATGGTGAAATCGAGGATTGTGAGCTGCAGTTCTATGGCAAGTGCCATGATTGCTTATAAGATACTGTTACCATGGTTACAATGCATAGAAATTGTCTGTGCATGAAATAATATTTTTATTTAGGAGGATAAAAAAATGGCAAAATGGGTATGTCCAGTATGTGGATACGTACATGAAGGAGAAACAGCACCGGCTGAGTGTCCGGTATGCCACGTAAGTGGAGACAAATTTAAAAAATTAGAGGGTGAGCTGAACCTCGCAGCGGAACATGAATTTGGTGTATATGCATCAACAGTTAAAAACAATGCAGATATCAGCGACGAAGATAAGAAATTTATCTTTGATCAGCTGAAAGCTAACTTTGAAGGAGAATGTTCAGAAGTAGGTATGTACCTTTGCATGGCAAGAGTTGCCCATCGTGAAGGATATCCTGAAATCGGACTTTACTGGGAAAAAGCTGCATATGAAGAAGCAGAGCACGCTGCAAAATTTGCAGAAATGCTTGGTTCCGAGCTGGAAGCTAACATGACAGATTCCACCAAGAAAAACCTTGCATGGAGAGTTGACTGCGAATACGGCGCAACAGCAGGAAAAGTTGATCTTGCAAAATGTGCAAAGAAAAACAATCTGGATGCGATCCATGATACCGTTCATGAAATGGCACGCGATGAGGCAAGACACGGTAAGGCACTTGAAGGATTATTGAAAAGATATTTTGGTTAATCCGGAATTTTACTGATATCCACGAATTGCTCCGCTGCAAGGCAGCTCCCGCAATTCTCAAACATTCGAAATCCGTTGATTTACTGCGTAAATCGCTATTTTCTCATGTTTGATCTTTTGACCCCAATATCGTATTATAAGAGAACAGCTTATTTCTAGGCTGTTCTCTTTTTTATCATAGTATCCATTTTAGTATTCATCATAGTAATTATCATGGTGTCCGTCATAGTATTCATCATAGCAGTTATCATGGTGTCCGTCATAGTATTCATCATAGTAGTTATCATGGTAATCGTCATAGTATTCATTATAGTAGTTATCGTGGTATTCGTCATAGTATTTATTCAGAGTACCACAAATAATTCTTGGCAACCGGAGATGCGAAAATCAGCCATATATATTCCCGGATTCAAATTTTGCGGGAAAATTGTCACTGCTATCGTCAATGCTATATTTGCAGAAACATCAGTCGCTCCATGTATAAATACACTTCATCAGGTAGATACTACAACAAAAAGCGAAGGTGGACATCTTATGAATCATGAAGTATTACAAAAATTAAGCTATGGCTTATTCATTCTCACAACCAACTGCGAAGGAAGAGACAACGGCTGTATCATAGATACCGCAATCCAGTCATCCTCCGATCCCATCACTATCTCTCTGACCGTTGATAAAAAGAGCCTGACCTGTGAAATGCTCCAAAAATCCGAAAAATGCACAATATCTATCATAGGAAAAGATGCTGACATTGAGCTTTTCCGCCACTGGGGCTACCAGTCCGGCCGCCAGGTTGACAAACTAAAAAACTACCCCTTTATCCAAAGAACCCCCAACGACACCCTTGCCATAACCAACGGCACCAATGCCTACCTGAGCATAAACATAACCACCCAACTAGACCTTGGCAGCCATATCCTCTTCATCGGCACCCCCATCGACGCCCAACTCCTAACCGATACCCCCTCCATGACCTATATCAATTATACTGAATCTTTCAAATAACCGGCTATAATTCAGCAGCATCGCAGATGCCTGCGTCCCCATCCAATGCATTTCCGAGGTTTTAGCGGATGAATCCCAGCGGTTTTCTATCGCCTTATTTCGAGCCGTGTGGGAGTTAATGCCGCCAATAACAACAACCTGGCACGAAAAATAACCGTTCAAGCCGTAGGCGCGTTTTTATTTTTCGTGCCTTTACCGTTGCCAAAAAGTAAATGGCGGCATTTACTCCCACTAGGCGCAGAAATACCAAGATAGAAAACCGCTGGGATTCATCCGCTAAAACCGACCGAAACCATCCCCCTCCCCCAACAAAACCCATGCACAATCCCCAAAAAGATGATAAAATAAATTCCAAAGAACGAACCCAGGAGGCCATCAACATGCCAGACGAAACAACCCTGATCTTCACCGGAGACATCGGATTTGATAAATACATGGATCACAAATGGGAGGACGAACACCTCGTATCCGATGAAATCCTCTCCTATCTACATACTGCCGATCACCTGATCATCAACGTAGAAGGCCCATTATCCAAGCAGGAAAAAGTCGTACGTGACAACGGAGTTGTTGCCCTGACCCACAGCATGGATCCGGCAGCGACAGATTTTTTCCATAAAATCGGTGCAGACGTCTGGAATATCTGCAACAACCACATTATGGATGTCGGAGAAAAAGGCATGGCGGATACCCTGCGCGAAGCAAAAAAATGTGGCGTGCAGACATTAGGAGCCGGCATGAACATCGATGAAGCCATAAAGCCGGTTATTCTTCCTGAAGCAGGTGGTATCGGAATGATCGGCGTCGGCTATCAGCGGGCATGCCGGAAGGCGGATACCGATAAGGCCGGATGCTTTAGCTGGAGTGATATGGAACGCATCAAAAAAGCGATTGCCGAGATCAAAAAGACCTGTCGCTGGTGCATTGTTGTGGCACATGGAGGCGAAGAATTTACAGCCCTTCCATCCCCTTACACCAGAGATCGATACATGGATTACCTGTCCATGGGGGCAGACTTAGTCGTTGGCCATCATCCCCATGTTCCTATGAATTATGAAACCTTTCCGGGAAAAGCCATTTTTTATTCCCTTGGCAATTTTGTGTTTGATACAGACTATCAGAGATCCCAGTTTAATACAGAATATGGAATATTATTAAAGCTGCATTTTACGGAGGATGCTTTTTCATTTGAACCGTATGGAATTGAAATTGACCGTCAAAATGAGCGCGTCGTCAAAGGCGAGCTTTCTCCTATTTTTACAGATGTTCAGGAAGAAGATTACAATTTGTTGAAGCCACTTGCGGCTAAGATGTTTATTGAAAATACCAAGCGTCAGCTCCGTTATCTGAAGCCGGATGTTTTTGCGCATGCGACGGAGGAAGAATTTTACCAAAATTTCTACGAACCCTTACGCAGCGGTAGAGTTCCGGGAGAAGTTCTGGACTTTCAGATTGTCTACCCCTTGTCTTTAGAAGAAGAAAAAAAAGAATGGAAAAAGAGCAAGCTGACGCAGGTAATAGATTTTATGCTAAAGCAGCTCTAGGAGTACAAATGAACGGATACATAATTGAAGCATACAGCAATATGGGAAATGCCTATACCTGTCACCGACTGGTTGAGGAGGCCGGTGCGCGTGGAATTTCACTTGAGATCATCGGGGTACATGATATAACTGTGGGACAGAGCACAGACCCCAAAATCTACTGCAATGGCAAAATACTATCCCCGGTCGATTTTGTCATCAACCGTTACAAATGGGGCAAGTGCAAGGATCAGATCAATCGGCTTGCAAAAAAATCATACAATCCCTTGTCACCGTTCAATCAGTATATCAACAAATATGAGCAGCTTCTGCATCTGCAATCCCGGGCTTTTTTAAAGCCGCGTTACCTGCTTGCGGATGGCTTTGCAGACTATCCATTCTTAAGCAGCATGCTCGGTACAAAAATGGTTGCCAAGGGATTGGAAAACTCCATGGGAAGAGAGATCTTCCTGATTCAAAAGGAAGAAGATCTGAAAGCTTTGCAACAGTATGGCAAAGAAAAGGAATGGCTGTTTGAGGAGTTTATTGAGACAAGCTATGGAAGAGATGTGCGTGTATACAGTATCCGTGGCGAGGTAGTTGGCTGCATGCAGCGAAGATCGGAACATGATTTTCGGGCAAATGTGGCACTTGGAGCCGGCGTGACGGCATATGAGCCAAACGATGAGATCCGGCAGATCGCAAAGGATGTTTATGAGCAGACCGGACTGGATTTTACAGGGATCGATCTTTTATTTGGGAAAGACCGGTTTTATTTGTGTGAGATCAATGTTATGCCGGGACTTGAAGGGATTGAGCAGGCAACAGGTGTTAATGTAGCGGGTAGAATGATGGATATGATCTGTGGAGATTTTTGATATGACGAGGACAGAAGCAGAAGATTTTTTTTATGAATCTTATTTAAAAGCGGAAAAAGAATGGGACTATGATATGCCTGATTCAAAAAAGCGTCATCCGGAGCTTTCCAGAGACGTGATACAGGAGCTTTCCGGGAAACACCGCGTGCCGTCCGTACACATCACAGGCAGCAAGGGAAAGGGCTCGGTTGCCTGTATGACAGCAGCAGTTCTTTCACAATATGGAAAGACCGGACTTATGACAAGCCCGCATATTCTGAGCTTCAATGAACGTTTTCGGATAAATGGGAAAAATATTTCGGATGAGGATTTTTGTGCCTGTACAGAAAAGATTAGAGAACGGTTTGCCGGTGGATTGCAAAATCTGAAGCGGGGGGAGTGTATCAGTCCTATTGGTCTGCAGTGTGCGCTTGCCCTGCAGTTTTTCACGGACAACAATACGGATTTCAATGTTTTGGAAGGTGGCAAGGGTGTCCGGTATGATGATGTCAACAATGCGGTTCATGATTATGCGGTCATCAATACAATTTTTTTAGAGCATACAAGAGAGCTTGGAAGGACGCTTGAAGAAATCGCCATGGATAAAGCCTGTATTATGACAGGAGACCAGAAGTATGTATATACAGCCGAACAGGCAGAGAACGTGATGGGAATTCTGCAAAAAAAAGCGGCAGAGACAAATACTTATCTTAAGCAGTATGGCAGGGATTTTTCTGCAGAAAATATACAATATTGTATGGATGGCATGTTGTTTGATGTGCGTATCGAAGAGACCATGATCCGTGGTATTGCGTTACCGCTTCTTGGCGAGCATCAGGCAAAAAACTGCGCACTGGCCATGGCTGTATGTAAGGATATTTTAGGAGAAAGATTTTCAGAAAAAAATGCCAAAGCTGCTATGAAAAAGCTGCAATGGCCGGGACGGATGGAAGTGCTTTCTTGTGAACCGCTGACGATTTTAGATGCCTCCATCAATGCAAAAAGTGCCGAAATGGTAATAGAGGTTTTGGAAAAAATGAAGATACCGGAGGTGACGGCTATCATCGGAATACCGGATGACAAGGATTATGTTGGTGTTGCTCAAAAAATGGCACCGCTGGCTTCACAGATCATTTTGACAAAATCATCCAGTCCCCATTATAAATTTTCGGATATTCAGGAAAAAACACTGCAGGAACGGGGATTTTCACAGGTTTGTTTTTATGAGCTTTCACAGGCACTCAGGGAAGCCCAAAAGAGACAGAAACCCATTTTGATATTGGGGACGACATCCCTCATTTCAGATGTAAAAAGAATATATAATAGGAAATTATAAAAATTTTGGAATTTGTAGAAAACAGTTTTTTCTGAAATCACAAAAAAATGATTTATTTTATTGAAAAAAGGGATATTTAAAAGTAGAATAGAATGGATTGAGTTAAAATCAACAAACGAAAGTTGGTCAATATGTTAAACGGAGGAAAAAATATGTCGCAGAGAACAGATATCCACAAGGTACTGATTATCGGTTCCGGCCCGATTATTATCGGTCAGGCCTGTGAATTCGATTATTCAGGAACACAGGCCTGCAAAGCTTTACGGAGCCTGGGCTACGAAATCGTACTGGTTAATTCCAATCCGGCAACCATCATGACGGATCCGGAAATTGCTGATGTTACTTATATCGAGCCGTTAAATGCAGAAAGGATTGAGCAGATTATTGCAAAGGAAAGACCGGATGCAGTACTTCCCAATCTGGGTGGACAGTCAGGATTAAACCTGTGTTCAGAGCTTGCTCAAAAAGGTATTTTGGACAAATACGGTGTTGAGGTCATTGGTGTGCAGGTAGATGCCATTGAACGTGGAGAGGACCGTATCGAATTTAAAAAGACCATGGAAAGTCTCGGTATCGAGATGGCAAGAAGTGAGGTTGCATACACCGTTGATGAGGCTTTAAAGATTGCGGATGAGCTGGGATATCCGGTTGTGCTTCGTCCTGCGTATACCATGGGCGGCACCGGTGGCGGTATTGTATACAATGTTGAAGAGTTAAAGACAGTCTGCGCAAGAGGTCTTCAGGCAAGTCTGGTTGGTCAGGTACTGGTGGAAGAGTGTGTGATCGGCTGGGAGGAGCTGGAGCTTGAGGTTGTCCGTGACAAAACAGGCAAGATGATCACCGTCTGCTTCATTGAAAATATTGATCCCATGGGTGTTCATACCGGTGATTCCTTCTGTTCTGCTCCGATGCTTACGATTTCTGAAGAAGTTCAGAAACGACTTCAGGAAAAATCCTATAAAATTGTTGAAGCCATTCAGGTTATTGGCGGTACCAATGTACAGTGGGCGCACGATCCCAAAACAGATCGTGACATTATCATTGAGATCAATCCCCGTACATCCCGTTCGTCAGCACTTGCATCCAAGGCAACCGGTTTCCCGATCGCACTTGTTTCCGCAAAGCTTGCAACAGGTCTCACTCTGGCAGATATCCCTTGCGGTAAATATGGTTCCTTAGATAAATATGTCCCGGACGGAGACTATGTTGTTATCAAGTTTGCACGCTGGGCATTTGAAAAATTCAAAGGTGTAGAGGACAAGCTTGGTACACAGATGCGTGCAGTCGGCGAAGTTATGAGTATTGGTAAAAACTTCAAAGAAGCATTCCAGAAAGCAATCCGGAGCCTTGAAAACGGAAGATACGGACTTGGCCATGCCAAAGACTTTGATACACTTTCCAAGGACGAGCTGTTAAAAAGACTGGTATTCCCCAACAGCAACCGTTATTTCCTGATTTATGAAGCAATGAGAAAGGGCGCAACTGTAGAAGAAATTCATGAGCTGACCAAGATCAAGGCTTATTTCTTAGAGCAGATCAAGGAACTGGTGGATGAAGAAGACGCCCTTGTTAAAAATGTAGGAAGTGTACCTGCTGATGATGCATTGATCCAGGCTAAAAAAGATGGATTTTCCGATAAATATCTGGGACAGATCTTACAGGTTCCCGAAGCTGATATCCGCAACCGCAGGATTGAGCTTGGCATGGAAGAAAACTGGGAAGGCGTGCATGTAAGTGGCACAAAAGACAGTGCATACTACTATTCTACCTATAATGGAACAGATAAAAATCCGGTTAGCGACGGCAAACAAAAGATCATGATCTTAGGTGGTGGTCCCAACCGTATCGGACAGGGTATTGAATTTGACTATTGCTGTGTACATGCATCCTTAGCACTCAAAAAGCTTGGTTTCGAAACAATCATTGTCAACTGCAATCCTGAGACAGTATCTACCGATTATGATACATCCGATAAACTTTACTTTGAACCACTGACCTTAGAGGATGTTTTAAGTATTTATAAAAAGGAACAGCCCGTAGGTGTCATTGCTCAGTTTGGTGGACAGACTCCCTTAAATCTGGCAAGCGACCTTGAGAAAAACGGTGTGCGTATCCTTGGTACTTCACCCGCAGTTATTGACCTTGCAGAAGACCGTGACCAGTTCCGTGCCATGATGGATAAACTGGAAATTCCGATGCCCGAATCAGGTATGGCAGTTACCGTTGATGATGCGCTGCAGATCGCAGAAAAGATCGGTTATCCGGTTATGGTTCGTCCTTCTTATGTATTGGGCGGACGTGGAATGGAAGTTGTACACGATGCAGAAAGCATGGTTGGATATATGAAGGCAGCCGTTGGTGTGACACCGGATCGTCCGATTTTGATCGACCGTTTCCTGATGCATGCAACCGAATGTGAAGCAGATGCTATCAGCGATGGCACACATGCATTTGTTCCGGCTGTTATGGAGCATATCGAGTTAGCAGGTGTTCACTCCGGAGACTCTGCATGCATTATTCCATCCAGACATTTAAGTGATGAAAATGTTGCCACGATCAAAGAATATACCAGAAAAATTGCAGAAGAAATGCATGTAGAAGGCTTGATGAACATGCAGTATGCGATTGAGAACGGCAAAGTATATGTACTGGAAGCCAATCCCCGTGCATCCCGTACCGTGCCGTTGGTGTCCAAGGTATGCAATATCCGTATGGTGCCGCTTGCAACCGAGATCATGACACGCGATCTGACCGGAAGACCTTCTCCGGTTCCGGGATTAAGAGAGCAGAATATTCCTTACTACGGAGTAAAAGAAGCAGTATTCCCGTTCAATATGTTCCCGGAAGTTGACCCGGTTCTTGGACCGGAAATGAGATCTACCGGTGAAGTTCTCGGCTTATCCGAATACTGGGGAGAAGCATTTGTCAAAGCACAGGAAGCAACACAGACCAGACTTCCGATGGAAGGAACTGTCCTGATTTCCGTAAATGATAAAGACAAAGATGAAGTTGTAGCACTTGCCAAAGATTTTGATGAAGCAGGCTTCAAGATCCTCGCATCCAAGGGCACAAAAGCACTGCTGGATGAAGCAGGCATTCCGTCTGAAGTAGCCTTAAAGCTTCAGGAAGGCCGTCCGAACATCCTTGATTTGATCACCAACGGAAAGATTGATCTGATCGTCAATACACCCGACGGCGGAGCAAGCGGATGGGATGACAGCTACCTGCGCAAAAATGCGATCAAGAAAAAGATCCCGTACATGACAACCATGGCAGCAGCCAAAGCTACCATCAGTGGTATCAAGACCCTGAAAGAACATGGTGGCAGCCAGGTAAAATCCCTGCAGGAGCTGCATGCACAGATCCAGCCGAAATAAAATAGGGCTGATTGGTTTTTCATAAATCCTGGCAGATTTTGATGATATATCTGACAGATTTTGATAATATAAAATGTAGTTTTATTTTATGTAGTATTATGATATAGTTGATAGCAGAGGTCGCGTTTATGACTTCTGCTATCTTTATTTTTCTGCTGTATGTGAAGTTTCTTTATACATGTGAAGTTTCTTGATACAGGTCTACTTTTGATAATTGTATCTACATGATTATATATATGCATTCATGATCAGCATATCTAAATATGATTATATGAATTCAAACAAATCTTTATTATTGCAGTTATGCCTCAAATATAGGTATATCAATTTCTTTATAAGGTTTATCTTTTTATAACATTTCATCAAAGGTGTTTTAATCAAAGTTATTTTAATCAAAGTCATTTTAATCAAAGGTGTTTTCGTTAAAGTCGTTTTCTTCAAGTCGTATTCTTCTCGATATTTTTTATCCGGAGCATTATTCCTTTAATAATCATTGATATTTTAAAAATCCCATAAGTAAATTTGAAAAATTCGAAACATAAGCACAAACGGCATGCTAAAAAGCAAAATCGAGAAAAAAGGATGCCGGAGCCGGGGAAAAGCCATCAACCCCCAAGTACAAACGGCATGCTAAAAAGCAAAATCAAGAAAAAGGGATGCCGGAACCGGTAAAAAGCTAGCAAGCCCCGAGCACAAACGGCATGCCAAAAAGCAAAATCAAGAAAAAGGGATGCCGGAGCCGGGAAAAAGTCGGCAAGCCCCAAGCACAAACGGCATGCCAAAAAGCAAAATCAAGAAAAAGGGATGCCGGGGCCGGGGGAAAGTCGGCAAGCCCCAAAAGCACAAACGGCATGCCAAAAAGCAAAATCAAGAAAAAGGGATGCCGGAGCCGAGAAAAAGCCGTCAAGCCTCAAGCGCATACGGCCTGCCAAAAAGCAAAATCAAGAAAAAAGGATGCCGGAGCCGGGGGAAAGTCGTCAACCCTCAAGCACAAACGGCATGCCAAAAAGCAAAATCAAGAAAAAAGGATGCCGAAACCGGGGAAAAGCCGGCAAACCTCAATCACAAACGGCATGCCAAAAAGCAAAACCAAGAAAAAAGGATGCCGGAACCGGGGGAAAGCCGACAAGCCCCAAGCATAAACGGCATGCCAAAAAGAAAAATCAAGAAAAAAGGATGCCGGAGCCGGAAAAAAGCCGGCACACCCCAAGCACAAACGGCATGCAAAAAAGCAAAATCAAGAAAAAGGGATGCCGGAACCGGGGAAAAGTCGTCAAGCCCCAAGCACAAACGGCATGTCAAAATAAATAAAATTATAAATAACATGCTGAGATATAAATGATGTTAGGATCAAAAGGTATTTTGCCCTTAACTTGATATCCGCAAATTGCTCCGCTGCGAATTGCTCCGCTGCAAATCAGATCCCGCAATTCTCAAACATTCGAAATCCGCTGATTTACTGCGTAAATCGCTACTTTCTCATGTTTGGCGGGTCCCAGGTTCAAAAGTCTTATCGTGCAAGCACAAACGACTTTTTGAACTTTTGACCCTGATATCATATAAATCAAATCAATATAAAAATTTAAAAATACAAGGAAAGGCGAAAACATGGAAAGTATGCATTTAAGAAACGAACTTCAGGAAAGACAGAAATATCTTGCTAATCTGATCAGTGAGAAGAAGCTTGCTTTGAAAGGAGCTCCGGATGGAGTATTAAAGATAATCAAGCATAATAAACAATGGCAGTATTATTGCAAGGGAATAGAACAAGGAGAGGAAAAGAAACGAACGGAGCAAGAAGAAAAAAAGAAACAGGAGGAAAAGGAGCGAACAAATGAATTTCAATATATTCATAAAGATAATCTGAAATTAGCAGAGCAGCTGGCACAAAAAAGATATGATGAAAAAATACTGCAAATGGCGATAAAAGAAAAAACTATGATTGATACGCTTCAAAAATTTTATCAGAACAATTCTATAAATTCTATCTTCACAAAACTGGCCAAATCACGGCAACAATTAATTATCCCCATTGAACAACCTATTGATGAATATTTACAGGAGTGGTTGAATGCATCTTTCCCGGAAAATGGATTTCGGGAGGAAATGCCGGAATATTATTCTGCTAAAGGGGAACAGATGAGGTCCAAGTCCGAGGTTTTGATTGCAAATTTGCTGGATAGATACAAGATCCCCTATCGATACGAGAAGCCACTTTATCTGGAGGGAATGGGAACAATCTATCCGGATTTTACTATTTTAAATTTGCAGACAAGAGAGGAAATATACTGGGAACATTTTGGTATGATGGATGATCCCGAGTATTTAGAAAAGGCTATCAGAAAAATGAATAAATACGAACAAAATGGATATTTATTGGGGCAGAGATTTATTGTTACTTATGAAACTGTTTTTGGACCTTTAAATATGAAGGTTGTAGAAAGGAAAATTAAGTCTTTATGTTGCGGAATGGATCCGGAAGTATAAATTTTGTAATATTTATAATAACAAGGTCAAAAGAATAGAAAGGCAGTATAACTTTATTTATAAAAGATTAATCATTCCTGTCGTATCAAAAACATGAATGATTAATTTATTTTAGAAACAATAGATGAGTTAATAAGGTATTTTGAAAATTGCGAGAGTACAAGGTATATAGCAATCTGATACAGGAGAGATCAAAATATTTTATAAAATAAAATACATAAAAATAACTTAATGGATAAAACTAAATATAGTTGGCTAAATCATTGATCAAAAAATGAAATTGCCACCGGATTGTAAATTGTGTAAATAGACGAAATAACTCAATTATAAAAAACACCGTAATAAAAATGAAATTCAGTAAGCCGGAGGTAACATTCACGTGATTCAGAACGGATTTTTCTATTTTTCCACATTGGTTTTTCTTACAGCAATTCTGGTCAGTCTTCCGCTGATTTTCAGTGGGAAAACTGCAAAAAGGATCTTCCGGTTTGCACCACCGGTTGTCTTGATTTATCTGGGAATGATGTTCTTATGTACGGTTCATTTCTGGGACCTTGATTCTACAAAAAATGTATATGTCCAGTTAAAAAATCCTTTATTGTATGCCATGCTTTTTATCATGCTGCTTCGTTGTGATATGAAGATCATTATAAAGCTTGGACCAAGAATGCTGCTCGGATTTCTGGCGGCAACCTTGTCGATCGGATTGGGCTTTGTCATTTCTTATGCGATGTTTCAGCCACTTCTGGGAAATGAAGCATGGAAATCACTGGGAGCTTTATGCGGAAGCTGGATGGGTGGTGGTGGAAATATGCTTGCCATTCAGGCCGCGCTGCAGGTGGATGAAGGAAGCATGGCTTATGCGCTGGTAATGGATTCGATTTGCGGGACGGTCTATATCATGTTTTTATTGTGGGCGATCGGAAGGGCAGATCATTTTAACCGGTGGACAAAGGCTGATACAAGGCTGATCGATTCGGTTGGACACAGTCTCAGACAGGCAGCAGCAGAAAATGAAAAAAAGTTTACATGGCAAAATCTTTTGATTCTTCTGGGGTGTGGATTTCTGGTTTCTGCACTGAGCGAGCATGCGGGAGCGTTTATAAACAAGTATATTTCATTTCTTGATCAGACGACGTGGACGGTTTTAGTTGTGACACTGCTTGGTATATTATTTGCCATGACTCCGCTTGGCAGACTGAAGGGAACGGAAGAGGTGTCAAATGTCATGCTGTATATTGTGATCGCAATGCTTGCATCCCGGGCGGATCTTTCTGCAATCGGAAATGCACCTGCATGGCTGCTGTGCGGTTTGGTAATTTTGGCAATCCATATTATTATCATGATTGCTATAGCAAAGCTTTGCCGGATGGATCTGTTTACCTGCTGTGTGGCATCTTTGGCAAATGTTGGCGGTACGGCAACAGCGCCTGTTCTTGCCGGAGCTTATAGCAATTATCTGGTGCCGGTAGGGATTATTATGGCACTTCTTGGGTATGTTGTGGGTACCGGAGGGGGATTGTTTGTCGCAAGACTTATGAGTCTTGTAGGATAATGCTTTAGAGAGCATTTGCATGATATAAGAATGGCAGAGGGCATGTGCAGCCAGTGGCAAATCTACGTCAGAAAAGTTCATATATATGATTAGAAAAGCATATATAGATAACCAAAAAAGCACATATAGATAACCAAAAAAGCACATATAGATAACCAGAAAAGCAAATATATATGATTAGAAAAACACATATAGATAATCAGAAAAGCACATATAGATAATCAGAAAGTGTGCATAGATGACAGATTGATTTCAAATTTTTCTATGATAAAATGTTATTGAGATCAAGAATTAATAATACGAAAGAGGTCATTATTATGGAAATAAAAAAAGTATCAATTGTCGGTATGGGAGCTTTGGGGCTTTTATATGCAGATCATATTTCAAGGCATGCGGGAAATGACGCCGTATCATTTGTCATGGATGAGGAACGTCTTAAAATGCATGGCAGTGAAGAATTTTTTATCAATAATAAAAGAGTAAAATTCCAGATGATAAGTGATAAGGAAGCAAAGCCTGCTGATCTTTTGATCGTTGCAGTAAAGTATACAGGATTAAAGGATGCCCTTGACGTAATGCAGACATCCATCGACGAGCATACGATCATCATGTCTGTGATGAATGGGATTTCCAGTGAAGAAATTATCGGAAAGAGATATGGCATGAACCGTGTTCTTTATACCGTAGCACAGGGAATGGATGCAATGCGCTTTGGCAGTTCTCTTCGATTTACGCAGATGGGAGCTTTACATATCGGTACAGCTGCAGGAGGAGATCCGGAAATTTTGGAGAGTGTAAAAGCATATTTTGACAGGATTGAGATGCCCTATGTTGAGGAAGAGGACATCCTGTGGCGCATGTGGTTTAAGTACATGCTCAATGTCGGGATCAACCAGACCTGTATGGTCTACAATACGACTTATTCCGGCGCAATTACGGAAGGGACCGATGCTAACCGGACACTGATCGCTGCCATGCGCGAAGTGTTAGCAATTGCTAACACAAAGGGTATTAAGCTGACAGAGGCAGATATCAATAAATGTATTGAAATAGAAAAGACCCTCGATCCTGACGGAACACCATCCATGGGACAGGACCGGATCAATAAAAAGCATTCCGAGGTTGAAATGTTTGCCGGAACAGTAATCCGGATGGGAGAAGAGCTTGGCATTCTTGTACCGGAAAATAAATACATTTATGAACAGGTACAGAAAATTGAAAGAGAATACTAACATAACGTAATACAGAAATTTATATTGTGTGCATGGTCAACAGGATTTTTTGGATGAAAATAGGATATTGTATACATTCTGCTCTTATACTGTGTTATGCCGGATGTGATATGAAAAATCAATAAAAACATATATTACACCTATTCCATTACACATATTCTTTACAACTGTCTTGTCAGGTGTAAATTATGGTGCTATACTGTCCCTAATGTAAAAAAGAAGTAATTTTTACATAAAAACCAATACCAATGATATAGGAACGGAGAGCACAATGAAAGAAAAGATTGAGCAGTTGAAAAAAGAAAAAAATGCTGTTATTTTAGCTCATTACTATGTGGATGAGGATGTACAGGAAGTGGCTGATTACATAGGAGATTCATATTACTTAAGTAAGGTCGCAACAAAAGTGGATGCTGACCGGATTGTATTTGCCGGTGTGGAGTTTATGGGAGAAAGTGCAAAGCTCCTCAATAAAGAAAAGCGTGTCTTTATGCCGGATGCGACAGCAGATTGTCCGATGGCACATATGGCGACTGCCGAAGAAATCAAGGCTGTCAAGGAAAAATATGAAGATGTTGCCGTTGTCTGCTACATCAATTCAACCGTAGAGCTGAAAGCACTTGCGGATGTATGCGTGACCAGTGCCAATGCAGTTAAGATTGTCAAAAATCTTCCCAATAAAAATATCTTTTTTATTCCTGACCGTAATCTGGGAACCTTTGTACAGGATCAGGTTCCGGAGAAAAATATTATTTTAAATCAGGGACATTGTCCGAGACATACTATCATATCCAAGGACGATATTCTCAATGCAAAAAAAGAACATCCGCAGGCCAGGGTGGCTGTTCATCCGGAATGCACCAAGGATGTGACGGTGTTAGCTGACTTTGTAGGAAGCACATCAGCCATCATTGATTATGTAGTCAATACAGATGCTGACGAATTTATCATTGGAACCGTTGATGGTGTATTTTACAAGATTCATGAGCTGGCACCCGATAAAAAGCTATATCGTGCCAGAGCGGTTCAGGAATGTGTCAATATGAAAAAAGTAAGCCTTGAAAAAATTATTGATGTTCTGGAAAATGAGACAAATGAAGTCTTTTTAGATGAAAATATTGCAAATGCGGCATTGAAGCCGTTAGAAAAAATGTTGGAGTTGGCATAATGAAAAAACAGACAGATGTATTAATTGCGGGAAGCGGATGTGCAGGTCTTTATTGTGCACTCAACCTTTCCGACGATACCAATATAACAATTATTACAAAGGCAACGATTGAAGAAAGTGATTCCTTTCTCGCGCAGGGCGGTATGTGTATGCTCAAAAATGACGATGATTATGACAGTTATTTTGAAGATACCATGAAAGCCGGTCATTATGAAAATGATAAAACCTCGGTTGATATCATGATCCGTTCTTCTCAGGATGTGGTAAAGGATCTGGTAGAAATCGGTGTTGACTTTGAGAGAGAGCCGGACGGCAGCTTCAGCTTTACAAGAGAAGGGGCCCATTCGGACAAGCGTATTTTGTATCACGAGGATATTACCGGAAAGGAAATTACCGGTAAGCTTCTGGAAGAAGCGCGTAAAAGAAAAAACATCGAGATCATCGAGCATACGATGCTGGTTGATTTTGTTGAAAAGGATCACAAATGCGTCGGTGCTGTGATAAAAAGGAAAGGAAAGACAGAAGTGATTGCTGCTAAAGTTCTGGTTCTGGCAACCGGAGGTGTCGGTGGACTTTACAGACATTCGACCAATTTCCGCCAACTGACCGGTGACGCACTTGCAATCGCTCTTAATCACAAGCTGCGTATGAAGGATATCAATTATATTCAGATCCACCCGACCACCCTGTATTCGGAAAACGATCAGGACCGTAGCTTTTTAATATCTGAATCGGTCCGCGGCGAGGGTGCAAAGCTGTACGATAAAAATGGCAATCGTTTTGTCAATGAACTGCTTCCGAGAGATCTTCTGACGATTGAGATAAGGAAACAGATGGAAAAGGATGGGACCAGACATGTCTGGGAAGATCTGCGCACGATCCCGGAAGAGGAATTAAAGGCACATTTTCCGAATATTATACAAAAATGTCTGGATTCGGGTTACGACGTAACAAAGGAATGCATTCCGGTTGTTCCGGCACAGCACTATTATATGGGTGGTATCTGGGTAGACCACGAAAGCAAGACGAGTATGGACCGCCTGTATGCGGTTGGAGAAACTGCCTGCAACGGTGTGCATGGAAAAAACCGTCTGGCCAGCAATTCCCTGTTGGAAAGTCTGGTATTTGCAAAGAGAGCGGCAAAGCAGATCAATGAGTTAGCAATTGCTGATATTGCATATGAAAAACTGGATGATGTTTCAACTGAAGCATATGAGGATGACCGGAAGTTAGCAGAGGCTTACAAAGAGATTGTTCTGGCGGCCATGCATGAGGCGGATGAACAGCAGAAACAGGCTGTTGCTGAGTGAGCGCATACCGGAATAATAAACGATGATCACCGGTAAAGGTCAGGAATATACAGCAAGACACAATTATAAAAACAAAAGGAGATAAAAAATGTTTGATCAGGTAACAATGAAGCTCAACGTAGATCCGTTGATCTTGGGCGCATTAAAAGAAGATATCACAAGTGAGGACGTATCCACCAACAGTGTGATGCCGACGGCAAAGCAGGGTGAGGTAGATCTGATCTGCAAGCAGGATGGAGTGATCTGCGGCTTACAGATTTTTTCAAGAGTATTTGAACTGCTTGATGAAAAAACAAAAATAGAGCTTTATGTAGAAGATGGTGATACTGTCAAAAAAGGACAGCTGATGGCAAAGGTATACGGAGATATCCGTGTCCTGTTATGCGGCGAAAGAACCGCTTTAAATTATCTGCAGAGAATGAGCGGAATTGCTACATACACATCAGAGGTCAATGCATTATTAAAGGGAACCAAAACAAAGCTGGTTGACACCAGAAAGACAACCCCAAACAACCGAATTTTTGAAAAATATGCAGTCAGAGTGGGAGGCGCGTCCAATCACCGTTACAATCTGACTGACGGTGTCTTATTGAAGGACAATCATATCGGAGCTGCAGGAAGTGTGACAAAGGCAATTGAAGCGGCAAGAGCCTATGCACCTTTTGTCAGAAAAATTGAAGTAGAGGTTGAGACGCTTGACATGGTAAAGGAAGCAGTCGCTGCAGGTGCCGATATCATTATGTTAGACAATATGGATCATGAGACTCTGAAAGAGGCTATGGCAATCATAGATGGAAAGGCAGAAGTAGAGGTATCCGGAAATGTTACCAAAGAAAATATCGCCCGACTCACAGACCTGGGAGTAGATATCATTTCCAGTGGTGCGCTGACACATTCAGCTCCGATTTTGGATATTTCTTTGAAAAATCTGCATGCAGTCTAATTCGGAGGTTTGTGTATGAGTGGTGAAGAACGCAGAGAAAAAATCATTAATACACTGAAAAGCAGTGAGAGTCCGATTTCCGGATCGGGACTTGCTAAAATACTGGGAGTGAGCAGACAGGTGATCGTACAGGATATCGCCCTGCTTCGTGCAAAGGATTATGATATTTATTCGACCAACAAGGGATATTGTCTGAGTGACCAGAATAAATGCAAGCGCATTTTCAAGATATACAACAGACCCGAGGAAGAAGAAAAGGAACTGCAATTGTACGTGGATCAGGGCGGATATGTCAAGGATGTGTTTGTATATCACAAGGTATACGGCGTGGTAAGGGCAGAACTCAATATTTCGTCGAGAGCCGATATTGATGCCTATATGATGGAAATTAAGAGCGGAAAATCCAATCTGCTCAGCAATCTGACGTCAGGGTATCATTATCACACGGTTCTGGCAAAAAATGACCGGATCCTGGATACGATACAGCAGAAGCTGACAGAGCAGGAATTTCTTGCCAGGCTTTTGGATTATGAGCCGGTGGACTTCTGGAAAGAGGAAGATTAGTAAGCGATAAAGAAAAACAACGCTAAAGCAAAGCAACGCTAAGATAAAACAACGCTAAAGCAAAGCAATAATCAAACAACAAAGAAAAAATAAAACAAACAAAGGCAACAATAAAAAGCAATCATCAAAGGTAGAATATGAAATTATTACACTGTGCAGATTTGCATCTGGATTCAAAAATGACATCCATACTGGACAAGGAACGTGCCAGGGAACGAAAAGCAGAGCTTTTGCATACGTTTCAGGACATGGTCTCTTATGCTGTCCAAAATAATATTTTTCACATCTTGATCGCCGGAGATCTGTTTGATACCGGTAATATATCAGCAGGTGCGAGAAAGCTGGTAATATCAGAGATTACCGGGCATCCGGATATCCGGTTTTATTATTTAAGAGGCAATCATGACAGGGATAATTTTTTGTCATCCATGGAAAGTATTCCGGACAACCTGATGCTGTTCTCAACAGAGTGGACATCGTATACCTTGTCTGACGAGGAAACGAATCATCCGGTTGTCCTTTTCGGCATCGAGTTAGCCAAGGGTAATTCTGAAAACGTATACAATACACTGGTACTGGATTCCGAAAATATCAATCTTGTGACATTGCATGGACAGGAATATGAGACAGGCACAAAGGATAAAGCAGAAATTATCCGCTTAAGAGAATTGCAAAACAAGGGAATTGATTATCTTGCGCTTGGACATGTGCATGCCTATAAGCGGGGGAAACTGGACGGAAGAGGTATATACTGTTATCCCGGATGTCTGGAGGGGCGTGGATTTGATGAATGTGGACAACACGGCTTTGTAGTCCTTGATATTGATGAAAAAAAGCAGACGGTATCAGATACCTTTGTGCCCTTTGCAAAAAGACAGCTCTATACTGTGGAAGCGGATGTGACCGGCTGCGGTCATTCGGCGGAAATGGCAGAATGTATCAAAAAACAGTTAGCGGAGGCTTCCTGTAAAAAAACAGATCTTATCAAGGTCATTCTGACCGGAGCACTGGATGTTTCAAGTGAAAAAAATATCAACTATCTGGTACAGCATTTTTCAGGTGATTTTTATTTTGTCAAGATATATGATGAGACAACTCTCAAAGTAGAACCGGCAGATTATCGCAATGATGAGTCATTGAAGGGCGAATATGTACGGACGGTCCTTTCGGCAGAAGATATCACGGAGGAAGAAAAAGCCTCTGTTATCCGGCTGGGATTGCAGATCCTTGGCAATGAGGAGGTGCTCTTATGAGACTATTGAGCTGCCATGTGGAAAATTTCGGAAGGCTGCATGATTTTTCATTGGATTTTTGTGACGGCTGCAATACGGTTTTTGAGGCAAACGGATTTGGAAAAAGCACACTGGCTGCATTTATCCGTGTTATGTTTTATGGCTTTTTAGGTGAAACCAAGAGAAAAGGTATGGAAAATGAGCGCAAGCGCTTTGAACCATGGCAGGGAGGAACCTATGGCGGCAGTCTGGATTTTTCCGTTGGAAACAGGAAATACCGGATGACGCGTATTTTTCATGATAAGCAGCCGAATGATGAATTTGAATTGCGCGATCTTACAACGAACCTGATCAGCAATGATTATACAGAGCAGATCGGAGAGGAATTGTTTGCAGTTAACCAGGAATCATTTATCAGGACTGTATTTATCGGTCAAAATGATCTGGTAACATCCGCAACCGATGACATCAATGCTAAAATCGGCAATCTGACCGATGATACCAACGATTTGAACCGGTTTGAAGAAGCGGACAAGAAGCTTACTGATTATATCAATGCTTTGTCACCGCGTAGAAAGACGGGAATTGTATACAAGCTCAAAGCAGAGGCTTCGGATCTGCAGACAAGGCTCCGTGCGCTTGACGGAATGGAAGAAGCGATTGAAAAGCAGCAGGATCTGATCGAGGACAAATTACGGGAGATTGACAAACTAAAGAAACAGCAGTCTGAGATTTTTCAAAAACAGGAGCAGCTAAGCCGTCAGAAAGATCTGCAGTCCAAACAGGACATGTACAGTCATCTTTGCAGGGAGATGAAGGAAAAGGAACTGCTGTTTGAGACAGAAAAGCAGAAACTGGAAGAAGATTTTCCGAAAGAAGCCGAACTGGAAGAAGCATTTTTAAAGCAGAAAAAAGCAAAAGACATCATGGCTGATGTTGAAAGAAATAAACTGAAATCCGATGAGCAGAGCCGTCTTGAAGAATTAAAGGGGCGTTTTGATAAGGATGAGGATCCCAAAGGCCGGATCACAGCAATGCTTGGTGAATGGAATCGCAGGATGGCTAAAAAGAGTACTCTTTCCATGCGGAAAGGTACATTCGCCACATTCCGCGCCACGCAGGAGGCGGAGGCTGAGCGGGATAAAAAGCATGCCGCAAACAGTATGATGATCTGTATAGCAGCAGGTATATTGTCGGTGGTTGTCGGTATTTTACTGTTACGCGTGCTGCTTCCACTGGGAATCGCACTGACTGTGGCAGGTATTTTACTGGGATGTATGGGACTGCGTAAAAGAAAAGAGAGCAGTAAACAAACAGAAATGTCGGATGAATTAAAACAGATGGAGCAGGAGATCCTGTCGGATGAGGCGCAGATAAAGGCTGTAGATACAAAGCTTTTGGCTTATTTTAATAAAAAGGGAATCTCGCTGACGGAGCCGCTTGAAGAACAAGCTGTTTCGGACAGATTGCAGCAGCTGTTAGCAGAGGCCATGGAATATGAAGCCCTGCTTGCAAAGGAAAAACAGGCACTTTCTTATACAGGTCAGATGGATTTATATGAGAGTCTGCAAAACGAACTGACCGCTTTCTTAGCCTCATATGGAAGAAACGCGGACAACTCTGCGTGTGAAAACGAACTGAATGTTTTGAGAGAGCAGTTTTTTACAGCAAGGACAAGGGCAGATGCTGCTAAAAGGAATTATCAGGCATGCAGGTTGAAAAAAGAAACCTTCGAAGAACAAAATCCCATGGTGCATCCGGCAGAAAACGGAAATGAAGAGACCGCCGGGATACAGGAAAGTCTGGAAAACCTGAACCGGGAATTCCGGACGAATTCGGAGCGGCTGGAAAGCTTACATCAGACAGTCCGGGAGTATCAAAACAGACAGGATGAGCTCAGGGACCGTTATGATATGCACGAGGAGCTGGAAAAGCAGTGGGAGGATCTGAATTGTCAGATTGAGGAAAAGACACGGCTTTACAAACAGCTTACAAGGACACAGGATTTTTTAAGACAGGCCAAAGAGAATATGACACAAAAATATGTGGCTCCTTTAAAAAACAGCTTTCTGCATTATTACGGACTGGTGGCGGGTAAAGATGAGAGGCAGTATTATATGGATGCCAATGCAGCCGTTACCATTATGGAGTGCGGAAAGCAGAGGGAGACCGGCTATTTAAGTACCGGTTATCAGGATCTGATCGGACTGTGTCTGCGGCTGGCATTTGCGGATGCCATGTATCCGGATGAAAAGCCGGTATTGATATTGGATGATCCGTTGGTGGCGCTGGATGAAGAAAAGCTTTCGGGTGGCAAGCGTCTCCTTTTGGAAGTGGCAAAAAAATATCAGTTGATTTATTTTACCTGCCATGAGACAAGAGCAACCTGATTATGGTATAATATTGGCGGTAAATTTTTATTATTCATACAATAAACTGGCATGAGGTGGAAAAAATGCACTATGTGATTGGTGATGTGCATGGTTGCTACGATGAGCTTGCAACACTTTTAACAATAATAGAAAAAAGAGACAGATCGGCACAGTTTATCCTTTTGGGAGATTTGATCGACCGGGGGCCGAAGGTATGGGAAGTACTGTACTGGGCACAACGTCATATTTCACAAAATGGCAGATATCAGTGCATCCGTGGCAATCACGAGCAGCTGGCTCTGACCTGGTATGTGGCAGAATATCTGCCCTGGTATAAAGAGCAGGGATTTTATATTCCAAGGGAACCAATCCCCAAGACCTATTATGATTTTTCCGAAGTGCTTGAGAAAAAGGGAATCCGGGAAAAAGATAAGATTGAGCCGATCATGCAGCTTTTTGAAAAAATGCCGGCTTCCAAAAAGCTGACGATCAGATCACAGGCCGGAAAAGAGGTCACATACCGTCTTGTCCATTCGTGGTATGATTATGATGAGGAAAATGAGGGCAGGCAGTTTTATATCAATCTGGAAAAACGCTGCGATTATATCAATCACAATCCGGATGAGATCATTATTCATGGTCATACCTCCACCGTTGACCGGGAATATATTGCACAGGATGAGTATCCGGACCGTCCGGGTATGATTGCCTATCGCGAAAATTCCATCAATCTGGACGGAGGATGCTGTTTTTCCAAACGATTTGAATATCCCTGCATGCTCTGTGCAATTTGTCTGGAAAACCTGGAAGAGATTTATCCCGACACTCTGGAGAATCGTTTTTACAAAAATGCAGATAAGAAGATTCCCATGCAGGAAGCGCAAAGAAGAGCTGATGCATATCGGGAAAACTACATGAAAAAAGAAAATCCGCATCGCAGAGCAATGTTAAACATGTTAAATGATACAAAAAAGAAAGAGAGCGTAAGTGGTGCAAAATTATAAAATGATCTTGTCTTATGATGGGACCCGGTTTTATGGATGGGAACATCAGCCGACAACGGATATGACAATACAGGGAAAGATGGAAAATGTACTTTCTCTTATGACAGGACAGGCAGTCGAGGTGATTGGCTGCGGACGTACGGATGCCGGTGTCCATGCACAAAATATGGTCTGTAATGCCCGGATGGATACACAGCTGGAGGTTGGAGAGATCCGGGATTACCTCAATCAGTATCTGCCGGATGATATATGTGTCAAAGAGGTAAAAATTGCATCCGACCGCTTTCACAGTCGTTACAACGCGACCGGAAAGACCTACTGCTATACGTGTTATATCGGGGAAACCAAACCGGTATTCAACCGTAAATATGTATATGCGCTGGAAGAAAAGCCGGATGTGGAAGCGATGAAGCAGGCGGCACAGGCTCTGATCGGATCACATGATTTTGCGAGCTTTTGCAGCAATCCGCGTATGAAAAAATCAACAGTCCGCAACATTGACAAAATTGAGATCGTGAAAAAGGGCGATCTTCTGACACTGACATTTCACGGAAACGGATTTTTGCAGCACATGGTGCGGATTCTGACCGGCACCCTGCTGGAGGTCGGATATGGGAAGCGGACGGTGGACAGTATCGTTTCGCTGATAGATGCAAAGGATCGGAAGCTGGCAGGATTTACAGCACCGGCCAAGGGGCTTTGCATGATAAAAGCAGATTACTGATAAAGTTTTGGGGGAACTATGAACGATTTAAATTGGGTATATGCTACGTGCTTTGAAACTGTATTTAAAGCAATACAGGTAAATGCACAGACTGGGGAGTACAATATTCTGAAACGTCCGCATGACGAAATGCATTTAAACATTCCGAAATCGGGCAGTATTGAGGCTTATGTCAAAGCCATAGGCAATTCGGGCCTGGTGTATCCGGCGGATTTCTCGGATTTTCATTTTCATTTTAATCCGGTTTATATCCGCAGATCTATCCGGTATGGGCAGTATCATCAGGTACATACTTTTCGACGCAAGATGAGAAACCACTATACGTGGGTCACTTTCGAACTGATCATCCCGTCCTCTTATTCCGAACAAAATCCCAACGTATTGTATATATGGAAGCTTGCGGACAACGATTCGCGCGGTCTGGAAGATTCGATGAGAATGCTTTCAAGCGTATACCGCAAGATCATAAGGATCAATCTTTCGGATGATTCGCATCAGGAACTCAAGGTTGATTATGAATCAGACAAGGCAGATCACGGAATGTCTGTCAAGATGTCCGAATGGTTTCGCAAATTTGCGGAAAACGGTTATGTGTACAAGGATGATGTAAAAAGTTTCATGGAATTTACGTCCATTCATCGCATCCGCATGCATTTCAGACACAGCAAGGAAAGTACGGAGCTGATATACCGGAGAAAAGAAGAGGATGGAAAATTCCGCTGGGAATCCATGGAATTGATCCCGAGTGTCGAGTATACACCGGAAAACCAGATCGTGATTCTGTATATCCGTGATGTACACGATATTTATTCCCTGGAGCAGAAGCGGAAAAAAGAGCTTGAATACTATCAGACCAGAGATTCCCTGACAGGTTTTTTAAACCGGGCAAGCTATCAGGAGGCGTGCAAAAATTATTTTGGACTGCCGCGTAAAAAGACGGTCGCAGTCATATATGCCGATATGAATGGCTTAAAGCTGATCAACGATACACAGGGAGATGAAGCGGGAGATGCTTATATCCGGAGGTTTACCGACGTGTTTGGAAAGTACTTCGATACAGACCGCTGCTACCGCATCAGCGGAGATGAGTTTCTGGTTATCATACAGGGAATTACCAAAAAAGAGGCCGGTGCCAAGTTCCGTGCGTTTCGTGATATCATGCAGATGGAATGTGATCAGACAGCAGCCATCGGATATGCGTGGATCAATCGTTCCGGTACTCTGGAGGAGGTTGTGAAATCAGCTGAATCAGCCATGTATCTGGACAAGCACGAATATTATCGTTTCCATAGCAGATATGCTTTTTAACATGTATAAAAAAACACCTTTTTCGTATACTAACTGTCAGAAATGACAGTGTAGATATGTGGAGGTGTTTTTTTAATGCAGGATGATACGATCAAATTATTAAAAGAGGTAGATTCGGGCTGTAAAATGGCGATAGACAGTATTGACCGGATGGAAGGGTTTCATATGGGACCTGATATGGCACATGTGACAGAATGCTACAAGCAGAAGCATCAGGCTCTGCAGAAAGAAGTAACAACGATGCTTCATGCATGCGGGGAAACAGGCAAAATGCCGGATGCCATGGCTGCGATCATGGCTAAAACCACGACACAGCTCAAGATGATGATGAGAGAAGATAATCATCAGGCAGCCAAGATCCTGATGGACGGCTGCAATATGGGTATCCAGTCCGTATCGGAGTATATCAATAAATATAAGGCGGCTTCCAAAGAAAGCATTTCAATCGCTAAAAGTCTTATCACGACGGAAGAGGACTTTATGTGCGATCTGAAACGCTTTTTGTAGTAAAATCAATAAACAGTGATTTATAGATTTTGTTTCGTTGAGCAGTGTTTAAGCCAGAAAAAGCTTCCTGCCAAGCTCACAAAGTGAGGTCTGGTCGTCTAATGCAATCAGCTCTCTCGCGGAATGCATGGACAAAAGCCAGACACCGGCATCCACACAGGGCATGGAAAGGGAAGTACTCACCACCGTGCCAAGCGTGGAACCGCCACGCTGGTCGGAACGGTTGACAAACTTTCCATATGGGATCCGGTGTGTGTCGCAGAGAGCCTGTATCACACTGACATAGGTTGAATCGGTGGCGTAGGACTGTCTGGCGGAAAGCTTTAAGCAGACACCACTTCCCAGTCCAAGGCGGTTGGTCAGATCATTTTTGTCCGTATAAGCCGGATGCAGGGCGTGGGCAACGTCCAATGACAGGCAGAGACCTGCTGACAGAGCGCAGTACAGATCTTCTCTGGTCAGGGAAAGACCGGAAAAGATACGCTCCAAAATCTGTTCGGTAACCGCTGAGGCTGCACCCTGCTTGGTTGCATTGCCGATCTCTTCATTGTGATAAAAAGCAGAGATACAGATTTCATCATTGTCCGTACCGGCAGAGCAGATTGCATCGAGCGCTGCCAAAACTCCGGAGCAGTTGTCGATACGTGGAGCAGATACAAATTCATCGTTTAAGCCGACTGTTTCCGGATGATCGTTGTTGTATAAAAAGAGTTCATAGTCGAGGATGTCTTCCTTATCGCAGTCCAGCGTGGATGCAAGATAAGAGAGGAAATCCTGATTTTCATTATTTTCTGTCAGGGAAAAAAGCGGTAACAGCTGGGTCTGTGGATTGAGCTTTAAGCCGGTATTGATATCCTTATCCATGTGAATGGCAAGTCCGGGGATGATAACGACCGGTCTGCCACTGTCAAAAAGTCTGCATGAGGGTGCAAACGGATCCTCAGACCTTGTACATACCTTGCCGGCAATACCGAGCGGCCGGTCAATCCATGTGTGATATACGGCACCGCCATAGGGCTCTGTGTTGAGCCGGAGATAACCGTCTGTGATAAGATCCGGATTGGGCTTTATCAGAAAACTGGGCCAGTCTGTATGTGCAGTGATCATGCGAAGCTTTGGCAAAGCTTTATCCGATATGTTCTGACCAATCGTAAAGGCGATCAGTGTGCCGTCATAAGCCTGAATCATATATTTTCCGCCTTTTTTAATTTCAAAGGGCTTGTCTAAAAACAGCCGGGAAAATCCCTCTTCATCAAGCTGGTCTGCCAGATAGGCGCAGCAGTGAAACGGTGAATGGGCTGCCTCGATAAGACTGCTTAACTGTGTCAGGGTTGTTTTATTATTTGTTTTCATGGAAGCCTCCTGTTTTTGGATAATTGATAAAAATGATATTCCGGACAGACATCTTTCAGCGGAACGGACAAATTGCCCGGCTCTGTGCCCTCCGGTGTATATACAGATAAATATAGTTCGTCATTAGGGTATTCACAATAAGCCTCATTTATACCAAGAGGTATGAGCCAGTGTCCCTCTTCATAATCAATATACAGATTTCCATATGCAGAGGCATTGTCTGTATCTCTGCCCAATCCGACACAAAGGATGGTGTCGTGCGTTGGTGCAATTCCAAGCTGCTGTTCTATCAGTGAAGGATCCAGAGTGACTTCCAAAAAGTCATCCGGCTTATCCGAAGCTTCCAGAGTAGCGGTTAAATTGGACAGGTTAGCTGCCAGTACCGCAGGAGCCTTTGCCAGATAAACCGAGGATGAAAAAGGAGTCTCTGATAAATCCGCTTTTTCATAGGATTCTTTTCCATAGAGTGTTACAAAAAGCTCTCTGGGAAGATAAAACTGCGTAAGGGCATCATAGCGGTAGCCCTGATCCAGCAAATAACGGTACAGATAATAATTGTTTAATGGCTTGATATCACTTCCGATGACAGTATGTGAATTGACAGAGGAACACACATCTTTGGAAGCTTCATAGCTTTTAGCCAGAGAGACCTTGCCGGAATAGGGAGCCTTTTCATCTAGTAAAAAGTAATAAAGCTGCAGGCTGTTAAGTCCCATGATCCGCACGTCAGAATCTATAAACTTTAAAATTGCCAGCCGGTTTTGATAGTCATAGAGCGAGGATAGTGTGTTTTGATCGATAAAGCCATTGCCAAGCCGGTTGAAGGCCTGTCTGTTATCGTCTGAAATAAGTGTCATGCCATCGGACAAAGCAAAGGGCTTGAAATTGACTGTATACTCACCAATTACAGAGGCATCCGCATTGGTTGTGCCATCGGGTACCGGGAATTGATAGTCACGCATTGTCGAAAACGGTATAAGACCAATACATAAGCAAAGCAAGATAAATAGATTTTTACTTTTGTCAGAATTAAAAAACAGGCTGCCGTAACGGATGCAGAGGATAGGAAGCAGGGCACCGAATACCCAGAGGTAAATGTGGCCGCTGCGGGAAAACAGACGACATACCCAGCCCTCATCCATGATGACCAATGTGTAGGTATAGCAGACCGGCAGCAGGATAAAGGCTGCGGCAGTAAGCAGAAAAGCCGGTGAAGCAAAGGCTCGGATATTTCTCTGCTTCTGACTGTAATTTTTGTAGATATAAATACAGAGCAGTAAAAGTGCAAGCCATACAAAAGCCATAGGAGCAACAAAACGGACGGCATAATAAAGGGCGTTTCGTATAACGGACATAAGCCCCTGCATATCCAGATAGGGCATGAACCATTCCGGTACATCGATGGCAGAAAGAGAAAGCCCATCGGCCAGGATTGTCTGGTGGGAATAGGCAAGCACATGTCTGGCCATGCGGATTAGTAAGGGTATGCTAACTGCGATGGGAACAAGCAGAATCAGTGTTTCGATATAAAAAGGCGTTTTTTTACATTCCGTCCGTAAGGTCTTTGCTTTTAAATAAAGATAGAGGCAGGCGCAGGCATAGGGAAGACCTGCACATATGATGGCAAGACCGAATAGCGGATAGTAGAGACCGGACAGGAAGCCGCAAAATACATAGGTATATAAAAATCTTCTCTTGTTTTTTGTAACGGCCGGAAGCGTGAGAAAAAGAAGCACCGGCAGGATGATCCATGTACGGCAGTAGACCGGCATGTGAAAGAGGAAGGCGAATACCAGTGCATAAAAACCGCCGGCATGTCTGCCGATCAGGTAAATTGTGAGAAGGGCAAACAGAATCATGGTCAGGGCAAATGCCGCATAAAAAGTGGTGGCTTTTCCGTGAAAAAGAACTGCGTTGAAAAATCCGGGAATCATCGGAAAGAATCCGGAAACCGGGGAGTAGTCTGTATAGGCCTTCATGGAAAAATCAACAAGCTGCATATAAGGAAGCATCTGCTCACCATAGTGGTGCATATCGGTTGGTACGATCTGTGCTGCAGAAAGGAAGGAACCATATAAAAAAACAGATGCCACAGAAGAAAACATAACGGAAAATGTCTGCAGGTGTTTCTTTTTAAAATAGGTAAAGAATACGGAGATATATAATATAACGATCAGTAAAAGGATGGACAGCCTGTAAGCAATGGGTAACTGCAATTTTACCGTTTCACCCTGATACTGATAGGTGCTTTTCAAATACAGCAGACACAAGAATGGCAGCGGGAGCTGTAATGCGAAAAATATCCTGTGCATGAAGCTGTCAGACAGAGATATTGTTTTTCGGATTAAGACAGCTGCAGCTAACAAAACTGTGGGTATGAAAAACAACAGCATGTTGTTGAAAACGACAGGTAATGAAAGAAAGCTGCAGATCATGGCAATTAACTGCAGATCAAAATACAAAAATAAATAGACACTGATATAGCGGGGTGCAGATTCTTTGTATATGAGCAGAATTATAAAAAAGACAAAAGAAAAAAGCCAGAGATAACGCACATGATGCGCATACAAAACGGTCTGGATGACCGCCGGTAGAAATACGGCAAGCTCGGTCCGGGAAATTTTTGAAAAAGATCTTTGATCTGTCTGATGAGCTTCAGACTTGAAAATACGACCGGAAAGAATAAACAAAAACAGACAGATAAAACAGCCGATCCAGGTCAGCGCCCAGAATAAATTCCATTCCCCTGTTTTATTGGAGCCGCCCAGCACAATGTTGTCAATAATAAGATCCGTTAGCTCTGGGTAACCAAGGAAGGCTGAATCCTTTAATACAAAATACAGTATCCCGATGATCACACAGGTGATGATAAAAATACCACAGGGAGAAAGACAGAGCCGTCCCGGGGCTTTCAGGTATGATAATGGATTGTGTCTGGTGTCTTTGGTATTCATAAGGATTCCTTTGTCTCTGGTATCGTATGTCGTCAATGCTATACTTAGCGGAAATAAACTCTGACCGCACAATAGATCAGAAAATACAAGTGATGCTTCATAAAAAACAGGAATAATTTCTCGGCAACATGAAGATGCGCCATATGACAATTGTCTAGCGCGTAGACAACATCCGGATCTGTGCAGATACTTTTCATGTCAGCGCGGTGCTCACGGTATGGTGCCTGTTTCTTTTTGTAAATGCCACCCTTTACATGCAGGACTGTCAGACAGAGAAAATCGTCCCAGATCTGGTCGCTGAAATCAAAAGAGTGTTTGGCCTTGCTGATACGCAGCAGATTTTCTTTCATGATCCTGATCTTTGACATATAGTTTTTATCATAGCGCATGGTCATGGAAGCATCATTCATGTAATAATTATAAGGATAAAAGTCCTTTAAAATCACAATCTTTTCGGCATCAAGGAACATGCATAAAGAAAACTGGAAATCCTCGCCGATGGAAACCTTATCATCACACAGGTCCAGATTTTTGCAAACCAGATCGGTCCGCACCAGCTTGGTAACGCGGTTGGGATGAAGATGACGTCCCAGAAAGCTTCCGTCGTTGATCAGGACCGGAAACATTTCTGTCATCAGCTGCGCGGGCGAAAAAACTTCCAGTGGAAAGTCCATCTGGTCATCCCATTCCCTGTGACTGTTGTTTTCGTAGATGTGGTGCAGACCGCAGCAGGCAATGTCTGCATCTTCTTTGGTGATGCGGTCAAACATTTTTTCATACATGTCAGGATTGATAAAGTCATCGCTGTCCACATATCCGGTGTACCGGCCGCGGGCAATCCGGCTTCCGGCTTTCCATGCGGAGGTAAGACCGCCGTTTTCCTTGTGAATGACAACAATCCTGTCCGGATATTGATTGGCATAGGAATCACACATGGCAGCAGAATTGTCGCAGCTTCCATCATCGACCAGAATGATCTCGAGCTTTTGAAGCGTCTGTGCGAGTACGCTTTCCATGCAGCGGTCCAGATATTTTTCCATATTGTAAACGGGAATGACGATACTTACGTCAAATTGGTAATTTTTCATGAGGGAAAGTGTCCTTGGTGTTTATTTTTGGAGCGAAGTGATGGATCATAAATTATAAGCAAGCTGGGTGAGTTCTTGGACATAATACCGGCTTGCTGCGTGCTTTGCACTTCTGAACCTATGTATCATTATATATAAATATATTATGTTTCGCAATTGGCTAAAATATAGTATACTGATATGAATAACAGTTTTTGACCATAAAACGACAGGAGGTAAAGATATGGATTGCCGGAATGCAGTTCAGAAATGTGAAAAGTATCATCAGGAACATTTGCTGAAATTTTATGATGAATTAAATGAGGCGGAAAAAGAGCAGCTTCTGACACAGATAGAGAAAACGGATTTTTCGGTATTGGACAGTCTCAGTCATTTAGAGGACATAAAGAAAAAAGGGGTGATCACGCCTTTGCCGTCCATGACGCTTGGTGAGATTGAGCCGCATAGAGAAGCTTTTGAACATACCGGAGAGGAAGCGATCCGACAGGGAAAGGTCGGTGCAGTGCTGCTTGCGGGCGGTATGGGTACAAGGCTTGGCAGTGATGCGCCAAAAGGATTATACAATATTGGTCAGACCAGAGATCTGTATATATTTGAATGCCTGATCAATAATCTCATGGATGTAGTGAAAAAAGTGAATGCGTGGATCCCGCTTTTTATCATGACAAGTGATAAAAACCATGACACAACGGTAAACTTTTTTAAAGAGCACGGATATTTTGGCTACAACAAGGATGAGGTGTGGTTTTTCAAACAGGAAATGGCACCGGCAAGTGATTATAAAGGAAAGATATATCTGGAAACCAAATCCAGATTGTCCACATCACCAAACGGCAATGGCGGATGGTTTGTGTCCATGGCAAGAAACGGGCTTTTGGACGAGGTTCATAAACGTGGAATTGAATGGCTGAATGTGTTTGCCGTAGACAATGTGCTGCAGAAAATTGCCGATCCGCTGTTTATCGGTGCTGTTATTGAAAAACAGGTAGAGGTCGGAGAGAAAGTTGTAAAAAAGATCAATCCGGATGAAAAGCTCGGGGTTGTGTGTCTGGAGGATGGCAGACCTTCCATTGTGGAATATTATGAGCTGACAGACGAAATGAGAAATAAAAAAGATTCCAACGGAGAATATGCATACAATTATGGCGTAATTCTCAATTATCTGTTTTCTGTCAAGGCCCTTGAACGCATTATGTCACAAAAGCTGGCGCTTCACGTGGTAGAAAAGAAAATAGCGTGTCTCGATGAACAGGGCAACCCGGTAAAGCCCGAGGAGCCCAACGGTTATAAGTTTGAACAGCTGGTGCTGGATATGATCCATGATCTTGACAGCTGTCTTTCATTTGAGGTTGTCAGAGAGCATGAATTTGCACCGATCAAAAATAAGACAGGTGTTGACAGTGTTGATACAGCCAGAGCGCTTTTGCAAAAAAACGGAGTTGTTTTATAAAAATAACGGTCAGTCCTCTTCGATAACCTGGATTTCCAGATAGTCGAAGGGGATTTCTTCTATAAAATTATCCTGATAAAAACGGGTCTTGTCATGCTGTTTAAATTCATTGATTGTTTTATCCAGCCAGATAGGCTTAGACAGATCAAAGTCATAACATATTTTTTCAAGACCGCGAAAAACTTTGTGTGTTCTGGTATCATTGCTGTCATCTTCGAATACCATATCCTGTAGCAGATGGTTATCTTTCCAAATTTTTCCCCAAAGTCGAAACATATTGATGCCCTCACAGTGTGATGTATTTTTTGATTTTTGGTTGTCAGATCATTTTGAAACCGGACTGTTATGCAATTTTGCTATCCGGTATCAGGTATTATAACAGACAAGACTTACAAGGGTAAATATTTCCGGATAAATTTCACTGTTAATTTATGGTAATTGCATATAAAAAATGAAATTATTATGAAATTATTGTGTAATCTGCCCACAAAGCCGCAGGGTATGGTATAATAATACAAATAAATGCAGTAAATCAGCGGATTTCGAATGTATATAAGTGTAAAGAGAGGATGAATTAGGATGAAGATGCAATGGGAAATAAACGGGGAATTTTTTTCTGATGCAATTCCTGAGGTGAGGAGTGACGCCTATGGATTTTAAACCCGACAGCAGCAATGATGTTAAGAGCTGGGAAGAGGTTGTATTGATTTACAATTCGGCGCTTAAGGAGATCGGGACCAAGCTTGAGATATTAAACGATGAGTTTCAGCATGTACATCAGTACAATCCGATCGAGCATATCAAATCCCGTATTAAGACGCCACAGAGTATTGTCAAAAAATTAAAAAAGCATGGTTATGAATCGACGATTGAAAATATGGTCAGATATGTTAATGATATAGCCGGAATCCGCGTGATCTGTTCTTTTACTTCCGATATTTACCGGATCGCAGAGATGATCATCAATCAAAGTGATATCAAGGTTATATCTGTCAAGGATTATATCCTGAATCCCAAGCCGAGCGGATACAAGAGCTATCATCTGATCATCAGTGTGCCGATCTTCTTGTCCGACCGCATTGTGGATACCAAGGTAGAGATCCAGATACGAACAGTTGCCATGGATTTCTGGGCAAGCTTAGAGCACAAGATTCATTACAAATTTGAAGGAAATGTACCGGATCATATCCGGGAGTCGCTGGTGGAATGCGCAGAGATCGTGGCAGATCTGGATGCCAAAATGCTTTCGCTCAATGAAGAAGTGCAGGAGCTGGCGGAACAGGAAGCGGAAGAATCGCGGTTAGCCTAGGCTGAAAGTAAAGCCGGTAAAGTACAATTACATAGTGATAATAAAAGACCCTTTCGTGCAAAACATAAATTGCAGCAAAGGGTCTTTTATAGTGCCATAAAATGAGGAGTGCCCGGGCTCCTTGCGGAAACCCGGGCTATTATGAAAAAATTTATCTATGTCTGTAATGTAAAAATACATTAACCTGTTCGATTTATGTTATTATCTTACAACATAAATATGAACAAACTATGAACAAGGCATGAAAAAATAGTTAATTATAACAAGTAAATAAAAAAATGACGAAAAAAATTGTACAAAATAAACAAAAATAAAATACCGAGACACAAAGGGGAAGGTTGTCAAAGATTTTGATACATGATAAAATAAACAGAAATTGTGGTGATGAACAAAATTCAGCGATCGGAGGAAGTTTTTGTGGATAATTTTATGGACAAGCTTGCAAAAAGATTCAATGCAGGAGAAATGATCAAAGCCAATGCACAGGCTGAAGCAAGAGATATGAAACGTCTGCAGGAACGGACTGCGGAATATGAAAATATGATGCGTGAGATGCGGCGCCTGAATCTTAAAAATGTTGAAGTGACCGAGCAGGTACAGCAGCTGATCCAATGCGGGATCGAGCAGTTTGAAGGCTATGGCAATGCAGACGGAGAGCTTTTGCAAAAGCTTGAAGAACTGCACAAAGATGTGACGGCGGCCAAGATAGGTATTTTGGACAATGAAGCTGAGCTGGAGCGTATGGCTGCCGACATGCAGGAAGTTATAAACGGAATGAATCTGACGGTTGGGACCATTCACAGTGAGGTATCCGTGATCGGAAGCGGCATCAATACCATGCAGTATCAGCTTGGCGGGATCGATAATGGAATCCATGCCTTAGAGCAGAATATACAGGAAAGCCTCAATAAGGGAATTGATGCAGAGGCGTTGGTTCCTGTTATGGACAGCATCGGCAATTTACAGCAGGCGTTGGTTTCTGCGAGCAATCTGATTTCGGAGGGGAACAAAAAGCTGGAAGACCATGTACATAGGGAAAATGTACGTGTTTACCGCAATGTGCAGGCTTCTCTGATAGATGAAGCCGGTAAAAAAGCCCGTGAGGTCAATACACGTATGGATCAGATAGAGAGTTTAGTCAAAAAGAACAGCGGGATCAAGGCTATGGTTGTGATCACCATGCTGGCATCTCTTGCGGCTGTTACGCTGCAGGTTCTTTCCGTGATTGGAATGTTATAAGAATGAACGTATATGGAGACTAAGGTGCAATTATGGGAAATGTGACATTTAAGCCCGGAAATATGCTCTACCCGCTTCCGGCCGTGCTGGTGTCTGTTACGGATGGCAGGGGCAATGACAATGTATTTACAGTGGCATGGACAGGGACTGTGTGTTCCGATCCGCCGATGGTTTTTATATCGGTAAGACCTTCCCGGTATTCCTACCAGATGATCAGGGATACCGGAGAGTTTGTGATCAACCTGACAACGGAAAGCCTTGCAAGGGCAACGGATTTCTGTGGCGTCAGAAGCGGACGCGATGTGGACAAATTTAAAGAGATGCATCTGACGAAGCTTGCGGCGGACAAGGTAAAGGCACCACTGATCAAGGAAAGCCCGGTGCGTATTGAATGCCGTGTCACACAGGAGCTTGAGCTTGGCAGCCATGTTATGTTTCTTGCAAAGGTTGAGTCGGTTTCCGTTGATGATGCTTATATGGATGAAAATAATACCTTCCATCTTTCCGAAGCCGGACCGATCGTATATTCACATGGAGAATATTATTCACTGGATCAGGTTCTCGGGACCTTTGGCTACAGTGTCAGAAAAGATCATAAAAAAAGAAATACCGGAGCAAAGAAATCCGGGGAGAAGAGTACAAAAAAAGGATGAAGCAGGTTACCAGATTCTATCGGGAGATCAGAGTTGTTAAAATTAAAACAGCATATTTAATTTTCATTATTGCATTATTGTTTTTTCCAAGCTTTCATAAAATTGAACATACCGGAGATAATATGTATGTTCTTTCTTTAAACGGCACAGAAGTCGGTCTGGTTGACAGCCCGCAAAATGCACAGAAGTATCTGAGAGAAGCACGCACAAAGCTGATCCGCGAAAACAAGGATCTGGTGTTTGTGGATGCCGAGTTGTCAACACAGGGAAAAGAGCTCTGGTTTGGCAGAGTAGACTCCCAAAAGACAGTCATAGACAATATGTATCAGGTTCTGAGCGATTCGCGCATGGCTGACAGAAGCCTGTCTTATATGATCAAGATCAATCAATTTACGATCAATATCCGAAACGTGGAGGATGTCAAAAAAGTATTGCAGGCAGCCCTCAATAAATATGATGATAAGGAAGAGTTTCAGGTTGAACTGGTTACCGATCCGACACGTGAACTCAACGTGCTGACCACCAGGATCACCAATTCCGTTGAACGTCACAACGAAGCAACACAGATGCCGCTTGCCGGAGTAGACAAGTCGTTTTATGAAATGGATATGGCATCGGAAGAGAGTATCAAGACTTCGTTTGAAGACTTTGATTACGGAATGGTGGATCTGTATTATGACAATGAAATTGAAGTGATAGAGACTTATCTGCCTGACAGTGAGATCTCCGATGTTGAGACTGCGACAGCGATTCTGACACAGGATCAGGAGAAAAATGCGGTCTATGAGGTACAGCCGGGAGATACGTTGTCGGAAATTGCGCTCAAGGTTGACATCCCGCTTGACCGTATCATAGAAATGAATGAAAATCTGGAAGATGAAAATTCCATGATCCGCGCAGGGGATGAACTGATCATCACGATACCGGAGCCGGTTCTTTCGGTTGGACGCGAGGAAGAGATCTACTACGAAGAAGATTACGATGCGCCTGTCGAATATGTATACAATGATGACTGGTACACGACCGAATCCAAAGTCCTGACCCAGCCGTCGGCCGGTCATAGAAATGTTGCGGCAATCGTCACATACCACAACAACAATGTAAAGGATACTCAGATCTTAAAGGAGCAGGTAACAATAGCACCGGTGGCAAAGGTAGTGGAAATCGGTACCAAGACACCGCCCACCTATATAAAGCCGATCTCCGGGGGACGACTTTCCAGTGGCTTTGGAAGAAGAAGCGCTCCCAAGCGTGGGGCATCCTCTTACCACAAGGGAATTGACTGGGCGACACCGATCGGAACAGCTGTTATGGCATCTTCATCCGGAACCGTTGCAAGAGCCGGATGGGGCAGTGGATACGGATATGTCGTATATATCAATCACGAGGATGGACGCCAGACGCGTTACGGTCATCTGAGCAAGGTGCTTGTTTCTGTGGGACAGCATGTAAAACAGGGACAGAAGATTGCATTGAGCGGTAATACCGGTGTCAGCACCGGACCGCATGTGCATTTTGAGATTCTGATCAACGGATGTCAGGTCAATCCGCTGGATTATATGAATTGATCGTTATAAAAACAATTAAAATGAACAAATTTAATTTCAGCGTTTACAATATCCATGCAGGTGGTATATAATATACCGTGATATTTAGAAAGAAAAGACTGAGGTGCATTATGGAGCAATATGCAATCAAGGGGGGAAATCCCCTGGTAGGCGAAGTCGAGATCGGCGGCGCAAAAAATGCAGCATTAGCAATTCTGGCTGCTTCCATTATGACAGATGAAACAGTTATTATAGAGAATTTACCCGATGTTAGAGACACCAATGTATTGATGCAGGCGATGGAGAGCGTGGGTGCCACGATCCAGAAGGTTGACCGCCACATCATCAAAGTTAACGGTTCCACGATTCATGATGTTGTAATTGAAGATGACTTTATCAAAAAAATCAGAGCATCTTATTATCTGTTAGGTGCTTTACTTGGAAAATATAAAAGAGCAGAGGTCGCACTTCCCGGTGGATGCAATATCGGAAGCCGGCCAATCGACCAGCATATCAAGGGCTTCAAGGCACTGGGTGCCGAAGTGAAGATTGCGCACGGACTGATTGTTGCGCAGGCGGATAAGCTTGTTGGCAATCATATTTATCTGGATGTTGTTTCTGTCGGTGCGACGATCAATATTATGATGGCAGCTACACTTGCAGAAGGACAGACTATCATTGAAAATGCAGCCAAGGAGCCGCATGTTGTTGATCTTGCCAACTTCCTCAATAGTATGGGAGCCCATATCAAGGGCGCAGGTACGGATGTGATCCGTATCAAGGGTGTGGAAAAGCTCCACAAGACAGAGTATTCTGTTATTCCGGATCAGATTGAGGCCGGTACCTTCATGGTTGCTGCTGCGGCAACAAAGGGTGATATCACAGTTAAAAACGTGATTCCCAAGCATTTGGAGTCAATCAGTGCCAAACTGCAGGAAATCGGTTGTGAGATCGAAGAAAGTGATGATGCCGTCAGAGTGGTTTCTTCCAAACCATTATCATATACACAGGTTAAGACATTGCCGTATCCCGGCTTTCCGACGGATATGCAGCCGCAGATCACTATGACACTGGGACTGTCCAACGGCAACAGTATTGTAACAGAGAGTATTTTTGAAAATCGTTTCAAATATGTTGACGAGCTGGCGAGAATGGGTGCATCCATCAAGGTGGAAGGCAATTCGGCCATTATTACCGGAGTTCCCAAATATACCGGCGCACATATCAGTGCCCCTGATTTAAGGGCCGGAGCGGCATTGGTTATCGCAGGGCTGGCAGCTGACGGATTTACGATTGTGGATGATATCTTTTACATTGAACGAGGATATGAGGATTTTGATGTCAAGCTGAGAAGCCTGGGCGGATTGATTGAAAAGGTTTCTGATGAAAAAGATATCCGGAAGTTCAAATTGAGAGTTTCATAGCTGCTATGGCTTTATCTGCATTTTGAGCAGACGGATGTATGAAACAAATACAGATTAAAACAGGACAAAATAAAAAAGACTATCGATATAGTCTTTTTTATTTTGCGTTTACAAGATCTTTTCGATATACAATTCCGGATGGGCGGACAGATCAATAAAACGGCTGCCGCTTTTTATCATGGGTCTGGACAGTGCGGACTGGTTGATATATACGATATCACCGACTGTTCCGTCGGATAACAGTACGCGGTTGTTGATATAGGTGTTTACAACATTTTGTAAAAATTTCAATATAAAAGAGGCTTCGTATTTCTGGAGACCTTCTTTTTCGAAAATGTCGATGACCTGGAACGGACACAACGGACCGCGGTATACCCTTGCCGCTGTCATGGCATCATAAACATCCGCTATGGCTACGATCTTGGCAAAGGGATCGATCTTGTCACCTTTTAGACCAAACGGATAGCCGGAACCATCACATTTTTCATGATGCATTAAAGCGGCATTTTTGACGTGCTCACTGATATCCTGATTCTTTAAGATATTGTAGCCTTCAATCGTATGCGTCTTTATGGTCTTGTATTCAGCGTCGGTAAGCTTTCCGGGCTTTTTGATGATCTGATCGGGAATGGCAAGCTTGCCGATGTCGTGCAAAAGACCGCAGAGTGTCGCTGTTTCAACCTTGTCCTGTGGCAGATGAAGCCAGGTTGCGAGAATATTGCTGATCAGAGCAACATTCATACAATGTGCAAAGGTCAGGTCGTCATACTGGCGCATATTGTGAAGCATATTAAAAAAATCGGAGGTATTGGAGGTGCTGCTGATCAGATGGGTAGCCTGTGTGAGCAGCTCATTGGTGTCTATTTTGGCACCCTTTTGGACAATGTCATTGATATTATCCTTAAAATCCCCAATCGTATTATCAAAATCAGTCTTGTACCGGATAAATTGGGGGCTGGACCGGATCTGGTCCGAATAAGCCATACTTTCCGTGGAAGCATCAATGGGAATATCGGCTGTCGTATCGGAGCCGGCTTCTTCTTGGCTGGTATCTTCTATTTTTATATATGGAATTGCATAAAATTCGAGTCTGGTGATGACCTTGTCTGTAAGCACCGAGCCTTTCGGCACAATGAGCTGGTTGGAATAGCTGAAGATATCTTCACCGACGATCATACCGGGGGTAAGCCCGGATCTGGGTAATTTTTTCACAGTATCCTTCTTTCACACATTTGCACAATTTTCAAACATTCGAAATTCACTGATTTACTGCGTAAATCGCTGCTTTCTCATGTTTGGCTGGTCCCGGGTTCAAAAATCTTATCGTGCAGGCATGAACGATTTTTTGACCTTTTGACCCTGGTATCATGGATTATGATATTATACCTTTTTTTCGAAGAGTATGTCAATTGACAGGTCCCAGGTTCAAAAGTCTTATCGTACAGGTACGAACGACTTTTTGACCTTTTGACCCTGATATCATAAAATAGGACTTGACGCATTCTGTGTTTTCGAATATAGTGTGTTTAGATATGAAAATTCAATATTGGTAAGGCTCTTATTCAGAGTGGTGGAGATACAGAGGATCGGTGAAGCCACGGCAACCCCTACAGACAGAGGAAGGTGCCAACCTGAGCGAGATATTCGAACAATAAGAGGATCTTTATGTCTAATGTGGTCCGCTTTTTGTAAAGCGGTTTTTTTATGCGTTTTTAACAAATAGGAGGAAAAAGATGGAGAAACGATTATTTACATCCGAATCAGTAACGGAAGGCCATCCTGACAAGGTCTGTGATGCCATTTCCGATGCAATCTTAGATGCCTGCATGGAACAGGATCCGATGAGCAGGGTTGCATGTGAAACTGCGTGTTGTACAGGATTTGCTCTGATAACAGGCGAGATTACAACCAAAGCCGTACTTGATGTTCCGGCAATTGTCCGTGATACAGTTAAAGAAATCGGATATACAAGCTCGGATATGGGCTTTGATTACAAGAGCATGGCTGTTATGTCAGCACTGGATCGGCAGTCTGCCGATATCGCTCTGGGAGTTGACAAGGCATTGGAAGCCAAAGAAAACAAGATGTCCGATGATGAGATCGAAGCAATCGGTGCAGGTGACCAGGGTATGATGTTTGGTTATGCATCCAACGAAACACCGGAGCTTATGCCTTATCCGATCAGTCTGGCACACAAGCTGGCACAGCAGCTTACCAAGGTGCGTAAAGACGGCACACTTACTTATTTAAGACCCGACGGAAAGTCACAGGTTTCTGTTGAATATGATGAGAACGGCAGACCCTTCCGTCTTGAAGCGGTTGTTCTTTCTACACAGCATGATGATGATGTGACACAGGAACAGATCCATAAAGATATCAAAAAATATGTATTTGATCCGATCCTTCCAAAGGAAATGATCGACGACGAGACCAAGTTCTTTATCAATCCGACCGGACGTTTTGTGATCGGTGGACCGCACGGAGATGCAGGGCTTACCGGACGTAAGATTATCGTAGACACATACGGCGGATATGCCCGTCACGGCGGTGGAGCTTTTTCCGGAAAGGACTGTACAAAGGTTGACCGTTCGGCTGCATATGCTGCAAGATATGTTGCCAAAAATATTGTGGCTGCCGGACTGGCGGAAAAATGCGAGATCCAGTTATCTTATGCTATCGGCGTGGCACAGCCGACATCTGTTATGGTTGATACATTCGGCACCGGAAAGATTTCCGATGAGGCACTGGTAAATGTGATCCGTGACAACTTTGACTTAAGACCGGCCGGTATTATCAGGATGCTTGATCTTCGCCGCCCGATTTATAAACAGACGGCAGCTTACGGACATTTCGGACGTAATGATCTTGATCTGCCGTGGGAGAAGACGGATAAGATCGATGTATTGAAAAAATATTTATAAGAAAATAAATATAAGGGTTGAAGTTTTTGTGCTTCAACCCTTATATTATTATGTATAATGTTGGTAGTGATGATCAGAGATCAGGTCATTTATTAGGGGATAAATGATTTTGCGGTCTTTGAGAATTGGCTGACATGCTATTAAATATGAAAAGGGGGATTATGTTATGACATTCCAGGAACTGATTGACTATGCAATCGCCAGACAGGCTTCAGATGTACACGTGACCGTTGGTACGGCATGCGCTCTGCGCCGTTTTGGCAAATTGGAAATTCTGCCGGATGCTCCGACAGCGGAGGAATCAAAACAGATGATTCTGGAGTCGCTGACGGATGAGCAGAAAGAAAAGGTATTGAGCGGAGAGGACCTTGATTTTGCGTTGTTTGCAAATAACGGTTTTCGTCTTCGCGCAAATGTTTATCATCAACGTAACAACATTGCGGCATCTTATCGTATTCTGAATCAGGAGATACCCTCATTTGAGGAACTGACGATTCCTGTGCCGGTGCAAAAGCTGATTGATGAGCCAAGAGGACTTGTGCTTATTACGGGACCGACCGGCTCCGGTAAGACGACGACAATGGCTTCCATGATCGACTATATCAATCGTACCAGAAATCTTCATGTTATGACAATTGAAGATCCGATTGAATATGTGTATTATCACAACAAGTCCATGATTCATCAAAGAGAGGTGGGAAAGGATGTCGATTCCTTTGCCAAAGCGGTACGGTCTGCCCTGCGTGAGGATCCCGATATTATCATGGTGGGTGAAATGCGTGATTATGAGACGATCAGTGCCGCGATTACCGCAGCCGAAACAGGACATCTGGTTATCTCTACTTTACATACGACCAGTGCCTCGCAGACAATTGAGCGTATTCTGGATGCATATCCGCCGCATGCGCAGGGTCAGGCGCGAACACAGCTTGCCAATGTTCTGAGGGGAGTTGTGACGCAGCTTTTGATACCGGAACTCGATGGAGACGGTATGGTGCTTGCAACAGAAGTACTGCTCAACAATGATGCGGTTGCGGCCCAGATCCGTGACAATAAGACCTATCAGATCCAGAGTACGATCCAGAGCAATATGGCAATGGGAATGCATACCCTTGAGACAGATCTTAAGAGATTGATGGGCAGTTTCCGGATATCCCGGGAAGAGGCGGTTGCGGCAGCCAATAATCCAAAGGAGCTGCGCATCTGATAAGATACCTGTCCGGACAACGGAAAGTACAGAAACCACAACATGTGGTATCAAAGAAATCAGAAGTTTTACGGAGGAAATACACGTGGCATTTACTCATCTGCATGTGCATACGGAATATTCTTTGCTTGATGGCTCTAATAAGGTAAAGGAATGTGTCAAAAGAGTCAAAGAGCTGGGCATGGACAGCTGTGCGATCACGGATCACGGTGTTATGTACGGAGTGATCAATTTTTATCGTGCAGCCAGAGAAGCCGGAATCAATCCGATTCTCGGATGTGAAGTATATGTAGCACCCGGTTCCCGCTTTGATAAGGAAGCCGGTGCAGGCGAGGACCGGTATTATCATCTGGTATTGCTTGCCGAAAACAATACCGGTTATGCCAATCTGATGAAAATTGTCAGCAAGGGACATACAGAGGGTTTTTATTACAAACCACGTGTGGATCTGGAAATATTAGAGCAATATCACGAGGGAATCATTGCCTTATCTGCCTGTCTGGCCGGTGAGGTACAGCGATATATCATGCGCGGGCTAATCGATGAAGCTAAAAAATCAGCCCTGCGCTATGAAGCAATTTTTGGAAAAAACAATTTCTTTCTGGAACTGCAGGATCATGGGCTTGCCGAACAGCAGACCGTCAATGCGGCCCTGCTTTCCATGAGTAAGGAGCTTGATATTCCTCTTGTTGCGACCAATGATGTCCATTATACCTATGCAGAGGATGTAAAGCCCCATGATATCCTTTTGTGTCTTCAGACCGGTAAAAAGCTGGCAGACGAAGACCGTATGCGTTATGAAGGCGGACAATATTATATCAAGAGCGAGGAAGAAATGCGGGCTCTGTTCCCCTATGCCTCAGAGGCACTCGACAATACCCAGAAGATTGCCGACAGATGCCATGTGGAGATTGAATTCGGTGTAACGAAGCTGCCTAAATTTGATGTTCCCGAGGGTTATGATTCCTGGACTTATCTCAACAAATTGTGCTATGACGGACTGGCAGAGCGCTATGAATCCGATGAGGACGGTTCACTTTCCGGAAGACTGCAGTTTGAGCTGGATACGATCCGGACAATGGGCTATGTCGATTATTTCCTGATCGTGTGGGATTTTATCAATTATGCCAGAAACCATGGGATCATGGTAGGACCGGGGCGTGGATCGGCAGCGGGAAGTATGGTTGCCTACTGCCTAAAGATTTCGCAGGTGGACCCGATCCGCTACAATCTGATCTTTGAGCGTTTCCTCAATCCGGAGCGTGTGACCATGCCCGATATTGATGTGGATTTCTGCCCGGAGGGTCGCCAGAAGGTCATTGATTATGTCAGTGAAAAATACGGTGCCGACAAGGTTGTGCAGATCATTACCTTTGGTACGATGGCGGCTAAAGGCGTCATAAGGGATGTGGCGCGTGTCATGGATCTGCCGTATTCTTATGCGGATTCTATCGCCAAGATGATCCCCAGGGAGCTGAATATCACATTGGAAAAGTCGTTGGAGCTCAATCCGGAATTTAAGGCATTGTATGAAAGCGACGAGCAGGTGCATGAGCTTATCGATATGTGTAAAAGACTGGAGGGACTTCCGAGAAATGCATCCACACATGCATCCGGTGTCGTGATCTGTCAGCGGCCGGCCGACGATTTTGTGCCTTTATCAAGAGGTACAGAGGGTGCGATCGTGACCCAGTTTGAAAAGGATACGGTAGAGCAGCTCGGACTGTTGAAAATGGACTTTCTGGGACTGCGCAACCTGACGATCATCGAGGATGCCTGCAAGCTGATCGGAATGAGTACCGGAACAGAGGTGGATATCGACCGGATCGATTACAATGAAAAAGAGGTCTATGAATCACTTTGGACCGGCAGGACAGACGGTGTATTCCAGCTTGAAAGTAATGGGATGAAGAGCTTCATGAAAGAATTGAAGCCGCAAAACATGGAAGATGTTATCGCGGGAATCTCTCTTTACCGTCCCGGTCCGATGGATTTTATTCCCAAATATATTCACGGCAAAAATAATCGGGATGAGGTTACCTATACCTGTCCGGAGCTGAAACCGATTTTGGAGCCGACCTATGGCTGTATCGTATATCAGGAGCAGGTTATGCAGATCGTCAGGGACCTGGGCGGATATACGCTTGGGCGAAGCGATCTGGTGCGCCGTGCGATGAGCAAGAAAAAATCCTCCGTGATGGAGCAGGAGCGCAAAAACTTTGTATACGGCAATAAGGAGGAAAACGTTCCGGGATGTGTGGCAAAGGGCATCAGCGTTGAAGTTGCAGAGCATATCTTTGACGAAATGATGGATTTTGCAAAGTATGCATTTAATAAATCGCATGCAGCATGTTATGCGGTTGTGGCCTATCAGACGGCATGGCTCAAGTATCATTATCCGGTAGAGTATATGGCTGCACTTTTGACATCTGTCATCGATGAAGCTAAAAAAATATCGGCATATATCATGACCTGTAAAAATATGGGCATTGAGATTTTGCCGCCCGACGTCAATGAAGGGCTTGTCGGTTTCTCGGTAAAAGACGGAGCTATCATTTATGCACTGACTGCGATCAAAGGTGTGGGAAACCAGGTAGTGGATGTAATTGTAAGAGAGCGTGAAAAAAACGGTCCGTACAAGACACTGCAGGATTTTATTTCCCGCCTGATCGACCAGGATATCAATAAGCGTCTGGTTGAAAACTTTATTAAGGCCGGAGCTTTTGATACACTGCCCGGAAACCGTGCCCAAAAGATGAATATATATGGTCCGATCATGGATAATATTCAGAGAAACCAGAAAAATAATCTGGCCGGGCAGCTTTCCCTGTTTGATTTTGCAGACGAAGAGCAGAAGCAGGAGTTTGATATCCGCATGCCGGATATTCCGGAATTTAAAAAAGAAGTTTTACTCAATTTTGAAAAAGAGGTTACCGGTTTTTATGTCAGCGGACATCCGCTGGACGAGTATAAAGACTTCTGGAAAAAGAGAATCTCTGCCACAACGGCAGAGTTTGCATACAATGATGAGCTCGACGAAGGACAGGAGCAAAACCAGATTGCTGACGGAATCAAGGCTACAATCGGGGGGCTGATCGCAGGCAAAACGGTCAAATATACAAAAAACAATAAGATCATGGCTTTTCTTACCATTGAGGATCTGGCAGGAAGTGTGGAGGTCATTGTATTTCCGAGACAATATGAAATGTATGGGTCAAAGCTTGCGGAAGAAGCCAAGGTATTTGTGACAGGAAGAACCAATGTCGAAGATGAAAAGGACGGAAAGCTTATTCTGGAGAGTGTGGTAGCATTTGATGATGCGCAAAAAAAGCTCTGGATAAAGTTTGCTTCCATCGATGCCTATGAAAAGGACCGGGCAAAGCTGGAAGAAATCATGAAAGAATCGGAAGGCAGGGATATGGTCACTATTTATTGTGAGAAGGAAAAAATGATAAAGGAGCTTCCTCCCAATTGCAATGTAAAGGCTGATGATGTGCTGATAGAAAATTTAAAGGCTGTCTTTGGAGAAGAAAATATCCGTCTTGTATAGATCCGGCAGGAGTTTTTATGCAAAATATATGTAAAAAGTACGTACAGGATTTATTATTGCATTGAATTAGGGCAGAAAAAGGGTTAAAATAAGACAACGTGTTAAGCGAAACGGAGGAGACAGAATGGCAAAAGAAATCAAAACAATCGGTGTCTTAACAAGTGGCGGGGATGCTCCCGGAATGAATGCCGCGATTCGTGCGGTGACCAGAAAAGCAATAGGTAACGGAGTTAAAGTTAAAGGTATAAAGAAAGGGTATCAGGGACTGTTAAATGAGGAAATCATTGATCTGAACAGTCATGATGTATCCGACACCATCCAGAAGGGCGGTACGATTTTGGGAACTGCCAGATGCATGGAATTCAAGACAGAGGAAGGACAGGCAAAGGGTGCTGAAGTATGCCGCAAATACGGCATTGACGGCATTGTTGTCATCGGAGGTGACGGCTCCTATCGTGGAGCGCAGGCATTGTCCAAGCATGGCATCAATACGATCGGTATTCCCGGAACCATCGACCTGGATATTTCCTGTACAGATTACACGATCGGATTTGATACGGCGATCAATACGGCAATGGAAGCCATTGACAAGATCAGGGATACATCTTCATCCCATGAACGCTGCAGTATTGTAGAGGTTATGGGACGTAATGCCGGTTATATCGCACTGTGGTGTGGTGTTGCAAGCGGTGCCGATGACATCCTGCTTCCGGAAAAATACGATTACAACGAGCAGGCGATCATCAACAATATCATCCGCAACAGAAAGCTTGGAAAGACCCATCATATTATCGTCAATGCCGAAGGAATCGGACATTCCACTTCCATGGCAAGAAGAATTGAGGCAGCCACCGGTATTGAGACAAGGGCAACCATCATCGGTTACATGCAGCGAGGCGGAAGTCCGAGCTGTAAAGACCGTTATTATGCATCCATTATGGGCGCTTATGCTGCAGATATCCTGTGTGCCGGCAAGACCAACCGTGTTGTTGCACATGCACATGGAGATTTCGTTGATTTTGATATTGATGAAGCACTGGCTATGCAGAAGAGTATTGATGAATATCAGTATGCAGTAAGTACAGCATTATATCGTTAAATAAAAGAGCCAAATAAAAGCCATATCTGCCGGTTTGCCATCAGTGTGTTGGTGGAGCATCCCGCAGGATGGCTTTTTGTATCTATATTGTTTTAGTTGAGGAAGGCTATGATCACATCATCATCCAACAAAAAAATAAAAAATACCATCGCTTTGTTATCACGGACAAGAGAACGAAGAAAACAGGGACTGTTTGTGGTAGAGGGCGTAAAAATGTTTTTAGAGACTCCGACAAAACGGATCCGTGAACTATATATAGAAGAAACTCTGTACAAAGACATACAAAATAAAGAGGTTAGTCCGGATCTGATCCACAAGATAGAGGAAATTCAGGATAAGGTGAAACCGTATTCTTCTGGGGTTTCGATTGAGGTTGTCAGCACCGATGTTTTTAAGAAAATGAGTGATACACAGACACCTCAGGGAATCCTGTGTGTAGTCGAAAATCTGACTTATTCTTTAAAAGATAATCTGCAGAAGCATAAACAGGATGGCTTGTATCTGATTTTGGAAGATATTCAGGATCCGGGCAATTTAGGAACCATGCTAAGAGCCGGTGAAGGTGCCGGGATCAGCGGCGTGATCATGAGTGACAAAACAGTTGATATCTACAATCCCAAGACGATACGTGCCACCATGGGGAGTATCTACCGCGTGCCGTTTTTTTATGAGAAGGATCTGGCTTTGAGCGTGCAGACCTTACAAAAAGAGGGTGTCCTGGTATATGCAGCCCACCTGAAGGGAAAGGATGATTATGACCGGATAAATTATAAAGGACCGGTGGCTTTTATGATCGGCAATGAAGGCAATGGGCTTACGGATGCACTGGCGGAGTTAGCAGATGCTTACATCAAGATCCCGATGCTTGGAAGTGTCGAATCACTCAATGCTGCGATTGCAGCAACCTTATTAACTTACGAAGCAGCAAGACAGAGGAGGAACTGATATGAAAATTGGATTTATCGGACTGGGAAATATGGCGACTGCCATGATCGGCGGAATAGTCAAAAACAAGCTTGTGGATGCAAAGGATATTATGGGATCCGCAAGGACAAAAGAAACAGTACAAAAGGCCGTGGATGCGTATCAGATTACCGGCACCATGGACAACCGGGAAGTGGCGGAATACGCGGATTATCTGGTACTTGCGGTAAAACCGCAGATGTATCCTTCCGTGATAGAACAGATCAGGGATCATGTGCGCAAGGAAACAGTTGTGATCAGTATCGCACCCGGAAAGAGCATCGAGTGGCTTTGCGGTCTTTTCCAGAGAGAGGTACAGGAGATGAAGCTGGTAAGATGCATGCCCAATACACCGGCTCTGGTTTTGGAAGGCTGTACGGGTGTGTGCTTTGCAAAGGCAGTCACGGCAGATGAAAAAGAAGCGGTCATGAAGCTTTTAAACAGCTTTGGAAGAGCCGATGAAGTGGCAGAAAATCTGATGGACACCGTAGTAGGAGTTAGCGGCAGCTCACCAGCGTATGTTTTTATGTTTATAGAGGCAATGGCAGATGCAGCCGTAGCAGACGGTATGCCAAGAAAGCTTGCCTACGAATTTGCAGCCCAGTCTGTGCTCGGAAGTGCCAAGATGGTGCTTGAGACCGGAATGCATCCGGCACAGCTTAAGGATATGGTATGCTCACCCGGCGGAACGACCATAGAAGCAGTCCGGATTTTAGAGCAAAAAGGCTTCAGAAGCAGCGTGATCGAGGCCCAGAAAGCATGCGTGGAAAAGTCCCGAAATATGTAAAATTTGACAAATATGAAGAAATCTGCTACGATAACCAAAATTCGTTTTAACACTTTTGTAACATTTATACATAAAAATGAAACATTTGTAATAAACTTTATGTGGTGGAGGATTACATGGGAACAAAAAGTAGCAGGAGTTTATGTTATACTCTTTTCCTTGCAATCATATTGGTGTTGATACCGTTTCAAAATGTCAGTGCAACAGAGCTTCCGATTCTGCAGAATGAATCGGCTAATGAAACGGATGACGCAAAATTTTGGAGTGAAGTCAGTGTACGGCTTGCTGCCGGAGCGTTTGACAAAGAGTCGGTGGTAGCACTCAGTGAGCCTGTGGAAATCGAGGTTGAGGTTGTCGAGGAAGAGGAAGAAGTCGAGGAGACAGTAAGCAGCAATGCTGTATTTGCCAAAGTCGCAGACAGCGTCAATGTCAGGGAAGAGCCCAATGAAGATGCGGCCAAGGCCGGAAAGCTGTTCAAAAACTGCAGCGGTACAATGCTTGAACAGGCAGACGGATGGACTAAGATCTCAAGCGGCAACCTGATCGGATGGGTTAGCAATGACTACCTGTATTTCGGACAGGAGGCAGAGGATAAAATTGCAGAGACCGGTACTTTAAAGGCAACTATTTCAGCCGATGCTTTGCGTGTGCGCAAGGAAGCAGATGAAAATGCCGGTGTTTATAAGCTTTCCAAAAAGGGTGACAGCTTTGTTGTAGCCGAAGAGCTTGATGGCTGGATCGGTGTCAAGGTGGATGATGATACCGTCGGTTATATTTCCGCAGAATATGCATCTGTTGAATTTACAACCGAAAAGGGAAAGACCTCTCAGGAGATCGAGGATGAAGAGCGTGCAGAGGAGTTGAAGAAGCTCAGTAAAAACCGCGGGGCCGTACCCTCAAGTATATCAGAGACAGCGTTGCTTGCAGCTCTTATTCAGGCTGAGGCGGGAACACAGTCCTATGAGGGACAGCTTGCAGTCGGTGCGGTTGTTATGAACCGTGTCAGAAGCGGCGGATATCCCAATACCGTTTCCGGTGTTATCACACAGCCGGGACAGTTCCCTCCGGCAACCAACGGAATCGTAGCTTCCATTGCAGCCAGAGGTGCCAAGGCATCCTGTGTGAAGGCGGCTCAGGCAGCGATCAACGGAGAAACCAATGTTGGCGGAGCTACTCATTTTGGAAGAGTTGGCAAAGCTGCCGGTATTGTGATCGGTTCTCACGTATTTTATTAAAATTGAATGAATGACTGACGGCCTGACCGGAGCATGGATGAAAACATACATGATGTCCGGGCGGGCTGTTTTTTATTATTGACTTTGACGGCTTTTCATTGAAACTTATGGCAGAATGTTGTAGAATGAAGTTATCATTGTGAAGAAAGGAGAATTACGATGATTACAGTGTTTGGCATGTCGGCCATTTTTTTCTGGCTGATCGTACTGGTTGTTATGATAGGCGTTGAGATCATTACCATGGGTCTTACTTCGATATGGTTTGCCGGTGGAGCTTTGGTGGCATTTGTGTTGGCATTGTTTCATGTACCTTTTGCGCTCCAGCTGGTTGTCGGACTTGTGGTATCTCTGGTCCTGCTGTTTTTTACAAGACCGGTTGCCGTCAAGTATTTCAACAAGGAACGCATCCGCACAAATGTAGAAGGTATGATCGGGTCCCAGGCTATTGTTGTCAGTGAAATAGATAATCTGCAGGGAGTTGGCCGTGTTACGACAGGTGGAAAGGAATGGAGCGCCCGGACGGTGCAGGATGGTCAGAAACTGCCGATCGGAACGGTCGTGATCATTCGGGCAGTTAGTGGAGTAAAATTAATCGTAGAAGAAAGAAAAGAGGAAAACTAATGGGTGGACTTATTACAGGAATTATTATTTTACTGGTAATTGTTATTTGGCTTTTTGTATCGTGTATCAAGGTTGTTCCGCAGGCTCATGCATATGTTGTGGAGCGTCTGGGAGCTTATCAGGGCACATGGAGTGTTGGTATGCATTTCAAGATGCCTTTCTTTGACAAGATCGCCAAAAAGGTTTTATTAAAAGAGCAGGTTGTTGACTTTGCGCCGCAGCCGGTTATCACCAAGGATAACGTAACAATGCGGATCGATACGATCGTATTTTTCCAGATCACAGATCCCAAGCTTTATGCATACGGTGTGGAAAATCCGATCATGGCGATTGAAAACCTGACGGCTACCACACTTCGTAATATCATCGGTGATATGGAGCTTGACCAGACCTTAAATTCCAGAGAGGTTATCAACTCCAAGATGAGTACCACACTGGATGTTGCAACCGATCCCTGGGGTATCAAGATCAACCGTGTTGAGTTAAAAAATATCATTCCTCCGGCAGGCATTCAGGATGCCATGGAAAAACAGATGAAGGCAGAGCGTGAACGTCGTGAAGCCATTCTTCGTGCGGAAGGTGAAAAGAAATCCACTGTCCTCGTAGCAGAAGGTCAGAAGGAATCTGCTATTCTGGAAGCACAGGCTGAAAAAGAAGCAGCCATCCTTCGTGCAGAGGCACAGAAAGAAAAGATGATCCGCGAAGCAGAAGGTCAGGCAGAAGCCATCATGAAAGTACAGCAGGCTACTGCAGACGGTATCCGGATGCTCAAGGAAGCAGGTGCTGATGAGGCTGTTTTACAGCTCAAGAGCCTGGAAGCATTTGGCAAGGCAGCAGACGGCAAGGCAACCAAGATCATTATCCCGTCCGATATTCAGGGCGTTGCAGGTCTTGCTACCAGCATCAAGGAAGTACTTACCGCAGACAAATAAAAAGCATCGGGAAATGAAGTATACAGATTGGCAAAGGGGCTTATATGAGCCCCTTTTCTTGCATTTTACGGATAAATCCATTAAGATAAGCATAGAAAAGCTTCAATGGACGCAGAAAAAAGTTATCAGAACGAGAAAATAGTAGGAATATGACATACAGGAGGCATAATTGGTTATGGTAGATTTGAAAGGACGCAATTTTTTAAAGCTGTTGGACTATACACCGGAGGAGATCACCTATCTTCTGGATCTTGCCGCTGAGTTGAAAGATAAAAAGAAAAAAGGCATTCCGATGGACTGTCTGAGAGGGAAAAATGTTGCCTTGATTTTTGAAAAGACAAGTACCCGTACCCGCTGCTCTTTTGAAGTGGCCGCACATGATCTCGGAATGGGAACCACTTATCTGGATCCCAAGGGTTCACAGATCGGCAAAAAAGAGAGTATCGCTGATACTGCAAGAGTGCTTGGCCGTATGTATGAAGGAATCGAATACCGTGGATTTGGACAGGACATTGTAGAAGAGCTTGCAAAATATGCCGGTGTGCCGGTATGGAACGGACTGACCAATGAATTTCATCCGACACAGATGCTGGCAGATCTTTTGACGATCAGAGAACATTTGGGCGAGCTGAAGGGAAAGACCGTGGCTTATATGGGTGACGCCCGTTACAACATGGGCAATTCCTGGATGGTTACCTGTGCCAAGATGGGTATGCATTTTGTGGCATGTGCTCCCAGGGAATATTTCCCCAATGCAGAGCTTGTTGCAACCTGTGAAGCGATCGCCAGGGAGACCGGAGCGACCATTACCCTGACCGAGGATGCCATGGAAGGAACCAAAAATGCAGATGTTGTTTATACAGATGTATGGGTATCCATGGGCGAACCGGACGAGGTATGGGAAAAACGTATCAAAGATCTGTCACCTTACCGCGTGACAGCCGATATTATGAAAAATGCCGGGGATACAGCTGTATTTATGCACTGCCTGCCTGCTTTCCATGATGTAAAGACCGAGATCGGCGCACAGATCGCCGAGCGTTTTGGCGTGACAGAAATGGAAGTAACGGACGAAGTATTTGAATCCTCACAGTCAGTTGTATTTGATGAGGCAGAAAACCGTATGCATACCATCAAAGCTGTTATGGCTGCAACACTGGGGGTAAAACTGGGAGAATGAAATCTGAAATACTGACACTTCTCAGAGAACAGGATGGCTATATTTCCGGTCAGGAGCTGTGTGACCGTTTTGGTGTGTCACGTACAGCTGTCTGGAAGGCCATCAAGCAATTAAAAGAAAGCGGATATGATATAGAGGCCGTTCCCAACAAGGGATATCATCTGGCAGGCCAGAAGGATGTGCTGACGCAAAATGAGATCGAGAGCCGGATGCACACCAAATGGATCGGAAAAGAGGTTTATTACAAAGACATCACCGCATCCACCAACCTCGATGTAAAAAAGCTTTTGGAGGACGGGGCAAAGGAAGGCGTGCTGGTCGTAGGAGGGCAGCAGACCCAGGGACGCGGCAGAAGAGGCCGCAGCTGGCAGTCACCGCCTGATACCAATATTTATATGTCACTGGGATTGAGACCCGATTACCAGCCGGATCTTGCGCCTATGGTAACTTTGATCCAGGCCCTGGCGGTTGCAAAGGCAGTACAGGAGGTCTGTGATCTGCAGGTTGAGATCAAATGGCCCAATGATGTTGTGATCCATGGCAGAAAGATCTGCGGTATTCTCACCGAGATGAGCGCCGAGACCGGATATATCCAGTATGTCGTGATCGGAACGGGCATCAACGTCAATATCAGGGAATTTCCGGAGGATATCCGCACGACGGCAACTTCACTTTGTATGGAAAAACAGGAAACCGTCCTGCGCGCTCCGATCATAGCAAAGACCATGGAATATTTTGAAAACTATTATGAAAAGTTTTTAAAGACCGGTGATCTGTCCCTGCTTTTGGATGATTACAATCAGATTCTGGTAAACTGCAATACAGAGGTCCGTGTACTGGACCCGCAGCATGAATTTCAGGGGATCGCCAGGGGAATTGACAATCTGGGACAGCTTATCGTTGAAAAAGAGGACAAGACGATCGAAAAGGTCTATGCCGGAGAGGTCAGCGTGCGCGGCGTTTACGGATATGTATAGACGCATCTGCATAAATGAGCCGGTGTGCAAAAGGCTGTAAAAAAGAAAGAGAGATTTGTATGTCAGAACAAAAAGAAGATGGCAGATTAAAAGACGGCAGAATGGTTTTGTGTGCCGCCAATAAATATAAAATGAAATATTTTTTCAATAAAAATTTTGATAAAATACCGCAGTCCATGAAGGAAGAGCTGCATGTGATCAGCGTCCTGTTTGCACAGGAGGTTGGCGGAATCTTCAAAATCGTTTTTGAAGAGGATGGCGATATATCGATAGAGACGGAGGCTGAGGAGGATGATCTTTTGTATGATGATATCTCAGCCGGACTGATGGTGGCAGAGATCAAAAGGACGCGTCAGGAAATGTTTGAATCACTCAGTATGTTTTATAAGGTGTTTATTTTGAAACAGGATATCGAGACAGCCGGGGAGGAATGATCCGTCTGGCCTGAATATTGTAAAAGGAATGTGATATGAAAAAATTAACCATCGGCAATGTGACCATTGACAGCCCGGTGATACTGGCACCCATGGCAGGCGTAACAGACCTGCCATTTCGTTTGCTGTGCAGACAAAAGGGTGTCGGACTGATCTGCATGGAGATGGTCAGCGCCAAGGCGATACATTATAAAAATAAAAATACAGAGGAGCTTTTGCGTATTCATCCGCAGGAGATACCGGTGTCTTTGCAGCTGTTTGGAAGTGAGCCGGAGCTGATGGGAGAGATTGCCGGGCAGATCGAGGAGCGGCCCTTTTCCATTCTGGATATCAACATGGGCTGTCCGGTTCCCAAGGTCGTAAACAATGGCGAAGGATCTGCGCTTATGAAGGACCCCAAAAAGGCGGAGGCTGTCATGAAAGCGGTTGTAAAGGGCACGAAAAAGCCGGTTACCGTCAAAATCCGGAAGGGCTTTGACGATGCTCATATCAATGCCGTTGAAATGGCAAAAATCGCCGAGGCCAGCGGCGTTGCGGCGGTTGCGGTGCATGGCAGGACGAGAGAGCAGTATTACAGCGGAAAAGCCGACTGGGATATTATCAGGCAGGTCAAAGAAGCTGTTTCCATTCCGGTCATCGGCAATGGTGACATTGTGGATGGGAAAAGCGCCAAAGCCATGATGGATGAGACCGGCTGCGACGGCATTATGGTCGGAAGGGCAGCCCAGGGCAATCCGTGGATTTTTCACCGCATTGAAGAATATCTGGAAAACGGAGTGGAACCGGAACCGGTGAGCGCCAGAGAAATCTGTGATACGATCTTGCAGCACGCACGTCTGATGGAGGAATATAAAGGAGAATATATCGCGGTCCGTGAGATGCGAAAGCACATCGCATGGTATACGACCGGGCTTCCGGGTTCTTCCAAATTCCGCAATGCGATCAATCAGATGGAGAGCATGGATGAGCTTGTGGACAGCGTGGTAAAACTGCTGCAGCATTATGAATAAACAGAATATTTATGAATAAAAAAGGAATTCCCGCATAAGATGAAAGCATGGAATGGTATCTATGTTTTGTTGCTGAATCTGTGCCAGGGGATTCTTTTTTTTCACAAATAAAGAGAGCGTGTCTTTTTTCGTATAAAGAGGACAGGCGCGAATGTTATGATAAGGGGGAAGAGGAGCTTGTTTGCATTTATGTGTTGGATTGTGCAGTGGATACGCGAACAGATGCCGCATTGCAATGGCAGCATAAAAGAGAAAAAGATGGGCGCAACAGAAGGCCGGGCGGCCAAAATAAAAGAGCAGCCGGGCAAAATGGAAAAAGACAGGGCAGGACAAGTTGGATTGCTGCAAAAATAATGGATTTTAAACGGAAACAGTTTGTGGAACGGCTCACTAAGAAGCTTGGGAGCAGACCGCAGCTGTATTTTTCATGCGATAAAAACAAAAAACCGGAAACGGTTTATGCCCTTTGCGTTTCCCACTTTTTAGATCATATCCGGTATGAAAAAAATACGGTCATTGGTCTGATCGACGGAAATCTTATCAATTATAAAATCTGGATCGGACTTCTCAGGAAAAAGCTTGACCGGATCAATGCCCTGATGATCGTCAGTGACAGACCGGAGAGCTTTGTGGAGCTGTACCGGGATGCGTGGGAGGAGCAGGGACTTGTGATCACGAGGACCGGAAATTATAAAGAACTGGCATTTTGCGATTATGTGATCGACTGCTCTGAGGATGTCTGGCCGGATAAAATCGTTTTCCGGAAAAACTGCCATTATCTGATGCTTTCCGGCTTAAGGAGAAAGAAGAAGCTTCTTTTTTTGCAAAATCGGCATATCCGGATATCAGATTGCGGCGATTACCTTGACAGAGCTTTTCAATATAAAGTATAATAATTTAGCTTATTAGGGCAATATGCCTATTTACAAGAAAGAAGGGTCATTCCATGGAAGCAAAAAAGAATATTTTAACTTATGAAGGATTGAGAAAATACGAAGACGAATTACACGAATTGAAGGTTGTAAAACGTCAGGAAGTTGCTCAGAAGATCAAGGAAGCCAGAGAACAGGGTGACTTGTCGGAAAATGCAGAATATGATGCAGCCAAGGATGAGCAGCGTGATATTGAAGCTCGTATCGAAGAATTAGAGAAAATATTAAAAAATGCAGAAGTTGTCGTAGAGGAAGAGGTTGACTTGGACAAGATCAGCGTAGGCTGCCAGATCAAGATCCTCGACCTGGAAGATAATTCAGAATTGACATACAAAATCGTAGGTTCTACAGAGGCTAACAGCCTGAAAGGAAAGATTTCCAATGAATCACCTCTTGGCAGATCTTTACTGGGTGCCAAAGTTGGCGATGTTGTAACCGTAGAAGCTCCCATGGGTGAATTACAGTATAAAGTATTGGAAATCCAGAGAGCATAGTTTTTAGGAGTAGGAAAAATGGCAGAACAAAACAACGCAAAGGGCGGACAGGCTAAAGAGCAGGATGTTAACCAGCTCTTAAAAGTGCGCCGTGAAAAATTAGCAGCCCTGCAGGAAGCAGGAAAAGATCCTTTTGTCATCACAAAGTACGATCAGACACATCATACAACCGAAGCCAAGGCTCTTTATGAAGAGCTTGAATCCAGGATTTTGGGAGACCGCAAGGCACCCGATACCACAGGCTTGTCTGAAGAGGAAGCAAGAGACGTTATCAACAATGACTACAAAGAACGCAGAGCCATCATGGATGCCCAGCCGGTTCATGTTTCCATTGCCGGACGTATGCTGTTTAAACGTGTCATGGGTAAAGCATCATTTTGCAATATCCAGGACAGAGACGGACGTATTCAGGTTTACGTGGCAAAGGATGCCATCGGTGAAGATTCATATGCTGATTTCAAAAAATCTGATATCGGCGATATTTTTGGTATCAAGGGATATGTATTCCGTACCAAGACAGGAGAGATTTCCATTCATGCAGAAGAAATCACTCTGTTGTCCAAGAGCTTACAGATTTTACCGGAGAAGTTCCATGGCCTGACTGATACCGATATGCGTTATCGTCAGAGATATGTGGATCTGATCATGAATCAGGAAAGCAAGGAAGTCTTTATCAAACGTTCCAAGATCATCAAAGAGATCCGTAATTTCCTTGCAGACAGAGATTTCATGGAAGTTGAGACGCCGATGCTTGTAGCCAATGCCGGTGGTGCGGCTGCCAGACCTTTTGAAACACATTACAATGCACTGGATGAAGACGTTAAGCTTCGTATTTCACTGGAGCTTTACTTAAAGAGACTGATCGTCGGCGGACTGGAAAGAGTGTACGAGATCGGCCGTGTATTCCGTAATGAAGGTGTGGATACCAGGCACAATCCCGAATTTACCCTGATGGAATTATATCAGGCATATACCGATTATGAAGGCATGATGGAACTGACCGAGAGCATGTTCCGTTATCTGGCTGAAAAAGTCTGCGGTTCTACCAGGATTTCTTACAATGGAATTGAGATTGACCTTGGAAAGCCGTTTGAACGTCTGACCATGAATGATGCCATCAAAAAATATACAGGTATCGATTTTGATACAATTTCTTCCGATGAAGAAGCAAAAGCACTGGCAAAAGAAAAAGGAATTGAGTATGAAGAGCGTCATACAAAGGGCGACATCATCAATCTGTTCTTTGAGGAATTCTGTGAGGAAAACCTGATCCAGCCTACATTTATCATGGATCATCCGCTTGCTATTTCACCGCTTACCAAAAAGAAACCTTCCGATCCGGAAAAGGTAGAGCGTTTTGAATTGTTTATCAACACATGGGAAATGTGCAATGCATATTCCGAGCTGAATGATCCGATCGATCAGAGAGCGCGTTTCGCACAGCAGGATGCCAATGCGGCAGCAGGCGATGACGAGGCAGAGCATACAGACGAGGATTTCCTGAATGCACTGGAGATCGGTATGCCTCCGACAGGTGGTATCGGTTATGGTATTGACAGACTGGTTATGCTGTTGACGGATAGCCAGGCGATCAGGGATGTGTTGTTGTTCCCGACGATGAAGTCACAGGGCGCTGCCAAGAATGAAGCCAACAATGCTGCACAGGCAACGGCTTCCGTACAGGATAATAAGCCTGCAGAAAAAATTGATTTTTCAAATGTTAAGATTGAGCCTTTGTTTGAAGAGACAGTTGATTTTGATACATTTTCAAAGTCTGATTTTAGAGCAGTAAAGGTTAAGGAATGTGTTGCAGTACCGAAGTCCAAAAAGCTTTTACAGTTTACGTTGGATGACGGAACCGGTGTAGATAGAACAATCCTTTCCGGTATTCATGCTTATTATGAACCGGAAGAGCTGGTTGGAAAGACTTTGATTGCTATCACAAATCTTCCTCCGAGAGCCATGATGGGTATTGAATCCTGTGGTATGCTGCTTTCGGCCGTTAATAATCTGAAGGATTCAGATGAGGAAGAGCTTCATCTTGTTATGGTGGATGAGCATATTCCGGCAGGAGCAAAGTTATATTAGAATAAAGAGAAGATGTTAAAGAAATAGGACTTCCTGATATAAAAATTAGGAAGTCCTATTTTTTATATATATTTCTTTGATATATTTATTATTTTATTTTTTCAATCTGCGACAGTCTTAATTGATAATTTTTCTTAAGCGTTTACGAATGTTGTAATATATGCGTAGGCAATGTTGTCATTTGAATCCACAGGAAAATTGAAAAAAACGTAAACAGATAGCAATGGAATGCATGGATTGAGTATGATAGAATACAAAGTATAGATTTTTATACACATGGATCTGCAGAGAGAGCAGAACAAAGTAAATGAAAAGGGGATTGTTTGTGATAATCAAAATACTGCGTAATATCGTATATATAATATTTGTTATTTTTGTAATGGCGTTTTTATTATTACTGATTTGGCAAAACGTTAATTTCAAACCAATAAAAATAAATGCTGTGGATTCTGTAGAAAAAATAGAAATATCGTTAGAAATTATAGAAAATAATAATATTTCATTATACAAGTCGGAAATTACGGAAAAAGATTTGATGCAAGATTTTTGTAATGAAATGAGTGAAATTAAGGCGAAAAGAATAGTTAATGGCGGAGGAGAAAATTCGAATATTACAATTTATATAAGGGTGTATTATATTGGAGAGAAGTTAGAGTATTATACGATTTATGGAAATCAGATTTTGTTAAACGATGGAAAAAAAGCATATCAAATGAATGAGAGTGAAAGTGAAAAATTGTGGGAATATTTTTTGCGGTTATGTAAATTAGATTGAGGAGTTATTTTTACAAATGAAAAATGTTGCATATATGCGGTTTGTGGTATACTGCTCGTTATGAGCCGGAAGAAATTCATTTTGTTATGGTAGATGAGCATATTCCGGCTGGCGCAAAGTTGTATTAAAAGGATAAATGTTTGCTACTTGCTGTGCAGGTGGGATATAAATAGTATAGTTTGTAAAAGTTCCCTGTCAGTGATTGCTGATGGGGATTTTTATTATAAAAGAAAGGCTGTTTATGGAGATATGACAAGGATAGTTTACCATATTAAGGATGATATCCGTAAAGGCATACTTGACCGTATTGTTTGACAGAGGATACATTTCTGGCTGCGATAGAAAAGCCGGTGCCGAAGGGACATCGGATAAGTAAGATTGATCTGGGTGTACATAAGCACATGGAAATCGAGCAGGAAGAGTATTGTTTTGACATAAGGAGAAGATGGGGCTTTCAGATGAATTCTTTGATACATGTAGGAGTTAGATTGGAAAGAGTAAGCGTTACCTGACGAAGGACATGTCGGGTGGACGATATGTTGATGAATGGAAGCTTGTGATACCAGAGAATATTTACAATATGAAAAATGGGGTGATAGAAGATGCCACAATATAATAGAGCAGAACTTGGACGAATGGCCACAGAAAGTGGTTTTGTGAGGTGCTCTTTGAAGAACAGCGTGAGTTGTTTAGAAAATGCTTTTTATTTTATATGACGATTTCAGCAGATACGCTTAATAAGAAAGATAATTTCCGGTTGGATGAGAGAAAGAAGATTGCGAAGAATTACATATCGGATCTCATGGTGTTGACTACTAAAGAGAAGGAATATCTTGATAGATTCGAAGAGAAAAAATACATGCCGGAGTTGCTTTTTGAAGACGCGTAGATAGTTGAAAGAGTGAAGAATCATCCAATGGCACTATGGAAATGTAAGGAGTAGATTGGCTATGCATATATTTTGTTCCAAGGCATTAGCCAATGCCTTAAATATCAAGAAAAATGAATTACAGAAAATGCCGGTAGATGCTCAAATTAATGAATTATATGCCTGGTATGGTCATATAACAAAGCTTAATGGAAAGAACACGATTATCCTAATGAATAAGTATTCCCTTTAAGGGGAATAGTAGCAGGGCGGCCAAGTGGTCGCCCTTTGGATTTAAATGCATTCAATCTTGTTTTTCGTTATGGAAATAAAAAAAGAACTTGATAATCACTGACTGGCGATATATAATGTGCTTGAGAAATATAAATCGCCAAAATGTGATTTGATGCAATTTATCCGGCGATTTATGTGCAATAATTATGTGTTTGAGGTGACCAGATGAAAATTATTGGCAGAAATAATGAAAAAGATGGACTTATGCAGTGTCTGCTTTCTAAACGTCCGGAATTTGTGGTTGTCTATGGAAGAAGGAGAGTTGGAAAAACTTATTTGATTAGAGAATTCTTTAACAGAAGTTTTTCTTTTTACGCTACTGGTTTGACTTCTGAAAAAACAAAAGGGCAGTTGCGAGGCTTCACTGCCAGCCTGAATGAATATGGGCATGAAGAAAAGAGTATTCCGAAGGACTGGTTTGAAGCTTTTTCAAGGTTAAAGGAACTTCTTGAAAGTGATAATGTATACCGTGAGCCTATAAATGATAAAAGAGTAGTATTTTTGGATGAACTTCCTTGGATGGACACGGCAAAATCTGATTTTAAGAGTGCTTTGGATTACTTTTGGAACAGCTGGGCTTCAGCACAAGAGGATCTTGTACTAATTGTCTGCGGGTCTGCTACTTCATGGATTATAACGAACCTGCTAACAGATAAAAAAGGGTTTCACAACAGGGTTACAAGACGTATTCATTTGGCTCCCTTTTCTCTTGCGGAGTGTGAGCAGTTGTTTGCTCTAAATGATATAGTTATGACAAGAAAACAGATGATAGAGAGTTATATGATTTTAGGTGGAATTCCGCATTATATGTGTCTGTATGATTCACGCCTTAGTCTTGCACAGAACATTAATGAATTATGTTTCAAAGAGCATGGGCAGTTAGCTAATGAATATCATAATCTTTTTTATTCATTATATGATAAACCGGAGAAGCATTTAGCTATATTGGATACTTTGGCTGCACATAGGGTAGGACTTACAAGGGCTGAACTTTCTAAGGTAAAAGAGATAGGTGGCGGATCGGTTCTTACAAAGGATCTTTTGGAACTTGAGGAGTGTGGTTTTATACGAAAGTATATAAACTGTACAAAAGGCGAAGGTGAGCTCTTTTATCAGCTGATAGATCCGTTTGTACTTTTTTATATAGGATTTATCAAAAATAAAAAATTTGATTCATGGAATGAGTATATTAACACACCGGGCTATAACGCATGGCGTGGAAATGCTTTTGAAATAGTGTGCATTAATCACATAGAGCAGATTAAGTTTGCACTAGGAATACGAGGCATTGAAACGCATGAGTTTGCATGGAGGAGTACAGAACCGGGAGGCGGAGCTCAGATTGACTTGGTAATAAAAAGAAAAGATGGGGTTTCTAATCTTTGTGAAATGAAATTCACAAATGAAGAATATTCTATTGATGAGGATGAGCATCGTAAAATAGAAAATAGACTTTCTAGGTTCCAAACGATGACCGAAACGAAGGATGCTATTCATGTAACGCTAATCTGCGGAAATGGATATAAGCGGAGCAAATATTCCGGAATTGTACAAAATGTTATTGTGGGTGATGATCTGTTCACATAGGAATAAATAATGATTAGTGAAACAAATTGAAATATATAGAGTGATATGAGGGCGGCCAGGTGGTCGCCCTTTTGAATTGGAGGAAAAGCAATGGGTAGAAAGTCAAGATATTCAGAGTATGCCAGGGGCATGAGCAAACGAACTGTCGCAAAAAATGCGACAACCACTAAAAGCAAATCTATTAAAAATAAACTTCAGGAATTGAAGGAAAAACCACAGAAAAGGAAAGCAGATCATCAGTCTGGGATGGAAGGGAATTGCTCCTACAAAGAATTCTGAGAAGAAGTCAGAGGAGGATATCCAGAAAATCAGTGAACGAATTACTGCCGGAGAGATGCTTTCCATCCGTTTTGCGGAATATAAGGAAGGGAACCAGGATGCGTTATGGCAGGTAATGAGAGATATTTTTGAAAGGTTATCTGGCATAAAGTAGGAAACGAGGTGAATTGATGGCTGCCACAAGACTGATAGCAATGCATGTTCAGAAAAACCGATCGGTACAACAATGCCTGAAGGACAGGACTGATTATGAGGAGAATGGTAAGAAAACAGAAAATGGAGAATACATCGGTTTCTATGAATGTGATCCGGAGACCGTTGATGAAGAATTTGCATTTTCGAAAAGCAGATACGGACAGTTTACCGGAAGAAGCAGAGATGATGATATCATCTCCAAAGGGAAAGGTCCCGGCTATGAAAGATGGGCGAAGGTTCATAACATTAAACAGATTTCACAGACCCTTATCTATCTGCGAGATCATGATATTCGTGATATGGATGAGCTAACAAAGCGGGCGTCTGATTCCGCTACTCGATTTGCAGAATTGTCTCAAAAGATAAAGGATGCAGAGAAGCGAATGGCAGAAATAGCTGTTTTGAAAACCCATATCATTAATTATTCTAAGACCAAGGATGTATATGTAGCATACAGAAAAGCCGGATACAGCAAACAATTCTTTGAAGCACATCGTGAAGAAATTTTACTTCATAAAGCTGTGAAAGAAGCATTTGGTCTGTTGGAAGGTGGAGTTCCAAAACTCAAAGCTCTTAATCAGGAGTATTCGACGCTTCTGAAACAGAAGAAGGATGCCTATACTGAATACCGAAGGATTAAAGAGGAGAACAAAGAACTTCAGATGGCAAAACACAATCTGGAGCGGTTCCTGAATCAGCAGGAAGAAGAACAAAAACAAAAAGAAAAACAACAAAGCAAAAGCGGACAGTCGCTATAATTCTCTTGGGGTATTTCATCGGAATTGATTCCGGTGGGGTCCCCCGCTTTTTGCGTCTCAGCGTTGCAAGGCAATGCGTAGCCCCGATGCAAGGGGGATTAGGGCGCACACCCTAACAAGCGATTGAAGCAATCTTATATAAGATTGCACTGCTTGCGAACTTGTGTGGCAAAAACATTGCGGCCTTAATGAGCCGCTTGAAAAAAGAAAAGAAAAATCAAAAACTTGTCCTTTAAAATGAACACCTATATTATAATCGAATTAGTATAATGAAATAATAAGATTGTTGGAGGATGAGTGATGTCCAGGGGTACAAATCAGAAATTCAAATTCACATACTTGATGAAAATCATGCTGGCTAAGACAGATGATGAGCATGCACTTACCATGCCGCAGATTATGGAAGAATTAGAAAAATTTGATGTGACTGCAGAAAGAAAAAGTATCTATGCAGATTTTCAGGATATGACAGATAAGTTTGCATTGAGATTATCAAGGAACAGATTGGCAGGGAGACTTATTATCATGTTGGTTCCAGAGAATTTGAACTGGCAGAGGTTAAGCTTCTTATTGATGCGATTCAGTCATCCAAGTTTATTACGCAGACCAAATCAAGAGAATTGATTAACAAGATTAAAAGTAATGTGAGTGAGCATCAGGCTAAGCAGCTTCAACGCCAGGTATATATCAATGCCCGTGTGAAGGCCATGAATGAAACTGTATATTACAATGTAGATGATATTCATACCGCAATCAATCAGAACAAGAAAATTCGGTTCAAATATTATAAATGGGATATTAGCAAAAAGCTTGTTCCAAGACATAACGGAGACTGGTTCGTTGTCAGCCCCGGGGCTCTTACCTGGGATGACGAGAATTATTACATGGTGGCATTCGATAATTTGGATCATAAGATTAAGCATTATCGTGTAGATAAGATGATGCGCATTTCCATCGAAGACGAGAAAAGAGATGGAAAGGAAGAATTCAAAAACTTTGACATGGCCGAGTATTCCAAAGCGACTTTTGGAATGTATCAAGGAACAAAGACAAATGTAAAAATTGAATTTGCAAATTATCTGTGTGGCGTATTCATTGACAGATTCGGAAAAGATATCAGTATCAGGAAAGTGGATGCCGAGCATAGCGAGATCAATGTAAGTGTGAATGTTAGTCCTCAGTTCTTTGGGTGGATCTTCAGTCTGGGCAAGGATGTGAAGGTAATCGGACCAAGCGAGGTAGTAGAGCAACTGAAAGAGTTTGCAGGGGCTTTTCTTGAAAATATGAACTAAATAGTAGTTATGTGAATTGGGCAATTGCTGCAGATAATGCTGTAGTGGTTGCCTGTTTTTTGCGTCAAAAGCGTCAAAAAGCGTCAAAAAGCACAAATGAACAAATGACAGAACTTTTCTTATGAGCTGGCGTTTTTAACGTACAGGTCGGAATGTATATTGATGATGTAAGAAGATGATGTAAGAAGAAAAGTGCGGCGAAAGCGTGGAGGTAGCATATGATTATCCTTTGTATTTTGATTTTTCCGTTTGCAGTATTGGCAGAACTTATGAAGATGAATAACCGTGGAGGACGCAGACGATGAGAAGATTTATATATTGGATTCGTAGAAAATGGAGAATCCAGGAGAAGCGATGTGGGCAATGTTGTTTGACCTGCCCGTATTATAAAGAATGCAACCTGAATTGAGGGGCATCAAGGTCTATCAGAGGAAATTTACGGAAATTTAACGGACAGAATATTCAAATAATTCTTGCTATTGTTCGCGAAGAGGAATAAAATAGAAATTGGCGTATTGTACCCGTTTCTATGGAGGATAATGATGGATTTGTTAACCACCGCTCAGATTGCAAAAGATTGGGGCATTTCTCAAAGACGTGTAGACATTTTGTGCAAAGAAGGAAGAGTTGAGGGAGCAATAATGATGGGGAATCGTTGGTTTATTCCCAAAGACTCTCCGAAACCTGAGGACAAGAGACGAACTAAAAATATATCTGACTGAGGAGGATTCCTCGTGAGTAAAAAAACAAAAGAGCAAATCAGTTTCAATATGAAACGTGTTAAAAATAAAGACTCAGATATTGAATTATTGCTTCGCAAGGAGTTGTGGCGCAGGGGGCTCAGATATCGGAAGAATGTTACCGGAATAATCGGAAAGCCGGATATTGTTTTCAAATCAAGGAAGGTAGCGGTTTTTTGCGATAGTGAATTTTGGCATGGATATGATTGGGAGAATCGCAAAAAAGATTTCAAATCAAACCAAGATTTTTGGATCCCTAAGATAGAAAGAAATATCGAAAGAGATAAAGAGGTAAACAAAGCTCTTTCAGATGAAGGCTGGACAGTCCTTCGTTTCTGGGGGAGAGACATAAAGAAGCACTGTGAAGAATGTGCTGATGTTATACAAAAAGCATTGGAGGAGACCAATGATAAACTTTGAAAATGGAACTTTTCAGCCTTGCAAAGAATGGATAGCCGGACAAATTGATTCTGGGAAGACGTGGGATGATGTTAGAGCATACGGAGAGGATGCGACAAATCTAGAGGCGTTAAAGGATGAAGAATTATTTCCGCTGGAAATGACCCCTGAAATGTGGGCATCATTTGTTGAATACTACAGAGGCATAGTCGTTTCGGTACAAATAGTTGACGGTGAAGATGTTGTTGCAATTGATAAGGGAGGACTGAGCAATTCGTTTGTGATCCCGTCAGGATACTCTTCTACATGGGAAAGTTATAAAAACTTTCTGGGGAACAAGATGAGTCCTGATTCGATTGCTAATTTACAAAAGAGTTGTCTTTGGATTCTTAACCATCTTAGTACTGATACAAGGATTACGGGGAAAGTTAAAGGGTTGGTAACCGGTAGTGTTCAATCCGGAAAAACTGCTAATATGGAAGGCTTAATCAGCATGGCGGCTGATTATGATTGGAACTTCTTTATTATTCTGTCTGGAACAATTGATAACTTAAGAAAGCAGACCAGAGATAGACTTAAGGGCGATTTACGTAATAGTGAGGGCGTTCTGTGGAGAGTGCTCGACTTTACAGCCGATGATAAAAGATTTACCGAAGATGAACTTAAACTGAATTCATTGAGCGGAAGTAAGAATTTTTCAAATAGATATTTAACTGTATGCTTAAAGAATAGACGTAGATTGGAAAAACTTATTGATTGGTTATACAGCGATCCGTCTCGAACCAATAAATTGAGAATAGTTGTTATTGATGATGAAGCGGATCAAGCAAGTATAAACACTGCTGATATAACTCTGGATGAAGAACAAGAACGTTGTGCAATCAATCAGATGATTGTAAACCTTGTTAATGGTAAGAAAAGCGATGGCTCAACTCCCGAAGTAAAGTTTCAATCCATGAATTACATTGCATATACAGCTACACCATATGCAAATGTATTGAATGAAGCTCCCGGAGAATCCTTATATCCTAAAGACTTTATCTGTACGCTTCCAGAAGCTCATGAGTATTTTGGTGCAAAGGTGATATTTGGAAATGATGAAGAAGATGCTCCAGGCTTTCCGATAATCAGAAATATTCCAGGAACAGAAGAAAGTGAGCTGAAGCAATTACATAAGGGAGAATCATTTAGATTACCTAATAGTTTTCAAAAATCAATGGCATGGTTCCTGTGCGCTTCAGCAGTACAGAGGATTCGTGGTTATAAAAAACCGTTAAGTATGCTGATACATACAGCAGCTATTCAGAACCATCATTTTACTGTATATGAGAGAGTTCAGTATTGGTTGAATCATGATGAAAACATTGTATCGCTGTGCAGGCAAGTTTATGAAGAAGAAATTTATAGCGTAACGCTGGACGATCTCCTGGCAGCTAATCCACAGTATGGCTTTGCTGATCAAGTGGCAACGGCATATCCGGCATTCGATGAAATAGAAGGTGAGATCAGGGAACTGCTCAATGATGTAAGAAATATTGAACTGGGAGATGATAAAACCCTTGAGTACGGGAATGGTGTTCATCTTTGTGTTGATAATTGTCGTGCAAATAAAGAGGCTGAAGAAGGAACATATTTGAGAATCGTATACCCGAATGATGAACAGCTTAATGAATTGGCAAAAGCACCTGTTTTTATTGTTATCGGTGGAAATACATTATCTCGCGGACTGACGATTGAAGGATTAGTTTGTACGTATTTTGCAAGAACATCAAACCTGGCAGATACCCTTATGCAGATGGCTAGATGGTTTGGCTACAGAAAAGGATACGAACTGCTTCAGCGTATTTGGATGACGACATCCGTTATAGAAAGATTTGAGGCTCTTACAAAAGTTGATATGGATCTAAAACGAGAAGTGGAAAGATTTATGAAACAGGGGATTTCACCGGAAAAATTTGGACCCAGAATTAGAAATATACCTGAAATTGCTAAGTTTCGTATTACGTCAAAAAGAAAAAGTCAATCTGCTGAATATGATGATTTTGATTTTTGCGGAGACAGTTACGAAACAACAGACTTTGAAAATGGTTTGATGTTAAGTAACAACATAAAAGTAGCAGAGGAGTTTATAGAAGAGATTAATAAAATTACCTTAATTAGACGCGGTAGTGCTGCAGGAGCATGGGTGTGGGATGACATAACATATAAGCAGATAAAGGATATGTTTTTAAGCAAATATGTTGTTTCAAAGTACTCTTCGCTTTGTAATAACCTTCCATATTTTGGACAATGGATGGATGAAATGAATAAAGATGGGAAGTTGCTTTACTGGAATGTTGCTGTTGTTGACGGTGATAATAAGGAACTACCATGGGAAGTCTCGGAAGAGTATAAAGCCGGTTTAGTAGAACGTTCAAGAAAGAAGGACAAGAAAGAAAGAGATCCGAATTGGATTGATATTGGATCATTGCGTTCGGGTTTGGATGCGCTCTGCGATGTTAATGAAGCCAATTTGACTGAGGAGCAACGTATTCATTTTAAGGACGTATGTAAGACTCGAAAAGATATTATATCTGAACGATGCAATTTCGGATTAGAAGATAAGCCGCTGTTGATTATTTATAGAATAAAGAAAGATGGAGGAATTCCTCAAAAACGTTCTGAACATTTGAGAGAGAAGATGGATGCTTGTAGTGACATCATCGGAATCAGTATTATTGTTTCCGGTGAAAGTATCGGTGAAAGTCATGCAAAAACATTAAGAATAAGGATGTGATAAAGAAATGCTTGATAGTCATATTTTAGGAATGGATTACGGAAGTTCATACGGAAGCGGATCGTTAAAGGCTCTTCAGAATGACAATTTGCCTGAAATAGACCTTCTTATTCGTGAAGCAATTCAGAATAGTTCAGATGCATCTCTTCGAGAGCCAGGAGAATCTTTTGGAGTGAGTTTTAATTATAAAACATTCTCTCCAAAACGTTTTAATGATCTGCTTAGTGATGTAAAAGACATTCTTAATGAACGATATCCGACTGAATCGGCCGATTATCTTGAAATAAGAGATCATAAGACATCAGGACTAACAGGGAGTGTCAGACGTGCGGCGGTTGCACAATCTCCGGATGATCATGGTAACTATTTCAAACTTGTTTTTGATACCGGTAAGGAACAAACAAATAGCGACGATGGCATGGCAGGAGGAAGCTGGGGCTATGGTAAAAGTGTTTATTTCAGATTTGGAATAGGATTAGTTTTGTTTTACAGCCAGATAAAAGTAGATGATGGATATGAATCACGTTTAATAGTAGCCTTAGTAGAACATGAAAATTCTGAAGACGCAATTCTATCTCATGTGCGAAATGATGCTATCGGAAGAGCATGGTGGGGACGGCAAGACACAGAAGATCCTACTGAATTACTGCCGATTACTGATACAAATGAAATAAAAGAAATTTTGGATGTGTTCGGCGTTGATCCTTTTGGACCAACTGAGACAGGTACATCGATTATTATTCCGTACATAAACAAGGATAAATTAATGGATGGTATTTTTCCTGAAAACTGCGGAATAAGTGAAGATGTTATTTCTATGTGTTCATTTAAAGATGATATCGTAGAGTACACAAAGCTTGCTATTCAGAAATGGTATGCACCTAAAATATTTAACAAAAACCTAGCTAGATATTCCAATCAGAAATGGTTGGCCGCAAGAGTAAATGGTGTTGGTATTAAAAATACGGATATGCGTCCTTTGTTTCAGCTTGTTCAAGAACTTTACACATCTGCATTAAGTGCGAATAAGTCAGGAAGACAGGAATATAGTTCGGAGTTGTTTAGAGGAATAAAGTCCGTTCCAGTACCGTCGAAAAAAGTGCAAGGAGATAGAGCCGGATTTGTTTCTACGGTGGTTGTTACAAATGAAGATTTGGGAAGCACTGGGGCGATTATTCCGCCACAGGCTTATTTGCGTTTGTTTGGAGCTTTAACAAAAAATGATCCTATTGTAATGTATGCAAGAGCTGCTGGAATGGTTCTGGATTACAAGATTGAAGGCCGCTGGACTAAAGGATTGATAAAACCTGAAGGTGAGGATGAAATGCTGATTTCATTCTTTGTGCCAGATTGTGGATTAAAGCTGAAAGATGATAAAGTTCTCGGTGAGTATAGTGGAATGTCATTGGGTAATTATCTGAGAAAATGCGAAAAATCAGATCATATGGCTTGGACAGATCCATCGTCTTTGACTGTTGTTACAAATATTGCTTCACAAACAACGGCGAAAATTAACGATTGCTATAGAGCAAAATCAACTGCGGAATCAGAGGGGACAGCCAGTAAACTCTCAGGAAAACTTGGACGTAGGTTGCTTCCGACTCTTTCATTTGGAAAAAAGAAAGGGGGATCCGGAGGCTCGGGAGGGTCAGGTGGCTCGGGGGGAACAATCAATAATCTTGATTGCAATTTGAGGCAATCAGTTATTAGTGCAGATTCCATGACGATTGAGTTTGAATTGAAATTCAAGAATATAAGAAAAGAGGCGTTTATAGGTGTATTTGTCGAGTCAGAAGTTGGATTGATGGATGCGTATTCCTGGAAAACGGGGATAGGCACAGCATTCCCGATAGAGATACCAATATTGGCGAATTGCTCAGTGCTGGCACTTAACTCAAATCAAACGCTTGCGTTTGAGAGTAGTTGTACGAAGGAAAATCGTTATATCGAAAACGACTTTTCGACAATTGAAGTGGTGTACACGGTAGATGGGGATGCATTGGGATTTAAAGTGACGAATACTGTCACAAATGTAGTAGTAAAAGGAATGCTCACGTTGAAATCACGAAATAAGAAGTATTGTTGTACCGTAAAAGAGGCAAAGGAGCCAGTGATATAAATGGAGAATTTGTATTTTTATCCTACATTAACTGAAGAATTGCGTGAAAGAGCTGGTTTCGCTGTTTCAGCGTTTGGGTTTTCGTATTTTTATGATGATGAATATAGAGATCTTAAGCAGAAAGGGAAAAATACCATTAAGCTTGAAGATTCGTGGGAGTCATGGAAAATTGAGACTGATGGACTGCATTTAAAAAGGGAAATCACCATTGAGTATCCGGAAGTTTTGTATGGAGAAAAAGGTCTTGCGTGTAAAGATGCGGTTATAGGGACATGCATTATATGGACAAATAAAACCCTTACGCAGATGGGAACCATATTGCCTGTATCGGAATTTAATTCTGGTCCAATTAAGCATGTTGTTTTTGAACATGACTTTAAGCCCGGAGAGATACAGGGAGATCTCGAACTTGAGACGGTTCTATATATAAAGAAACCTGCGGAGGAAGTACTGACTAACGAGGAGCGTCTGATGAACGATTCCGGCGTGAATGTTGGTGTGCTGGATGTATGCAGGCTTGACTTTGGAAGTATATACATGGATTTTCCTATTCAGGAAGTTAACTCTAAACAACAACCGTTGTGGTGGTTGGAGATTGGAGATTGGACTGATCCTCGGCAGGATTTGTTTAACGAAGATAACTTATGTCTATATCTAAACTCTGCATATGATTGTTGCCCAAAGGTAGGAGATGTTATCAAGAACTCTGATGTACTAATAGAAATCATTACAACTGCGTACACGATGATTTTTCAAAAAATAATGGAAATGGAGTGCTTGTCGCAGACAGTAAATGATGTTGATTTGGAACCGGGAAGCATAAGTAAAATTATGTTTTATTTCTGGAGCGGATGCGACACTTCTATCGATACATCTTCGGTAGAGAGAATGCATAAAACTATATGGCCCAATGTTGCCGCGATGATAAACGGAGGTGATGAAGCATGATCTCCATGAAAAAAATGACTAAGGCTCAGGCAAAAGAATTTGTGGATTCGGTAGACAAATTGTCTGATGTTGCGTTTGCAAATTTAACTGCACAGTGGCGTGCTCATTCGATTACAATTGACAACCCTGAGTATGAAGAAATTAGAAGGAAAGTTCTTGATGCATATGAAGCGGCTGCAGCAACAAATGATGGTTATCAAATTGACCTGGATGTAGGACTTTGCTTGTATGAGATGTTGAGCCCTGAGAAGGGGTTTACATTGGTTATGGCTAACGATGACGATATCTGGAGATATTTGTCATGCAAGATTTTCCCGGATATTACATATGAAAGATATCCTAAGCCTGCAAAAGATGATATTCGTCTTAATAAGAAGCGATTTTATCTACATACAAGAAGAATTTGGCTGAAAACTTTATGGTGGTATGTTTTTCTTGCGTGGCAAGGGGATGCAAAGAAGACGCGAGATGTATTAAAGGATTTTGGAACAGATACGATAAGTGATTTTATCGAAAGAACTGGACAAGGGTATAGAGTGTTGCTTTATCGCCAATTGATGAAATCTTATGCGAATGTTGAAAACAAATCTTCAGATTTATTTAATGTCATACAGAAACAGAATCTGGTCAATTGCAGAACCGTAGAACCAGGGCTTGTAGAAGGAACGGAACAAGGATATGTAGATTCGTTGTTCAAACAATTATCGGTGGGTGAAGAACATGTTGATTGATGAAGTATTGGCCAATTGGGCCGGAATGCCAAACGCAAATGCAATGCTTATAACCAGTTTAAGTAACGCTGGATATACCTCATGGACCATAAAAATAGCCGTGGGGTATGGGGTTGCTATCCCTGTGGATAGTGATGAGGAAATATCTGAGTATTTTGCCGGAGCCCATTATTATACGGGGGATATTATACTGAATAATTCAGGTCAAGAACATGTACTTATGTTGGTGACGCAAAAGGAAGAGATTAAGGATCAGTTTGCAGCTCTATGTGCAGAACTACTTGCTCCGGGAGAGAATGGAGAGCTGAGAAGAGAAGTGTCTCACTCGCCTGTAGCTTGGTGGATGGCATGGAAGGAGCTGCTTGGGAACAAAAGCGTAGATTTGAGAGTCTATGATGCGCTTGGTGAGCTATGGACTCTGAAGTATTTGGCAGAACATGGCGAGAATGCGGAATGGAACGGACCTGATGGCGCAACATATGATATTGATTGCGAATCTTATTACACCGAAGTAAAATCTACTACTGCTCGTAATAAGCGGCAAATAACACTAAGTAATTTATTTCAGTTAGATCCTCCGGAAGGGAAAAAACTCTTTTTGGTATTGTGTCAGTTCGAGTCGTCTTTAGTGGGAATTAGCATTAATTCTATGGTGGATAAACTTGAAGCCTTGGGATACAGTCGAGCCGCACTTAATGATAAACTGGAAAAATTAGGCCTTGAAAAAGGAATGACTGCACGTAAAAGAAATTATGTATTACATGCAGCAACAAAATATACGGTGGATGAAGCGTTTCCAGCTATTAGGGAAAAATCATTTGTCGGGGGAGTGCTTCCGAGTGGCGTTATGAGTATTACATATACGGTTACACTGGACGGTATTCCAGGTGAAAATATATTAACGGATGGAGAATGATACATTTTATGTATAGAACAATAGATTTGTGTGCCGGGATAGGGGGCCTGAGGCGAGGATTTGAATTAACGGGGAGATGTAGAAATGTGCTATCGGCTGAGATAGATGAACAGGCGGCCAGGACCTATGAACATCTTTACGGGGATGATCCGAGAAATAATTTAATGAGCAAAAAATTTCGCGAGAAGTTGAAGGAACATCCGTATGATATTCTTTTGGCTGGCTTTCCATGCCAGGCATTTAGCAGCGCAGGGTTGCAGATGGGCTTTAAAGATAAAGAAAAGGGCAATGTTTTTTTTGGAATCGCAAAAATTATTGAAGAGACTAGACCAAAGGCGATATTTTTAGAAAATGTTCAAAATCTAATGTCTCATGACAAAGGACAGACTATCGTACGTATTTTAAAGATTCTCAATGAACTTAATTATAAGGTAATCGGTGCTGATTTTGATGAGAAGGGTGAACCGATTTTTTCTAGAGCGTCATTTGTTAGAAATACTATTAATTTTGGACTCCCGCAGAATCGTCCAAGAGTTTATATTATGGCATTTAACAGAGAGATATATGGAGAGGCACTTGATTTATTAGACGAAGATGATGTTATTCCGACAGGGTCAGATAACGTTATTTTTACGGATGTAAATGCGCTTTTGGAACCACGTGTTCCCGCTCATTATTATATGGCTTCTGGGTATCTACAGACATTGATTAATCATCGGCAAAGGGAGCATGAAAAAGGGAATGGATTTGGATACTGTGTGGTGAATGATCCCACGAGAACACATCAATTTGCAAACACGATTATGGCTACCGGAGGATCGGGAAAAGAAAGAAATCTTATATATCAGCCTGTTCCAGAGTATGACAACTTGCAGATAGATGGGAAACGGACACCTATAAATAATCAGGGTATTCGTGTAATGACGCCAAAGGAATGGGGACGATTGCAAGGGTTTATAGGATATGGATTCCTTGATGTAAATGGGGAAGATCATTTTGAATTCCCTGATGGAATGTGTGATGGACAAAAGTATAAACAGTTTGGTAATTCAGTTTCTATTCCAGTAATAAAAGTAATGGCTGATTATATGATGGAGAAACTGGACGAATTGACGGCGAATCCGGTTCCAATTATTCACCAGATGGTCAAAAAGAAAGGAATCATTACTCGTAAAGATGTCATGGAGTTATTAGATGTTGATGAAACTCGGGCATCGTATTTATTACGTAAAGCTGTTTCCGAAGGAGCACTTAGGAAAATTGGAAGTAAACGTGCTTCAAAGTATCAATTACCATAAAGAAAAAAATGAGAAGGAGATGCTATCGTGAAAATACTAGATATTAGCGAAGACTGCAAAAGAAAGTGCTTATCTGTTGTGACTAAGATGACATTGAAAGAATATTATGATCTGGCTAAAGATTCTTTTGACGAAAATGGAAGTTTGGACGGTCAACGTGGTGTAATAAAAAAATCTGCAGCTGCAGCACGTATTAGAAAGCGTATGCATGAAGATTTTAATAAGGGAGCTATTTTCCACAGGTAGTAATAGGAGTTATCCAAAGTATAGATGAATTTAAGAACTATTCTATTGGAGATAAGGTTGCCGTTGATATCTTTAAGGATAGAAATGTTTCTATCATAGATGGCATGCAACGTAGTAATATCTATTTCTCCAACTTTGATGGAAATGAAGACAGGGAAATACGAGTAGAGTTTTGGATGGCTGATGATAGTGTTCAATTGTTATATAGAATGCTTGTGCTTAACACAGGACAAACTCCTTGGAATACTAGACGGCAGGTAGAGGTTGTTTTTGCAAATATTGCAAAGTCAATTCAAGATGAATTATATGTTCAGTATCCTGATTACAAAGAGGCAGTTAAACTAGCACAAATCGATGATAATAAAAAGCGGACTCAAGCAGGAATATATCCGCTGAATTCCGTTATAGAAATGTATCTTGGATTTAACACCAGAAACGTTAAAGTACAAGTGTCTGACGAACTCTCTGAGGAGTATCAGCGTTTTGATATGATGGAGTCTATTGAAATGAATGATAGCCTTAAGTATTTTGTTACTTCATTTGGGTTAATGTGTAAGTTGGATTTTTGTCTCGCAGAGAACGTTTCAATGATAGAAGATAAGAGACAATTTGGAGAAGGTAAAGATATTTTTTCGAGCGCTCCCGCACGAATGGGATTTATAGTTGCGTGTGCGGAAACTATTTTGGGAAAAATGTCTACTGTAAGAACTGCGGAGGATATGGAGCAAAAGAAAAATAAACTCTGTGAACAAATTGGAATTATTACCGCTAAGATTGAGCAGGAAAAAGATAACCCTGCGTTTATGGATCTTGAACTACTGAATAATGTATGTGACGAATTGCCCAAAACCCGTTTTGGAGATGAAATGCGTAGATTATTCAAAAATATCTTTGTTGAAATGTTTAGAGATGACTGCTTTGCGGAAAGTGCTTCTATGGAGCCGTTCTGGAGGGTGTAATTCACGATGGCTAGAAATGTAAAGGATTATGAACGGAGAGTATTTAAGGTTTTAGAAGAAAGTATAAAAGAGGCTGAAAATAGAGATAGAATAATACATAAGGAATAAAATGTACCCTATAAAGTGGACACGATAAGAAGAAGGGAACCTAAAAAGTGGA
>URPH01000007.1 GCA_900549665.1 uncultured Lachnospiraceae bacterium | reverse complement strand
ATGACATCTAGGAATCCCTTCTTTTTAAAATGTCCTTGACAAGGGGTACACTTTAGAAAGAGATGTTTTCCTGGATGAAGACAATTATTCATTTATAGAAAAAATGAAATGGGTAAAATTGCCGAATATTGAAAAAGTTGCAATAGTCAATTATCAGGATGATTGGTTTGTTTGTAGTTTAAATAATAAAAGGTATTCTGGTGAGTTGGTTAAGGAAACGGAATCATGGTGCAGCGATGCTCTTACCGTTGCTCTTATTTCTTCGCATAGAATGCCAATAGCGTCCAATACAACAGAAATTCAGATTGTAGATTCTGTGTTAGCGGTTGAAGAAGATAAGTATCAAGTGAAGGAATTAAAGGAATTGTTTTCAACGCAAACATCTTATCTTCTTTCAGATAGCTTTGATATTTCTTATCAAGAGGATTTAATAAGACTCATTTGTTTACTGGAAATTGATGAAAAAAAATATTTGACTGAGAAGACTCGAGGGTTTTTGGTTGAATTACTGTTTTTAGAATCGAGTAGAAGTGTAGCTCAATTAATAGTTAATATTTGTCATACGCATGATTCTAAATTAATCTTTTTGCAATTGTACAGAATGATGGAATATCTCTTTATGATCCATAAGGCAATAGAGATGGGGCAAAAATATGATATAGACAAGAATGTTATAGTTGAGATGTTATGTGATGATCATGCTTTCCGGCAAGCGGAGGAACAGCATGTTGTAGAATTGATTTCGGGGTATGCTAGTACTGACTCGAAAGACAAGTATATTGATTATTTAAAAAATAACAATTTAACGAGTGAACAAGTAGAAAACTGTGATGAAGCTCTTGCAAAATATATTTATAAGAGACGTTGTCAGATTGCGCATTTTAAATATCGTCAGGAGGAAATACCAGATGAAGCAGTGCTAAGCGAGAGTAATGAGCGTCTGGCAGAATTAGTTAAAACGATGTATATCAAGTTGAATAATGATATTGTTACAGTAAATGATCATTTTGAGACATGGTCTGAAGTTTGTTACGAGAGTATAGAATAATAGTTTTGGAAGAGGTGATAAGTAATGTCCAGCAACTTACAGAAGCTGTTAAAAAGGTTTATGGATGAGTATGATACAGAATTAATTGCGGCTCGGAGAGATGAGGACTTCAAACGGCCTTTTGGAAAATTGGTTAGGCGGGATATTACTAGTTTAATTGATGCCCAATTGCAAGCAAACATATATAAAGTAAAAGGTAGTGTTGGAGCGGGGCGCTGGACAGATGTCCCATGGATTGCCGTTTTTGATAAGCGCATTACGTCATCTGCTCAAAGGGGTGTATATATTGTTTATCTTTTGAACAAAGACACCAAAGAGCTTTATTTGACATTGAATCAAGGAGCAACAGATGTTGCGCAGGGAGGCGATGGATCTGGAAAATTAGCCTTTACAGGGATTGCCACCGCGAGTAACGGTAAAACCACCGAAAGCCTTCAGGCAAGAGCGCATACTATAAGAAATCAAATTGGAGAATTTGATGGATTGGCAAGTGACTCAATTAACACTGGATCGAAGCCATATGACGCAGGGTGTATTTATTATAAAAAATATACACTCGATACATTGCCGGAAGATGAAGAACTATATTCGGATTTGCAAAGGCTGATTGAAGCATACCAAGCGTATTACGATAAGATCTTTTCAATTTCGAGCGTTACTGCTAACCAGACGAAAGAAGGTGAGGAAGAATTGCAGACAGAGGAACAGCTTGCAAAGATAGCGGCGTTTATTAGAGCAAAGGGCTTTGTATATGATGATGATCTTCTGAAGAATTTTTACCTCAGTTTAAAAGCAAAGCCATTTGTTTTGCTGGCAGGAACCAGTGGAACCGGTAAAACAAGATTGGTAAGACTGTTTGCAGAGGCAATCGGTGCATATGGTAGTGGACGTTATAAGCAGATAGCTGTAAAACCTGACTGGTCTGATTCCACAGATCTATTTGGACATGTAAACCTGGATAATAAATTTGTTCCGGGAGCAATTATAGAATTCATTAAGAAGGCGGCAGATGACCAGGATAAGCTTCCCCATATTTTGTGCCTTGATGAAATGAACCTTGCACGTGTCGAATATTATTTCAGCGATTTTCTTTCAATCATGGAAACAAGAGATTGGGATGAAGGTGAGATAGTTACAGACAATTTGGTTCCGAAGATTTGTTATTCTGGGGATGAAGAGGCGGAGAAAATGTATTCTTCGTTAATGATACCGGAAAACTTGTACATTGTTGGTACGGTAAACATGGATGAGACTACATTTCCGTTCAGTAAGAAAGTATTGGATAGAGCAAATACGATAGAATTTTCATATGTAAATCTAGATCTTCCGAATGAAATCTTGCTGAATGACGCTGAAACGGTTGAGGTTAGAAATGATTTTCTAAGGGCAAATTACCTTAATCTTCGTACTGACTGTGTTGATCATTGGGAAGCCGTTAAGAACATAAATGAAAAGATTTCTGCAATAAACGCAGTTTTAGAAAAGGGAGAAGCTCATTTTGGATACAGAATGAGAGATGAGATTGTTTTTTACATGTTGTATAACGAGGAACTGGGATTGCTAGCGGAGAAGGAAGCATTTGATAACCAGATTATGCAGAAGGTACTTCCTCGTATACAAGGTAGCTCTGAGACTACGGCAAATATATTGCGCGAATTATTTAAGTTATGCGCCGGAAGCTTTACTGGGAAAAATGGTCAAACTGATGGACGAAAGATGGAAAGTTATTTATCAGATAAAAGCCCTGTAGATTATCCAAATAGCGCTGAAAAGATTTGCAAAATGTTAAGGAGATATGAGGACGATGATTTTACCTCTTTCTGGGTCTAATCAAATAGTCGATGTGACAGCGTCTGAAATTCGAGTCACTATTAAGAGAAGAAAAACAACTTCTCTTTCTTCTGATGCTCTTTTGCAGCAATCATCTAAAGTGGAAGTATGGGGCGAACTCGAAAGACTTAGTATTGGTGGAAATGAATGTATTCTGGAAAATAGTAACTATGCATTCGAGGAAACATCGCCGCTGTTTTTTGAACAGTCCGATTATATTGTGACTGCACGCTCAATGAAGGGCGCTCCTTTGCATTTTGATCATGCAGACAAGTATATTAGGGAAGCGATTGCTCCTGGGGATGACGATGAACCCGACCGCCTAAGCGGAGTTATTAATTTTGGTAATGAGGTTGGGTATTCCAATTTAATATTCTTTGATGATTTTGGGAATCGAATATTACTTGAAATAGAGGTTTTTCCGTCAAAGCTTTCATATAAGGATGACTACGAATCAATCCGAAATGACATTAATGAAATGGTTGAAGCAGCAGCGATAGATTTTATTAATTCTACTTATTCTTTGGGAACAATCAGTTCAACAAGGAACGATGTTCCAGCAATCTTTTTTGCGCTTATCAGTCAACTTTTTGATAAGTACTATAAATCATCCAAGGTTATAATGCAGAAACCAAATCATAAGTTACTTAAAGAGCATGTAGTGCTTTCCGATCATAAGTTAAAACAGACAGATAGCAAAACTGTGCTGTGGTTGTCAAAACATCCTGAACAGATTAAGCGGATGGATGGAAAGAATCTGGTAAAAGGTGCCCTTGGTGTATATAAGAAGATTACTTACGATACTGTTGAAAACAGGTTGGTGAAATTTATGTTAACGTCAATTGTTAGGCGATTGTTGAAGTTCAAGCGATTGTACTTATCAAGTTTTAAAGACCCGGAAAAATCAGCGGATTATGAAGTGCTTAGTTGTATTGATGAAATGGTCACCAGAATAAATGAACAATTAAAGAACCCGGTTTTCTCTGAAGTATCAAGTCTCAAAAGTCTTAATACGATGTCTTTAGTGTTTCAAATGGCGCCTGGATATAGAGATTTATATAGGTATTTTCAGTTAATTCAGAGAGGTATTTCATTTGGCGGTGAGGTATACAGTTTTTCAGTTAAGGAAACATCTACGTTATATGAATACTGGTGTTTTATTAAGCTTGTAAATATCATGAAGAAGCGATATGCGCTTCTCGACGATAGCAAAGACATTATTAAGGCTAATAGAAAAGGCGTAACAGTAACTCTTTCAAAAGATCGCAGATCTGAAGTGAAATTTCTTGATACGAATACAGGAGATACATTTGAGCTTATCTATAATCCGGGAGAGTATCCGTCTGATACTGTAAAACAGGTGCCGGATAATGTGCTAAAACTGTCAAAGCGTAGCGGGATAAATGGAAAGTCGTCTGGTTTTCAGTATGTATTTGATGCTAAATATAAAGTTGAAATGAATCCAGATGAGCATTACCCAGATAAAAAGCCAGGACCTAAGGTAACAGATATAAATACCATGCATAGATACCGTGATGCTATAGTTGCCAAAGACGGTGATTTCAGTGAGAAGTTAATGTTTGGTGCATATGTACTATTTCCGTATCCAAATGATGAGGATGAGTATAGAACTCATCAGTTCTATAAGAGCATTGAGTCGGTAAATATAGGTGGAGTACCATTTTTGCCAGGCAAAACAAAAATAGCAGAGGAACTTCTTACAAAACTTGTGGGAGAGTCTGATGCCAGTGTATTTGAGCGGACAATTCTTCCCAAAGGTATCGAAGATCGTTTGGAGAAGGTGGATTGGTCTGAAGAGAATGTGCTGGTTGGTTCATTGAGTTCGAAAGAACAATGGAATGATTGCTTTTCCAAGAATTATTATTATGTTCCAGCGGAAAGCTTAAATGCGGAGTATCATCAGGTTCAGTATATAGCAATCTATCAATCTAAGAAACTGTTCGGAGAAGATTCCGGCATTTTATACTATGGTGAAGTGGCGGAAACAAGTACCGTTGCAAGAAAAGCAATAAATGATCTTGGTGGAAGGACCCATCCAGAAGCAAAGTGTTATAGGTTTGCAATAAAAAAATGGTTGAGATTCAGTAAAAAGATTGAATTTGAGAAAGAGTGGGTTTATAGGCCAAGATACAGCAATTCATTTTTGCTACAAAATAGCAAATCAACGTTTGAGCTTTTTAATATAAGATCTGAAGCAGATTATAGATTGGTCTATGAATTGCGTAGAATCCAAGAAAATTTACAAGTACAGGATAATCCAAATGAGCTTTTTGTAAAGATTAGCGATACTATATCTGTTTTTAATGATGATTCATTTATTAGGGTATACGATTCTGGAAAGGAGGTTCTAAGAAAGGCAACATTCGAATTTACAAAGAGTCCAAGTGTAGTGTTTGAGTGTATTAGAAATTGTATTCTATAAGGCGTTAAGAAGGGAGGACATATGCAATTAATTGTTGAACAACAAAATTTTATAGATTCTGCATTGACAGGTAACAATGTTTTGGTTGATGCATGCGTGGGCAGTGGTAAGACTACGGCTATTCAACAGTTATGCATGGCGTTTCCTCGAAATAAAAGGATACTGTATTTGACATATAACAAATTGCTTAAGATTGACGCCAAGGAAAAAATAAAGGGGAAAAATATCACTGTAACGAATTATCATGGATTTGCTTATCTATGTCTTATACGAACAGGCATTAAAGCGGGCATATCTGATTTAATACAGGTTTTTCTCAATAAAAAACCAAGTGTTGGAGCATATGATTTGCTGGTACTTGATGAATATCAGGATATTGATCAAGAGATTTCCGATATGCTTACATATATCAAGGAATGTAATCCCGATATGCAGATTGTGGCTGTTGGTGACATGAAGCAGAAAATATATGATAAAACTGCGTTAGATGTACAACAGTTCATCGATGGATTTGTTGGCAAGCGTGAAGATCTGGAATTTACACAATGCTTTAGGCTTTCCAGAGATATTGCTGAAATGCTTGGTCGTGTATGGGAAAAGAAAATCATTGGAGTAAATCAGGAATGTAAGATTTCATATCTCTCAGAAAAAAAGGTTGTAAAGTTTTTGTCTGAGCAGCAACCAGAGGATATTCTTTGTTTGGGTGCCAGAAATGGCTTAATGTCTCGGACACTAAATACATTAGAAGATAAATACAGTCCGAAGTATAACAAAAAAACGGTATATGCCAGTATATCCGATTCTGATAGATTAGGATCGACTGAACCAAGTAAAGAAACTGCAATCTTTACAACATATGACAGCAGTAAGGGATTGGAACGTAAAATTTGCGTAGTATTTGATTTTACGGAAAGCTATTGGGCAGTTCGCAGGGATATGCCAGAACAAAAATATGAAATACTTAGAAACATTTTTTGTGTAGCTGCTAGCAGAGGAAAAGAACAGATAATTTTTGTAGAGCATGACGAGGCAATGCTTTCGGAGCAGTCTTTGTCTACTCCGAACAAAACGAATCACAAATTTAAAAATATGCAAATTTCTGAGATGTTTGATTTTAAATATAAGGAAGACGTTGAAGAATGCTTTGGATTGCTCGACATCAAGAAGATTGATAGGGAAGATACTACAGTTATTAAAATTGAAAACCATGAGGATTTGATAGACCTGGCACCGTGTATTGGTATATATCAGGAAGCTTCTTTTTTGAGAAATATGATATTGATAAAGATATTGAACTTTATAAGTTACTGAATAAAGATAAAAAGGTTGACGCTACAAAATATAAAACGCTGGACAAAAAGATTCTGTATCTGATTTCTCTAGAAACCAGTCAAAACCGATATATAAGGCAAGTTAACCGAAAAATAGTGGAAGATGAGCAACGCGTAGAACTTGAGAATAGACTACTTGAGATATTTACAAAACAAGATGATTCTCAGGAAATTTGTGAGATTCAATTTGCAAAGAAAAAAGGAGGAATCTTCGAATTTTCTGCAGTTGGATATGCTGATGTAATAAAGAACAAGGTTGTATACGAATTGAAATTTGTAAGTGAGCTTACTCACGAACATTTTCTCCAGTGTGCATGTTATGTCGTGGCAAAAAGGCTTAAAAAGGGAGTTTTGTGGAATACACGAACGAATGACATGTATGAAATATCAATTCCTGATAAAGATAAGTTTTTGGATTGCGTTGCTAAAACGATAACTAAACATCAACTGGCAAAGTATTATAAGCCGAAAGGAGGTACTGCATGGCTGAAAGATTTGCAGTTATAGATACAGAAACAAACTGGGAAAATGAAGTTATGTCCATCGGTATTGTTATAGCGGAAGATGGAGTTTTTGAAGCGATAGACAGTAAATACATTATATTTGGTGAAGCGGCCAGAGTTGGTGGAATGTGTAGTTATGCCATGTTCCTTAAGGGACAAACTCCAGAACTGTTAAAAAAGAAAAAAGCGATAGAAGCTTCTCTTAAATATCTTATTGAATTATTCGTTCAGCGACCGTAAGCTATCGTTTAAAAACAATTTTACTAAAAGCACGGCTGTCTTTCTTCGCATAGAAAGCAAGTTTTGCGTATATTAACATACACTCTGCAGAATGCGAGCGTGGAACCAGATACAGATATTCTTTTGCAACGGATTTAATATCTTTCGGAATATCAAATGTAGCAAACTGGTCAATAAATTTCTGCATGGTGGAGTTCTGCTTGCCTTTTCTAATAAATTCTGCTATTTCATATGCTTTTTCTAACTTAATTCCCATTTTTAAAAGTTCCTCAAAGAAATCCTCCCGTGTATAGCAAGGATGTTTTTTAAACTCCGGTTTTTCAAAGAGAGTTGGTAGAGAATAGTAGTTACCATCATGGGTGGAAAAATCTTTATTACTGTATGTATTATGACTGGCTGCATCTAAGCACACCATATCAAAAAAAGTTTTTGGCTTTATTGTGCGAAATAAATAGGATTCGGCGTCTGTCAAAGCTAATGAATTATTTATATCATTCCAGTTAAGTGTATGAAGTTCCGGAAGGGATATTTCACTTGCATAAATGCCGGTTTTACGCTGCATTGCAATCATTTGTTCTATGAATTTGTTTTGTAATAATAAAACTCTGTGCATGTAATTATTCTCTATATCCAGAATATTTCCGGACAGACACAATTCGCCATCTTCTAAAAAACCTGTCATTTCCGGGTAGTCTTCCATATTTCGACCTTCAGGAAGAATCAGAAAACCGGAATGGTTCATTTCAATCGCTTTTTCTTCCGCCGGTCTATTGCAGAGTCCAAGTGGAGCAATTACATGGTGAGAATATAAATTCTGTAACACTCTTTTGGCAAATGGAATAAATTCTTCTGATATATTGTAATCAAAGGATAAAGTCTTTTTTCCATCCGGACCCCAGACAGCTTCTACCGGGAGATTAAATCCATCTGCAATTAGGTTTGTTTGACATTTTGGGCACTTTTCTTCAGGAAGATCAATACAAAACAATTTTGTATCAATGGTTTCATAGTGTCCGCATTTTGGACAGTAATAATGAGCAGGAAGTGGATTAAGCAATGAATTACCAAGAAGATAGATAATATATGAGCTCGTAATTGTTCCTCTCATTGACAGCACCTGAGAACATTTGACAGCTTCGATATTCAAACACCGGAAGATTTCAAAGTCATCCAGATAATTTGATGCTTTTAAGTACTCCAGTTCGAGTTGGTATCGTGCATTCACTGGTTCTGGTATTTGTATAGGGTATATTTGGTTAAGCTTACTGTCACAAGTTTTTTTAATCCTTTCATAAGCCTGTGCTATGTGTGGTATATGCATGTTTTGCATCCTCCTTTTGTTTTGACGTAATTACTATAGCAAATAGGAATGACAAAATGTGTGCCTGCCGCTGTGCTAAAAATGGTACACAGAACAATTGCTATTTTTATTTGCGCTCAGTATAATAATGATACTAAAGTAATGATTGGAGAAATTCGATGGTCAGCCAAAAAGCAACCATACTTTGTGTATATGAGATATTAAAGAAGTATTCTGATGAAAATCACATTATTTCTGCTGGGAAAATCAGGGAAAAATTGAAAGTGATCTATGGTGTGGATATGGAGCGAAGGGCGATTTACAGAAATATAGACGCACTAAGAAGTATGGGAATTGATATTGAAGGATATACCGACAACAGAGAAGGATATTATCTGATAGACAGATCTTTTGAGCCATCTGAAATCAGGTTATTATGTGATGCGGTAGCAGCATCGGATATGATAAAAGAAGAAAACAGCAAGGAGATTATAGGAAAACTTATTGATACACAAAGTGTATTTCAAGGAAGAATGCTCCAAAAAACCGTTTTTGTAAAGAATAAGCGAAAAGTATGGAATAAACAGCTATTTTATAATATTGACACCTTAAACATTGCAATCAATCAGGGATGTAAAGTGGAGATGCACTTGCTGGAATATAATATGGATATGGAATTAGTTAAAAGTGTGGATGGTCCTATTGTGATTAGTCCTTATGCTACCATGTGGGCTTTGGGAAATTATTACATATTGGCAAAACCAGAAGATGGAGAAGAACTGACACATTATAGAATTGACTATTTGAAAGATATTTCGATTTTGGAGCGAAATGTTGATATGATATTTGGTGGAATCAATCCCAGCCAGTATGCTGAGCTTTACATTTATCAGAATGGAGAAAATATGGAACGGTATGACATAGAATGTGACAGATGCTTATGGCAATTACTGATTGAGACATTTGGAAATGATTTGGCTGTAATGAAGTCTGATAATGAAAAAGTATTGGTTAAAATTAATTGTATTTCATCAGCAATGCGTGAATGGGTATTAGCTCATGGCAGTCAGTGTGAGGTGATTGCTCCAAAATATTTTCGGGATGAAATACAGAGGGCGGTTATGGAAGCATATAAGAAATATTGGAGATAAAGGAAGGTAAGAATATTCATGCATCTATATGTGGTATATTGACAATGGTTCGGCTGACCGATATATTATAATAAAAGGAGGGAAAGCTGATGATTATAAATGACTTACTTGAAAAAGAAAATATGTCAAGATATCGCTTAAGCAAGGAAAGTGGCGTAGCAATGACTACTATTACAGATATCCGTAGCGGAAAAGCTGAGCTTGATAAATGCGCAGCCGGAACTCTATATAAGATTGCTAAGGTTCTTGGTGTTACAGTTGATTCTATGTTGGAAAATAATGCGATAGAAAAGGTGGATTATAGATGTTCTTTTGAAACCTTTAAGAGTAATACATGCCATCATGTAAAAGATATGGGAGACATTGACTTCATCATTGAAACACTTGAGGCGGATGAGATACGTAAATTGTATGAACGTAGTTGGTATAGAGAAGCTTTATATTTGTTGGCAATGATTGATTATCTGTCCAGAATGAATAATCTTCCTCTCTGCACGAATTATAATGATATTCGTTCTCAGAAACTTGAGAAGCTATATTTTCCTGCAGGTGTTGTAGTATCATATGCAGCAACAGGAGATGAAAGTATAAAAGAGAAGGCATTGGCGAACGCTATACCTGAGTTTTTACGATTTAATATCGTAGAAAGCGAGGTGCGAAATGTCTGCTGAGAGAAAAAGTATTTATACAGAATTAATGTCAGTAGATACCGTTGCGCCATCTGCAAAACAGCTTACTATGATTGAAAAATTTTAGAAAAAGGGTTGGGGAAATCCTGACAACTGCGAGAAAGAAGGTTCTATGGACAATACATTGAAATACTACAACAAAAATGCAAATCAGTTTGTTCAGGGAACTCTCTCTGTGGATTTTAAGCAGACGCAGGATAGATTTCTGTCAAAGCTGTCAGCAGGTGCATATATTTTGGATTTTGGATGTGGTTCCGGACGTGATGCAAAGTATTTTTTTGAGAATGGTTGTCAGGTGGATGCCACAGATGGTTCAGAAGAACTTTGCAAAATTGCTGGCGATTATACCGGGATAGATGTTAAATGCATGCTATTTGAGGAACTTGCTGATGTACAGAAGTATGATGGTATTTGGGCGTGTTCGTCTATATTGCATTTATCTAAAGAGGCTTTATTTGACGTATTAAAGAAGATGGCAGTTGCTTTAAAGGATAGTGGTGTGATTTATACTTCCTTCAAGTATGGTAATTATGAGGGAGAACGTAATGGCAGATACTTTACGGATTTTACGATTGAAACGTTTGGAGAGTACCTACAGAGAGTGCCCGAACTGCAGATAGAAGAATACTGGATTACAGGTGATGTAAGACCCGGAAGGGGTGAGGAAAAGTGGCTGAATCTGATTTTGCGAAAGTCGGATATTCATTAACGATTGATGGAAAATATTATAATACGCTGGATATTGAGTCATTTTCTCTGATGATGAAGGATCCTTCTTACTGCTATAAGTTTTATTGGCTGGAAGCAATTGTACAGCTGATATCCGAGGGCATAAGGGAAACAACCTTTGATGCAATTATTGACGAGATGATTTGTAATGCCTGGTACTCGGTAAGGGAATTCCATGTCCATTTAAGTGGAATGCAATTGGATGGTCAGGTAAGAGACGGTCTGGAAAGAGCGGTATTGCTTCTTGCTGAACTTTCAGATTTGCCGGCGAATGTGTCTAAGGTTGAAATAAGGAACGCAATTGCTGAGCATAATTCTGAGTTAAAGGCTTATAAAGAACAGCTTACTAACATGGTCCCATATAGAGCGCTGGCAGGATTCTTTAATAAAAGTAGTGAGACGGCAGACTGGGGAAGTATTCGCAGAATGACTGCATACATAGAGAGAATAAATCGTGATACTGTTTTATTGCCATATACGCTGGGTGAGGAAAGTAAGCTTAAGAAAAAGGTTTATTTCCAGGACGCATGGGTAGAAATGATTCAGGATCAGACGGTATCGATTTTGGGGTGGATACAGTATGAGAAGGTGAAATGGTTACAGAACAATAATCCTGAAGTTCCTGGATTGATTTACAAGCTGGCTCCAATGGATGAAAAGATGCGTAAGCTGAATAATGTTCGTAAGCTCTGGGAAGGCATTCTGGATGTTAGTGAAATTAGGGATGTATTTACAGATGAGCCGGTCACTTCAAAACAATATGATATAGACCATTTTATTCCATGGTCATTTGTCATGAATGATGAGCTGTGGAATCTGATGCCAATGGATTCTTCTCTGAATTCATCTAAGAGCAACCGGCTTCCTAAGTGGGAACCGTTCTTTATCCGGTTTGCTAAGAATCAGTTTATTATGTATCAGCTGATTCATGAGAAGAAGGGTATTAGGAAACTATATGAGTCTTGCTATAGGGATAATCTGCATTCCATCTGGGCAGGACAGGAATTATATCGTAAGGGCAATAGTGAAGAAGAGTTTTTTAATATCCTGCAGAAGAATATGCAGCCAGTGTATGATTCTGCCAGAAGACAGGGATATGAGGTTTGGAATAGAGGTTGATAATATGCGACTTAGAAATGTTCTGATTGCTGTTAATGATATGGATAGAGCAATCAGATTTTATAAAGAAATATTTGGTTTGCAGGTAATCCTGGATCAGGACGGCAATGTGATTATGTCTGAGGGATTGGTACTACAGGATGCAAAGATATGGCAGCGGTTCTTGGACAAGGAGTTGATTCCAAAGAATAATATGACAGAGCTTTATTTTGAGGAACCTGACATAGAAGGTTTTGTTAAAAAGTTGGAAGGATCGGACTTTGAAATAGAGTATGTTAATGAGTTGATGGAGCATTCATGGGGACAGAAGGTTGTCCGGTTTTATGATCCGGATGGAAATCTTATCGAGGTTGGAACTCTGGTGAATTAGGAACTGATGATATGGGTAACGAAAGCGGTACATGGATAATGTATGGTGTAGACTGGGATGATCCGGAGTGTATTCATACAGTAGACGAAGCAATTGAATATATCAATAAAGTAGGATTCCTGCCGCTTTTTAAGAATGAGATTCCGGGATTTTCACTTGAGGAGCGGACAGTTCCTGAGTATTGGTGGTGCGAAGATCCAAAAGTGGATCCGTGGATGTGGCGAGAAATTATCGCTAGAAGCGGTAAGGTGGCATATGGCAAATTCTTTAACAAGAAGGCTGGATTTATTTCGGTGGAATGGTTGCCGGTATTTGCAAATTACCGTAGGGATGGTTATGACTTCGATGCTCTCTATGAGGATTGTAAGGCACCGCGGAAACACAAAAAGATAATGGATAATTTTATAGAGGATAAGGTAGATTCAGAAATTCTTTCCAATCAGCTGAAGGTAATGGCTGGATTTGGAAAAGATGGAGAGAAAGGTTTCGATGGAGCTGTCACCACTCTAATGATGCAGCTATATCTTTGCAATTCTGATTTTAGAAAACGCAAGAATAAAAAGGGGCAGGAGTATGGCTGGAATGTAGCGGTATATTGTGCTCCGGAGCATTTATGGGGATATGATACAGTGACTGCTTCGTATAAGGAAGATCCTAAAGTATCCTGGGAAAGAATTGTAGGGCATATGCATGAGATTTATCCGATTGCTACTGATAAGCAGATAAGGAAGGTGCTGAAATGAATATACAAATCTTTGGCACGAAGAAGTGCAATGATACGAAGAAAGCTGAGCGTTTTTTCAAGGAGCGCGGCATTAAGTATCAGTTTATAGATATGAAAGAAAAAGGAATGAGTAAGGGTGAGTTTACATCAGTTGCTCGGGCTAATGGCGGAATAGAGAACATGATTAATTGGGATGGAAAGGATCAGGATACCCTTGCGCTTATTAAGTATATTGCAGATGAGGATAAATTAGAGAAGATTTTGGAGAATCCTTCTGTAATTAAAACTCCGATTGTTAGAAATGGAAAGCAGTCTACCATGGGATATCAACCTGAGGTTTGGAAGGGATGGAGCTGATATGCGTGAGCAGGAACAGAGGAAGGTATCCTTTCAGGGAACAATTAAATCAGTACAACCAAGATCTAATGTGTGGAGATATCGCTTAGATAATCGTACTCATAGTATGACTGGTTACAATATCTTTCTTGCAGGTATTGCTGACCTTACTTTTACAGGTGATGCATGGGATTGGATAAGGTAAAATGATAATTCTTTTTAAAAAGCCCCGGAAATTTTTTGGGGGAGGTTAATTTTTGTAGCTCACCCTCCGATAAATAGATAGAAGATAACTATAACTGTTTTTTATGCATTGAAACGGATTTCAGTGTTTATCTACAAGGAGGTAGAGCGATATGGCAGGTATCAGTGGTGTTATTTCTGCATATAGGCAGGCAGATCAGATAAATAAAGGGTCGGAGCGTACATACGAATCGACTTCTTCTAAAGTTGCGTCAAGCAGTTCTTCTAAGGAGAGCCAAGCTTCTAAAGTTGAAACCAAAGGCTTTACTCCTATCGACACAAAAAGCTCCCTCGTACCAAGGACAATAGAATACGGGAATATCATCGGTGATGTTAAGCTTTCCGATAAGGCAAAAGATTATTATAACCAGCTAAAGGGAAAGTTCCATAACATGGAGTTTATTGCTGTCAGCAAGGATATGAAAGCCCAGGTTCAGGCGAATGCTGCGGCTTATGGCAATGCAAAAAAGATGGTTGTCCTCATTGACGAGGAAAAGCTTGAACGCATGGCTACGGATGCGTCCTTCAGAAAGAAATATGAGGGGATCATCGCCATGTCTCAGACAAAGATGGCTGAGGCAAAGAACAGCCTTACAAGCAGCGGAGCAAGCGTAAAGAACTTTGGTATGTCTGTAGATTCCAATGGCAAGGAAAGCTTCTTTGCCACAGTAGAGAAATCTCAGGATCTGCAGAAAAAGCGCATAGAAAAGAAGGCAGCTGAGAAGAAAGAGCAGAAAGCCAGAGAACACAAGAAGGCTGAGAAGAAGGAACGCCAGGAGCGGCTAGAGAAATTAAGGGAAAAGAGAGCTGAAAAAGCAGATTCCGATAATGACGAGATTCCACCTGAGATAGAAAAGAAGATACACGATAAGGTTGTGGAAGTCTACGGAAAAGAATATGTGACCATTGAAGCTGATTCTGCGGATGAACTGCTTTCAAAGGTACAAAGCTATTCCTATGACAGTGCAGCAAACAGAGTTATGACAGCCTCCGAGCGAATGGTCGGCGGTCATGTCGATTTCAGGGGGTGATGATTATGAAGTTAGGCGAAGTTATCCCTAAATACAGAGAATACCGTCAGGTGCTTGTAGATCAGACCAGAAGCCTTGCAAAGCAGAGGGATGAGGCTCAAAAGAAGTTTGAACTGACAGGAGATAAAAAGTTCGAGGAAGAAACGGCAACTTTACAGCTTTCCGTGGAAGCATCGGACGAAGAGTTTAAGAAAAACCAGAAAGTACTTGATGGACTGATGGAACAGTATGCCGCAGCATGGAACGCAGAGGTCGCAAGACAGCAGTCCGATCCCGAAACGGGATATGCAGCTACTATGGGCAAGATCATGACTACTGCCATGAGGATGTCCAGAGGCGATAATGTTCCATATTCTGATGAGAAGAAGCTTCAGGAAGCAAACGATAAACTATACGCCGCTGCAAAACAGGCGCAGGCCATGATGAAGCAGATGAAGAATCATAAGGCGAAAGATTATGATTCCCTCTGGGATGAGGAAGGTGGCGAGTATGATCCCGAAGCTGCTGCGGAAAATGCTGAGGCAACGGGAGAACTGCCAGAAATACCTGAAATCGGTTCGCAGGAAGCTTGGTTCGGCTAAGGTACAAAATAGTAATCCTGTTAGATATAATGAAACTGAGCTTGGGAAGAATAATCCTGTGGTTAAGGTCAATATTTCAGCAGAAGGACTTAGGGTTTTACATGGAAGTAAGCTTCCCGGAAGCGTAGATATCAAGGCAGAACAGGAACAGATAAGATACATATCTAAGCATCAGCCAACTGAGAGCTATTATAACCGTATGTCCCGTGAAATGAGTAATGCTCTTGAGCAGAAACGGGCAGAGAATGATGGCAACCTGACGATATGAAATTTGGAATTGCATTTTCCGGAAAGAAAGTAAGTGTTAAAACAAAATAGTATTCTTATTGGATTCAAGTGGGGAGATAATCATGTTAAAAAAGATAATATCAAAAAAGGGTATCGTTGTTACCCTGATCGCAGTATGTTGCCTGATGGCATTTGCCATATTTATGCTTCTATCCAATAAAATATCATATACGGTAGAGGAAGTTAATGGTACCTATAATGTTTCTGTCAATAATAGATGGGGAAAACGAATATATGAAAACGCATATGGGGTAGAACCTATTATTATGCAAGTGGATAAAGATACTATATTGATAAGAACGGGAAAGGGAGACTCACGGATAACGAAGTTTATTAATGGAAAAACAAATAGAGTATCTGATAATTTTGAAAATATAAGTGCATATAATGGACAATTGGTAGTATATGGGATTTATGAAGATGAGCAACTGAAAATTGTAATAAGAGACATATATGACAAAGATAAAGTTTATAAAGAAGTTATTGATACATTTCCGAATGTGGCGGTTGGGTCATATATAATAAAAGATGCGCAAATAATCGATGAACACTCTGTAGACTTAACCTATTATGTTGGCGATGAGTGGGAAGAAAAGGAAGAGGTTATACTTTTAGATTAATATATCAAAAACAAGTTTGAATACATTGAGATAGAGAAGAGAGCTGCGCGGCTCTCTTTTTATATGAGGGTGTAAAACAAACAGGATTTATTAGAGGGAACTGGTCTGTTTTAATTTGGATTGGAATTGGGCAAAGATGAACATAATATATTAAGTTAATAACTAAAAATAAATAGACAAATAGTGTGAAAATATAAATATACAATAGTACTTATGAAGAGGCGGTCTGTTATGTGACATCCAATAACCACTTCCACGCAGGCACTACAGAAATTGCAATCCCATCGCATTCCAAGGAAGCCTCTTCACTATTGGTAATAATGAGACACTTTGCATCAGGAATAAGGTTATGAAGTTTGACAAAGGCTTTGGTTTCGCGTTCGCGTGTATCCATGTCATCGAGCACCTGGAGACTTACCTGGATGGCAAGCTTTTGAGTCGGAACATAAAAATCAATTTCAACATTGTTTTCGAAATAAAATACATTCTCCAATCCATAGCGCCTGATGAGCTCTATGGCAACAAGATTTTCAAGCTGGACCGACTTACAATCCAGCAGCATCAATCCGACAAGGCCTGTATCCATAAAGTAATATTTAGGAGAGGTCTCTTTTTCAACAAGCTTAGCGGCATAATTTGCCAGTGGAAAGATGAGATAGGAATCCATCATGTATCCAACATAGTTTATTACAGTCTGCTTACCGAGGGAAGTTCCCGCGCTCTTGACAATGTTGGTCAGTCTGCTAAAAGATAATGGTTTTGTTATGGATTCGGCTATTTTCTTCAAAATAAGTTTGATTGCGAAATCATTTGTGATTTTATTTCTGGTAATAATATCGCCGAGGTAGACGGTCTGGTAAATACTGCTTAATAAGGTGCGTTTGTTCTTGATCTCTACCAGCTCCGGAAAGGCACCGAAGGTTACATACTCGTCATATAGTGCAAGCACATCAGCCTTATCGCTTGTGCTGAGGGTGTCGAGATAATTTTTTTCTCTGCCATTTGCGATCAGGTATTCGGAAAAGGAATATGGATATATATTCATGATCACGAAACGACCGCCCAATGTAGATGCAATTTCGCTACTGAGCATTTTACTGTTGCTTCCGGTGATGCTTATTTTGTATTTCATGTCTGCGATTCTGCGTACAAATTTTTCCCATCCGTCAATGTTCTGGATTTCATCGAGAAACAGGTAAGGCTTGTTTCCGGTTCCGGATATCTCCAACCCGATTTCCAGAATCGCATTCAGGTCATCTGCTGTCATTTCCAAAAGACGTTCATCTTCGAAGTTTACATAGACAATCTGAGATAATGAGACGCCGCTATCCAATAGAGCTTTGATCTGCTGGTACATCATATAGGACTTGCCGGTTCTTCTAATACCGACAAAGCAATAGTTTACATTAATTTCCAAATGATAATATCTGAAAATTAATGGATTATTTAAATAGATGTCCTTCTGATCAACCATAATCTGTTTTAAAGTATCTCTATTCATAGTGCATTTCTCCCTGATTTTATTTATACAAAACAATTATAATGCATTTTTGTTCTACGCGCAAGACAAAAACACGGTAAAATTGTTTTATATATTTTACTTTTGCATAGTATATGCAAAAAAATAAGTTGCTAAACAACATTCTCGAAAAATATCTTATAATATAGTAAAATGATATCAGGGTCAAAACACCGGTTGTAAGAAATGGAAAGCAGTCCACACTGGGATAACGGCCGGAAGTCTGGAAGAAATGGCAGAACAATTAGAAGAAAGATAAAAATAGACAAGTAGTAAGATAAACTCATGAAAGATCAAACATATAGCAGGACAAACAACAGAAAAAACAAATACGAAATTGATATGTGCAACGGCAGCCTGATGGACAAGCTGATTTCATTCTCGCTGCCACTGATGCTGTCCGGCATTTTGCAGCTGGCATTTAATGCAGTGGATATTATCGTGGTGGGACGTTTCACGGGCAGCAGCGCTCTGGCGGCCGTCGGATCCACGACAGCACTTATCAATGTGTTTACCAATTTATTTATCGGAATTTCGCTGGGAGCCAATGTGCTGGCGGCACGTTTTTTTGCGGCAGGACGGGAAAAGGAAATGTCGGAGACGGTACACACAGCGATTGCCATGGCGCTTGTCAGCGGAATTGTCATGGCATTTGTAGGCGTATTTTTTGCGCGGGATGCACTTATGCTCATGGATACGCCGGCGGATGTGATCGGACAATCAGCACTTTACATGCGGATCTATTTTGTGGGAATGCCGTTTTTTATGCTGTACAACTATGGTGCGGCAATCCTGCGCGCGGTCGGAGATACCAAGAGACCACTGTTGTTCCTGGTGATTTCAGGAACGGTCAATGCCTTATTAAATCTGTTTTTAGTTATTGCTTTTGACATGGGTGTGGCGGGCGTTGCCATTGCAACCGTGATCTCACAGCTCATTTCCTGTGTGCTGGTGCTCCGGTGTCTGTGCCTGACGCAGAGCTGTTATCAGCTGCGTTTTTCAAAGCTCTCAATTAAAAAAGAATATGTAAAGCAGATTTTACAGGTGGGACTGCCGGCGGGCATCCAGAGTACGGTCATCAATTTTTCCAATGTACTGCTGCAGTCATCGGTCAATTCCTTCGGATCCATAGCCATGGCCGGATATACGGCAGCCAACAATATTTTTGGTTTCTTATATGTTTCCGTCAACTCCGTCACGCAGGCATGCATGAGCTTTACGAGCCAGAATCTGGGAGCCGGTAAAAAGAAGCGTATGGACAGGGTTTTGTGGGAATGCATGCTGATCTCTGTTGTATCGGCGCTGACGCTTGGCATATGCGCTTATGTATTCGGACCGGAAATCCTGAAAATCTATACGACGGATGATGCGGTCATTGCCTGTGGAATGGAAATCCTATTGTATACAACCGTGACATATTTTTTGTGCGGCATCATGGATCTGTTCCCCGGAGCTCTTCGCGGGATGGGGCATTCGGCTGTTCCGATGATCCTTTCTGTTATCGGAACGGTTGGCACGAGAATTGTATGGATCTATGGGATTTTTCCACAGCACCGCTCGTTGAAAATTCTGTTTATTTCCTATCCGGCCTCCTGGATCATTACAATTGTTTTACAGGCAGTCTGTTACTTTTTTGTCCGCCGCAGCGTGCATGCTAAGATGTAGTGGCGGATTGATCGGAGCGCAGGTGCAAAAACGATGATTACGATAAAAATACCAACGTACAGATTAGTTGGAAAATAATTGAAAAATAGGAAAAAATACACAAAAAATAACGCTTAAATTTGGCGTAATACCGGAATGTGTCAGACAGAATGTATTAAATTCAGTTCATTCCACAAAACAGTTGACACAGAGCGTCAGAAAGTAGTACATTTTCATAGTAGACAACAGTAGAGGATTCTATATAGAAACTATATCAATCCTTGCTGATAATATTATATTTTTACCAAAAGGAGGTAATTTTTCATGGCAGACGCATGGAGAGGCTTTGTAAAAGATGGCCATTGGGACGTAGATGTCAATGTGCGTAACTTCATCCAGAGAAACTATACTCAGTACGATGGAGACGAAAGCTTTTTGGAAGGAGCTACAGAAGCTACTGACAAGCTTTGGGGCAGACTACAGGAATTACAGAAAGAGGAACGTGAGCACAATGGTGTTTTAGAGTGCGAGACAGAGGTTGTTTCAAGCCTTACAGCATACGGTCCCGGATATATCGACGAATCCATGAAAGATCTTGAGCAGATTGTTGGTCTTCAGACAGACAAGCCGTTAAAGAGAGCTTTCATGCCTTACGGTGGTATCAAGATGGCTCAGCAGGCAGCCAGCACATACGGATACGAAGTAAATCCCAAATATGACAAAATCTTCAACGAGTATCATAAGACTCACAATCAGGCAGTATTTGATGCTTACACAGACGAAATGAAAGTTGCTCGTCACACACATATCGTAACAGGTCTTCCTGACACATATGGCCGTGGACGTATCGTAGGCGATTACAGACGTGTTGCTTTATACGGTATCGATTTCCTGATCGAGAAAAAGAAAGAAGACAAGAAAAACTGCGGTAACGGTACTATGACAGAAGAAGTTATCCGTCTTAGAGAAGAAATCGCAGAGCAGATCAAAGCATTACAGGGAATGAAAGAAATGGCTAAGATTTACGGCTATGATATTTCAGGTCCTGCTACCAATGCAAAAGAAGCAGTTCAGTGGTTATACTTTGGTTATTTAGCAGCTATCAAGACACAGAATGGTGCAGCTATGTCAGTAGGACGTATCTCTACATTCCTTGATATCTATATCGAAAGAGACTTAAAAGAAGGTACATTAACAGAGAAAGAAGCTCAGGAATTAATTGACCACATGACAATGAAATTCCGTATGGTTAAATTCGCTCGTATCCCTTCATACAACCAGTTATTCTCAGGTGACCCTGTATGGGCTACTCTTGAAGTTGGTGGTATCGGAATGGATGGACGTCATATGGTTACAAAGAACGACTATCGTTTCCTTCATACTCTTGAAAACATGGGACCGAGCCCTGAACCCAACTTAACAGTTCTGTACTCAAGCGCTCTTCCTGCAAACTTCAAGAAATATGCAGCTAAGATTTCTGTTACAACATCTTCTATCCAGTACGAAAATGATGATGTTATGAAACCTATCTGGGGCGATGACTACAGCATCTGCTGCTGTGTATCCGCTACTCAGACCGGTAAAGAAATCCAGTTCTTCGGTGCACGTGCTAACCTGGCTAAATGTTTACTTTACGCTATCAACGGTGGTAAAGATGAGAAACATCTGGACAAAGAAGGCAAACATATGCAGTGTGGTCCGGAAATTGCACCGATCACTTCCGAATACCTTGACTTCGATGAAGTTATGCACAAATATGATATCATGCTTGACTGGTGTGCAGCTCTGTATGTAAACATCCTGAACCTGATCCACTACATGCATGACAAATATTATTATGAAGCAGCTGAGATGGCTTTGATCGATACAGACGTAAGAAGAACATTCGCTACCGGTATCGCTGGTCTCTCACACGTAGCTGACTCACTTTCAGCTATCAAATATGCTAAGGTAAAAGTTATCCGTGATGATCAGGGATGCGCAGTTGACTTCGAGACAGAAGGCGAATTCCCTAAATATGGTAACGATGATCAGAGAGCAGATGAATTTGCTGTATGGCTTCTTAAGACTTTCATGGAAAAGATCAAAAAGAACAAAACTTACAGAGATTCAGAGCCTACAACATCTATCCTTACTATTACATCTAACGTTGTTTACGGTAAAGCTACAGGTGCTCTTCCGGATGGTAGAGAAGCTTACAAGCCTTTCGCTCCCGGTGCTTCACCGTCATACGGCGCAGAACAGAGCGGCTTACTTGCATCTCTTAACTCTGTAGCTAAATTACCTTACGAGTATGCATTAGACGGTATTTCAAATACTCAGACAATGGCTCCTTCCGCTCTTGGTCATGACCTTGATGAGCAGAAGAATACTCTGGCAGGTGTACTTGACGGATACTTTGATCGTGGTGCTCATCACCTCAACGTTAACGTATTCGGTACAGAAAAATTATTAGATGCTCAGGCACATCCTGAAAAACCTGAATATGCAAACTTCACAATCCGTGTATCTGGTTACGCTGTTAAGTTTATCAGCCTGACAAAAGAACAGCAGGATGATGTTATTGCAAGAACATGCCACAAGAAACTTTAATCTTAACTGATTGATAGGATCAATGGTATTTATGAGGTCGGGCAGTATTGTCCGACCCTTTTTTGCTCATACTAAAGAAGTAACGGATAGATATATCTGATTGTCAAATTTTAAGGCTGCCTGCAAGGCAGAGAATGGAGATAATATTATGATCAAAGGCAGAATTCATTCATTAGAGTCCTTCGGCGCAGTAGATGGTCCGGGGATCCGATATCTGATTTTCCTGAAAGGCTGCAACATGCGCTGTCAGTATTGCCACAATGTAGACACATGGAATCCGGAAACAGATAATTTGCAGACAGCAGATGAACTTTTGGATAAAGCTGAGCGTTTCCGCAGCTATTGGGGCAAGGACGGCGGCATCACAGTAAGTGGTGGCGAAGCTTTATTACAGATTGATTTCCTCATTGATCTGTTTAAAAAGGCACATGAAAGAGGAATCAACACCAACCTGGACACTTCAGCTCAGCCTTTTACGAGAGAAGAGCCCTTCTTCTCCAAATTCAATGAGCTTTTACAATATACAGACCTTGTGATGCTTGATATCAAGCATATTGACGATGAAGAGCACAGGAAACTGACAGGACATACCAACAAAAACATTCTGGACTGCGCAAGATACCTTTCAGAAAAAGGTATCCCGATGTGGATCCGTCATGTCCTTGTGCCGGGCATTACCGACAAGGATGAATATCTGATCAAAACAAGAGAATTTATTGATACGCTGGATACTGTCATGAAAGTGGAAGTGCTTCCGTATCACACCCTCGGTGAATACAAATGGAAAGAGCTTGGAATTCCGTACAAGCTGGAAGGTGTAGAACCTCCTACGGATGACCGCATCCAAAATGCCAAAAAGATTCTGGAGTTTTCCAAATATTAAAAATAAAATCAAACGAAAGGACTTCAATAGAGGTCCTTTTGTTGTATAATGATAAGTGGATAATATCAACAACACCGGAGTAACATGCAAAAAACGAAAAGAAGAGAATAACAGGAACGAAAAACATGTGGACAGTTGTACGAATAGATGAAGATGATTACGGGTGCGAGGAACGCATGCCCGGAGAGCCGTTGATGGCACTTATTACCGTGCAGAGTGATGACGGAAGAATGGAGCAGATACGGATGGCGGAGGAATGGCTGCAAAGTCAGGAGATCGATGAAGGAGACGAATGGCCCGAAGATATAGATGAAGTTTCTATGGGGTTGTTGAGAGCGGAAAGCCAGATGAAATTTATGGATCAATACTTGGAAGCCATAGAGGAAATGGAAGGAGAAGACACAGAAAATGATTAAAGGAATACATCATGTTTCGATGAAATGCTCCAATCAGGAAGAATATGAAAAAACACTACATTTTTATAAGGATATTCTGGGACTGCCGGTAAAAAGAAGCTGGAATGCCGGAATTATGCTTGATACGGGCGCGGGACTGATCGAGATTTTCAATGATGGAGAAGAAAAGCTTGATAAGGGCGTGATCCGCCATTTTGCATTTGCTGTTGATGATGTAGACCAGTGTATTGATGTGGTAAGAAAAGCCGGCTATGAGGTCTTTGTGGAGCCCAAGGATGTTGTAATCGCCTCCATGCCGCCCCTCCCGGCCAGAGTGGCATTTTGCTATGGACCGCTTGGAGAAGAAATTGAATTTTTTGTAGAAAAATAGTAAAATATCAGATACAGATACAGATACAGATACAAGTACAGATACAGAAGGGATAAGACATCATGGAAAAAATCTGGGAATTTTTTGATGATCTGAATGAAGTGGTTTATGTCACAGATATGGATACAGATGAAATCGTTTATGCCAACAAAAAGACTTTGGCGTTTTACGATTTTCATTCATTGGATGAAGTAAAGGGAAAGAAATGCTATGAGCTTCTGCAGCGAAGCCTGACGCCATGTGCGTTTTGTAATAATGACGAGCTGGAAGAGGGCCATTTTAAGGAATGGGAATATCTCAATCCTGTCATGAAGAGAGCCTATATTCTGAAGGATACGGTCATAAGAGATGGAGATAAAAGATATCGCATGGAATTGGCGATTGATAATGGCTCCCAGGAACACAGCTATCAGATGATGCTCCAGCGCCAAAGTCTGGAGGTGCTGGCCAATGAGGGAATGAGACTGGCTTTACGTGCAGAAACACCGGATCAGGGAATATCTGTCATCATTGAGTATCTTGGAAAAGCAATGATGTGTGACCGGACCTATATTTTTGAAAGAAATGAATCCGGTGGAGATGACAATACCTACGAATGGGTAGCCGACGGAGTGACACCTGAAAAGGACAATCTGCAGAATGTATCCCCTGAGGTATGTGCAAACTGGTATCACAATTTCCGGGAGGGAAAAAATATCAACATTCGCAATCTGGAGGAGATCAGCGAAAGTGATCCGCTTCAGTATGAAAATCTGAAACGTCAGAATATCCATTCCCTGGTAGTTGTGCCATTGTATGATGACAGTAAAAATATAGGCTTTTACGGTGTGGACAATCCGCATGAGGATTCGTTTGACTACGCACAGAATTTTTTGCAGTTAGTCGGTATTTTTATTGTTTCATCTTTAAAGAGACGGAATCTGTTGCGACAGCTTGAAACAATGAGCTACAGCGACCAGCTGACAAAGCTTGGCAATCGTTTTGCGATGGAGCAGTATCTGACACAGTTTGATAATGAAGGACTGGGTGTTGTATATTGTGATATTACCGGATTAAAGAGGGTTAATGACAAGGAAGGACATAAGGCAGGAGACCGGTTGATCTTAAGGGCGTGTGATAGCTTAAAAGAGGTCTTCGAAGGTTGCGGCTTGTTCAGGATCGGCGGCGATGAATTGCTGGCATTATGCCCGGATGAAAATGCCGACATACTTGATAAAAAGGCGGATCTGCTGCGGGAGACAGCCCTGAAGCATGATGTTGTACTGGCAGTGGGAGCTGTGTGGCAGAAACCGATCAAAGGCAATATTGATAAGGCACTGATGGAATCGGAGAGACTTATGTATGAGGACAAGGCCTTATATTACAAAAACAAAAAGGAACTTGCCAGATAATTGTAAAAATGGATTGAATCATAAAATCGCCGGTCAAATGAGACCGGCGATTTTATATTTCTGACTTATTTTGACTTAGTGTGTAGACAACCGGTAGCACATTGAAAACCGGCATACACAAGCTATTATTCCTCCTGTAAATCGGAGGGATAAATCCATTCGTCGGTAGCACCGATCTTACCACCGGTGTTTGTCATCTGACGGACGAGGATGCGGTCGCCCTCCTGCAGTTCGTAGTGGTATGTTAACAGGGCGTGTTCATCGACAAATTTGGTTTCCTGTTTATGTCCATTGATAAAGATGCAGCTTGATTCGGTAAAATGCTCTCCGGTTACGACGACGACATCCGTTCCCTGGCGGACGTTATCAATGGTGATCGGATAAAGACCGAGCTGCAGCTTGGAAGGCGAATACCGGTCTACACCACCGTAGATATATTTTTCTCCGTACAGCATGTCATACTCCAGAAGATGAAGGTTTTTATCATAATAAGGATTATTGGAATACATCTGGTGGAAACGTGTCAGGACACCATTGGCGTATCCCAGCTTTGCTAAAATGTGTGAAGAAAGCTGATAAGCTGACAGATTTTTGTTTTTTGCTTCCAGTCCGATATTATCCCAGACCACATAGGTTGTCTGATAGGTGTTCTGATAACGGAGCTCATTGTCTGTGATATCCAGTGTGGGTAGATGATCGCCATAGAATACGATGATGCTGTCCTCGCCGAGCGCATTGACCTCATCAATCAGCTCCTTGATAAACTGATCTACCTCATGGCATTCATTGATATAATACTCAAAGGCATTTTTGGTATCTTCATTTTTTTCACCGTAAAGCTCAATGTCATAGGGCGTTTCCGGAGCTTCGGTGGGATATTTTCCGTGCGACTGTACCGTAATTGTATAGATAAAATCCTTTTCGGGGGTAGATTGCATCCGTTCGACGATCTGTCCGGGAAGGATGCTGTCCTTTACCCAGCCGATAGAATTGTATTCCAGATCGTTCATATATTCTACCGGATCAAATACATCAAAGCCAAGATGCTTAAAAACCTGGTTTCTGGAATAAAATGTTCCGCGGTTGTTGTGGATGACGGCTGTGGTATAGCCCTCCTCCTGCAGATTGTATGCCATGCTTTCGCAGGTCTGTTCTTTCAGGATTGTCTTGTAAGGGTATTCACAAAGAGCAAAATAATCCATGCTCATACCGGTCAGTATTTCAAATTCGGTATTGACGGTTCCGGCGCCAAAGGCAGGCACAGTCAACAGACCTGAGGAATAGTTTTTGATCAGCCTGTGGAAATTGGGCATGGGATCCTCGGAATAGGAGTAATAACGCATATTGTTAACATCAAAAAAGGATTCCAGCTGAACAAAAATGATATTGGGATCGCGGTCCGTCTCCTGATAAGCGGAAACGTCATATTTCCGGAGTGAATTTTCAATGGTCTCAACACGGTGTTCGGAATAGGCTACCGGTTTCTGGATACCGGAATCGAGTACGCTGTCGGTAAAACAGTATACAAAGCCGTGGTAAAGGTATGTCAGCGTGATATTGCCGGTGTGCTTAAACTGATTTTTTCCGGCATAAACGCTCAAAACACCACAGGCCATAAATAAAAACAGAAACAGCATATCCCGCACAATATGTGCGCTGCGGTCGATTTTCGGCACCCGCTTACGGACATAAACGGTGATCAGAGTACAAAGACCCAGAAGAACAACGGCCCCGGCAAGCTGGGGAAACCCCATATATTGGCGGATAATACTGGAAACAGAAGAGAGCACCTTGATATCATTAAAGGAAAAAGGTGAAACTCTGTTTAACAGGATCATATAGTTGGCGATTCCCAAAAGCAGCCATATCAGGCTGAAGCTGAAAATCCAGAACAGCCGCTCGCGGAAGAGCAGGCAGACGGAAAGCATCGCCATCAGCAGACCGACATTGATCAGATATGCCAAAGGGGCTTCCTTTATAAAATCAAAACCGCCAAAGAATGACCTGCGGTGAAGACATTCGATAATATAAATTTCAAAGAAGGGAATAATAATGATGAGCGGTATGATGTTTTGATTGCATTTTCGAAAGACATTTTTGATTTTCTGAAACATATATATTTTTTCCTTATACTATGATATCATTTGTTCCTTATACAATATATCATTGCCCGGAACCAAGGCATAACAGCCTTAATACTCTGAATTATGTGCTATATTGCTTATTTTAACCATAACATCAGTATTTTAACATAATTTAATAAAAAGTAAATTATAAAGGCATGGGTAAATAGCAATAAAAATTTGTAATATTTTTTTAAAGATTTGGTAAAAATGTAAAAATCGAGTGTAATTTTGTGAAATGAGATATATAATAAAGAAAAAAGACATAGAAAATGGACAATAGAAGTGTCCTGAGAGGATATAAAAAAGATGGTTATTGATTCGCATATACAGTTTCCCTTCCATGCAATAACAATTGATGATATGTGGTGGTATAAAGCGAGAGAAAAGGAAGATGATGTACGAGCCTGCGATTGTGTTTTTGGAGGCATTTTTTTATGGTCTGAGGCATATTATACGGAGGTTGCCAAGATTGCGGGCTGTGCAGTGGTGCGCTACCTGATGGGTGGTCAGCAGGTATACAGCTATCCGCTTGGCGGAACCGATGAAGAGCGCAGACAGGCAGTGGAGATTTTATTGAAGCTTGCGCATGAAAAAAACGAAAGGCTGTACATGTCGCTTTTTTCTGAAAAACAAAAGGAGCACATGCTGCAAAACTTCCCCGGGGTATTTGAGATTGACGGGATCAGAGACCGGTATGATTATGTTTATGAGACTGAGAGACTTGCCGGTCTGAAGGGAAAAAAGCTCGCGGCCAAGAGGAATCACATTAACCGTTTTTTGGAACAGCATGACTGGAGTTATGAGCGGATCACATCCGACAACAAGGAGCTGTGCTGGGAAATGGAACAAAGCTGGTTTGAGCTTCATATGCAGGAACCGGGGGTTGAAAAGCGTGAGCTGGAGGCTGAAAGAAAAGCTATCCGGACGGCGCTTGACCATTATGAGGAGCTTGCTTTGTCCGGTGGAATTTTGATGGCAGATGGAAGAGTTGTGGCATTTTGTATCGGGGAAGAGCTTAATCCCGAGACGATGGTTGTGCATTTTGAAAAGGCCTATCCGGATGTACAGGGAGCCTTTCAGATGATCAACCGGGAGTTTGCCGGAAATAACTGTAAAGACTATAAATATATCAACCGCGAAGAGGATACCGGTGATATGGGGCTGCGCAAGGCCAAGATGTCCTATTATCCGGATGCGTTTGCCAAAAAATATTATGCCGTTGAAAGCAATATCACACATGCGACAGGACGGGATGAAGCACAGATCATCAATCTGTGGCACAGCTGTTTTGGGGATGATGAGACATATATCCGTTTTTACCTTGAAAACCGGTTTGATGATGAAAATATGCTCTGTATCCGTGACAAAGGAAAAATTGTTTCCATGGCATGCTTTTTAAAAACATCCCTGAGCCGGCCTGGTAAGGATGAGGAAACAGAGGTGCTTTATGTATATGCGGTAGCAACCGATCCTGCATACAGGGGGCGCGGTTACGCCTCGGACATCATAAAGCATGCGTCTGAAAAATGGAAAAAACCGCTGATCCTGCAACCTGCATCCGAGACATTGCAGACCTTTTATGAAAAGCTTGGCTTTGTAAAATGCTTTAAACGCTATTTGTACGACTATGAGGCAAATGGTTTTGATAATAGTGATGTTGATATGGAGATTATTCCAGAGGTGACTTTGGATATCATCAGGGATTATCAGAAAAAAAGAGATGATTTCTTTGAGACACGGCCTTATGTGCGCTGGGATTTGGATGCTTTATCCTATGCACTGCGGGAAAATGAAAAAGCGGGCGGCTTTCTGATCGGAGCCGGCGGGCAATACCTGCTGTGCCGGGTAGAAAATGATGCTGTGCGTATTGTGGAGGCATTGGTGCATTTTGATGATCTGCAGGATCCCTTCTGGCAGAAGGTGCTGCAAAAGCTGTGTGAAAAAGAAAAATGCGATCTTTTGTGGATCCACAACCGGGGCGGTATGATGCTTCCGACAAAATCCATAGACAGTCAGCAGATAGAAACCATGAAAAAAAACAGTTACCTTGGACTGACGCTTGATTGAGCGTCGGTCCCGGGCAGCTGTTTTATATTGCATAGGATGAATATAAGATCATTCAAAAGCCTTTTTGAAACCGGTCTGGCGGTGAAGCCAGGAAAGTGCCAGATCCTTCCAGGGCTGGATCGCATCCACAACCTGAGTTTCATCATGTGCCGTCATATAATTGCCGAGTGCAAGACCGTGTCCGCCGTCTCCAAAGATATGCAGCTCATAGGGAATGTGGAATTTTTCAAGGGCGGTCACAAATTTGATCGCATTGGATGGAAAGATCAGCTGATCCTGTGCCGTATGCCAGATAAAAGTCGGCGGAGTGTCGATGGATACTTGGTTTTGCAGAGAATAAAATTTTTCCATTTCCTTGGTATAGGGACCACCGAAGATGTAAGCGTTCATTGCGGCTTCAAAGTTGACAAAGTACCGCTTTTCACGTTTGTCCATGATAAAGATCTGCTCCAAAGGCATATTGGGATGTATCATTTCATATTTAATATCGCTGATTTTCATGTCGGGTGTTGTGCCGATGTCCAGATGATTGGAGGAGGATGCAAGATCCAGCACCGGATAGCCTAAGATCATTCCGTTTGGACGGATCAGCTCAGGGCAGTCGGCATAATCGGGAAGCTGCAGTGCATTATTCCAAAAGACACCGAGAGAAGCAGCCACGTGGGCACCTGCGGAAAAACCACAGACATAAATCTGATCCGGATTGACATGCCATTCCCTGCAATGGCGCCGTACATAGGATACGGTATCGGCCAGATCCTTTAACGGACCGGGCATTGGAGCAAATTCATTCACGCCGTAATGCAGTACGATCGTATGAAAACCGGCAGCGACAAACTGGAGCGCAATGGGCATGGATTCACGGTCGGATAAATACCGGTATCCGCCGCCCGGGCAGATGATGACTACCGGACGTATCAGATTGTGCTGAAAATTCTTGGAATCTTCAATAATATAGGTATCGATAAAAACCCTGCGTTCTTTTGCTATAAATATTTTTTTACAGTTCATGGTAAAATCCCCCTTAAAGTCCGCTTCCCGCCGTTGAATATTTTTTCAGTAATTCATCAATATTGTCCTCATCCTTGATCACATCGGGACCGCCAAGATTGTGCTTTAGGCCTCTGCTTTCCAAAAAGCGGTATGCAATCATAAAGGTGGCGTCATCAAAGGAAGTGAAAAATTCACTGTTAATACGGTCGATTTTTTCAGCCATTGTCATGGAAGGGAGCGTATCAAAAAAACGAAAGACCTCTTCGAAAGCATAAGCTGCGATAGTCTCCTGCTGACGGATATCGGATGTGATTTCCTGGACATGAAATACATACATGTAAACACGCAGCCATTGGGTGCGGCCGGGAAACCATTCGTATACCACGTTGTATTTCTGGTTCATGCTCTGCACTTCACGATTCCAGATCTCTGACATATAGGAAGAGTTTGTAATGTTTTGTATCTGACTGTCGGTAAGACAGAGGTTGTACTTATCGTTAAAATCACGGATGATCTTTTTGCGTTTTCTGATAGCCTTCGGTAAGGGATCGTATTTTACGGTGTCGTCTTTGGCGTTGTTTTTGGAATAAGAAGTCTGTCCTGCATGCTGTTTTTTTTCAAAAGCAGCACCGGCCGGGCGGTTTTCTTTGTCCCAACGCTGGGGATCCCAGCCATATTGCTCTTCTCTTTTCTTGGATTCCTTATCCTTTTTTGCATTGATGACCAGATATGAAATAATACCGATGACAGCAATGATACCCAGCGGACCGAGGATGGATGCCACGATTCCGAATGCAACGCAGGCAAAGATTAAAAATTTGAAGGCATCGGCATGCCGGTTGTCCGGATCCGTTTTGCTGTAAAGTAAAATAATAAATATTATAAAAGGTATAATTCCCATACTTATGTACTCCCTCAGGCCGGCATGAAACATTCACAAATTGCTCCGCTGCAAAGCAACTCCCACAATTCTCGTGTTTGGCGGTCAATCCTGATATCATACTATCATATTTAAGATGTCAGGGTCAAAAAGTATTTTGACCCTGATTTGATATCCTGTTTCATTTTTATTTTAAAGAGCAAGAATGACAATATTGGTTTTCCTTAACGGGAGAATTTGTTATAATGATGCCGATGTGAAGGTAAGAGTAAGAAAACAGAAAAATTATTCGGAAAGGAAACACTGATATTATGAAAAAATACCGAAAAAAACGGTTTCTGGTTTTGATGACAATATTTTTGATGCTGGCATTTGCCGGCTGTGGTAAAAAGGATAACAATGCAGATGCCGGGACACAGACTTCTTCGCAGACGGATTCTGTGATCGAGGATTCGGTTTCCGTGCTTCCGGCAGGAGAGGATGCCGGACCGGCTGCTGCGGGTGATATTGCCGTGAGCGGCAATGAGGCAGATGCCGATGATGGGGAAACCCTGCAGGAAGAAAAGCCCGATGTTGTGTATTCCGAGGAACAGCTGGAGACGGTATATACAACCACAACAGTCAATATCCGGGATGGTAAGGGAACAGATACCGGGGTTTATCAAAAGGTAGGACCGCATACCGAGCTTTCGAGAGTGGCCGATGATGGTACGTGGAGCACGATTTATCTGGATCACAAGGAATACTATGTGGCAAGCGAGTATCTGAGGGTTAAATCCGGCGACAGCAATGGCTATGTGGTCGTGATCGATGCCGGACATCAGGCAAAAGGAAATTCAGACAAAGAGCCGATCGGACCGGGTGCGGCTGAAATGAAGGCCAAGGTTGCGGGAGGCACAAGCGGAAAAACAAGCGGACTTGCTGAATATCAGCTGACACTGCAGGTGGCGTTGAAGCTGCAGACAGAGCTGGAGGCAAGAGGATATGATGTCATCATGGTGCGCACGACCAATGATGTGAATATCAGCAATGCTGAACGGGCGGCAGTAGCCAATAATGCTGGTGCGGATGCATTTATCCGTATCCATGCAAACGGATCTGAGGATACATCGGTCAACGGCGCCATGACGATCTGTCAGACATCGTCCAATCCGTACAACGGCAATCTGGCTTCCGAGAGCAAAGCACTTTCGCAAAATGTGCTGGATGCTTTTGTGGCGGCTACCGGATGCAAAAAGCAGTATGTCTGGGAGACGGATACCATGAGCGGCATCAACTGGTGTCAGGTGCCGGTGACTATCATAGAAATGGGATATATGACCAATCCGACAGAGGATTCCAATATGGCGAGTGAGGATTATCAGAATAAGATGGCCATGGGGATTGCCAACGGAATTGATGCATATCTTGGAAACTGAAACATCTCCAAAGGCCGGTAAAACACGGAAAGCGCGGAAATTTTAAAGAGTAGTATAAAGTTTTTGATTTTTCTTCCGATAAACATTATAAGACAAAGCGTATTCCAGGGAAGGAGGGAGTCTTATGCGTATCGGAAATTACCAGATGATACAGCAGATTTACAATACAACAAAGCCCGCAGGCACGACGAAAGCACAGAAAAAAGGATTTTCTGATGTAGTTTCTATTTCCAGCTCGGGAAAAGACGCAACGGTTGCAAAAGCGGCTGTTATGGCTTCACCTGATGTCAGGACAGAGCTTGTGGATTCCATCAGATCCCGCATGCAGGCAGGAACCTATGATGTGAGTGCAGAGGATTTTGCAGACAGACTGGTTGCAAAATTCAACGGAGAGTTTTAATTCGTGGATATCAAGTCAGGGGCAAAATACTTTCTGACCCTGACATCATTATTATGAAATTGAGGTAATTCCAATGGCTAGTCTTATGGAAAATTTAATGGATCTGTTAGAAAAAGAAAACAGTGAATATGAAAAGTTATTGGAATTATCCATGGAAAAAACTCCGGTTATTATCGAAGGAAATGTTGAAAAGCTGGAAAAAATCACGGATGATGAAAATATTATTGTAAGCAGAGTTAATATGCTTGATAAACAGCGCATGCAGGCAATGCAGGATATTGCCAATGTATTAAACAAGGATGTTGAAAGTTTAAAACTGGCACAGCTTACCGCTATGCTTTCCCAGAGACCTCAGGAGCAGAAAAGGCTTGCGGCCATTCATACCAGATTGAAGATCACGACCGAACAGCTTGTCCGTGTCAATGAACACAACAGGGATCTGATCACCCGTTCACTTCAGATGGTTGAATACAACATGAATGTGATCAAGAGTATGAAATGTGCTCCCGAGACTGCCAATTATACCAGAGGAGCCTACAATGCCGGGAATACCATGGGAAGCGCACAAAAGAGCTTTGACGCAAAGCAATAGCCTTGTGAGGTGATAATATATGTCATTATTCGGAAATTTATACGTCGGAAACAGCGGACTGCAGACCAGCCAGAACGCTCTCAATACCGTGGCCCACAACCTTACCAATGTGGATACCAAGGGATATACCAGACAGCAGGTGGCACAGTCCGATCGTACATACAATACAATATCCATCAATGCATCGATCGTTTCTAATAAGCAGACGGGACTGGGTACTTATTATTCCGAGACCCGTCAGGTCCGGGATTATTTTCTGGATCAGACTTATCGCGAAGAAAACGGTCGTTTGTCTTTCTATAATCTGACCTACAATACATTTAAAGAAGTAGAAAATACACTCGGAGAGCTGGATGGGGAATCCTTCAATGATTCACTGTCACAGTTCTGGGAGTCGATCGAGGAGCTTGCCAAGGAGCCGTCAAGCAGTGTCAAACAGGGGTTGTTTATTCAGCGCGCCAGTCAGTTTTTGACCCGCGCCAAGGCGGTTTACACGGATTTGTCCCAGATGCAGGATAACCTCAATAAGCAGGTCAAGGATGACATCGATCGTGTCAATGAGATTTCAAAAAGAATTTATGAACTGAATAACAATATCCTCAAAATAGAATGTGCCGGCGTAGAGCAGGCCAATGACTTGAGGGATGAGAGAAATGCGCTCCTGGATGAACTGGGTGGTCTGATGAATATCAGCTACAAAGAGGATGTGGACGGAGCCGTTATGATCAAAGCAGAGGGGCATGCGCTGGTAACCCGTGGGGCTTACTATGATATGGCTCTGTTTGCAGATCCCAGCAATGGATTGTACACACCTTATTGGAGACAGGATGCAGGATTTGATGAGGCCGGCAATCCGGATCTGACCAACTGCAGGGTGTTTGATCTGACACTGCCGATTTCAACGGCGCGCAATACGGACATTGGAGGTATCAAGGCAGAACTGCTTGCCCGGGGCGATTCCAGAGCAAATTACACCTATCTGGATAAACCGGATTACAATCAGACAACCGCACAGTCCGTGATCATGAATGTTCAGGCAGAATTTGATTCTCTGATCCACTCAGTCGTGACCAAGGTCAATGAAGTGTTTGCCCAGTCAGCCGATAAAGACAACGGCTATCTTGTGGATAAAAACGGCAATCCGATACAGATCTTCCAAAAGATTGCATCGGACGGATATGATGCGGCCGGCAATTATATTGCAGAAGATCCGACCGAAGAAAAAGGAACGACTTTGTATACAGTAGCGAATCTGACGATCAATCCGGATCTGATGAAGCAGGCTACACTTATAGGTCTTGTCAAACCGGATCAGAAAGAGGATTTTGAACTGATCAAAAAACTGCAGGATGTATTTACAACAGAGGATTATGTATTAAATCCCAATGTCGTGACAAAGACCAATCTGATTGATTTTTATTCCAATCTGGTTTCCCAGATCGGCAGCAGCGGATCCGTATTTAAGAGCGTATACAACAATCAGGAGACTACGGTCAACAGTACGGAGTTTGCAAGGCAGCAGGTTGTCGGCGTATCGGATGATGAGGAATTAAATAATATGATCAAATTTCAGAATGCGTACAATGCCAACAGCCGTTTTATCAATACTGTCAATGAAATGATCGAACATATTATCAACACACTGGCTGTATAACAGGCCCCAGACAGACCCGGACAGACCGGTAAATGAAAACGAGTAAAACGATATGAGGAGGAAGTATTATGGCTTCTACATTTTTTGGCTTAAATATTGCATATACCGGCTTGACAGCGGCCAATGCTGCTTTAAATACAACTGCCAACAATATTTCCAATACCAATACAGAGGGCTATTCCAGACAGCTTGTCAGTCAGCAGGCAGCCAACAGCCTCCGTACCTACACGACATACGGATGCTCCGGTGCCGGCGTTGAGACGACATCCATCGAAAGGCAGAGGGATGCCTTCTATGATTTCAAATACTGGAACAACAATGCCAGCAAGGGTGAGTATTCAGAGCTTGAATATTATATGAAGCAGATTGAGGATTCCTTCAAGGATGATTCGACTGTCGAAGGCTTTTCCACGATTTTCCAGAAAATGTACACGATGATACAGGAGCTTGATAAAAATTCGGGAGATCCGGTTACCAAGACACAGTTTTTGGGCTTTGCCGGAAATCTGACCTATTACTTCAACAATATGGCCGGAAAGCTCAGTACACTTCAGTCAGACTGCAATCAGGAATTGAAAAATGTAGTTTCCCAGATCAACAGCTATGCAGAGGAGATCGCATCCTTAAATCAGCAGATCAATGTTATTGAGCTGTCCGGTTCCATGGCCAATGAGCTCCGGGATCAGAGAGATCTTTTGATAGATAAGCTGTCAGAGCTGGTGGATGTTACCACAGAAGAGCAGCCGGTTTACGATACCAACAATGCAGGAAGGGAAACCGGCGCAACCCGCTATGTTGTAAAAATAGCCGGCGGGCAGACGTTAGTCGATTCCTCTTCTTACAATACACTTGAGTGCCGTGCAAGAGAAATCTATGCGGGTAATAACCAGTCGGATGTTGCGGGACTTTATGATGTGTTCTGGAAGGACGGACGTGATTTTTCTCTGGCCAGCGATCAGATCGGCGGACAGCTGCGTGGTCTGATTGAAATCCGTGATGGTAATAACGGAGAAAATTTCAACGGAAAGGTAAAGGAGATTGGCGTTAATGCAGATGGCAAAACAACCGTAAAGGTAGATGTCAGTGCCGATTACCTGAGAGATTTGTCAGCCTGTACACTGCCGATAGACGGCGGCATATTAAAGCTTGGAAGCAAAGAATATTATTTTGACAGCTTTGAAGCCAATTATGCGGTGGATGCAGACGGCAATCCGTATATTGAAAGCTATAACTTTATTATCAGCAAAGAGCCGGAAAAGAATGCGACACAGCCGGATATATCCCGTGTCGGTCAGGATGCTTCTGTCGGATACAGCATTGATTATCAGGGAATTCCGTACTATCAGGAACAGTTAAATGAATGGTGCCGTCTGTTTGCGGAGGCCTTCAATAAAATTGTGACCCAGGATGGTGCCGTGGACGGTTATGGAAACAAACCGGATGTTGTTTTTGTGGCAGACAATGCAGTAGATGACAAACAAAATACATTTTTGGCATCGCGTCAGACCATTAAGGCAGGTACTGTTATTTCCAGTAAAGATGATTCTTATTATTATCTGACTGCCAAAAATTTCAATGTCAATTCCGGGATGCTGGATGATCCGCAGCTGATGGCTACCCATACCGGCAATCCGGATGAGGAAAGCAAGAGCGATATTGTGGATCAGCTGATCGCGCTTAGGACAGATACCTCTGTTATGAGCTTCAGAGGATGCGGCGCGGGTGACTTTTTGCAATGCGTGCTGGCAGATGTGGCACTGAATACACAAAGCTCATCTACCTTGCATAGCAGCTACGACAATATATCAAAAGCGATTGACTCCCAGAGATTGTCGGTATACGGTGTTGATACCGATGAAGAGGCACTGAACCTCGTCCAGTATCAGCATGCTTACAATCTGGCTTCGCAGATGATATCTGTTCTGTCGGAGGTATACGACAGACTGATCCTGCAGACCGGGGTATAAATTGGTTTTAATGATGAAAAGATGTTCAGAAAACCACCGGCTCTGACGATATATATTATGATAATGGCTGATTTGGAGGTAAAAGAATGCGGGTTACCAATAAGATCATACAAAATAATTCCATAACAAACATCAACAACAATAAGGTTATGGAGGATAAATTAAATACACAGTTAGCAACCGGTAAAAAGATCAACAGACCGAGTGATGATCCGGTTGTAGCGATCAGATCGCTGCGTCTTCGTACCAGTCTGACGGAAATTGAACAGTACTACAAAAAAAATGCGCCGGATGCGGATAACTGGCTGAAGATTACGGAAAATTCCGTGGATACGACCATTAGTCTGATCAAGAGCATGTACAGCGACTGTACATCCGGATCGGAGGGCTTTAAGACAGCTGATGACCGCAACGCTATTTTAGGAGACCTGAAGGGCCTGCGGGATGAAATCTTTTCTGCCGGCAATTCCGAGTATGCTGGCAGATATGTGTTTACAGGATATCGCACCGGAGTGCCGCTTACCTTTGGCAACGGGACAAGCAAACAGTATACGATCACAGAGCAGTTGGATAAAAGCTGCCTTTCCGATCTGACATATATTGATACCGATAAGCTTTCAGATGTTACAAGCGCCAACGCATCTGCAATCGGTATTCAGGAAGCGGACATTACAAGCAATACCGTACATCGCATCCGTATTTCATACAGCGACTGTGATAATACCGCTCCCACGCTTGAATATTATGATACCAACGGACAGAAGGTGACTCTTACGGCACAGGTTATATCTGCCAATGATAAGACGCAGGATCCGTATCTTTCCCAGACACCGGCAACCGGAAAGGGGGTTACCTTTATTCCCGAGACCGGTGAATTGATCCTGAGTGATGATGTGTTTTCGGCAATGCAGTCTGCAAAGGATGATTCAACGACTGCGGTCAATGAGGGAGAGATTCGTATCACCTATTCCAAGACGAATTTTACGAAGAGTGATCTGCGTCCCGAACATTATTTCTACTGCGAAACACCGGCTGACAACGCTGCCGGCAAGATGATATACAATGAAGGACTTCTGGATGGCAAGACGGACGATCTGACCAAACAGTCGATCACATATGATGTGGGCTTTGGACAGGAAATTCAGGTCAATACCAATGCATCCGAAGTGTATACGCATGACATCAAACGTGATGTGGAAGAAATGATTTCCTGTGTGGAGGATGTCATCAAGATGGAAGATACCATATCAACACTGGAAAAGAAGCTGGCTTCCACGACAGACGAAACAGAAAAGGCAAATATACAGAGTGTACTGGATGCAGCCAATAAGGCAAGAAGCTTCCTCGAGGATAAGATGCAAAAAACATTTGAGGCCGGCATCGCAGTGACACAGGGATATCTGGACCGTGCCAATACTGCTATGACAACCATCGGTAATCGGTCTTCCCGTGTAGAGCTGGTGGAAAACCGTCTGAGTGCACAGCAGAGCAGCTTTAAGGAACTGACATCCGACAATGATGACGCAGATGAAACAGAGACGATCATCCAGCTCAAGAGTGTGGAAATGACATATGAGGCAGCCTTGATGGCAACGGGCAAGATCACACAGACATCATTGCTGAATTATATTTAAAAGAATGCGCCATTCGATCTGCTTATGCGGTTTCATGGCACAAAACAGAGGAGGAAGAATATGCAGGTTAATTCAAGACTTTTTGGGGCAATCGATATTGAAGACAGCAAGATTATACATTTTGTCAATGGATTGGTAGGATTTCCGCAGATGACCGATTTTGCGCTGATCCATGATGCGGAATCAGATGGAAAGAAAGGGATTCAGTGGCTGCAGTCCATGCAGGAAGGCAATTTTGCCATGCCCGTATTGAATCCGCTGCTGATTTTGGATGAATACAATCCGGTTGTTGAGGATGAACTGTTAAAACCGCTTGGCAAAATGGAAGCTGATGATATGCTGGTATTTGTGACAGCGACCGTTCCCAGTGATATTACCAAGATGACAGTCAATCTGAAAGGACCGATCATCATCAATGTCAACAACTGCAAAGCATGTCAGGTCATTGCCGAGGGAGAACATTGTGAAGTAAAATTCCCGATCTATGATATCTTAAAGAGCAGAAAGGGAGGTGAATAAGATGTTAGCATTATCCAGGAAAAAAGGCGAAGCCCTTATCATCAACAACAACATCGAGGTCACCATTCTGGAAATCAAGGGTGATCAGGTAAAGATCGGTATCGGTGCACCAAAGGAAGTGCCGATATACCGAAAAGAGGTCTATGTCCAGATTCAGGAAGCGAATAAGGTAGCTGCGGAGGTTGACGGACTGGATGCATTGAAAGGACTGTTTTAGACTTTAAAGCAGGATATGAGAGCTTTTTATGAGGGCATGTGCGGAGTTAATCTGTGCATGCCTGATTTTGTTTTGGGATGATTAGATGGAAAAAGCAGAATTTTTTGACAAGAACTATAAATAATTTAACAAAATTAACCGATAACCATACTAAGGAATATATTATGTTGCATTTAATATGCCATATAATATAGAATGAAGTAAATGCAAACACGGATTTCACACGGAGGTGGAAGATATGGCAATTGAACCATTAGGAAGCATTATGACAGTGCAGGCACAGCCTGTACAAAAAGTAGAGGCAGTTCAGCCGGTGACAGGCACGGAAGCAAGTGCACAGGCAGAAAATGTACCGGATACCAAGACGGTCATTGTGAATAAGGCTGAAAAAAAGGACAACGACAACACAAATGATACCAGACAAAATCAGGCAAGCAATGAGCAGATCAAACAGGCAGTAGAAAAGCTCAATAAGAGTATGTCCAATTCTGAAGCGGTGTTTGGTATTCACGAAAAGACAAATCGCGTGACAATAAAGATAGTTGATAAAGAAACCAAAAAAGTCATCAAAGAGTTGCCACCCGAAAAGACCCTGGATATGATTGCCAAGGTTTGGGAGATGGCAGGCATACTCATTGATGAAAAAAGATAGGAGGTAATATTATGCCGATTCGTATGACAGGACTCAATTCCGGCCTTGATACAGAAAGCATCATCAAGGAACTGGTCAGTGCCAAAAGCGTCAAGATCACCAGCATGAAAAAAGCACAGACAAAGCTTAGCTGGAAGCAGGATGCGTGGAAGACCCTGAACAGCAAAATATACAGCTTATATACAGATACCGTGTCAGACCTGAGATGGAGCTCTACATTTGCCAAGAAAAAAACAGAGAGCTCTGACAGCTCTGTCTTATCTGTGATAGCCGGTTCGGAGGCGGCAATCGGTGTTCAGGAAGCACATGTGGTAAGCCTTGCCAAGGCCGCATATCTCACAGGCGGAGAAATCAGTACGGCAGACGGAGGAAAAGTATCTGCTTCTACCAGACTGACAGGTATGGGCATATCCTCCGGAGAAAAAATATCCGTAACGACCAATGGTAAAACATACGAGCTGGATGTTACAGAAGAAACGACGGTCAATGATCTGCTTTCCAAGTTTAAGGAGGCAGGACTGAATGCCAGTCTGGATGAGGGCAACCAGAGACTGTTTGTCAGCGCCAAAGAAACAGGTGCAGCTCACGATTTTACTTTCGGAGGCAATACAGCCGCGCTTTCAGCATTGGGACTCGTGGTTGACGGAAGCGACAATACAGCGGTTAAGATTGACGCATCTGATGCGGAGCTTGTTTTAAACAAAGTGCATTATAAATCATCCTCCAACAATATCGTTGTAAACGGTTCTACATATCAGCTAAAGGGTGTATCGGCTAAAAATGAAGATGGCAGCTACCGCGATACGACCGTTACGACAGAAAATGACCTGGATGGCATGTATGATACCGTCAAAAGCTTTATTACCAAATACAATGAGCTGATCAATGAAATGACCAAGCTCTACAATGCCGATTCTGCATCCTCCTATCAGCCGCTGACGGCAGAGGAAAAGGATGCCATGACCGATGAGGAAGTCAAAACATGGGAGACCAAGATCAAGGATTCCATATTGAGAAGAGACGATTCATTGAGCACGATCATGAACGTCATGACCGAAACAATGGCAGCCGGCGTGGAGATAGACGGAAAGAGAGTGTATTTATCAAGCTTTGGGATTTCAACACTCGGATACCTCAATGCTGAAAAAAATGAGCAGAATGCTTACCACATAGATGGTGACAAGTCCGATGAAAAGACCGGAAGCAAGCAGGATGTATTAAAGACGGCACTGGCTGCAAACAGTGAGGATGTTGTGAAGTTTTTTACAGCCCTTGGAAATGAGCTTTATACCAAGATGACAAGTGCGATGAAGAGGATCGAGGGCACTCGCAGCATGTACAAGGTTTACAATGACAAGCAGCTGGCTGAAGAATATGAAGATTATACCAAGAAAATTTCGGAGGCTGAGGACAAACTGACTGAATATGAGGACAAATGGTACAATAAGTTTGCCGCCATGGAAAAGGCTTTAGCCCAGATGTCATCAAAACAGAGCGCGATCAGCGGCTTGTTTTCCAGCTAAATAAAAATGTGAGGAACAGACTATGGCTATTAGTAGAAATCCTTATGCCCAGTATCAAAACAGCAAGGTTCTGACCGCATCTCCGTCAGAGCTCACGTTGATGCTGTACGACGGAGTGATAAAGTTTATCAACATCGCGATTGCCGGTGTTGAAGAAAAAGATTATGAAAAGGTCAATCTGAATGCCAAAAAGGCACAGAGGATCATTGATCATCTCAATGAGACATTAAATGATAAATATGAGGTCTCAAAGGATTTTCGCAATATTTACAAGTGCATTACAGAGGCTTTACTGCAGGGCAATATCCACAAGGATGCCGCAGAATTTGAACAGGCACTTGAATACACAAAGAGTATCCGGGATTCTTGGAAACAGGTCATGCAAAGCGCAGTCAGAGGAAATGCAAATTGAGAAATGAAATAAATATTTTGATCGAGTCCTTAGAAAAGAAAAAAGAAATATTAAATGAGATACTGACAAATTCCGAAAGGCAGTTGGAAATTATCAATTCAGAACAGCCCGATCTGGAGGAATTTGACAGATCCGTGGATCAAAAGACAGAGCTTGTCCAAAAAATGGACCAAAACGATCAGGGCTTTGATCGTGTGTTTAACAGGATCAAAAATGCACTCATTGACGATCAGGCTAAATATTCTGCGGAGATTCGCACGATGCAGGGGCTGATAAGAGAAATCCTGGATCTGGGTTCGGAGATCCACAATACGGAAACACGGACACAGGACAGCCTCGGACAGTATCTAAAGGACAATAAAAGCCGGCTTGGGAAAGGACGGCGGGACAGCAAGGCAGTTTTTGATTATTATAAACAGGCCAGCCAGACAAAATATGTCACGCCGATGTTCATGGATCAGAAACAATAAAAGTTTCAAAAAACTTCAATAAAATTATAAACCGGGGTTAAGTATTTGAAATACACTCCGATATATAATACAAGTAAACAAATTACTTATCAATGTGATGGTTCTTATAGGATGAAGCGTACGGTCAGAGGATAAGGAGCATTACGACAATCAAAAGTAACCGCATGGATGCGGTGGTAATTTCAAGGAGGAATAATTATGGTAGTACAACACAATTTAACAGCAATGAACTCTAACAGAATGTTAGGTATCAACACAAAGACACAGGCTAAGTCAACAGAGAAGTTATCTTCCGGTTACAAGATCAACCGTGCAGCAGATGATGCAGCCGGCCTTTCAATTTCTGAAAAGATGAGAAAGCAGATCAGAGGTCTTACACAGGCTTCTTCCAATGCTCAGGATGGTATCTCTACTGTGCAGACTGCTGAAGGTGCACTTGGCGAAGTTCAGGATATGCTCCAGAGAATGAATGAGTTAGCTGTTAAGTCTGCAAATGGAACCCAGTCTGAAAACGACAGGAGTTATATCCAGAATGAGATTGATCAGTTGACGACTGAAATTGATCGTGTTGCTGAAACAACCAAATTCAATGAGACCTATTTATTAAAGGGCGATCGTTTCGCTACAAAAGAGTATTCATATGCATATGCCCAGTATACAGCAGATCAGGCGGCTAGTGTTACGATGCCTACCAATGCAGATGCAACAGCAAAAGTTAAAATTGGTGGTGTGGATTTTGATGCAAATGCTTCATCTGCAGATCAGAATGCTGTTGCTAATGCAATCAAAAATTCCGGTCTTACCGTAAAGGTTACCAAGCACTGGGATGCAACTGCTGGTGCAGCTACTGATAATACTTTCTCAGTCAGCTTGAATGGTGATGCTGCCAGCAAATATAAGGTAGCTGCTGTTAAAGACGATCCAACAAAATTTGATATCACAACAAGTGATGGAACAAAGGTAGCAACTGTTACAGTGACAGATGATGGTTCTGATAAGGCTACACAAGCTTCTGATGATGGAAAATCTGTTTCTTCTGCAGCAATTAATGCAACGGCAGTGACGGGAGCTACTAAAAACGGTGAGGCTGCTAAGTACTATGATAAGGATGGAAATGGTATATCTGCCAATGCATTAAATTCTTATTTCCAGACAGCAGCAGATGGAACAATCACGGCTAAGGGAGATGCTCCTACTGTATATGATGCCGTTGGTCTTGCAACAACATTGGATCCTGCACAGGTGACTTCTACACAGGATATTACTGGCGCATTAAAACTTAGTTTACATGTAGGTGCAGATGCTACAGTTAATAACCAGATTACCTTAAGCATTGATTCGATGAGCGCAAAGGGACTGGGAGTAAATGGCTTGAAAGTTGATGGCGCGAATGATAAGAATGCTCTTTCTGCCATTGAAACTATTAAAGAAGCTATTCAGAAGGTTTCTACTCAAAGATCAACTCTTGGTGCCGTTCAGAATAGACTTGAGCACACCATCAACAACCTTGACAACGTAGTTGAGAACACCACAAGCGCTGAAAGCCAGATCCGTGATACCGATATGGCTACAGAGATGGTTAAGTACTCCAACAACAACATCCTGTCTCAGGCAGGTCAGGCAATGTTGGCTCAGGCTAACCAGTCCAACCAGGGTGTACTTTCATTATTACAGTAATCGTTACATACAGAACTGTATAAGGAAAATTGCATAATTAAATTGTCGTTAAAAACGGTCAGGCTTTTGTCTGACCGTTTTTTCTGCGTGCGCCTTGCAGCGCACGTTTCTAATAGGTGAAAGTCCTAAATCCGCCCTAGTAGAGGGAAGAATATAGCCAAGACCAAGGGTGTCCTATTCATAGCAGTGACTATGATTAACGTGAGGGGAATCTGAAGGAAAGTGGAGGCAAATCTCTGGTCTGACGAACAGAAATCACATCAGGCTAAGCAAAACAATATTCATATAGAAAACAACAAAAGGGAGCAGATACATCAATTGCCGGATATATCTGCACAAACAATTATGAAAACGAAACAGCAAAATGGGATCGAAATCGGATATCCAAGGTAAAATCCAAAGTGAAATTCAAAAAATCCAAAGTAAAATCGAAGGTAATATCTAAAGTAAAAACAAAAAGTAAAATTGAAAATAAGCTTGCCAGTTGGCAACATTCATGCTATGATTCCAACAAAAGCATACTTCTATTTTCTGATAGAATGTTGACGAAGTTACATTCTAATCTGTTTTCTTACATCAATTCTTAGATCTTATGCTTTTAAAATCCACTATATTTTTATAAAGCAGGAGATCTGGCGGAAGAATGCTTACATTTGACCTCCTGCGGTTTTTACAAAGGAGGCTGCCTATGGCAAAAAAATATTTACAGGGAAACCGGGAATACAAAAGCGATGTATTTTCGATGATTCTGCGCATTCCGGAAAATGCACTGGATGTGTACAACGCGATGAATGCTTCGGATTACACGGACGTGGATCTGGTTGAGATTACATTGCTTGAAAATGGAATTTCGTTATCCGTCCGCAACGATGCATCTTTTTTTATCAGCAACTATCTGAATTTGTATGAGCACCAGTCGACATACAGTCCCAATGCGCCGCTGCGTTTTTTGATATACCTGACCAATCTGATCAAGGATATCGTCGAAAAAAGAGATCTGTACAGCCGCAAACAGGTGAAGATATCTACGCCGCACTTTGCCGTGTTTTACAATGGGACAGAGCTGCGACCGGAAAAAGAAATATTGAAGCTGTCGGATGCATTTATCAATCCGACAGACAGTCCGGAGATAGAACTGGTCTGCACGATTTACAACATCAATCCGGACAGCAACGAAAGCCTGCTTGCCAAGAGCAGGACCCTGAGCGGATACATGTGCTTTGTAAACCGGGTGCGTGATAATCTGTCAAAAAAACCGGCTATAGAACAGGATGAGAGAATGGATTTAGAGGATGCAATACGTGAAGCAATTGATTACTGTATTACCAACCATGTGATGGAAGATTTCTTCCGTGAAAATAGGGATGAGGTGATGAAAAATATGTTACTGGATTATACCTGGGAACGACGGGAAGAATTAATACGAGCTGAGGAATATGAGGATGGACTTGCTGAAGGCGAGAAACGTGGAATAGCCCTTGGCGAACAACTTGGCAAGTTTCAGATGCTCGCTAAACTGGTAAGAGATGGGATATTGTCGATCCAAAAGGCGGCCGAAGAAGCCGGTATGTCAACAACGGAATTTGAAAATAAAATGATTGGATGATAGTGTTTGGGTTAATACTTCAGCTATCTCCTTAAATCATGATACACATCCACCACATACCCCATGACCATATCGATTTCATCTTCAGCGGCCTGTACGAGTCCGTCACGTAAACTGATGTATTGCACAATTGTCTTGTTCCGTATCTGCTGTTCGATACGTCTGGCCAGGTACAGACGGCCGAAATTGACAATGACACAGATTTCTGTGAATCTTGCAGGGCGATCGTTGCCGATTAATAAAATGTCATAAGGGCAAAAGTCCGGCATGTAATAGTCACAGGACAGATAAATTCCCAAAAAGACTCTTGCCTTGATTTTAGAAGAAAAATTGGTGATATCCAAAGGACGAAAATCATCGGAGGGCAGGATGTTGCCGCCTTGTTCAATTTTGGGATACATGATATTGATGATTTTGCGCTTTTCGAAGTTGAAGCTTTCGGACATCTTGATCTGATAATCGATGTACCAGTTGATCATAAATTTGGTGCGTTCGGGAATGCGGCGCATAGTGGAGATGAGATCAAATTCCTCCTTTGACATCGCACTGCAGCCCAGCAATTCGTCGATTGTGATTCCCATGGCTCTGGCAAGATTGATGACGGTTGATATTTTGCAGTCCTTAAGCGTCTTGCTGTATAAGAGATTGTTGAGCGTCGCAAAAGGGATATTTGCAGTCTCAGAAAGCTCTTTCATAGTGATTCCGGAGAAGCTCATGTATTTTTCAATGTTATTTTTCAATGCATTTATATATGAATCTTTTTCTAAAGAGAATTCAGGTTCAAAATAGTCGTTGAAATCTTGTTCCATAATCTTTTTGCATACCCCAAAGAATGATAAATTTAAGAAAACATTAAGTCCTGATTGTTTACTACAATGAAGAAAGCGATCATTCGTTATCTTTTTTAAGTATATTGTATAAAGAGGGTTTAGTCAACATGAGGAATTGCAGCGCATTATAATACAGGGGGATTTATGTTAAATGTTAAGGATAGCGGTTTGTCATAAAAACCAACAGTTTGTCAAAGTTATCAGATCTTTGGTTTCAATGCAGACTTTATATGGAAGATCTTTTGTATTTGCATATCCGGATGTAAATGTCATGTTAAAAGATTTTTCGGAAAACAGAAGTGTGGATATGCTGATTATTGATGCGGAACAGGTGATTCGGCATGAGGAGGATATTCTGAAGCTTTTTTGCAACAGAATGCCCAACTGCGTTTTTGTGCTGACAGCCCGGGACGGCATGGTGGATGCTGATTTGTTGAGGATAAAGCCATATCGTTGTTTATATGAGAGAGATATTTCCGTAAAAAATATTAAAGCCATGCATGATGCGGTTGCTTATGCATATCTTCACAAAAAGAAAATCTTTATCTGGGGCAGCTTTGACAAGGTGTCATACAAGATATCTCCGGAGGATATTTTATATGTATCTATTGCCAAGCATGGCAGTCTGCTGCATCTGCATCCGGAGTGTGAGGCGGGAAAGATCGCTAACGAGATGAAAAGCAGCGAGAAGCTGTCTGAATTGTTTGATACAGTCGGGCAATGCGGATTTGCTTATGCGCACAACAGTTATCTTATCAATCTGGAATATGTTGAAAAATATAGTAGCTCCCAGATCCAATTGAGCGATGGGAGTATCCTGAGTGTGTCCAGATCCAAGGAAAAAGGATTTAATGATGCCTTACATGAATATTGGGATATGCATTTTTCACAATAAGAATGATGTGCGCGATTTATCTTTGAACTTCTGTAAAATAAATGTGAAAAAAACATTTTTTGATAAATAATACTATACTTCTGTTTTAGATTTTTATATAATATAAGAGTAATTCTTAAGTGAAAAATATGAATTATTTATATTCGGAGGAACAAAGATGACAAATTTAGCAAAGGCAAACATGTTGAAAAAAGAAATCCTGCATCAGTACAAGAGTGTCAGACAGTTTGCAATTGAAATGCAGATCCCTTATAGTACACTGGTAACTGCATTGGACCGTGGTATTGAAGGAATGGCATATGGTACTGTTATTCGTATCTGTGATAAGTTAAATCTGAATCCGGTTACCATGAAGCCGCTGACCGAAGGAACATTGTCTGAACAGCTTATGGAAAACCGCGTTATGTCTTATTATGTGCGTCTCAATCAGGAAGGCAAAGACAAGATTCTGGAATTGATGGATGACTTTGCTTCTTTAAAGAAATATAAAGCTAAATAGACAAAATAAACTTGATATTTTTGCCAATATGGGTACAATCTAGGATAGGTGAGGTATACTGATCAGTCAAAAAGTCTGTTGTATATTTTGCCGGAATAGAGAGGAAATTTATATGAACGAAAAAATTTTGGCGTTAATACCTGCCCGTAGCGGTTCTAAAAGTGTAAAAAATAAAAATATCAGATTAATTAATGGGAGGCCAATGCTGGCATATTCCATCCAACATGCAAAGGAGAGCAGGTATATCAACCGCATTATCGTGACAACCGATAGCGAAGAATATGCTGCGATTGCAAGGGAATATGGTGCGGAGACTCCCTTTTTGCGTCCGGCAGAGTATGCGACGGATACATCGCTCGATATAGACGTGTTCCGTCATGCACTTACCTGGTTAAAGGAAAATGAAGGCTATGAGCCGGATATCATTGTGCAGCTGCGTCCGACGGATCCGTACCGCGATCCTGCGGAGATTGACAAAATGATTGAGATCATGCTGGAGGATGAGACGGTAGACGCGGTCCGCAGTATCAAAGAAAATGAAGTGGTTCCGCATAAAATGTGGTACCTGAAAGAGAATGGTGATATAGAACCGATTCTAAAGGATATTCCCGAGGCTTACAATATGCCGAGGCAACAGCTTCCAAAGACCTATTATCAAAATGGCAATACAGACCTGTTGCGTCCGCGAAATATTTTCGATTATAATTCCATGACGGGGCACAAGATCAAGGGATACGTGATGAAGGACATGTTTGACGTGGATACGCAAAAGGATTTTGCACGTGTTTCTACCTATATGAATATCAAGGAAGGCGGCAAGCAGTTTGTTTTCGACATTGATGGTGTCATTGCATTAAAACGAGAGGATCTTGATTATGCACAGGCAATGCCCAATGAGAGGATGATCGCAATTGTAAACCGTCTTTATGATATGGGGAATCGGATTGTCCTGTTTACCGCAAGGGGATATGTTACCGGAATTGACTGGCGGCCGGTGACTGAAAAGCAGATGAAAGACTGGGGCGTCAAATATCATGAGTTGAAAATGGGTAAGCCCAATGCGGACTATTATATTGATGATAAATTTCTTGATATGGAATTTTTATACAATGAATTTTAATCCGCAGGAAGAAAATTGGCGGATTTTATCGGATATCAGTCGTGTCGGTCTGATGTGAAGACGATCGGGGCTATAGGATAAAAATAAAGGATATGCAGATTGTACAGATACAATCGGTATATCCTTTTTTAGCTTTGTGTTGTATGCGCCGGTTTCGGAATTGCAAAGCCAGCCGATGGTCTGCATTAGCAGTAACTGTTAAAGAGCATGCCGCTGTATGCACTTGTGATATAAGGTGTGGCAAAGTTTTTGCCCGGATTTTTGTAAGCAACGATCGTTTTATCTACGTATTGCATCGGATTGAGGGATACCTGCCCTGATTTGCGGTATAAATCCTTGGCAAAATTCTGAATATCTGTAAAACCATCATGGACAGAACCATCTGCAGCAGCTTTTTTCATGGTATCCTCATCAAACTCTATGCTGCCATCCTCGGTGATGTTGACGCCGATGTTGGAAAAGGGTGTTGCATATTCGCCTGCGATGTGCCACATTTCACTGAGGAGCTGGTTGCTTTTTGGGTGGCTTTGGGTATATTCAAGCGTGGATTTTAGAAACTGATTGTAGCCGTTGAAAAGCTGGCGGAGATTTTCAATCAGACTTTCTGTATCGGTCTTGATGCCGATATGGGCTGCTTCGCCTTCTGTCTCACTTACACCGTTTAATGTAATTTCATACATTTTTTCGACGGTAAAGGTATTGGATACAGAGGAGCGCTCGTTGCCGTTTAATATAAATTCGGCATTGGAGGGCCTGTGTGTCATTTCGGCAATTCCCAAAAGATCTACGATGCCGGCCGCTTTGCTGGTCTGGTTATCGGATATTCGGAAAACAAAATCGTTATCCTTGTTCAGTCCGCTTTTTTGTGATATCAGCTTTAGGGCAGTGGTATCAGCAGCTTCTGATATTTCGGCGCGGAGTCCGACATCCGCATTGTTGATCAGACGCTTTAAACGTTCCTGAACATCACGGTTGGTGTCGTTCTCATGAATCTGAAATTGAAATTCATAATTGAATCCATGTATATTCAGATCAAAGGAATAGGTATCTTCTTTTAATGCGATTGGCTCCTCCGGCGGAAGATAGCTGCCTAAATTGATCTGGGGAGAGGCAAGTGATCGCACTTCAATGGATAATTCGGGAGCAAAATTACTGGCTTCACTGTCTCCGATATATTTGGCGGAAACGATGGATTCGTTACTTGAATAGGCCGCTTTTTTATTGAGCAGCTCAGCTTCGTTGAGGCCGCCCAATGAGCCGAGAGTATGCTGGAGGCTGATCGCATCCTCCTTCAGACCGATGGCATATGATTTGGAATCGGCACTGTTGTCAAGAATATACAGAGGGGATTCTTTATTTAATTTGATTATGGAATTGTAAATGCTTCGAAGCTCGCTTTTTTTATGCGTATCTAAAGCACTGCTGGATTTTGGCGCATAAGCAGTCAGATAGTGATTGTATACACCGTTTAATGTAGCAAGATCAGCCATAACAGCCCCTCCTTTCTTCCTTGAATATCGGCAGTAAAGACAAGTCCGTTGTCCTGCCGGGGCTTATTAACAGATATAATAAGACACAGTAAACCTATTTTCTTATTTTTACATTACCACATGAAGAAGCTGCTTGCAAGAAGCTTGCAAAAATAAAGTGATATTTTTATAATATTTTTTAAAAAGTTTTTTGTGACAGACAGCCTTATATTTACCTTATATTTGATGAAGAAATGGTTGACTGCGCGCCGTGTGTGTGTTATAGTAGGACGGTGGAAAGAGATCAGAGCTCTTTTTTTTGTGCTCAAAAAATGCAGGTAGTGCAGTGCTCTTTCTACTATATAAATATGTAAAAAGGCACGCGGAGGTGGAAAAAATGCGTACAAAGATCACATTGGCATGTACAGAGTGTAAAAATCGTAATTACAATATGACAAAGGATAAAAAGACACATCCCGACAGAATGGAAACAAAGAAATATTGTAAATTCTGCAAGACTCATACATTACACAAAGAAACTAAATAATCCGTTTTGACGAGGAAGTGATAATATGGGAGAAACAAATAGCAGCCATAAACAATCAAAGCTTGTTGCTTTTTTTGACGGCGTTAAATCAGAATTCAAAAAGATAATCTGGCCCGAAAAGATGGAACTTGTAAAACAGACTGTTACCGTATCGGTTGTTTCCATTGTTTTAGGTTTATTAATCGCTTTAATTGACACAATCGTTCAGTACGGTATTAATTTCTTGACAATGTAGAGTGAGGGAAAAAGAATGGCAGAAGCAAATTGGTATGTAGTTCATACGTACTCAGGATATGAAAACAAAGTGAAAGCCAATATTGAAAAAACCATTGAGAACAGACACTTACAGGAAGAAATTTTAGAGGTAAGAGTTCCGTTAGAGGATGTTCAGGAAACCAAGAGCAATGGTGACAAAAAAACAGTTACCAAAAAGATCCTTCCTGGCTATGTATTGATCAAGATGGTTATGAACGATGACACCTGGTATGTTGTTAGAAATACCCGAGGTGTGACAGGCTTTGTTGGCCCCGGAAGCAAACCGGTTCCGCTTTCAGAAGAGGAAATGAGACCTTTCGAGGGACATGCTAACAGAGTAAAAGTTGATTTTGGCGTTGGCGATACTGTAGTTGCTATTTCCGGAGCATGGCAGGATTCTGTGGGTATTGTCCAGAGACTGGATGACAGTAAGCAGACTGTCCGTGTTGCTTTCGAAATGTTCGGAAGAGAAACACCGGTTGAAATTGCATACTCAGATGTCCGCAAGGTTTAATATCTTATTTTTATTTATGATTTCTGGTTGCAAAATACTGCAACTTGGAATATAGTTACAAAGTAGCTCTTTTCGAGCTGTGGGAGGGTGCTACGACCCGCCACTACCACAATTTATTAGGAGGTGCCACAATGGCAAAGAAAGTAGAAGGCTATATTAAGTTACAAATCGCAGCCGGCAAAGCTACACCGGCTCCGCCTGTTGGTCCTGCACTTGGACAGCACGGCGTAAACATCGTTGAATTCACAAAACAGTTCAATGCAAAGACAGCAGACATGGGAGATACAATCGTTCCCGTTGTTATTACTGTTTATGCTGACAGAAGTTTCAGCTTTGTTACCAAAACTCCCCCGGCAGCAGTTTTATTAAAGAAAGCCTGCAACATCAAATCCGGTTCAGGTGCTCCGAATAAGACAAAGGTTGCTAAGATTTCTAAGGCAGATCTTCAGAAGATTGCTGAGACAAAAATGCCCGACTTAAATGCAGGCAGCTTGGAAGCTGCTATGAGCATGATCGCAGGTACTGCAAGAAGTATGGGTATCACCGTAGAAGATTAATGAATATGTGGGAGGGTTCCCGGTTATCGGTTGATCCCGTCACCACCACAAGGAGGAAAACAAAATGAAACATGGTAAGAAATATCAAGACGCTGCAAAAGCAATCGACCGTGCTGCATTATATGAAGCACCTGAAGCTATCGCATTAGCTAAAAAAGTTGCTACAGCAAAATTTGACGAAACAATCGAAGTTCATATCAGAACAGGTTGTGATGGACGTCACGCAGATCAGCAGATCCGTGGTGCTGTTGTATTACCCAACGGTACAGGTAAAACCGTTAAGGTTTTAGTATTTGCTAAAGGCGAGAAATTAAACGAAGCAGAAGCTGCAGGCGCAGATTTCGTTGGCGGCGACGAATTAATCCCCAAGATCCAGAATGATGGATGGCTGGATTTCGACGTTGTTGTTGCAACACCTGATATGATGGGCGTTGTTGGTCGTCTGGGTAAAGTTTTAGGACCGAAAGGTTTGATGCCCAACCCCAAAGCCGGCACTGTAACAATGGATGTTACAAAAGCTATCAATGATATCAAAGCTGGTAAGATCGAATACAGATTAGACAAAGCCAATATCATCCACTGCCCGATCGGAAAGGCTTCTTTCACAGAAGAGCAGTTACAGCAGAACTTTGACGCATTGATGGATGCAATCGTTAAAGCTAAACCCAGCACATTAAAAGGTCAGTATTTAAAGAGCATTTCATTGGCTCCTACAATGGGACCCGGTGTAAAGGTTAACGCTGTTAAATACTAATCATAAAAATGACATACACATCGTGTGATGTGATGTTTGACAGACAAGGTGTCAAAGGACTTTCATTTTCATGGAAGTCCTTTTTCTTTTTTGGTATAATGATGACAGTAGTTCAAACGATTTAAACAGAAAGTGATGATATCTTATATTGAAAAAACAAAATCATGTATCTGAAAAAAGAAAAAGACGCCGGAAGAAAAATGAGCGAAAAGCCATAATCCTGGCGGTTTTGGTTGTGATCAGCGTGATTGCGCTGGCTGTGACCCTTGCTGCTTTTGTGTTTAAGGCAGATTTTTTTGTGGATAAAAACCGGGAAGAACAGAAAAACCGGCAGGAAAATGATGCACAGCCGGAGATTGAGGTCACGGTAGAGGATGCTACAAATCAAAGTGACCGTGGTGGTGGGCTGGATGACACTGACCTTGGGCAGACGGATGGAAGCAATCCGGATCAGCCGGATCGGAGTACTGTACAGAAGGATGAAAATGTACAGGTGCTGCAGGATGTTACCATGATATTTGCAGGAGATATCTGTTTTTATGATGCATATGCCAATATGACCGCATTGCGGGCAAGAGGCGGGAAGATAGAAAGCTGCATTGACGAAAAATTACTTGCGGAGATGAAGGCTGCGGATATCTGCATGGTAAACAATGAGTTTGCTTATTCGGACAGAGGCGCGCCCCTTGCGGATAAAGCTTTTACCTTTTGCAGCAAGCCGTCCAATGTTTCGCTGCTGCATGATATGGGTGTGGATCTGGTGTCGTTGGCCAATAACCATGTATATGATTACGGACCGGATGCTCTGCTGGACACACTGGATACGTTGAAAAACGCAGATATTCCATATGTCGGTGCAGGACGTGATCTTTCTGAGGCGTCAGCTGTGTATTATTTTGAGAAAAACGGCAGAAGGATAGCGTTTGTTTCAGCGACACAGGTTGAAAGAAACGAACATCCGGATACCAAAGGGGCGACAGATACCACGCCCGGAACCTTTCGGTGCTACACCAAAGACGAATTTGAGAGACTCGCGGCGGTGATCCGTGAGGCAGATGCACAGGCAGACTTGACAGTTGTTTATGTGCACTGGGGAACGGAAAATACCGACGAGCTTCACTGGGCGCAGATTGAACAGGCTCCCAAAATAGTGGAGGCCGGGGCAGATCTGATCATTGGCGATCATCCGCACTGCCTGCAGAATGTGGAATATCTGAATGGAGTTCCTGTTATTTACAGCCTGGGTAATTTCTGGTTTAATTCCAAGACGTTGGATACCTGCCTGTTTAAAGTGATATACCGGACGGATGGAAAGCTTGATTGCCGGCTGATCCCTGCCAAGCAGCATGACTGCAGGACGGATATGGAAACCGGTTCTGAAAAACAGCGGATCCTCGATTACATGCAATGCATCTCTCCCAATGTGACCTTTGATCAGGATGGGAATATCACAAACACGCCATATACCGGACCAAAAATTGATTATGATGCGGTAGAGCGCGTGCCTGATCCGCCAGCCGCGGCAACGCCGCTTCCTGCTGCAGATCCGGCGGGTCCGGCCCCGGACGATATTACTCCTGTGCCGGTGCAGTAAACAGGACGAGAAAACGAGGACAGCCGGCGTGGTAAAGTCAAGAAAAAAGTGCTTGACAACCATTGCTATATATGATAATCTATCAAAGTCTGAAAAAGACATTGCCGAAGACAGCAGGTGTCAGAAATGACATAAGCACAGCGCCTGCCGAGGAATGAGAAAGTATCAAAGACTTTTTGCCTTCCGGTCTTCCGGGAGGCTTTTTTAATACTCCTATCGGCAACAAAATCTATAAGGAGGTAAAATGAAAAATGGCAAAGATTGAATTAAAACAGCCTATCGTAGCTGAGATCTCTGAACTGATCAAAGACGCACAGTCAGCAGTATTGGTTGACTACCGCGGAATGACAGTTGAACAGGATACAAGGCTTCGTAAAGAAATGCGTGAAGCAGGTGTTAGTTACAAAGTATACAAAAACACTTACATGAATTTCGCATTCAAAGGAACTGATTTTGAAGCATTAGCTCCATATCTTGAAGGACCCAGCGCAATCGCTGTTTCCAAAGATGACGCAACAGCTCCTGCAAGAATTCTTGGAAAATATGCAAAAGAAGTTCAGGCTTTGGAAATCAAAGGCGGTGTCGTAGAAGGTACAGCTTATGATGCTAACGGAATTGCAACAATCGCATCTATTCCCAGCAGAGAAGTATTGCTTTCCAAATTACTTGGAAGCTTACAGTCACCTATCACGAATCTGGCTCGCGTTCTTAATCAGATCGCAGAACAGGGTGGCGCTACAGAAGCTCCTGCAGCAGAAGCTGTAGAGGAAGCAGCTGAAGCTCCCGCAGCAGAAGCAGCAGAAACACCTGCTGAATAATCAAAACAATGAATAAAAACTAAAATTTAAACGGAGGAAATAACAATGGCAAAATTAACAACAGCAGAATTTATTGATGCTATTAAAGAATTATCAGTATTAGAATTAAACGATTTAGTAAAAGCTTGTGAAGAAGAATTCGGCGTATCTGCAGCAGCAGGCGTTGTAGTTGCAGCAGCAGGCGGAGACGGTGCAGGCGCAGCTGAAGAAAAGACAGAATTTGATGTAGAGTTAACAGAAGTTGGCCCTAACAAAGTTAAAGTTATCAAAGTTGTTCGTGAAGCTACAGGCCTTGGCTTAAAAGAAGCTAAAGACGTAGTTGATGGCGCTCCTAAGGTAGTTAAAGAAGGCGCATCTAAAGAAGAAGCTGAAGATATCAAAGCTAAATTAGAAGCTGAAGGTGCTAAGGTTACTCTTAAGTAATTTGTCTTTACAGCATAAAATGAAAGCAAAGAGCTGTTCGGTGTTCCGTATGGAGCAGGGAACAGCTCTTTAACATTCAAAGTTTATCATTTCAAATGTTGCGGATGCTGCCCGGCTGTCTGACAGACAGATCATTATTGAAGGGCGTGATATCAGCAATCAAATACATCATATCGATTTTCCGGCAGCAATGCCCGGAAATGAATATTTCTTTATTTTACCAAAAAATTGGTTGACTCCCGATTCGCTTTGTGATACTATGGATAATGCACTATTGTGGTGTAGTAGGTCTTTCTATGCTTTTTTGCATGGAAGACGATTTGACAAATAGAAAGAACGGGGTGAAATGTCAATGGAAAAGAACAGAATACGTCCAATCGCATCCGGCAAAGACGTACGAATGACTTATCAGAGACAGAATGAAGTATTAGAGATGCCGAATCTCATTGAGGTTCAGAAAAACTCCTATGACTGGTTCTTAAAAGAAGGACTGAAAGAAGTTTTTGAGGATATCTCTCCCATTACTGATTATTCGGGACATCTGAGCTTGGAATTCGCGGATTACGAGTTATGTAAGGACGACGTAAAGTATTCTATTGAAAAATGCAAGGAGAGAGATGCAACTTACGCAGCACCATTAAAAGTAAAAGTACGTTTCTACAACAAGGAGAAAAAGGAAATCAGCGAACATGAGATTTTCATGGGCGATCTCCCTTTGATGACAGATACCGGTACATTTGTAATTAACGGTGCAGAACGTGTAATTGTCAGCCAGTTAGTTCGTTCTCCCGGTATTTACTATGGTATTGCACACGATAAGATCGGTAAAGAACTGTATTCCTGTACCGTTATTCCCAACCGTGGCGCATGGTTAGAGTATGAGACCGATTCCAATGACGTTTTCAGCGTTCGTGTAGATAGAACAAGAAAGGTTCCGATCACTGTATTTATCCGTGCTCTTGGTATTGGTACCAATACTGAGATCCGTGAATTGTTCGGTGAAGAGCCCAAGATTGAAGCCAGCTTCGCAAAAGATCCTTCCATTACCGAGAAAAATCCGGAAGGCAGCTACGAAGAAGGCTTATTAGAGCTGTACAGAAAAATCCGTCCGGGCGAGCCTCTGTCAGTAGATAGTGCAGAGAGCCTGATTTCAGCCATGTTTTTTGACCCCAGAAGATATGACCTTGCCAAAGTCGGACGTTATAAATTCAACAAAAAATTAATGCTCAAAAACCGCATTAAGAATCATACACTTGCTGAGGATGTAATGGATCCGTATACAGGTGAGCTGATCGCACAGGCAGGAACTGTTGTCAGTGCAGAGCTTGCTGATCAGATCCAGAATGCAGCCGTTCCTTTTGTTTTCATTGAAACAGAAGAGAAAAAGGTAAAAGTATTATCCAATATGATGGTTGATATCACAAGCTTTGTGGATTGCAATCCCAAGGAGCTTGGTATCACTGAGCTTGTTTATTTCCCTGTTCTGCAGCAGATTATGGAAGAATGCAGTGATAAGCCGGATGAGTTGGCAGAAGCTATCAAGAGAAATGTAGCTGACCTGATTCCCAAGCATATTACCAAGGAAGATATCATTGCTTCCATCAATTACAATATCCATCTGGAATATGGCATCGGCAATGATGATGATATCGACCATTTGGGCAACAGACGTATCCGTGCCGTTGGTGAATTATTACAAAATCAGTATCGTGTCGGTCTGACCAGACTGGAAAGAGTTGTTCGTGAAAGAATGACAACACACGATGCAGGTGATATTTCTCCTCAGGCTTTGATCAATATCAAGCCGGTACAGGCAGCTGTCAAAGAATTCTTTGGTTCTTCCCAGTTGTCACAGTTCATGGATCAGAACAACCCGTTGGGTGAGCTGACGCACAAGAGACGTTTGTCAGCATTAGGACCCGGTGGTCTGTCAAGAGACCGCGCCGGATTTGAGGTCCGGGACGTTCACTATTCCCACTACGGAAGAATGTGCCCGATTGAGACCCCTGAAGGTCCCAACATCGGTCTGATCAATTCACTGGCTTCTTATGCACGTATCAATGAATACGGCTTTGTAGAGGCTCCGTACCGCAAGATTGACAAGACAGATCCGGCAGATCCGGTCGTTACAGATGAAGTTGTTTATATGACAGCCGATGAGGAAGATGATTATCATGTAGCTCAGGCTTCTGAACCGTTGGATGAACAGGGCCACTTCAAGAGAAACATGATTTCCGGCCGTTACAGAGAAGAGACACAGGAATATCCCAAGGCCATGATGGATTATATGGATGTGTCGCCCAAGATGATCTTCTCCGTTGCTACAGCATTGATTCCGTTCTTACAGAACGATGATGCTAACCGTGCTCTGATGGGTTCCAACATGCAGCGTCAGGCAGTTCCGCTTTTATTTACCGAGGCACCTGTGGTTGGTACCGGTATTGAGACAAAAGCAGCCGTTGACTCCGGTGTGTGTGTGGTTGCCAAAAAAGCAGGTACCATTGATTATGTATCTTCCAAAGAAATCCGCATGACATATGATGACGGAGAACAGGAAGTTTATCATCTGACCAAGTTTTCGCGAAGCAACCAGTCCAACTGCTACAATCAGGTTCCGATCGTTTTCAAAGGTAATCATGTGGCGCAGGGACAGGTTATCGCAGATGGTCCTTCCACAAGTCAGGGCGAGCTTGCTTTAGGTAAAAATCCTCTGATCGGTTTCATGACATGGGAAGGTTACAATTACGAGGATGCTGTATTATTAAGTGAAAGATTAGTTCAGGACGACGTATATACATCCGTTCATATCGAAGAATACGAAACGGAAGCACGTGATACCAAGCTTGGACCGGAAGAGCTTACAAGAGATGTTCCCGGTGTCGGCGAAGATGCGTTAAAGGATCTGGATGAAAGAGGTATCATCCGTATTGGTGCTGAGGTTCGTGCCAATGACATTCTGGTAGGCAAGGTTACTCCCAAGGGAGAGACAGAGCTTACCGCAGAAGAAAGACTGCTTAGAGCTATCTTTGGTGAAAAAGCAAAGGATGTCAGAGATACTTCATTAAAAGTACCTCACGGCGAATATGGTATCGTTGTTGATGCCAAGGTATTTACAAGAGAAAACGGTGATGAATTATCACCCGGTGTCAATCAGGCAGTCCGCATCTATATTGCTCAGAAGAGAAAAATCTCCGTTGGTGATAAGATGGCCGGCCGTCATGGTAACAAGGGTGTCGTTTCCCGCGTATTACCGGTAGAAGATATGCCTTATCTGCCCAACGGACGCCCGCTGGATATCGTATTAAACCCTCTGGGTGTACCTTCACGTATGAATATCGGACAGGTATTGGAGATCCACCTTTCTCTGGCAGCCAAGGCTTTAGGCTTTAATGTTGCAACACCGGTATTTGACGGTGCAAAAGAAAGCGATATCATGGATACTCTTGATCTTGCCAATGATTACGTAAATTTAAGCTGGGAAGAATTTGAGAAAAAACATAAAGACGAATTATTACCCGAAGTATTACAGTACTTATCAGATAACAGAGAACACAGAAAGCTGTGGAAAGGTGTTCCGATCTCCAGAGACGGTAAGGTAAGACTGCGTGACGGTCGTACAGGTGAGTTTTTCGATTCACCGGTTACCATCGGCCACATGCATTACTTGAAGCTGCATCATCTGGTAGATGATAAGATCCATGCACGTTCTACCGGCCCTTACTCACTGGTTACACAACAGCCGTTAGGTGGTAAGGCACAGTTTGGTGGTCAGCGTTTTGGTGAGATGGAGGTATGGGCTCTCGAAGCATATGGTGCCGCATACACATTACAGGAAATCCTGACAGTCAAATCCGATGATGTTATCGGACGTGTCAAGACATACGAAGCAATTATCAAAGGTGACAACATCCCTGAGCCCGGTATTCCGGAATCCTTCAAGGTTATGCTCAAAGAGTTACAGTCCCTCGGTCTTGATGTTAAGGTATTAAATGAAGATCGTGAAGAAGTCGAACTGAAAGAAACACTGGATTACGGCAGTGCCGAGATCCGTCGTGAACTCGAAGGCGACTCCAAGAAGTATGAGTATGACAATCGTGAATTGGGTGCTTTAGGATATCAGAAACAGGAATTCGATGACGAATCCGAAGAGATCGTAAATGTAGATGAAGATGAAGCATTTGATGATGTTGACGATGATAATGAGTAATGATTACGGAAACGTGATTGGAAGGAGAATTATTCATGCCAGAAATAAACAATGAAGTATACCAGCCTATGAGCTTTGATGCAATTAAAATCGGTTTGGCTTCTCCGGAAAAGATCCGGGAATGGTCTACAAGAGGCAATGATCCCAAATCCGGTGAGGTTACCAAACCTGAGACAATCAACTACAGAACATTAAAGCCGGAAACAGACGGTCTGTTCTGTGAAAGAATCTTTGGACCCAGCAAGGACTGGGAATGCCACTGCGGTAAATACAAAAAGATTCGTTATAAAGGCATTATCTGTAATGTCTGTGGTGTAGAAATCACCAAATCCAGTGTTCGTAGAGAGCGTATGGGCCGTATTGAGTTAGCAGCTCCTGTATCACACATCTGGTATTTCAAGGGTATTCCCAGCCGTATGGGACTGATCCTTGACTTATCACCCAAGATGCTGGAAAAAGTATTATACTTTGCTAACTACATCGTACTGGATCCCGGCGAGACCAATCTGGAATACAAACAGGTCCTGACAGAAAAAGAATATCAGGATGCAAGAGAAAGCTTTGGACCGACCTTCCGTGTAGGAATGGGTGCTGAGGCAATCAAAGAATTATTACAGGCAATCGATCTTGAAAAAGAATCCGTTGAACTCAAAGAAGAGCTGGAGACAGCAACCGGTCAGAAGAGAGCAAAGATCATCAAGAGACTGGATGTTATCGAAGCATTCCGCGAATCCGACAACAAGCCTGAATGGATGATCATGGATGTCATTCCGGTAATTCCTCCGGATCTGCGTCCTATGGTACAGTTGGACGGTGGACGTTTTGCTACCTCTGACTTAAATGATTTATATCGTCGTATCATCAACAGAAATAACCGTCTGAAAAAATTACTGGAACTCGGTGCTCCTGACATTATCGTACGCAACGAAAAACGTATGCTTCAGGAAGCTGTTGATGCTTTGATCGACAACGGCCGCCGCGGACGTCCGGTTACCGGCCCGGGAAACAGAGCATTAAAATCTCTTTCCGACATGTTAAAAGGTAAATCCGGTCGTTTCCGTCAGAACTTACTTGGTAAACGTGTCGACTATTCAGGTCGTTCCGTTATCGTAGTAGGACCGGAATTGAAGATTTATCAGTGTGGTCTTCCCAAAGAAATGGCAATCGAGCTGTTCAAGCCTTTCGTTATGAAGGAGCTTGTTGCAAAGGGAATTTCACAGAATATCAAAAATGCCAAAAAATTAGTTGAAAAACTGGATACCCAGGTATGGGATGTGCTCGAAGAGGTTATCAAAGAGCATCCGGTTATGTTAAACCGTGCACCTACACTGCACAGACTTGGTATTCAGGCATTTGAGCCAATTCTGGTAGAAGGTAAAGCAATCAAGCTTCATCCGTTGGTATGTACCGCGTTCAACGCCGACTTCGACGGTGACCAGATGGCTGTTCATCTTCCGCTGACAGTAGAGGCGCAGGCAGAATGCCGTTTCCTTTTACTTTCACCCAACAACCTGTTAAAACCGTCTGATGGCGGTCCGGTAGCCGTTCCTTCACAGGATATGGTACTTGGTATTTACTACCTGACACAGGAACGTGAAGGTGCTGAAGGCGAAGGCAAGTTTTTCAAGAGTGTTAACGAAGCAATCCTTGCTTACGAAAATAAAGTAGTTACCCTGCACTCACGCATCAAAGTCAGAATGACCAGATATGATGCAGAAGGCAATGGAATCACCGGTATTGTTGAGTCTACACTGGGAAGATTTATCTTCAACGAGATCATTCCTCAGGATTTAGGCTTTGTAGACCGTAGCGCTGCAGGCAATGAGCTTGTACTGGAAGTTGACTTCCACGTTGGCAAAAAGGGCTTAAAACAGATCCTTGAAAAGGTTATCAATACACATGGTGCTACCAAGACAGCAGAGGTACTGGATGATATCAAGGCAATCGGTTACAAATACTCTACAAGAGCTGCCATGACCGTTTCCATTTCCGATATGACCGTGCCGGCCGACAAGCCCAAGATGCTTGAACAGGCACAGCATACAGTTGACCAGATCACCAAAAACTTCAACCGTGGTCTTATCACAGAAGAAGAGCGTTACAGAGCTGTTGTTGAGACCTGGAATGATACCGATAAAGAGCTTACAGATGTCCTGATCAACGGACTTGATAAATACAACAATATCTTCATGATGGCTGACTCCGGTGCCCGTGGTTCCAACCAGCAGATCAAACAGTTGGCAGGTATGCGTGGTTTGATGGCTGATACAACCGGTCGTACCATTGAGCTGCCGATCAAATCCAACTTCCGTGAAGGTCTTGACGTATTGGAGTATTTCATGTCAGCGCATGGTGCCCGTAAAGGTTTGTCCGATACCGCACTTCGTACTGCCGACTCCGGTTATCTGACCAGACGTATGGTTGACGTATCTCAGGAGCTGATCATCCGCGAGGTTGACTGTTCCGAAGGAAGAGACGAGATACCGGGTATGGTTGTAAAAGCTTTCATGGACGGTAAAGAGACAATCGAAGGTCTGAAAGACAGAATTACAGGAAGATATTCCTGCGAAGATATCAAAGATAAAGATGGCAACCTGATCGTTAAGAGGAATCATATGATCACTCCCAAGCGTGCAGGCAGAATCTTATCCATTGGTGTAGATGAAAACGGAGAGCCGATCGAGGCAGTAAAGATCCGTACAATCATGAGCTGCCGCTGCCAGAACGGTATCTGTGCAAAATGTTATGGTGCCAACATGGCAACCGGTGAAGCAGTTCAGGTTGGTGAAGCAGTCGGAATTATCGCCGCACAGTCTATCGGTGAACCCGGTACACAGCTGACCATGAGAACCTTCCATACCGGTGGTGTTGCCGGTAACGATATTACACAGGGTCTTCCCCGTGTAGAGGAGTTGTTTGAAGCACGTAAGCCCAAGGGACTTGCAATCATTGCAGAGTTTGGTGGCTTTGCCCAGATGAAAGACTCCAAGAAAAAACGTGAGATTATTGTTACCAATGATGAAACAGGTGAAAGCAAAACCTATTTAATTCCTTACGGATCACGTATCAAAAATCAGGATAAACTGGTAGAAGGTACTATGGTTGAGGCCGGTGATGAACTGACCGAAGGTAGTGTAAATCCTCATGATCTGTTAAGAATCAAGGGTGTCAGAGCCGTTCAGGATTATATCTTACGCGAAGTACAGAGAGTATATCGTCTCCAGGGTGTTGATATTGCGGATAAGCATGTTGAGGTCATTGTACGTCAGATGTTAAAGAAGATCCGTATTGATACCGCAGGTAATACCGAATACTTACCGGGCACACTGGTTAATGTTCTGGAATATGATGCTGTCAATGAACAGATGGCAGCCGAAGGCAAAGAGCCTGCTACAGGCTCCCAGATTATTCTTGGTATTACCAAAGCTGCACTGGCTACCGATTCCTTCTTATCAGCCGCATCCTTCCAGGAAACAACCAAGGTATTGACCGAGGCTGCAATCAAAGGAAAGATCGATCCTCTGGTAGGCTTAAAAGAAAACGTTATTATCGGTAAATTAATTCCTGCCGGAACCGGTATGAAGAGATACAGAAATGTCAAGTTGGATACAGATGAAATGTTAAATGGAGCAATTTCTTTTGATGAAGAAATCTCATTTGACGAAAAAGCAGATGAAGAGCCGGTTGACATGGAAGTTGTTTCCGATGAAGCAGGCGAAAGCACAGAAGAATAAATCCTTAAGGATCTCAGATCCCACCCATATATTTATGGGTGGGATTTTTCAGTTTTTTCAATTGATTCCTATTGACATTTGAAAACCGTATCATTATACTAAATAAGTGTGCGTGCAGATGCATATTCTTTTTGTGCGCAACCAAAATAATAATAATGAAATGAGGTGAAAAAGAATGCCAACATTTAACCAGTTAGTTAGAAAGGGTCGTCAGACATCTGTAAAAAAATCTACAGCTCCCGCTTTGTTAAAGGGTTACAACTCTTTACAGAAGAAAGCTACAGATACAGCTTCTCCGCAGAAGAGAGGTGTTTGTACAGCTGTTAAGACTGCTACACCTAAAAAACCTAACTCAGCTCTTAGAAAAATCGCCAGAGTTCGTCTTTCAAACGGTATCGAAGTTACTTCTTATATTCCGGGTGAAGGTCACAATCTGCAGGAGCATAGCGTTGTTTTAATTCGTGGTGGACGTGTTAAGGACTTACCCGGTACCCGTTATCATATCATCCGTGGTACTTTGGATACAGCCGGCGTTGCTAACAGAAAACAGGCTCGTTCAAAATATGGTGCTAAGAGACCGAAAGCAGGCAAATAATCATGTGACAATTCACAGGCCTGCGTACCACAATTAGACTAATTAGTGTTGGGATTCTTTACGCTTTTAACAGCGATTAATAGAAAAACAGCGCGAACACATTAGTAAAGACATGTGAGTACCTATGATTTAATGTCGTGAGTAATAAAAGCATCAGCATGCTTTTGTGAAGAGCACGAAAGCCCGATGGATGATTGAATGATCCATGGGTAACAAAATATTAAGGAGGGAAGAACCGTGCCACGTAAAGGACATATTCAAAAAAGAGACGTGTTAGCAGATCCTTTATACAATGATAAAGTGGTAACAAAGCTTATCAACAACATCATGTTAGATGGTAAGAGAGGCGTTGCACAGAAAATTGTATATGGTGCATTTACACGTGTAGAAGAAAAAGAAGGAAGACCTGCTCTTGAGGTATTCCAGGATGCTATGAATAACATCATGCCCGTTTTGGAAGTTAAGGCAAGACGTATCGGTGGTGCTACTTATCAGGTACCGATCGAGGTTAGAGCTGACAGACGTCAGGCATTAGGTCTTCGTTGGTTGACCGCATATTCTCGTAAGAGAAGTGAAAAGACCATGGAAGAAAGACTTGCAAATGAAATTCTTGATGCAGCAGCAAATACAGGTGCAGCAGTTAAGAAAAAAGAAGAAGTTCACAAAATGGCAGAAGCAAACAAAGCTTTCGCACATTACAGATTCTAATAGGAGGACAAAGCTTTGGCTGGAAGAGAATATCCGCTTGAGAGAACCAGAAATATCGGTATTATGGCGCATATTGATGCTGGTAAAACAACATTAACAGAGCGTATCTTATACTATACCGGTATTAACTATAAAATTGGTGATACTCATGAAGGTACTGCTACCATGGACTGGATGGAGCAGGAACAGGAAAGAGGTATCACAATCACATCCGCTGCAACAACATGTCACTGGACATTGGAAGAGAATTGCAAGCCGAAACCGGGTGCTTTAGAGCATCGTATCAATATCATTGATACCCCCGGTCACGTTGACTTTACTGTAGAAGTAGAGCGTTCTCTTCGTGTATTGGATGGTGCTGTTGGTGTTTTCTGTGCTAAAGGTGGTGTAGAGCCTCAGTCAGAAAACGTATGGCGTCAGGCTGACACCTACAATGTACCCCGTATGGCATTCATCAATAAGATGGATATCCTGGGTGCAAACTTCTATGGTGCAGTAGAACAGATCAAGACAAGACTTGGTAAAAATGCAATTTGTTTACAGTTACCTATCGGTAAAGAAGACGAATTCAAAGGTATCATCGACTTGTTTGAGATGAAAGCATATATCTACAATGACGACAAGGGTGACGATATTTCTATCGAAGATATCCCGGACGACATGAAAGAAGATGCTGAATTATATCACACAGAATTAGTAGAAAAAATCTGTGAGTTAGATGATGATTTAATGATGGCTTACTTAGAGGGCGAAGAGCCTTCTATCGATGAGATGAAGAAAGTTTTGAGAAAAGCCACATGTGAATGTACAGCTGTTCCGGTATGCTGCGGTTCTGCTTACAGAAACAAAGGTGTACAGAAGCTTTTGGATGCAGTCATTGAATTCATGCCCGCTCCTACAGATATCCCTGCTATTACAGGTGTGGATCTGGATGGCAACGAAGTAGTAAGACATTCATCAGATGATGAACCGTTCTCTGCTTTAGCATTCAAGATCATGGCTGACCCCTTCGTAGGTAAGCTTGCATTTATCCGTGTATATTCCGGTTCATTAAATTCAGGATCATACGTATTAAATGCTACAAAAGATAAAAAAGAACGTGTTGGACGTATCCTTCAGATGCACGCAAACAAGAGAGCAGAGCTTGATAAAGTTTACTCCGGTGATATTGCAGCAGCAGTTGGATTTAAGTTTACAACTACAGGAGATACAATCTGTGATGAACAGCATCCCGTAATCTTAGAGTCCATGGAATTCCCCGAACCCGTTATCGAGCTTGCTATCGAGCCCAAGACAAAAGACGGACAGGGCAAGATGGGTGAAGCATTGGCAAAGCTTGCTGAAGAAGATCCTACATTCCGTGCTCATACAGATCAGGAAACCGGTCAGACAATCATCGCCGGTATGGGTGAGCTTCATTTGGAAATCATCGTTGACCGTCTGCTTCGTGAATTTAAGGTAGAAGCTAACGTAGGTGCTCCTCAGGTTGCTTACAAAGAGACATTTACAACTCCTGTTGATCAGGAATACAAATACGCTAAACAGTCAGGTGGTCGTGGTCAGTACGGTCACTGTAAAGTTAAATTTACACCTATGGATCCTAACGGCGAAGAGACATTCAAGTTTGAGTCTACTGTAGTCGGTGGTGCTATCCCGAAGGAATATATTCCTGCAGTTGGTGAAGGTATCGAGGAAGCTGCTCAGGCAGGTATCCTTGGTGGTTTCCCTGTACTTGGTGTAAGTGCTAACGTATACGATGGTTCTTACCATGAAGTCGATTCATCAGAAATGGCATTCCACATTGCCGGATCCATGGCTTTCAAGGAAGCTATGAAGAAAGCAAATCCTGTATTGCTTGAGCCTATCATGAAGGTTGAAGTTACAATGCCTGAGGAATACATGGGTGATGTAATCGGAAGCTTAAATGCAAAACGTGGACAGATCCAGAGTATGGATGACATCGGTGGAGGCAAGATTGTTCGTGCATTCGTTCCGCTTGCTGAAATGTTTGGTTATTCTACAGAGCTTCGTTCTTCTACACAGGGTCGTGGTAACTACTCTATGTTCTTCGAAAAATACGAAGCATGTCCTAAGAACGTACAGGAGAAGGTTTTAGCTGCAAAGGCTAAATAATTGCCCTGGAATGATTAGGATGAACTGCTCAGACCTGATTTGGGCAGAAACTAAATTTTGCTTGAAATTCTCGGCTATCTTTTATATAATCAGAGATAGCTGAGAAAATTGAACTAAAAATGAAATTTTTATTTTTAAAAGGAGATTATCAAAATGGCTAAAGCTAAATTTGACAGAACAAAACCGCATTGTAACATTGGTACCATTGGCCACGTTGACCATGGTAAAACAACTTTAACAGCTGCTATCACAAGAGTATTAGCTGAAAGAGTTCCCGGTAACGAAAAAGTAGACTTCGAGAATATCGATAAAGCTCCCGAAGAAAGAGAACGTGGTATCACAATTTCAACAGCTCACGTTGAATACCAGACAGCTAAGAGACATTACGCTCACGTTGACTGCCCTGGCCATGCTGACTACGTTAAAAACATGATCACTGGTGCAGCTCAGATGGATGGTGCTATCTTAGTTGTAGCTGCAACTGATGGTGTTATGGCTCAGACAAAAGAGCACATCTTATTATCTCGTCAGGTAGGCGTACCTTACATCATCGTATTCATGAACAAATGCGATATGGTAGACGATCCTGAATTATTAGAGTTAGTAGAAATGGAAATCACAGAGCAGTTAGAGGAATATGAATTCACAGATTGCCCGATCATCCAGGGTTCTGCATTAAAAGCTCTTGAAGATCCGATGGGACCTTGGGGAGACAAGATCATGGAATTAATGGATACAGTAGATGAATACATCCCTGATCCTCAGCGTGATACTGACAAACCTTTCTTAATGCCTATCGAAGACGTATTCTCTATCACAGGTCGTGGTACAGTTGCTACCGGTAGAGTAGAGCGTGGTGTTCTTCATATGTCTGACGAAGTTGAAATCGTTGGTGTTAAAGAAGAAACACAGAAGACAGTTGTTACTGGTATCGAAATGTTCCGTAAATTATTAGACGAAGCTCAGGCTGGTGATAACATCGGTGCATTACTTCGTGGTATCCAGAGAACAGATATCGAGCGTGGACAGGTATTAGCTAAACCCGGTTCAGTTACATGCCACAAAAAATTCACAGCTCAGGTTTACGTTTTAACAAAAGATGAAGGTGGACGTCATACTCCTTTCTTCAACAACTATCGTCCTCAGTTCTACTTCAGAACAACAGATATTACTGGTGTTTGTGAATTACCTGCTGGTACAGAAATGTGCATGCCTGGTGATAACGTAGAAATGACAATCGAACTGATCCATCCCATCGCTATGGAGCAGGGTCTTACATTCGCTATCCGTGAAGGTGGTAGAACTGTAGGTTCAGGTCGTGTTGCTACTATCATTGAGTAATTAAATACTTTTTGAGTATTAGCTGACTTAATAGGCTCAGCCCTTTGATTACAAGGGGTTGAGCCTTTTTTATTTACAAAATCTAATTTATATGTTAATATTGAATATATATTCAATGAAAATACGTTCAACAAAGAGGATATAAAATGGAAACACGGAAAGAACAAAAAGAACGAAGAAGACAAGAAATTATGCAAGTAGCACTAGAATTATTTGTGAGTAAGGGGTACGCAGCAACTAAGATTGCCGATATAGCCAGAAGTGCAAATATTAGTACCGGATTGATGTTTCATTATTTTGAATCTAAAGAGAAACTGTATGAAGAGTTAATTCGGATGGGTTTAGAAGGAACTACATATCCAGGAAGACAAAAATATCAGCATGCGATTGACTTTTTTGTGAGGTTTACAGAAGAACTATTTGTGTATATGAAAGAGAATCCCATTGTTGCAAAGCTATTTGTGCTGATGGCAGAAGCCCAGCGAAGTGATGCTACACCCGAGCACATCCGTGAAATTGCAATGCAAGTAAATGTAATTGAACAGTTTATACCTATTATAGAATGGGGACAGAAAGAAGGTACTATTCGAGAAGGAGATCCCCTGATAATTTCTAATGCATTTTGGTGTAGCATACAGGGAATTGCTGAGAGATATGCTACCAATCAGGACGTTGCGTTACCAGAAGCGGAGTGGATTGTAGACATTGTAAGAGGAAAGTAGGAAAAGGACTATGAAAAAGGTTGTAATTATTGGTGGTGGAATTGCCGGAATGACTGCAGGAATTTTATTGCAAAAAGCCGGATTTAAAACAGAAATATACGAAAAGAATGTTTTGCCGGGAGGACAGTGTACCGGATGGAAGAGGGAAGGTTATTTTATTGATAATTGTATTCATTGGCTGACCAGTACAAGACCGGGGAGTGCATTACATGAATTGTGGAAAGAGATTGGGGCATTAGGCGATGATGTGGAACTATATGAAAAAGAAATGTTTTTTTCATCTAAATTGGATGGACAGATATTAACATTTTGGAGAGATAAGGAAAGAACGAGAAAGGAAATGTTGGAACTTTCTCCAGAGGATGCGGAAGAAATCAACAAATTAATGAAATATGTTTTCATGGCTGAAACGATGACAGTTCCGGTTGACAAGCCATTTGATGCAATGAATCCTATCGATCTTATAAAATTAGGCATGTCCATGAAGGAAATGGGAAAAGTAATGAAAGAGTATGGTAATATGGATATCAATGAATTGGCTATGCGTTTTAAACACCCATTGATCAGACGGGCAATTATTGATTATATGCCAAGAGGATATCAGGCATATGCATTTCTGGTGTCCTATGGAACAGTAACTGGAGGGAATGGTGATATCCCGAAAGGTGGATCACTAGCTATGTCGGTGCGTATTGCAGAAAGATTTAAAGAATATGGTGGTGTGTTACACACAAATACAGGTGTAAAAAATATTTTATTAAATGGTAAAAAAGCAGAAGGGATTTTATTAGAAAATGGAAATAAAGTAGAAGCTGATTATGTGATCTGCGCCTGTGACACGTATTACACATTCCATAAACTGTTACCGGAGAAATGTATGCCGGACGGATTAAAGAAAATGTATGCAGATAGGGAAAAATATCCGGTAAGCAGTGGATTTCAAATTGCATATGCTGTAGATGGGATATTTACGGAACTGACAGGAACAAGGGTATTTTCCTGTGATGAGATGAAGGTGGGAAATCAGAGCGTGCAATGCATGAGCATACAATCTTATGATTACGAAGCAGATTTTGCACCGGCAGGAAAAATGATTTTGCAGACAAATTTCTCACAGACAGAGACTGATTATAAATATTGGGAGAGTATCTATACGGATAAAACGGTCTATGAAAAGAAGAAGGCTGAGATCGCAGATCAGGCATTGCAAAGAGTTGTGAAAGAATACCCGTTTCTGGAGGGGAAAATACATGTGATTGATGTGTGGTCACCGATGACATATACGAGATATTGTAACTCTTATAAGGGGGCGTACATGAGCTTCGTAACAACCAAGCAGGCGAAAAGCATTACTGTACCGGGAGTTGTAAAGGAACTTGATAATGTATTGCTGGCAAGTCAGTGGTTAATGGGACCTGGTGGACTGCCGACGGCAGCGGCAATGGGGAAATTTGCGGCGTGGAGAATTATGAAAAAGGAAAGTGAGAGAGGAAAGAAAATATATGTTAAAAGATGTGGGAATTCAGGTTGTTTTAGAATTTTTGAAGCAAAAAGATGAGTTATCCGAATTGGAAAAAGATATATTATCTACAATAATGAAGTATATTGAGATTCCATTTGACCGCGATGGGGCAGAGAGGAAAATTATAGAGAATAATGCGAAGTATAAGGATATAGTAATTGTTATAAAAATGGTTCCAGGAGTAAGAGAAATTCCTTTTAATAAAGTATCAGATGAAGGTATCAGGGATAATTTGAAAATGCAGATTGAAGCTATGTGCGCTAAAGCATATAATGATGTTAAGTGTTAAATTGAGTCCTAAGATAGAGAGGTAGATGAACATTTTGAGGGATATTTTTGACCTTTCACAATATGGTCCTGTGTCAAGATTTAGCACAAAATAAAATGAGAAGTTCTGCCAGTTAAGCTGCCGGCAGAGAACATACCCTCTCATACAGTTTTTCAAAGTTGTTAGGAGACATATAGTCGCAGTGACTATGGATCCTAACGGTGTTATAAAAGGTTTCAATATACTCAAATACAAGCCTGTAGGCATGTTTGAAGTTAATGATATTAAATCTGTTAAGCCATTCTCTTTTGATTAAGGAGTGGAACGATTCGATGCAAGCGTTATCATAAGGATAACCGCTGTGAGAATAACTTCTCTGCATTGTTTCAGTGGCTTCACGCCACGCAGCTGACACATATTGACTTCCACGATCAGAATGAATAATAAGTGGCTGGTCAGTATTACGACAAGCTTTAGCTTTGTTGATAGTTTCAATAACTGTAGATACTTCCATAGTATCTGTAAGAGTCCAGGCAATGATTTTTCGGGCATATAAGTCCATTACGCAGTTGAGATATACAAATCCATCCTGTGTCCAGATGTAAGTAATATCTGTGCACCAAACAGCATTGGGACGATTTGGATTAAACTGTTCATTGAGAACATTGTGGAGTTCTTTGCTGAAATCAGAATCTCTGGTGGTGGTAGTCCAAGGTTTCGTCCATTGGGCACGAATATCCATTTCACGCATGTATTTACCAACAGTGCGTTGGCTGATGGTTTCGCCAGATTTGCGTAGTTCCTGAGAGATTTTAGGAGCGCCGTAATTCTGTTTAGAATTATCATAAATTTTCTGGATTTCCTGTTTAACAGCTGTTTTTCGCCGACGGGAAGGAGATACCTTTCGGTTAAGAAAGGATCTATATCCAGAGTGGGACACGCCTAAAAATTTCAGCATTCCGGAGACAGAGACGCGGCGTCCAGTTACTTTGGCAGCCTCTATCTTTGCAGAAACTTCCGTATAGATAGCTTCTGTTAATCTTTTCCCAGAATGCCGATGGCTTTTTTTAACACATCAAGTGCATCCTGAGCATCACGGAGTTCACGCTTAAGACGAGCGATTTCTTTCTCTTTTTCAGAAGCGTAATTACCGGAACCGATAACGGGAATATCGCCGTCATTCTCTCTGAACTGGGATTCCCAGCGGGCAAGGGTGCTGACACCGATCCCAAGGTTCTTTGCACATTCAACCTGTGTAAGATCAGGGTGCTCCTTGCGATAGTTGATAGCATCCAACTTGGACTGCTTGGTGTGATGAGTTTTTTGTCGTGACATAATGAGTTCCTCCTCTTGTAGATTATACAACATTTTAAGGGGATATCTCATTTTGTTTTGTACTATTTAGATGCTAACACTAGATATAGAGAATACGGATTTGATTGATAAGGTGGTAGATTTAACCTACGAAAATGAACAGTTACGGAGTAAGATTCAGATCTTGCAGGATAAGCTGGAAAAAGCTTATGAATTCATGAAACAGTTTGTAATCAACGGAAGGAACATGTTGGATGTGTTCCGGGAGCGAATTGGAGAAGTGAAGGAATGGGTACACAGGAAGGTTGCCGGAATGAGCCGGTAAGGGATGCCCCAAGTGGTAGAGATGCTGCTTGGGGTGGTTTTGTATAGATGCTTCAGTTGTGCTTTCCCCCCGTTTTTTGCTATAATTTTTCCAAACATGACATACAGATGACGTGTTGAAGGTGGTAAATTATAATAAAGGAAAGAGATTAAGCGAAATGAAGATTGAAAGGCTGATAGGGATTCTATCTGTATTGTTACAAAAAGATATGGTTACAGCACCTTTTCTTGCGGAGTATTTTGAAGTATCCAGAAGAACCATAAACAGGGATATTGAAGATTTGTGTAAAGCAGGGATTCCGATTGCAACCAGACAGGGGACAGGCGGCGGAATTTATATTATGGATAACTATAAAATCAGCAAGACTTTGATTACAAATGCTGAGATGCAGGATATTCTTGCAGGAATTCGCAGCCTTGACAGTGTGAATGGAACGAACCAATATAAGCAGTTGATGGAAAAACTGGAGACCGGTTCTTCGGATTTTCTTGTGGGAGAACAGTCGCTATTGATTGATCTTTCTTCTTGGTATAAGGAATCGTTAGCACCAAAAATTCAGATTATCCGCAGTGCCATTAAGGGATGTCGCAAAATAACATTTTACTATTATGGACCATCGGGAGAAGCTCAGAGAATCATAGAGCCATATTATCTGGTATTTCGGTGGTCTAACTGGTATGTGTGGGGCTGGTGTGATACCCGAAGGGATTACAGGCTTTTTAAACTAAATCGTTTGGACGAGCTTGCGGTGACGGAACACATTTTTGAAAAGCGTCCGGTCGTTACTCCGGATTTTACAGAGGTTGAGAAAGTTTTCCCGGGAGGAATTCATGTGAAAGCGCTTTTTGAAGCAGACTGCAAATGGCGTCTGGTGGAAGAATTTGGAACAAAATGTTTTGAAGAGCAGGCGGATGGGAAATTGTTATTTCAGGCAGAGTACACGGACAAGGAAAATCTGATTACTTGGTTACTTACCTTTAGAAATAAAGTAATTTTATTAGATCCTGAGGAGATACGCATGGAGTTGTGCACAGAGTTACAGAAGACCTTACAACAATATAAATAAAGGAGAAGAGTCAAAATGAAGTATGCATGGATGGATGAATATCTGATGAATAAGACAGGTGTAACCAAAGACCTGAAAGAAGAGTGGAATTGGATTCGCTATATGATAGGCGGAAAAATGTTTGCTGCCATATGTCTGGATGGGACAAACGAGAATAAACCTGTTTATATAACTTTGAAACTGGACCCCTTGGATGGAGATTTTCTCAGACAGCAATATGAAGATATTATTCCCGGATATTATATGAATAAAGTGCACTGGAATTCTGTTAAGCCTGAGGGCGTGGTGCCGGATGATTTATTAATGGAAATGCTGGATAAATCCTATGCATTGGTGCTTCATAGCTTTAGCAAAAAGCGTCAGCAGGAAATTTTAGTGACGACATATTGTGGCTTGGATTGTACAAATTGTGCGTATAAAGAACCTTGCAATTGTAATGGTTGCGTAGCGACAAAAGGAATGCCTTTTCACGCAGAGGAAATACCGTGCCCGGTTGCGGCATGTGTGATGCAAAAAGGGCTATCCTTTTGCGGAGAGTGTACTGATTTTCCATGTCAATTATTGACAGATTATTCAAATGATACAGAGCATGGAGATAATCCGCCGGGGGCACGTATTACGGCGTGTAAGATGATTAAGTGCTTGTTGGAAAAGAAATAGAAGGATGATGAAATACCATGCATGAAATAGTTGCAAAGTCAATACTGAGTCCACAAAACGGAATGAATCTTTATAGGGGATGTCTTCATGGATGCATCTACTGTGATGCCAGGAGTACATGTTATCAGATGGAACATGCATTTGAGGATATTGCAGTTAAGGTGAATGCTCCTCAGCTTTTGGAGGAGACCCTGCGCAGAAAAAGAAAGCGTTGTATGATTGGAACCGGTGCTATGAGTGATCCGTATCTGCCGATTGAAAAGGATCTTAAGCTAACCAGAAAATGTTTGGAGCTTATCGATGAATATGAGTTCGGACTTGCGATTCAAACGAAATCAGATTTAATACTTCGTGATTTGGACTTGTTAAAGAGTATTAACAAAAAAACAAAATGTGTAGTGCAGATAACCATGACTACTTATGAAGAAGAACTGTGTAAAATTCTGGAACCGGGGGTATGTACTACCAAGAGAAGATTTGAGATTTTGAAGATTATGCGAGATGAAGGAATTCCGACGATATGCTGGATGACGCCTATATTACCGTTTATAAACGATACGGAAGAAAATATTCGCGGGCTGGTGGAGTATTGCAAAGAGGCGAAAGTATATGGAATTCTTTTGTTTGATATAGGGGTTACCCTGAGGGAAGGTGACAGGGAATATTTTTACAGGCAATTGGATAAGCATTTTCCGGGGATGAAAGAGAAGTATATCAAAACCTTTGGGAATGCATATGAGGTTCCGTCGCCTAAGAATAGAGAATTGATGGAATTGGTTAAGGGCGAGTGCGCGCGTAATGGGATTGTTTGTGACAGTACGAAGCTTTTTTCTTATATGCATGAATTTGAGGATAAAGCTGCTGGAAAACAGATTACATTAGAAGAACTTTTTTAAAATGGGAGATTAAAAGAATGGCGTACGATTTCAAAAAAGATTCAAAAGAGTTCTATAGGTCAAAGAATAAACCTGAAATTGTGAATGTACCGAAGGCAAACTACATTGCAGTCAGGGGGAGTGGTGATCCTAATGAAGAAGGAGGAGCATATCAGCAGGCAATCAGTGTTTTGTATGCAGTAGCTTATACCTTGAAAATGAGCTATAAAACGGATTATAAAATAAAAGGCTTTTATGAATATGTGGTTCCGCCGCTGGAAGGGTTTTGGTGGCAGGAGAATGTTTTCGGTGTGGATTATAGCGATAAGGTTGCATTTCATTGGATTTCGGTCATTCGGGTTCCTGATTTTGTATCCGAAAAGGATTTTGACTGGGCAGTGAAAATGGCAACAAATAAGAAAAAAATAGATTGTTCTTCTGCAGAGTTTGTAACCATAGAGGAAGGGTTATGCGTCCAAATAATGCATATAGGTCCGTTTGATGAAGAGCCAAAGAGTGTTGCCATCATGGATGAATTTCTTGAAGAAAATGGTTATGTGAATGATATCAATGAAGAGAGGCTTCACCATGAAATTTATTTGTCTGATGCAAGAAAGATTCCGGCAGATAAGTGGAAAACAATCATAAGGCATCCGATTAAGAAACCGGAATAAAAAAGACGTCCTAAGCAGGGAAAATACGGCATAGGACGTCTTTTAGTTAGTTGTAGTCGTGTTTTGCAGATGATATAATATAGGGCGTAGGATTTGCCGATATGAACAGCAAAATAGTTTGAATCATAGGTAAAAAATTGAAAGAACTGTATGAGCAAAATATAGGACAAGGCAAGAAAGTTTTGGAGTTGATAATAATAGATTCAACGTCGAAAGAGTCTGCAAGGCGTGCTTGAATTGTGGGAGGGATATTATGCTAAATTTAGTGGTATTTGAAACAGAAGAAGAACTCTGTGAGTTAACCGGGCTGACAGAACATGAACTGTGGCAAAAAGGTTTTAATCTTGATGATTGGGAGATAGGTTTTCAATCAGAAGTTAAATTACATAAGACACCAACGAAAAAAGATATAGAGAATGGTTATCGTGAGAATGAATTGATTGCGTTATTTGATTTGCCGGCACATTGGTTGATGAGTCAAATGAACGCTTACTGTGTTGGTGCAAATTATGTTTTTCTGGATGGAAAACATTACTATACAGTTCATCACGCATAAAGTGTTTTGGTATAGATGCCGGTGGTAAAAATGGCGACGTGTCGCCATTTTTGAGAAAGGAGAATGAAATGTCTGAGGAATTAATGAATGTCGCAGATGTTGAGAGTGTTTTTAGTGATATATCTACAATGATTTATACTGCTAAAAATGAAGTTATGATGCGAGTAAACACGTCAGTTATTTCGTTGTATTGGAATATAGGAAAGAAGTTATCTGATGAAGTTTTGCAAGGAAAAAAGGCTGAATATGGAAAAAATATAATTGGTGATTTGAGTGAGAGACTAACGGCTGAATACGGAAAAGGTTTTGAAAAATCATCAGTCTTTAAAATGGTAAAATTTTACCAGGAATTTTCGGAATATGAAAAAGTGGCGACATTGTCGCAACAATTGACATGGTCTCATTTTGTAGAACTGTTACCGATTGAAGATGAATTAAAAAGAGATTTTTATGCTACTATGTGTAAAAATGAAAATTGGTCAGTAAGAACTTTGCGTGAACGAAAAAAAACAATGTTATATGAACGGACTGCTGTATCTAAGTTACCGGAGGAAACGATAGCAAACGAGATTGCAGAGTTAAGAGATGACAAGAAAATGTCATTAGATATGTTTTACAGAGATCCATATGTGTTAGATTTTCTTGGCTTAAAAGACACGTATAGTGAAAAAGATTTAGAAAATGCTATTTTGTCTGAATTGGAAAAATTCATTTTGGAAATGGGTTCAGATTTTGCGTTTCTGGCACGTCAGAAACACATCGTTTTAGATGGAAAAGACTACTATATGGATTTATTGTTCTATCACCGAACATTGCGGAGATTGGTATTGATAGAATTAAAACTTGGCGAGTTTGAACCTCAAGATAAGGGGCAGACAGAGTTATATCTTCGTTGGCTTGAAAAATATGAGAAAGCCGAAGGAGAAGAAAGCCCGGTAGCATTAATTTTATGTGCAGAAAAATCACAAGAAACGATTGAATTAATGGAATTAGATCATGGAAGTATACATGTGGGGCAGTATTTAACGAAAATGCCACCTAAAGAGTTATTGGAGAAAAAGTTGTCGTTGGCAATTGCTAATGCAAAGGAACAGTTAGAGCAGCGGAAAGAATAGGATATGCTATAGATGGTACTTTAATTTCAGAAAGTACCATCTATTAATATATTCAAATCGGTTTGCACAATATGAAGAAAGGCAGGCAAGGGTAATGGATTATAAAGCATTAAATGAGAACCAAAGAAAAAGAATGTTACAGATAAGTAAAAATGATTTTTCGATGGAATGGGAAAATCCTGATTTCCTTGATGCACTTATTGGAAAACTTCCTCCCATACATCACGACCGAAATGAGGAAAATATTAAAACGGAACTTGCCGAATTAAACAAGTATTATTCTCAATTTGATTTTTTCGCAACTGATAGAGCTAAATTTATTCAAGAAATAAAAGTATTAATTAATGTTATACATAATAAAAATGCGAATTGGTACGGTCTTGATTTATATAGAGTAGAAGAATGCATTCGGCAGCAGGAGTTTTGTTTGATTTCTGGAGAAGGCGGAATAGGAAAAAGTTATTTTATTAAATGTCTTGAAGAAGAATTTGAACGTAATGGTATTCCACATTTGTGTATCTATGGAAAATTTGAAAAGAATTTGCAGAATGTTGATGTCAACGAAGTTGCCGAAGTAGGTGAGAAAGGTTTTGTATTTATTGTAGATGCAATAAATGAAATGTCCGAAAAGGGGCAAATAGAGCTATTGAATGTACTTCGGAATTTAGTTCATCTTTCTAAAATAAGAATTATATTGACATACAGAACAAATGCTATGGATAATCAGATCCTTGAGGGATATAAGGAAATGGCAAAGGCTGAGTATGCTTTCCCCGGGGTTTCTTTTGAATCTGCATTGAATGAACTCTTAAAGATGTCAGTTCCAGATGTTTACAAATATGAAGATATTCTATTTTCGAATAATGCATTATTATTGAATATGCTTTGCAGAGCACTCAGTGATGAAAAACTAATAGAGGAAAAGGTAAATAGCGTAGCTTCAATTACCTTTATTTTAGAATATTATATAAAAAATTCCATAAAGAAAACCTTTAAGGGGGAGATTTCATCCACAGATCCTATTGAAATTTGGAAAGATATTAAAAGAGTAGCTAAATGGATGTATGAACAAGATGTTAAAGAAATTGATAAAGAAAATTTGCTTATAGTTATTAAATCGGGCGATGTCTTTATACGTATTTTAAGACAAGCAGGGATTATAGGTGAGTACGATTATGACGATAGACATTATTATTTCTTTGCCATTGATTCGTTAACTGATTTTTTGATTGCACGTTCGTTATTTGAAGATATTACGGGAAAAGCATTTGATGAGCAGGTGAGAATTATATCACAAAAGACCGGCAAGCTCTATAATATGGAGGAAGCTGTGATTTTGGCTATATTTGATAATCTGGCACCGGATTATGAGTATATTGCAAAATTGTTAAAAGAAACAAAATTAATGGATTCATTGCAATATGAAACGCTTGTTAAAATCAACTTTAGCAAAGAAAATATTGTTGAATTTATTAAAGCATTTGAACCCATCGAGAAAAATAGCTTGATTACTATATTTGGAGGTTATACAGATAAGCCATTCAATTGTGTGAATTATTTAAACTCATACTATACAGTAGAAAAAAATCAGTTAAGAGAGTTATCTTTAGCCTTATCCGGGACACACTTTCTGGGACGAGTGAAGGGAAGACTTAAAAACATTATATATTTTCTTACACTTAATAATGGCAAGGATAGAAGAGTGGAGGAAGCATTTTATTATGCATTGTGGTGTTGCGCAGCACCAAACAAAGATGTACGTTGTCTTGCAATGAAATTATTATATGAAGTAGTAAGACAGAATACGGAATATAAAAGTGTTCTGATTGATATGTATGAAAGTATTGTAGACCCATACATAAAGGAGTCAATAATTTATGTTTTAGTAAATTATCTACAAGATGACGAAGAAATTTCGAGCTTCTTTAAGAATTTAATAATAGGTGAAACATATTTATTAGCAAGAAGTATTAAAAGAATAGCGGTTTATTTACATGATGATTATGGTTATATAAAGTGGGATAGAGAAAATTTGTATGATTTGAATAATGTTGTGCCTATATCAGATTCGTTAAATGATATTTTCTTTAGCGTAGATCTTATGAATAAAGATTTTTTACCATTCCGGTATTGGTCGAAGGAACATATTGATATGCATACACGTTTTTTGCAGGTAGACAAGCAGGATATTTTTAAGATAAATCATTTTTTAGAGGAAAAGTTCCTGTGTGTAAAAACAGGAGAGTGTAATGGCTTGATGTCTTTTGAGAATCATATTAAATCTGAGTATAATATTGATTTGCGAAAACAAGTGCTGGATAATAATGCATTTTTTGCTTCTTTTGAATCGGTTATTAAAGAAATATTCTCTCTATTTCAAGAACCATATGATGAAATTGAACGAATTGGAGGAGAAGAGGAGTTTCAAAACTCAATATTTATGAAGTGTGTTGATGTTGCTACCGGTATTTACTATGGGAGTCTTATGTGTAACTACTTTACAAATGAGTTTGCAACATATAATAATTATCAAAACAGTATTGGGTATGAAGTATATGATCCTATTGAATATGGCGAGGATGTGTATATAGCAACTCCGGTGCCGACATATCAAGATTATATTGAAAAGTTGGGGGATATGGTTATTAATCGAATCGATTTACCGGAAAAGAAAGACTTGGAGTGGGTAAGGGATGTGTCAAATACTCGTAGAAATTTAGTATCACTTTTTGAAGCGGTTGAGATTAAAAGTGTTGAGTGGGTTTTGCTCGCGGGAAGAGTTTCTTTGCATGAAGACTCTAAAAAGGAGACAAGGTGGAAAGATACATATGATATATGGTGCTGTACATCGGAAAAAGAAACTATACATGAAAATGGTGGGGCAAGGTATCTTACGATAGAATTGGAAGATTATGTTGGAAATTTAGGTGATTATAAGAAGTGTGATTCAAAACCGTGGTTATGTAAAGGTGTAAAAAATATAAATTATCATTCAGAAATATTTGACAATACTTCCTTAGTGCTTCCGCCAGCAGAACTGATATGTTATTTTCAACTGACTCCAGTTTATGCTAATATGTCGTGGATTAATTCGGCTGGTGAAGTTGTAATATTCTGTAATAACAATAAAAATTCGTACTACACAGATCCTATTGGTGGCACGGTCTTTATAAGAAAAGATTATTTAGATGAGTATAGGAAAGGACATATTTTAAAGTATTTTGCATTTACAGAAAGGTTCATTCCAGAAACTGGTTATGCAGATGAAACATCGCTACATTTTGAAATTAAAAATGGTGTTATTATCAAGGAAATATTAAATAATGGTGGAGGATTTCATCGGGCGGCGGAGATTAATCCATTGTGTGCGAATTGTCCACACGGTTTCGATCAGAAGTTATCAAATAACAATAGTGACCTAAATGAAATGATAGAAATAATTTTGAGGGAGGGTTACACTTCATGGGAAGAAGATGAAATTAACTGAAAGACAAGGAGGGGAAGTGAAATATATTAAGGAGATACAGTGTGTTTCATGTCCCTCTATCCCTCCTTTCTCGTTCGCCCACCTAGCTACTAATCAACGAAGGTCGAATGAATTTTGCAAAGAATCAATTTACATTCCGGTTCGCTCATGCTACAATATCTTCATGGTGGACGAAAATGGTGTCGTTCGGACGCGGAAAAAAGGGCGTGATACACAGGGAAACTTTCCGAATCCGTGATACGAATCTGCAACATTTTCCCCGGGAAAAGATAAAATAATAGGTAAAATATCCATAAAATGAGTCACAAAACGGCAAAAACCGTAACGAATAAGTTTCTGAATACGACCAAAACAGACCGTGAAGGTGGACGTACTGTAGGTTCAGGTCGTGTTGCTACAATCATTGAGTAATTAAATACTTGATAAAAGTAATTAAGATCAATTGCAGATGAAGAATGAAGTCATGGACTAAGTTCTCAAGCTAAGTTATAGACTAAATTCTAATTTATGCAATCATATTCTATATGAATTATAAGGCTCTCTGGTAACGGAGAGCCTTGTTTTTCACTTCTATTTATTATTAAAGTCAGAAATACTGTCTACAATTCAAAATTTCTTAAAAACAGTAAACTATATGCAGATTGGGATGTAGATTACTGTCTATAAATCCAAAAAATATTATAAACAGTAAATATTGAGCAAGTTAGAGGATGAATTACGACCTGTAGGGTTAAAACAAGAAAAAAACAGTAACTTAAGAAGCAAGCTAGGCAGAAATTACTGCTTGCAAGTTCAGAACAAAGGAAAAACAGTAAATAAGAAACAAGCCAGGCAGAAATTACTGCCGATAAATCAAAAATATAAGGAAAACAGTAATTAAAAGGCAGGTTAGAAAAAAAATACTGCCTGTAAATTCAGAACATGGAAGAAACAGTAAATTGAAAACAAACTATATAAGAAATTACTGTCTATGAGTTCAAAACATGAGAAAAGCAGTAATTAAAATGCAGGTCAAGGAAAAATTACTGTTTATTATTTTTAAACAGACCAGAAACTGTAAAAGAGCATCATGTCATGATGTAAGTTACTGTTGGAGAGTTTTAAAATATGGGAAAACAGTAATAAAGGCATAATGACATCAAAAGGTAGAATTTTTATCAGTTGTTGTGTTTACATTTGGTAGCGGAATGGAGGCGCGTATGAATCTTGAAAAATTATTAAAAAAAGAGAAAGAAGATATAGAAAATATGTTGTTGGAAGTGGAAACATATATTGAAAAATGTGATAAAGTATTGAATACGTATCATTTAACTTGTTCTTCCAGCCATGGTACATCACAATATCTTTTAAATGGCAGCTATGTTTCAAAAAAGGATTTGAGTATGGTTAAATTAGTTGCTCAGCTGGACTATTACAAACAGATCGTTATTGAATTGAAGAAAAGGGAACGGGTTATAAACCGTGTTTTAAAACAATGTGATAATAGCAAGCTCGATCAGATATACCTTCATCAATGTGAAGGAAGACGTAAAATTGTAACGCCTATTCAGGAACCAAAGGAAATATTTATTCAGAGATGGATGAATGAAGAGTATGAGGCGAGTGACAGATGGGATGATGATAAAAATTTTTTTTATACATTAAAAGGGGAAAAGGTAAGGTCGAAAGCCGAAAAAATAATAGCCGACGAATTAGCAAATTATGACGTTCCTTATAAATACGAATATCCGTTAAAATTAACAGTAGGAAAACAGATAAAAATATTTAGGCCAGACTTTATTGTCTTGAATTGTGAATCACGTAAAGAATATATATTGGAACATTTGGGCATGATGGATAAACTATCATACTACAATTTTAATCTTAATAAATTACATGTATTTGAGCAAAATGGTTATCTATTAGGAATAAATTTATTAATTACACATGAAACATCAGATAGTCCGATAGATGTTCTTACTTTGAGAAAATATATTGAGGAATATTTCATATAAATTTACCAAAGATAAAAATCCAGAACAGCAATCCCAAATAACAAACGGAGACAATAATCAGAGCTAATAGCCGAAGATAGTAATCGGAGACAATAGTCAGAGCTAATAGTCGAAGATAGCAATCGGAGATAATAATCAGAGCTAATAGTCGAAGATAGCAATCGGAGATAATAATCAGAGCTAATGGTCTAAGATAACAATTTGAGCTAATAATCAAAGGTAGCAATCGGGGATAATAGTCGGAAATAATAATCAAAGCTGACAATCAAAGATAGAAATCCCCAAAAGCAGCAGCTAAACAACACCAGATAACAACAAAAACCCCCACCTCAAATTATTTTGAAACCAAAACACTCCCTCACCCGTCTAATATATGTAAAACAAAATAAAGGACGCTTTATTTTAGAATTACATATATGCGCGCAGGAGAAAAAATGAATAATGAAATAATATTTTTAATTAAACGGGCACAAAGGCGTGATAAAGAAGCGTTTTGTGAGTTGATCAACCTGCATATGAAGGATATGTATCGTACAGCAATAGCAATTCTTGCAAATGAAGAGGATGCCGGAGATGCTATGCAGGATACGATATTATCGTGTTGGGAAAAGATAGACACGTTGAAGAAAACACAATATTTTAAGACATGGCTGACGCGGATACTTATAAATCGTTGTTATGATATTTTGAGGCAAAGGTCTGTCTATGTGGATTTGAATAAATGTGAAGAGGTGTCTAAATGTGATGAATATAACATTGAATTGAAGGAGGCTCTGCAGTCTCTGGATGAAAAGTACCGGCTGCCAATAGAGTTGTTTTATGGGCAGGGATACAAGGTGAAGGAAATTGCAGATATTCTTTCATTACCCCCAAATACGATAAAGACATATCTGTCGAGAGGAAGAAAACAGCTTGCTAAATTCTACAAAGAGGAGAATTAATGTGATGGAAGAAAAGATATTGCCGGAAGAAATTGAATTATCAGAAATCGTATTAAATAAGACCAACCATGCCTTTGAGATGATTCGTCAGGAGGAATGTGTTGTTATGAGCAAAAAAAATAATAAAAAATGGTTTAAATCACAGGTTGCGGCTATTGCCGGGATATGTTTACTGGCAGCGAGTAGTGTCACCGCAGTTGCGGCAGTTCATCATTACTGGGGCAGGGGAATGAACGGCAATATACAGGCCAGTGATGTACAGCAGCAACAGCTTACGGATAAGGGGATTGCTGATATTTATCCGGAAAAAGAGGACTATGAAGCATTGAAGGTTGTGCAAAACGGTGTGACAATCGCTCCAAATACAGTAATTGTGGATGAACGGTTTGCGTATATGTCATTTGCGATTTCAGGATATGATTTTGAAGATGGAAAAGAGCCTGGTTTTGAAAGTGTGAATGTTACTTCAAGTGAAGCTGCTGTAAATATGTCCGGTTCGATCTATGACGGAATTGTATCGGATCAGAATGGATCACCGGTTTATGAAAACGGAAGTGCGATTGAGTTTAGCGAGGATGGAGACGTTGTGTACCGTTATCTCGATGAAAATGGCAATCTGGAATATATTGTACAGGCCTATATTGCAGATGATGGCGATACAATTCTGGGAAAGACTTTAGATGTAAAATTTGAAAATCTGGGCTTTCTTTACAAAACAGATTTTACCGATGATGTAGATGGAATCTGGGAATTTGAGATTAAGCTGCCGGAAGTAAGCTCTGCAAAGCATTTTGATCTGAATAAGAAAGTCGGGGAAACGGATTTTACTGTTACAGATGTGGAAATATCACCGATTTCCATGGAAGTAAATTATACAGTAGATGCACAACCTGAAATGAACGAGGATGAGGTCGGAGTTCCGGAGGTCATGGGGATAACCTTAAAAGACGGAACGAGCATACCATATCTGACTGATGGTGGAAGAGTAGGATATATCGATGATACACACGCACACAATGTTTTAGGATATGACCGGGTTGTTGATGTGGATCAGATACAGAGTCTGTTGATTATGGTTAAACCGGGAGAGGAGCTTGTCTCTGTAGATATTCAGTAGTATGTGATATAAAAAAGGGCGGGAGATTCATTTCTCCCGCTTCTTTTGAATCATAAATACATTTCTCCGCTTCTTTATATAATTGATCTCTTCCATATCACGGTAAGTTGCAAGAGTATACTGTCCTAGTTTATTGAATGTCACGGATAACTTTTTGGTAAAGAGTCCGGAGTTGGATTCATATTCTTCGATCAGCAGGCTGGCTCTGTATTTTTGTAAAAGATCATAGATAGTGACAAGTCCAATGCCGCTGCCACCGTTGTCGGCATGGGTGGTGTGACGGGAAAGTCCGAGGTCTGCCAAAACTTCTTTTGTAAACGGAATACCACTGTCAAAAATATTGATGGAGTAGTGCTTATTAACTTTATCAATAGCCAGCAAAACATAATTGCCCTTGCAGTATTGTGTAGCAATCAGGGCGTTTTCCAGCAGATCGGCAAGCACGGTACGCAGCTCCATCTCATTGATCTGATTTGTGACAAAGTCTTTTAAATCGCAGGAAACGGTAATTTCTAATTTGATCTCCATATCATAAGCTTTTTGCTGCATATATTGGAATAAGCCGTCAATGGCGGAAACACCAGTAGGTGGTACAGAAATGCAAAGCTGCTCCTGATGACGCAGTATTCCTTTGCGCGTAGAGGACATTTGCCGCAAATCTGTAAGAAGAGCTTTACCGATTTGGGCGGTTTCCGGGGAGAGATCATCGGCCTGTGATATAAAGCTTTCTACAGAAAAAAGCATAGCGGGGACCAGCTTATTGTCACCGTGTATGATTTTTGACAGTTCCTTATTTTCGTTCTCCAATTCAATAATTCTATTTTGAGCCTTTACTAATTCCGTGTTGAGATCCCGGATATCCTTTTCTTTGAGCTTGTTGAGGTATGTTTTTGTGATGTTATTTCTCCAATAAAAATAAATGAATATCGCCAGCAAAAAGATAAAGAGAAAAGGAAGGGGATACCAGAAGCTCGAATATTTGGAGTTGGAAATCATAACAACAAGAAAAAGGAGCACAACGCTTGAGATTGTCAGAGGTGTTGTGGTTAATGACGTAAAAAGAAAAGGCATGCCCTTTTTGAAACGCTTGATCGAAAAGAAAAGGCATGTAAATACGATCTGGATAACAGCTACCAAAAGCTGAAGCACTATCTGATTATATGATACAGATACATAATGATGATAGCAGTTGGCAATCAGACTGACCAGAAATACAGAAAGGGTAAAAAATATATAACTGATCCCATAAGACATAATGGTAGTTGTGATAGATATTTCAAAGGCTGTATGAGAAATATAGTGAAAAAAGAAAATCGAAACAAGGACCATAACCAAGACGGTTGTGTAAGGGTAATGATAATTCAAAAGTGAAGCCACGGCGGATAAAACTGCAGTATAAATCAAGGAACGGAAAAGCTTAAAACCGGGGAGATTGAGTATTTTGGTGTATATAAAAATGCTGCACAGAATAATGGCAAAATATCTTATAAAATAAATCATAGTCGTGGAGCCTTTCATTTATAAATCGATATATCAATACATTTTTATTAAATTAAAATCCTGTTTTAGAGAACTGTTAAGCTGACAGGTATAGGAAGGCAAAAAGAAGATAATAAAAAATCACAGCGTTTAAAAATTATTTTTCACCTTATTAGCATAGTAGTAAATAAATTCAGTCAATGTCGGGACGCCTTTTTCCGTATTGATGTGGGCTGTATAGTTGGTTAGCAGATCGTCAATATCTGATGTACGCCAGGCTTTATTGATGGCATTTTGCATGGCTCTCTCAATACTGGAATCATTTTTCTTGTATTTTTCTGCAAGAGCCCGGCATATGTTGGGACTTTTTTCTTTGATCGTCAATGAAATCGCATCCATTAAGTACTGATAGCCGATAGCCTTGGGACTTATGCCTATAAGATCAAGCTCATGACTGATCATTTTTTGTATATGTTTGGTTGTAGCTGTCGATGAAGCGTCCCTTTGGGAAACGTCAGAGCTTTGGTGCGACTGAAGAATCAAGTCCTTTGTCATACAGAGAAAGTCAACCGCACTTTTTTCAGAATAATCCTCCTGATGTTTAAACATAATAAAATCCGCTCCCAGCTGCCTTGCAAAATGGTAGGTAGTGGAACTGGTATTATTGGTTGTGATCAGGATGTAGGGCCGAAAGGGAAGAGATACTTCCTGAAGCTTTTGTAAAAATTGAAGGCCGTTTCCTTTACCGGCATTCAGCTCTAAATCCAGAATAATGGCATCAGGAAAATATTCCTTAACAAGATCAATGGCCTGAAAGGAGCTGTTGGTCATGGCGGCTAAGGTTACACCGGAAGTGACAGCAATATATTCTTTGAAAGATTGACATGTTGCCGGATCGTCCTCTACTAATAGAATTGAAAGATCATGTTCCATATCGGTTTCCTCACTTCTAATTTACACTCATATATATTAGTTTCTAATTTATTCTGACAAAAGTCAACATGTTATATTTACTTATTCGATAAACTGTCAAAATGAGCAAGTACAGAGTTTAAATTATGATTCATGAATGGACAAATTTTATAATCATTCACTAAAAACCGTTCACTTTATTGCGAAATAATAAAACCTAACACAAACTAACGAAAACCAACTTTTTAATAAAATTTATAAAAGTTATTTTTGGGTTCATATTGAAAGTGGTGCAAATTATTACATAAAAACGGTTAATTATTACATGTGTGAAAATAACTTTTTTAATTATGTTATAAAGGAAGTATATCTTAAGAAAATGCTGGTAGGATTTAATCTTTATTACGATATTGAGGGAGTGTACTGATGAATAAAATTTTTAAATTTACGTTGTTGGGTGTTATGTGTCTTATTCTATTAACCGGCTGCAAAAGTCAGTCAGAATCAATGGATAGCACTTTGCCGGATGTGACAGATACAGAACAGGCAGGAGCAGATGGACAGGAAACAAACATAGAAAATGCCGCACAAACTGAAACAGAAAGTGCCAACTCAACGCCTAAAAGGAAAGGCCCAAAATACAAAGCAGATGATGCACATAAATTCTTTTATGGGATATGGGAGTTTACAAAGGTCGTTTCACAGCATAGCGGGCTTGGAGGAGATGAGGGGTACGAAGATGTGATAGGAACCCAAGTGGCTTATTCGCCTGATATATATCTTTGCAATGGAAATGTTATAAGATATCCCACTTACCTGATGAATATTTTTCCGCAGGATCCGGATCGTTATAATCCATTTTTGGGAGATCAGAGACAGACTAATCTGGAGGATTTACTTCCAGGTGCCAGATATTTTATATGGATACAGATTGTGAATAAGGGAGGAGTTGATTCCGAAGCAGACGGAGAGCTTTTGGGAACTGAGTTCTTTTTGAAGGACGAAGATACAATGTATGCTTTTGATTACAACTGTATTTATGAAATGAAAAGGATAGGTGGAGTAGAGGATATAAATACAGACAATATTCCGAAGGATAAGGGGATGCCTCAGGAGCGTGTGCATACGCAGAGGGATGCATATAAGATGTTTTATGGCGGCTGGAAGTATAAAAAAATTGTATGGGAGCAAGAAGGACAACAGGGCACCCCGGAGCCTGAAGATTTGTTGGGAACACTGGTGCTTTATATCGGCGGAGGTTATGGATGGACTCAAACGGAGGATGATATTGATAGTCAAACGGATGATAATATCGATATACAAATGGTTGATGATATTATTACAGGCAATGCAGGATATAAGATCTATCTTTTTTCAGAAAATGAAGATGATTATAGCTCATTTTTGGAGAGTGACCTGCAGATTGATATGAAAGAACTGGTTCCGGATGAACCATATTATATATGTGTAAATGTGTGTAGTACGGTGAAGGATGAAAAAGATCGGGGAAAGAAACTTATTTTAAAGAATGATAATACGATGTATGCGATTGAGAATAACTGTATCTATGAGTTGGAGAGAATTGAACACATTTGGAACTACGATCCGGAGGAGACGATTACCTATCATGAAAGATATTAGAAGAATTCATATGCATAGATGATATCAGGGAGAAAGACTAGATGGGAATCAAAAAGAAAGAAAATACATTAATTGTTGTTCCTATAGTTGGAAAAAACAGAGAAATACCGGAGCAGAAATTCAATCAGTTTGTATCTGACAGAGCAGATATGATTGAAATTATGGATGGAGAGAAGGCCATTCTTCGTGTATCGGATCAGTTTCATGGATATGAGGAATTGAAAGAAATTTTAAGAAAAAATACCGGTGAAATCTAAGCCATATTACGATATTGAAGGAGTGTACGGGTGAATAAGATTTTTAAATTTACTATGTTGAGTATTATGTGTCTTATGCTATTAACTGGCTGCAAAAATGAGTCAGAATCAAAGGATAGTACTTTACCGGATGTGACAGATACAGAACAGGCAGGAGCAGATGGACAGGAAATAAACATAGGAAATGATATACAAACTGAAACAGAAAGCGCCAACTCAACGCCTGAAAGGAAAGGCCCAAAATTAAAAGCAGATGATGCACATAAATTTTTTTATGGTATATGGGAGTTTACAAATGTCGTTTCACAGGATAGCCGGTGGAGTACTGGAGTAGATGCGAAAGATGTGATAGGGACACAGGTGGCTTATTCGCCCGATATATATATCTGCAATGAAAATGTTATAAGATATCCCATTTATCTGATAGATATTTTTCCACAGAATCCGGACCCTTATATATTTGCGTGGCTGGATAATCTGGAGGAAATACTTCCGGGTGCCAAATATTATACATGGATACAAATTGTGAATAAGGATTGGGTTGATTCTGAAGTAGAAAGAGAGTTTTTGGGAGATGGGTTCCTTTTGAAAGACGAAAATACAATGTACGTTTTTGAGTATGACTATATTTTTGAATTGAAAAGGGTTGGTGGAGTAGAGGATATAAATACAGACGATATTCCAGAAGATAAGGGAATGCCTCAGGTGCCTCTGGACCGTGTGTATACACAGTATACACAGAAGGATGCATATAGGATGTTTTATGGCAGATGGAGATATAAAAATATTGTATGGGAGCAGAAAGGTCAACAGGATGATCAAGCGTCTGAAGATTTATTGGGAACAGAGGTATTTTATGACTCCGGAAAGTATGGATGGACTCAAACCGATGATGATATTGATAGTCAAACCGATGATGATATCGATAGTCAAGCCGATGATGGTATTGATATACAAGATACAGGATATAAGATCTATCTTTTTTCAGAAAATGAGGATGATTATAGCTCATTTTTGGAGAGTGACCTGCAGATTGATATGAAAGAGCTGGTTCCAAATGAACCATATTATATATGTGTAAAGGTTTGTAATATGGTAAGGGATAAAAAAGATCGGGGAAGGAAGCTCATTTTGAAGAATGATAACACAATGTATGCAATTGAAAATAACTGTATCTATGAGTTGGAAAGAATTAGGTATGTCGATGGGTATGATCCGACGGAGATAATTTCCTATAATTACAGATATTAGAATTAAATTTTAAACAGGATAGTCGGGATGAGAGAAATAAAAAGTATAAAAAAATACATCATTATAACATGTTTGGTCATTTGTATGACCGGATGTGGACAAGCAAAAGAGAAAGATAATACTGCAGAAAACTTGGAAGAATCTGTGAGCCAGAATGTATATGAGAAAGATGTACAGGATTCCGTGAGTCAAAATGATTATGAGCAAGATACTCAGGCTTCTGTGAGCC
>URPH01000006.1 GCA_900549665.1 uncultured Lachnospiraceae bacterium | reverse complement strand
GATTATAGTTTTATTTAAGAATACCTTGCCGCATATTTTTTACTCCTTTTCTGGATTAAATCATTGTATCACATCAGTTTTAGGAAAGCAAGTACCTAAAAGAAATTTTTCTTCCCCTTATATGTAACAATCATACCGGCTTCCTAGCGTTCAGAATGTTTTCTGCTGTCTGCTGTGGTGTTTGGTTGGAATTGTCCAGCCAAAAGCCGATCCGTGGTGTTGTCTGCATAAATGTATCGTATAAGGTTTCAACCGTAAAGCCGGAATAGCCTGTTTTCTCCCTGTATCGTTCCCTTTCTTTTATTGTTTCCACATCTGGACAAAGAACGACAACCTCAACAGGGTATTTATGCAGATAATTTATCATTCGGTTTAATTCATCACCGTAGTAGTTATCTTGGATCACTACAGAAAAGCCGTTGTCAAAGTATGACCTTGCCGCATCAGCAGTCAATTTGTATCGAAGGTACAGCTGGCGGACTGCTTCCGCTGATGGGGTAGCTGACATATTTTCTCTGCCTGAAATAATCATTTTTCGGAACACATCACCACGAAGATGGACGCATTTTTCTATTGATTTTGCCAGTAAATCGGAAACTGTAGATTTTCCAGAAGCCATTAAGCCTGTAATGAGATAAATTTTTTGTTTCATTTCACTTCCTCCGGCACAAAAAATATGTACATGTAACTAATTCAACACATTTATAATTTGAATAGGGACATTATAGCATTTACTAAATACAAATTCAATGTATACGGAAAGAAAGATATAAGGAGTGGGAGGGATTCCGCCGTAGTCGGCATTGTAGGAAAATCCAAAAGTTTAGATTTTCTCAAAATGCTTATCTTTTGGTCTTTGGTTCGGAATAGTGTAGTGCTGGCGGTCTATCTATTGTTTTCGGTTGCTTGCTTCTTTACCGTACATGAGCATTTATCCATCGCTTGTATCAAGTTTCACGCCTGGCCTCATTTACCTATCGCTTGTATCAAGTTTCACGCCCGGCCTCATTTATCCATCGCTTGTATCAAGCTTCACGCCCGGCCTCATTTATCCATCGATTGTATCAAGCTTCACTCCTGGCCTCATTTACTTATCGCTTGCATCAGCCTTCGACCATTCGGTCCTCCCCAATATGATTGACAACCTTCCTAAAAATAACAACCATCATACACACGCTGACGATCAATGCAAAAATCTCCGCAATCGGAAATGCCCACCATACATAAATCACATTGCCAAGTCTGGACAAAAACCATGCCGCGGGAAGCAGGACGATCAACTGTCTGATCAAAGATACAAACATACTGTAAATACCGTTTCCAAGTGCCTGATAAAAGCTTCCGAATACAATTCCAACCGCTGCAAGCGGGAAATGGATACTGATGATCCGGAGTGCCGGGACACCAATCTCCATCATATGGTCAGATGCGGCAAACATCCGCAAAAATGCATCCGGGAACAGTTGGAAAATCAGCAGGCCAAATAACATAATGCACATAGCATAAGTCACGCCCAACTTCAAGGTTTTGACAACCCTGTCACGATATCCGGCGCCATAATTGTACGCGATAATCGGCACCATACCATTATTCAGACCGAATACCGGCATGAAAATAAAGCTCTGGATCTTGAAATAGACACCAAAGACTGCTGTCGCTGTAGAGGAAAACGTGATCAAAATCCGGTTCATACCATAAGTCATCAATGATCCAATGGCCTGCATAATAATAGAAGGAATACCTACTGAATAAATCTTTCCAATCATGGAAAGATCAGGCTTGAAACCTTTCATACTCAGAGAAATTTCCTTATTGAATTTCAGGTTAAAAAATAAAGCAAGTGCACTTCCGACACACTGTCCAAAAATCGTAGCGATCGCAGCACCTGCCACACCCATCCTGGGCATTCCGAACAAACCAAAGATCAGAATAGGATCCATAATAATATTGATGATCGCACCAACCGTCTGAGTGATCATGGAAAAAATAGTTTTTCCGGTAGACTGCAATAACTTTTCTAACATCATCTGCATCAACATACCGATTGAGAAAACACAGACAATCGTCAGGTACTGGATTCCATAAGAAACAATCTCTGTATCATCTGTCTGACTACGATAAAATATTCCAACAAAACACAATCCGATTATCAATGCAACAAGATAGGTCATCACCACCAAAAAGATTGCGTTCGCTGCTGCCTTGCTGGCTTTTTTATGATCTTTTTCTCCCAGCGCTTTGGAAAGCACCGCATTGACACCAACGCCGGTTCCGGTTCCAAACGCAATTAAGAGAGCCTGTATCGGGAAAGCAAGTGACACGGCTGTCAGTGCGTTTTCATTGATACGGGAAACAAAAATACTGTCTACAATATTGTATAAAGCCTGCACAAGCATGGATATCATCATAGGTAATGACATACTGATTAGCAACTTATTGACAGGCATGACTCCCATTTTATTTTCTTTCATAACATTCACTCCTCATATATGTACTTCATATTTGCTTTTAGCAAAGACGCAAAAATGACTGCTTTTACCATTGTACAACGGAAAGCAGTCATTCGCAAATCAAAAACATTACAATCACTCATTATATTGTAATAATGAGCAAACTCATTACAATTATCATATCACAGTAATCACTAAATTTATCGCAATTATCGTATTGCAACAATCATTAATATCATGGCTACGATCAACACAACCAAATAAATCTTTGTCAGCTTCGGATTGATCTCATCCACTTTGTTACGATAAACAACACCGACAATGCTCAAAATCAGAATCAGCGCTGCAGATACTAACCGCATATATGCGTTTTTCTTGTAATTTAAGTCTAAACTGCTTGTTCGTCCGGCAGGATATGTCAATTCAATTCCCTCGTCAACTTGATCCAGTACATCTGTAATTTCACTTAAAATATCATGATCTGTAATTTTCTTCGCGAGTCCTGTAATCTCAGTTCCTTTAGAATTAATTGTATATCCATCTTCATCAAAAGTATCATTACCCCAATTTTTGGATGCCAAGATCACATAGCTTTCCATTGTTTCTTCATTAACAGCCCAGTAATAATGATCGGTCCCTATCGGAATTAGTCCATTGATACTATGTTCAACTGCTAAAATCTCAGCTCCGGCATCAATCCCGACCGTATACAGATCATCCTTATTGGTCAGGTCATTAATCCCTGTAATAGCTAAAAAAGCAATTACTACAATTACAAAAATAGTCAGAACCACCGTCTGCAGCTTTTTCTTCATAAAATTTGTCCCCCTGGTATTCTCTCTCATATGAATTCATTTAGATCATGACATCTGTGTCATCAAATTTATATCATTGTATTACTGCACCCGTGTCACCAAATCTACATCGTGTCTATAGCATCATATCTGCATCGCCATATTTGCATATTCACATCTATCACATATCTAAAATCACATCAATAAACTAACTATACCATACACATTCTTTCACAGACAACGATTAATTTGCCAGACACATTATCATACACATTATCTGCCGTTGTTTACCGCTATTCATCCCGTCTACAAAAATCTCTCCGTCCCCGGATATCCCAACTCATTCAACAGATACGCATAGCTTTTATCCTGCATTCTCGCCTCGGATTCTAACCGCAGCTTGTCATATTTCTTCTGCTTGCTGCCGGTCATAATCAGAAGCACATCAACAATCGCGCCAATGATCAGGACAACACCCATGATCAGAAAAACAACCGGCATCAGCCACTGCATATGCTCCGGTGTCCCAATCTGATATCGGAAAAGCAAATGAATCCCTCGATACAGGACAAACGCTCCAAAAAGTCCCATGATCAGCCTGCTCCGAATAGAAAATGTATCTGACGGTATCCCTTCAACAGCAATCTCATGACATCTTGAATCCAGATAATATGCCTGGCACTTTTTGCACCGCTTTACCGGACTTTCATATCTTTTTTTACTGTATTCATTGTAAGATAATAATTTACTGCCACATCTTTTACAGCATATGATCTGTTTATCGTTTGTCATTCGTTCCCCGCTTCCTCGTGATACACATATTCTGGTATTTTTACTATTCAACACGAAATTCTATCGTGTTATTTTCAATATCATAAAACGTTTCCTGGTAGTGTCGTTCTTTTACATCGACAGAAACGTCTGCATTCCATATTTCATTTTCCTCATATACATTTATGTTTATCTTAATATTGTAAATTTCCCACCAATTTGTTTTAAATACCTGAATTTTAGGAGTAATGTTTATTTCTCCATTGCTTATTTCAAAAGAATATTCGTACATACCATGAAGCATTCCTCTGTTTTGAAAGGTCATACCAGAAGAATTTATTTCATATGATAATTTTTCCTTTGTATCTTTTCCTATATAGTTACATTCCAGACCTGTTAGCGGAGATTTTTCTCCATTAATGGTTACAATTACATTTCCTTTCATCCGATTCATGTTCCAGAAAATAATTAGAAAAATAACTACAAGCACTATAATGATACCTAATATTCTAAATAAATTAACCATCTTTTTTTTCATAAATTTTCCTCATTATACTTTCAAAAGCCTGTAATTTATATGGAAACTCGCCAAACAATACCTTTTGTCCCTAACATCATATAATTACTATGTCATAGATTTTTTCTATATGCAAGTAAAAAGGGGAAAAGCTATTGCCAAGTCAGTTTTATGTAAACTGCCAGTTTGAAAGAATAAAAAAACAGGAACCCCACGCACCAACACGTCAAATTCCTGTTCTCCATCTTAACCCTATAATCTGATACCAAAGCCAAAAGACCATTTGCCCCTTTACCTCAATATCATAATATTTTTATTTACAGCCTCTAAGCCTTGCCATCGCTCTTGCCATGGATGCCCGTGATACATTGTATTCGATAATGCTCTGCTTTTGCTGCATCTGCTCCTTGGCACGCTCCAAAGCCGCCTGCGCACGGAACTTATCGATTTCCTCCGGCTTTTCCGCAGAATAAACAAGCACATTGACCTGACCTTTATCGACCTTGATCAGTCCGTCGGATACGATCGCCCTCTGCCACTCTGTTTCACCGGGCTTACGGAAGCGGATCTCACCAATCTCCAATGTCGTTGTCATCGGCTCATGTCCGGCCAAAATTGCCATTTCACCATCATAACCGGGAAACACAAAGCTTTCACATTCGCCGTCATAAAAGACTCTGTCACAAGCCATGATCTTTAATTGAAAACTCTTCATAGCATCACCTATTTTCATTTACTACTGCAATTACAATATTTCAGAATCTCCACCAACTATTACAATCATAATATTTCAGAAATCCTCATCAACCATTGCAATCATAACATTTCAGAAATTCTCATCAACCATTGCAATCATAACATTTCAAAAATCCTCATCAATCATTGCAATCATAATATTTCAGAAATTCTCATCAACGATTGTAATTACAATGTCTCAGCCTTTTTCTTGACATCCTCGATCGTACCAACATTGAAAAATGCAGCTTCGGGATAAGAATCCATCTCGCCATCCAGAATAGCCTTGAAGCCCTTGATCGTCTCCTCGATCGGAACAAAGACACCCTTTACACCGGTAAAGTTTTCAGCTACGTGGAACGGCTGTGACAAAAATCTCTGTACCTTACGTGCACGGTATACGGTCTGCTTATCTTCATCAGACAACTCTTCCATACCAAGAATAGCGATAATATCCTGCAATTCCTTGTATTTCTGTAAAATCTCCTGTACACGTCTGGCTGTTTTGTAATGCTCCTCTCCGACAACATCTGCTTCCAGAATACGAGAAGATGATTCCAGTGGATCAACCGCAGGATAAATACCCTGTTCTACGATCTTTCTGGACAAAACAGTGGTTGCATCCAGATGTGAGAAGGTGGTTGCCGGTGCCGGGTCAGTCAAGTCATCCGCAGGCACATAAACCGCCTGAACGGAAGTAACGGAACCGTTTTTCGTAGAAGCAATTCGCTCCTGCAGCTCGCCCAGGTCATTGGCCAGTGTCGGCTGATAACCAACAGCGGAAGGCATACGTCCTAAAAGTGCGGATACCTCAGATCCTGCCTGAACGAAACGGAAAATATTATCAATAAATAAAAGCACATCTTTATTTTGTACATCACGGAAATATTCTGCCATGGTCAGTCCGGTCTCAGCCACACGCATACGTGCTCCCGGCGGCTCATTCATCTGTCCGAACACTAAGGCAGTCTTGTCAATGACACCGGATTCTTTCATTTCCATCCAGAGGTCATTACCTTCTCTGGATCTTTCTCCCACACCGGTAAAAATAGAATATCCGCCGCTCTCTGTTGCGATATTGCGGATCAGCTCCTGGATCAGCACGGTCTTACCAACACCGGCACCACCGAACAAACCGATTTTACCACCCTTTGCATAGGGAGCTAAAAGATCGATAACCTTAATTCCTGTTACAAGCATTTCCGCTACCGGGCTCTGCTCATCAAAGGAAGGAGCCTCTCTGTGGATAACCCAGTGCTCACTATCCTCTAAGCTTTCCTTGCCATCCAGTGTCTCACCGAGTACATTGAACAGTCGTCCCAGTGTCTTTTCACCGACCGGTACGCTGATACCCTTACCGGTTGCGACAACCTCCATGTCCCTGCACAGACCTTCGGATGCTGCCAGCATGATACAGCGGACAACATTGTGTCCGATATGCTGGGATACTTCCATCACACATTTTTTGCCATTGTTCATGACATACAGTGCGTCCTTGATTGCGGGAAGTTCTCCATTTTCAAATTCCACATCTACTACCGGTCCTGAAACCTGTACGATTTTTCCTGTATTTTCCATTATGTGAAATTTCACCTCGCTTGTTTCTTCTTTTTCTTGAGTGCCTTGGCGCCACCGATTACCTCAGTGATTTCCTGCGTGATCGCCGCCTGTCTCACACGGTTGTATTCGATCGACAAATCGTGCAGCATGGCCTCTGCATTGTCCGTTGCGGACTGCATTGCCATCATACGGGCGTTTTCCTCACTGGCAGACGCTTCAACCAATGCACCGTAAAAAAATCCTGTTATATAATTATCTACTACTTTCTCCAAAACAGCTTTCGGAGAAGGATAAATCAGATACCATTCGTCATGAAGCTTTTCAGCTGCCTGTAAATCATATTCGCCCTGCTCATTCTGGATCTTTTCAAGCATTTCCTGTTCAATAAATTTGTGCGTCTGCAAGGGTAACAGTCTCTGCACCTGTGCTTCCTCGCTCATACTATTGATCATTTTGGTGTATACGATATAAATCTCATCCAGCTCTTCATCCTTGTAAAGCTTCATCATGCGCTCTGCCATCATACGCGCCCTGTGAATGCTGGGGTTGTTGGCAGAATAGGCAAAATCCTCTTCAATCACATAGCCCTGTGATTTGAAAAACTGTCTTCCGAGCTCGCCAACTACAAACAGCCGGTAATCCTCGGCCTCGTCGATCAGTTCTCTTGCCTGCTTTAAGACATTGAGGTTGTAAGCCCCGGCCATTCCTTTATCACCGGTAACAACCACAAAGCCTTTCTTTTTAACCGACTCTGCAAGGTCCTTATTGCGGTTATCAAAGTACAGGTGCTGCATATCCGGGTAATGATACAGGATGTCCCGGATCTGCTCCTGCAAGCTGAAAAAGTACGGCTCTGTATTGGCAAGCTTCTGTTTGGCCTTCCGAAGCTTCATGGAAGACATCATATACATGGCCCTTGTGATTTTCATGGTATCACGGATACTGTTAATTCTGTCCTGAATTTCTTTGGTATTCGCCATTTCCTATCACGCTCTATTCTTAAATTCTAATGCTGCGTCAATAATTGCCGCTTTGATATCATCATCGAGTGCCTTGGTGCTGTTTAACTTGCTGATAATATCATTGTGGTTTTGTGCAAACTCTTTTAACAGATCCTTTTGGAAGTTCTTAACCTGATCTGTTGCAAGATCACTGAATACCTTGCCGTTGGCACAAACCAGTGTGATAACCTGCTCTGCCATGCTAAGCGGATGGTTGAGCGGCTGTTTTAAAAGCTCCATCAGCGCACTACCGTGGGCTAACTGCTTTTTGGTGCTCTCATCCAGATCGGATGAAAACTGCGTAAATACCTGCATTTCACGATACTGTGCCAGATCAATACGGATACTTCCGGCTGCTTTTTTCATAGCCTTTGTCTGTGCCGCACCACCGACACGGGATACGGACAAGCCGACATTGACGGCCGGACGCTGTCCGGCAAAGAACAACTGGCTTTCCAGATAGATCTGACCATCTGTAATAGAGATAACATTGGTCGGTATGTATGCGGAAACATCTCCTGCCTGTGTCTCAATAATAGGCAGTGCCGTAATGGATCCGCCTCCTGCTTCCTCTGAAAGACGTGCAGAACGCTCCAACAGTCTGGAATGCAGATAGAAAACATCACCCGGATAAGCTTCACGCCCCGGTGAACGCTCTAACAGCAATGAAATAGCACGATAAGCTACCGCATGCTTGGAAAGATCATCATATACGATCAGTACATCTTTGCCATGGTACATAAAATATTCGGCAAGTGCAGTACCTGCATAGGGTGCAATATACTGTAACGGTGCCGGATCGGATGCTGTGGAAGAAACCACGATCGTGTAGTCCATTGCATCGTTCTTTTTTAAGTTGTTGACAAGCTTGGCAACGGTAGATGCCTTCTGTCCGATTGCCACATAGATACAGACAACATCCTTGCCCTTCTGGTTGATGATGGTATCTGTTGCAATACTGGTCTTACCGGTCTGTCTGTCACCGATGATCAGCTCCCTTTGTCCACGACCGATCGGGAACATGGAGTCAATTGCCAGAATACCGGTTTCCAGAGGTTTGGATACGGACTTACGGTCTACAATACCGGGCGCCGGATTTTCAATCGGGCGGAAACCGTCTGCTTTGATATCGCCCTTTCCATCGATTGGATTGCCTAAAGCATCAATGACTCTTCCTTTGAAATCCTCTCCGACGGAAATACCGGCCATCTTGCCGGTACGAACGACACGGCTGCCTTCCTTGATCTCGGTATCACGGCCAAACAGGATAACCCCGATCTCATCGCGGCGTACATCCTGTACCATACCCTTGACACCACAGTCAAAAACAACGATTTCTCCGTAAAACGCATGATCAATACCGTCGATATTGGCAATTCCGTCACCGACCCAGTTGACCACACCGATCTCTTTATTTTTAGCTTCCAGATCAAAGTCCTTGATCTCTGTCTTGAGGATGGAGATAATGCCCTCATAGCTTGTCTGTGTCTCACTGCCGTGTGCACTTTTTGTAACCTTCATCAGACTGGATTTCAACTGCTCGATACGTCCTTTTTCACTCCAGTCATATTCCTTTGTCCCGACTCTTAAGATAAATCCGCTCTTGATGGACGGATCCTCTTCCAGTGTTAGATCCATATCGGGATTGTGATATTCCTTTTCCAAAAATGCCCGGATACCTGAAAGCTGTTCTTCGTTGGGCTTTGTAACATAAATAAGAGTTGCCGTTTCTTCTTTTTTCTGGGATTTGCCGGCATTTTTGCAGTATTTGCAAATATCATCCCACAATGCAAAATCCTGATTATCACACAGTAACTTCAGGCAGTTGCGTATTTCCTCAGGGAAAACGCGATCAATGATAATGTGCTTTCTTTCCAGAGCGACCGTAGGGTCTTCAAAATCCACTCTGATCTCAGGCACAGCATCCAAAATATCCGAAACTTCTTTCAGAATGTCATTGCCGATTCCACTGTTGACCAGGTCTGTTGCATATTTTTCTGCTGTCAAAGTCACGCTTTCTCACCTGCTTTATTTAAAAATTTGTCATACAGTGCACTGTCTGAATCTGCACTGCCTGTTCCACTGATTACCTTGCTTGCGGCATCCACAACCATGGCTGCGATCTCGCTTTCCGCACTTTTCAAAATCTGGTTCTTCTGATTTTCAGCTTTTGTAACTGCGGTTGAAACCACTTCACCGGCTGTTGCCTCTGCATCTTTCAAAATCTTCTGATATTCCACATCCGCATCTTTTCTGGCTTTTGCAAGAATCTGTTTCTTTTCATTTTCTGCTGATGCTAAAGAAGCTTCGTACTGCGTCTTTAATTCCTCTGCCTGCGTCTGTTTGTTTTTAGCCTCTTCAAACTGTCTGTCGGCTTCCGCCTGTCTGTCATCAATGATCTTTTTGATCGGTTTGAAGAAAAAAATACGCATGGCTACGAAAAGCACTAAAAGATTTATGATGGTAAATACTAAATTGATATCAACCTTGAGCATTTTTTGCCCCGCCTTTCCGTATATTACGCACAACCTGCGCGCCACTTTGGTTTAAACGACCATTATTTGAGCATTACAATGATCATCAGGGCGATAACGAAACCGTAAATAGCGGTTGCCTCTGCTAACGCACAACCTAAAATCAAAGTAGAGTTGATCTTACCTGCTGCCTCCGGCTGTCTGGCAATGGCTTCTGATGCCTTACCTGTTGCAATACCGATACCAATACCTGCACCCAGTGCACAAAAAACTGCAATACCTGCTCCAATTGCGATTAATGAATTCATAATTATTTCTCCTTTTTTGTTATTCTTCCCATCTGCAACGCTGCGGGACTTACTCAATTGCCTCAGCAATATACATGGATGTCAGGAATACAAAAACATATGCCTGTAACAATCCATCAAATAAATCAAAATACAAACTAAATACTGCCGGTAAAAATACAGGAACAACGATCTTGATCAGTTCCATGATAACGAATGCACCAAGTACGTTACCAAACAGTCGCATACACAGTGACAACGGTCTTGTAAACACCTCTAAGATATTGATGGGTGTAACAATTGCCACCGGCTCTGTAAAGTGATGCAGCCACTTTCCGACACCTTTGTGGTGTATTCCTGCAGCTTCCACCAGGACGATGCTCATGACAGCTAATGCTATCGTGACATTCAGATCCTTTGTTGGGGATTTCATACCAAATAGTCCGATAATATTGGACAAACCTATGTAAAGTAAAACCGTTGTCAGATAAGGCACATATGACTTTCCGGCAGGACCGATCATACCTTCCACAAGTCCGGTCAATTTGGTATAAATCAGCTCGGCCACAGCCTGTCTTTTACTGATATGATCGATCTTTAAATTCCTCGTCAGAATGATCGCACCGATGATCAGGATTGCCATGATGATCCATGTAACAACAACTGATTCCGCAATACCGATCCCTCCGAAAACAGGAATTGTAAAGACAGTCTCACATTCCAGCTCGGCCATTAATTTTGAAGCCAGATCTCCCAAGAAACCATCTCCTTTATGAATTGTTAAATACACAGATTATGAGGGAAATGCCCGGTATCGTGGGATATCAGATGTTCCACTCTCAAAATCTGTCTGTAGTTTACGCCTTTTATATTCAGATTGCAACCCGTAAAATATAAAGATTTTCGAAACTGAATTTACAAATAATCAAAAAATCCACAAACCAAAAATGATCTGTGGATTATAGGTCAAATTTTTATTCTTCAAATAATGGTGTTGAAAAATACCGCTCTGCCGTATCCGGCAAGATTGTCACAACTGTCCTGCCTTCTCCAAGCTTTTCGGCAAGCTTTAAAGCAGCTGCCACATTGGTGCCGCTTGAAATACCGCACATCAGACCTTCCAGTCTTGCCAGATCTTTGGCAGTCTGCAGTGCTTCCTCATCTGTTACAATATAAATATCGGAATAAATTTTCTGATTCAGGATATCCGGGATAATGCCATCACCAATTCCCATCTGTAAATGAGTACCGATGTTTCCGCCTGCAAGAATAGCCGCATTTTCCGGCTCAACAGCCCAGATTTCAATATCCGGATACTGTGCCTTTAATGTTTCACCGATTCCGGTGATCGTACCGCCGGTACCAATTCCGGAACAGAAACCGTGGATAGGACCTGCAACCTGCTCCATAATCTCCAATGCCGTATGATTTTTGTGTGCTAAAACATTGTTGGGGTTGGCAAACTGCTGTGGTACAAACACATTGGGGTTTTCTTCTGCCATTCTGAGTGCTGTCTGTAAACATTCATCAATGCAGGCACCGATATCTCCTGCATCATGTATCAAAACGACCTCTGCGCCATAATGCCTGACCAGCTTTCTGCGTTCCTCACTGACCGAATCCGGCATGACTATGATCGTCTTGTAGCCTCTTACTGCACCGACAAGTGCCAGACCGATGCCCTGATTGCCACTGGTAGGCTCCACAATGATCGTATCCTTGTTGATCTTACCTTCCTTTTCTGCTTCCAGAATCATATTGTAGGCTGTGCGTGTCTTGATGGAACCACCTACATTAAGTCCCTCAAATTTTACAAGAATCTGCGCATTGCCGGGCTTGTTGATCCGGTTCAAGCGTATCATCGGGGTATGTCCCATTGCATCTAAGATATTGTCGTATATCATAACTGTCCTCTTTCTGAATGATTTATCTTATTATATGTTGGTATCTTAACACGTGTCACCGGATTTATAAAGAGGAAACAGAAAACGCCATCCTCCTTCATAACCGAATTAAGATGGCGCTTTCATTATGCGTTTTTAAATTTATTCTGCAATCGCTTTAAATGCCTCTGACAGATCTTCGATGATATCATCAATATGCTCTGTACCGATGGAAAGTCTGATGGTGTTGGGTTTGATGCCCTGATCCAGAAGCTCTGCCTCGTTGCATTCTGAATGTGTTGTGGAAGCCGGATGGATAGCAAGTGATTTTACATCGGCTACATTCGCTAACAGAGAGAACAGTTCCAGATTATCGATAAACTGCTGTGCCTTTTTTGCATCACCCTTGATTTCAAAGGTAAAGATGGAGCCACCACCGTTGGGGAAGTATTTTTTGTACAGTCTCTGCTGCTCCGGATCTGTGGAAATAGACGGATGATTTACTTTTTCAACCAAAGGCTGGTCTTTCAAAAACTGTACTACCTTCAATGCATTTTCTACATGTCTTTCTACTCTTAAGGATAAGGTTTCCAGTCCCTGTAAGAAGATAAATGCATGAACCGGTGACAAGGTAGAGCCTGTATCACGAAGTAAGATTGCACGGATGTAGGTTACAAATGCTGCCGGAGCTGCATCTTTTGCAAAGCTTACACCATGGTAGGATACGTTTGGCTCAGTCAACCAGGGGAATTTGCCACTTGCGATCCAGTCAAAGTTACCGGAGTCAACGATGACACCACCGATGGTCGTACCGTGACCGCCAATGAATTTTGTTGCAGAATGCACAACAATGTCTGCACCGTATTCAATCGGACGAACCAGATAAGGTGTTGCAAATGTATTGTCAACGATCAGCGGGATCTTGTGTGCATGAGCGATCTGCGCAATTCTCTCAATATCAACAACCTCTGAGTTGGGGTTTCCAAGTGTTTCAATCTCGATTGCTTTTGTATTGTCCTTGATAGCTGCTTCGATCGCATCATAATCAAAAGGATCTACAAAGGTTGCTTCAATGCCAAAATCCGGAAGTGTATGTGCTAACAGGTTGTATGTGCCGCCGTAAATATTTTTGGCTGCTACGATATGGTCACCTGCATGTGCTGCTGTCTGCAATGCATAGGTAAGGGCTGCTGCGCCTGAGCTTACGGCAACGGCTGCAACGCCGCCTTCCAATGCTGCAATTCTGCTTTCAAACACACTCTCTGTCGGATTGGTCAGACGTCCGTAAATATTACCTGCATCACGAAGTCCAAATCTGTCAGCCGCATGCTCACTGTTATGGAATACATAAGAGGATGTCAGATATATCGGAACGGCTCTTGCGTCTGTAACCGGATCCGGATTTTCCTGTCCAATGTGAAGCTGTTTTGTTTCAAATTTAAAATCTCTTTCTGCTCTTGTCTTCTTAGCCATTTCTTTTTACCTTTTGCGGATCAACCGCTTACCTTTCTTTTGCTTTTCTACCTGGCATCTTCAGTATTTAGCTTTACTGAAATGTCGCGATCATTTTCATTTACATTCTTTATGTTTTCTGAATGTTTGTTTTTGTTGTTCTCTTGATGATGTTATCTTAGCACAGGATTTCGTTGTTGTATAATACTCTAATCCGATACCACGTTATAGCCTCATTCTATAACTATGATTACGACTTAAATATAGTAAAACGTATGTCCAAAAATTTCACCGGCTTCCGGCTGAGCAAGGGGATCTATGTGGTCCGGGAGCGTATATTCCGAGCCGTGTAAGCGTTAATGTTGCCACAAACGAAAAACTGGCACGGAAAATAACCCGTTCAAGCCAAAGGCGCGTTTTATTTTCCGTGCCTTTACCGGCAAAACGCAGTAGCTGGCAACATTTACACTTACTAGGCGCAGGAATCCCATAGCTCCCAGACCACATAGATCCCCTTGCTCAGCCGGAAGCCGGTGAAATTTCCTCAATCCGGACATGAAAAGCGGACATAAAAAGGCCGATGGCTTTTTTACCATCGGCCCACGCTTGTCAATCTTAGTATTCTTCGTCAGCAACCTCTTCTTTTTCACCGATATCATTAACCGGTTTCTCAAGACCATCAATCTTCACACCGCTTTTTTCAGAATAATCCCACAATGCTGCATGGATTGCTTCCTCTGCTAACAGAGAACAGTGTACCTTTACCGGAGGAAGTCCATCCAAAGCTTCCATAACTGCTTTGTTGGTTACGTCCAAAGCATCCTGAACGGTCTTTCCTTTTACAAGCTCGGTTGCCATGGAGCTGGTTGCTACTGCGGCACCGCATCCAAAGGTCTTAAACTTGGCATCCTGAATGGTACCGTTATCATCAATATCTAAATACATTCTCATAATGTCTCCGCATTTGGCATTTCCGACAGTGCCAACGCCACTCGGATTTTCCATTTCTCCGACATTTCTCGGATGGTTAAAATGATCCATTACTTTTTCACTGTACATACAACTTTCCTCCTTTAGCTGTTTTTCTTTACAAAATCCTCATAAAGAGGTGACATATTCCGTAATCTTTCAATGATTTTCTTTAATTCATCAATTGTAAAATCAATATCTTCCCTGGTTGTCTTTTCAGACAGGGACAGACGTAAGGATCCATGTGCGATCTCATGCGGCAGTCCGATTGCCAAAAGTACGTGGGACGGATCCAGTGAACCTGATGTGCAGGCACTTCCCGATGAACCGCAGATGCCGTTCTGGTCTAAGAGGATCAGCATGGATTCTCCCTCGATGAAGCGGAAACAGAAGTTGGCATTGTTGGGAAGTCTCTTTTCCAGATCTCCGTTTACTTTGGTATAAGGGATTTCACTGCTAACTCTCTTAATCAGGTAATCTCTCAACTCTGTTTCATATTTGATACGTTCGTCCATATTAGCGAGTGCTAACTCTGCTGCCTTGCCGAAACCAACGATACCGGGGACATTGTGTGTACCGGCTCTACGCTGTCTTTCCTGCGCACCACCATGGATAAAAGAACGGATCTTGACACCCTTACGGATATATAAAAGGCCGATTCCCTTGGGTCCGTTGATCTTGTGGCCGCTTGCCGAAAGCATATCAATATGCATTGCATCTACATCAAGCGGGATATGACCAAAGGCCTGTACCGCATCAGTATGGAAAAGAATGCCGTGTTTGTGGGCAATTTCACCGATTTCTGCCAATGGCTCAATCGTTCCGATCTCATTGTTGGCTGCCATGACAGAGATCAGAATGGTATCCGGACGGATTGCTTTTTCCAGCTCTTCAGGGCTAATTAAACCCTTTTCATCTACATCCAGATAAGTCACTTCAAAACCATGTTTTTCCAGCCATTCACAGGTATGCAGGATAGCATGATGCTCAATCTTGCTGGTGATGATGTGTTTACCTTTATTGCCATAGGCCTCTGCTGTTGCCTTCAATGCCCAGTTGTCTGACTCGCTTCCGCCACCGGTAAAATAGATTTCATCCTTTTTGGCGTGAATAAGCTCTGCCAGTTTCTCTCTTGCATCTTCAACCGCTTTCTTTGCTGTCTCGGCAAATGAATATACAGCAGAAGGATTTCCATAATATTCTGTAAAAAAAGGAAGCATTGCTTCAAGTACCTTTGGGTCGACCTGCGTTGTAGCAGCATTATCCAGATAAATTATCTTTTTCATATTTTGCCTTCTTTCTGTCAGCACCCATTTTCAGGCTGCAGTTACTCTGTTTTCATTTCCTACCTATTTGGTATGAATTACATTATAATTATAGCCCTATCTTCCTATTTGTCAACAAAAAGATAAGGCTAAATGCGCCATTTTGCTGTATTTTATTGTTCTTTTTGCCATGCAACCATATCCGCCAGTGTAATATGATCCACAACATCATTGACCGCATCATTGATTTTTTCATAAATACGCACTGTGATGCAGGATGCCTTTCTGTCACAGACCTCCTTATCGTCGCCGATGCAGGCCACCGGTGCCAGATTACCCTCGGTCTGTCTTAAGATCATTCCGACTGTATATTCTTTGGGATCCTTGGTCAGACGGTATCCACCCTGGGCACCGCGGATACTGTGTACATATCCTGCCTTATTTAATAAGGAAATAATCTGTTCCAGATATTTTTCCGATATTCCCTGGCTTTTTGCAATGTCCTTGATGCTGACCGGCTGATTGTCTTCTCTGCAGGCAAGCTCCAACATCATACGCAGGGCATATCTGCCTTTGGTTGAAATCTTCATAAAGTCTCCATTCTGCTATGGATCGGTATAACAAGATCATAATAGCATTTACATTAAAACAAGCTTGGGAAATTTAATTCCCAGTAATTAAGTATATTATCAACCAGATGGGTGTAGAATTCAAGTATCAATTTATTTATCATCAATTTCTTTTATTATAATCTAACACTTTCATTTTATTCCTCATTTATTAACAACTTTTTATATGTGAAATCAATACAGAATGCTCCTAATGGAGCAGTTATTAAAATTGCAACTACTGCTATAGTCAGAACAATATTGCCGCAAGACAACCCCATTGCCAAAGGAACGCCACCTAATGCCGCTTGTACTGTGGCTTTTGGAGTATATGCAATCATGCAAAACATTCTTTCTCTCATGGTAAGTTTTGTCTTTAACAGACACAAAAATACTCCCAGCATTCTAAACATAAGAACGCCTAAAATTAATATAACGGATACAGCACCTGCTGATACAGCATATTTTATGTCTACCGTTACCCCAACTAACACAAATAAAACTATTTCAGCAACAACCCATAGTTTATTAAATTTTACAGACAATCTTTTTGCAACAACTTCTCGTTTCTTTTGCAGAGCGATTCCTATTGCCATAACTGCAATCAAAGAAGCAAATGGAAGAATAGTGGAAAACCTATCTTCAAATGTCACCAAAATAAAGGACAGACACAAAATGATAACAACTTTTGATGTATCTCTAATATGCACTTTTTTAAAATAATACGCGAGCAAAATCCCAATAAATGCTCCTGTAACAATCCCCAAAAGGATAGAAACAGGGATATTAACAAAGCTTCTGATTGATACATCATTTCCTTGAGCAAGTCCTGTAAAGGCAGTAAACATTACAATCACAAAAACATCATCAACAGATGCACCGGCAAGTATCAGTTGTGGAACACTGTGTCTTACGCCATAACCCTCTTCCATAAGTTTCAACATCTTAGGAACAATTACAGCCGGCGAAACCGCCCCAACAACCGTCCCCATAATTGCCGCATCTAAGATAGATATTCCCAATAATTTAGGTGCCAATATAATCATTCCCATAATTTCAAAGCAGGCAGGGACAAAGCACATAAGAATTGCAGGACGCCCTACCCTTTTTAGATCATTTAAGTCTAACGATAATCCTGCTCTTGTCAAAATTATTATCAATGCGATTTTCCGCAATTCTGAAGATATATTTAACAATGAACTGTCAATCATATTCAAAAAATACGGTCCAAGTATTATACCTGTAAAAATCATTCCCGTCAGACTGGGCAAATGGATTTTTTTACATATCCACCCCATAAACATTCCCATCAGCAATATCATAGCAATACTAATCAACATAATAAAAAAGCCTCCTTTTAGCTATATTAAGACGCAAAAAAGCTGATAATTTCTGCGTCAAAATGCAGAAGTCATCAGCTAAGAATAGCGGTTTTAGTTTTGCAACTAAGGGAGAACTTCATTCCCTTGCTAAATAATAATATCAAAAACAAATATCTTTTGTCAATTTTTTTGCTTTTAAAAAGTCACCTATGCCGAATTTAATCTGCGGTAAAGCCGCCGTAGGTGGAAACTATAATTCGACGCATGACACTATTCATGGCAGTGTTAATGTTGATCCTGTTCGATTGTTATTTTGTGGTAATTTAACAATACTACTTTTAGGATGCATTATCTACTGCCTTTTTAAGTTAAAGAGAAAACTGCGCCACAGCCTTCGCAGGCCATCGCGCAGCGATTTAATTCAATCCGAATTTATTCATTTAATTCAGCCTCAATTTCTTCAATGGTAGGCATACTGCCTCTGAACTCTTCTGGTATAAGTTTTGATAATTCATAACTGGAAATACCAAGTGGCTGGCTAGTAGATTCCAATGCATACTGAGCTTCTACTTTATCCATATCTTTACAAATCAGAAGCCCCAAAGTAGGATTATCAGCTTCTGATTTCATCTGATGATTAACAGCCACAACATAAGTTCCCAATTGACCTGCGTAAGAAGAATCAAATTTTCCTGTCTTTATTTCTACAACAACATAGCAATGCCTTTGAGTATTGTAAAATAACATGTCTATAAATTTTTCAGTATCTCCTACCTCAATTCTCACTTCCCTGCCCATATAAGCAAAGCCAGTACCTAACTCCATAAGGAAATTATTAACTTTCTCTATAAGCGCATCCTTTAGTTCCTTTTCATCATACCTTTCACGCAAAGTCAAAAAATCAAAATTATATGGATCCTTTGTAATTGCTTGTGCTAAATCGCTCTGTTCTATCGGAAGTGTATTAGAAAAGTTAGTTATTGCTTTGCCCTGACGTTCATACAAATCCGTTCCTAAGAAGTTTAGTAATACATCTCTTGACCAATTGTTTTCAATAGTCTTCCTGATATAAAACAATGCCTTTGCAGAATTTCCTTTGCATTTATCAAGTATTATTTTGTTATGTCCCCATGGAATTCTAAAAATGATTTGTAAATTATCCCCAACTTGGGGACGATTTGCATCTGTAATTAATTTGTCCTCAACCTGAGGACAAATCTCTGCATCAGGATACATCTCATAAAAGTATCTCATATATTTCAAATTAGTCGGAGAAAATGATTTCACATCTGGCAAAATAGTTTTCAAATCGCTACTCACCGTTTTATAGAATCCCGTTCCATATCCGAACTGTTCACTCATAGATGAAATACCCTTACCAAGTTTCCAATAAAATCTTAGCATCTCATCATTTATCTTCATAGAAGCCCTGATTTGGCTTTTTCTAAAATCAGTGGAGATTCCGGCAATCCACTCTTTATATTCATTATCAGCCTTAATCAATTCACTCATATATAATCCTTTCCAATGTGTCAGTTCGATAACTTGCGATTTTCTTAATTCTACAAACCTGAATCTATAAAGATTTATGCTATGTACTTTCTATGCGCATTTTTTACATTACTTTGATTTACCAGTTCTGACTACTTTATCAGCATATGCACGCTTTAACTGCTGCAACAGTCTGGTCGCACTGTACTCTTTCATCTCAGAACCTTCGATAGATATCACTGGACAATAATTCAAAAACTTACCTAATACTCTCTTATCTTCCGAATTACGCTTACCAGCTTTTGCCGATATAGAAACTGCCTCCGATACCATCTTTAAAGTCCTGTCAGAAGCAAAATCAAATACATAACTTACATCTTTTATCTTACCATTTCTTTCAAATTTACTACCCTTTCATTATATAATGAAATTAGTATATCATAATTACTATTAAAACAAAATCAACAAAAAATAACTATTATGCCGTTCTATATTCTTCAAATTTTTATATTCACAAAACTATAAAATATAGCTTCAAAAAATTTTTAAGAGATATTTTTTACAATAAAAAGTACTCTTATTCCTTGGCACCTGCCTTTTCCGCATCACATGGATCTGTACTGTTTTTGAACAAAAGAAAAGATTGGAAGTGCTATATTCAGCATTTCCAATCTCATGGGTCTTAACGATTATTCTGATTGTAGGAAGCTATCTTATTATTAAGCCAATTTCTAAAAAAAGCTCCGGCCAGGTACAAATCAAGCTTCAAAAGGCAGTTATTAAAATCCCTCTTTTTTTCGCACCATACGCATTTTACGCCGTTTTTCACCGGCCTCCCATTCTGCCTTTTCGGATTCGGTTTCTATAATGAGACCCGGAACGGCACAGGGCTTTCCGTTTTCATCAACGGCAACAATGGTCAGATACGCCCGGTTGATCGGTCTGCGGATGCCATCCATCGCCTCTACATAGGTATCGACACGCACTTCCATGGATGAATGTCCGACATAAGTGATCTTGGCGATCATAACAATCAGCTCATTGACATAGGCACCTCTGATAAAATGCAGATTGTCTACCGATGCAGTGATCACATTGGTCTGGGAATGACGGTTGCCGACAAGGCATGCCACCTCGTCAATCCACGACATCAGCTGTCCTCCAAACAATCGCCCCATACCGTTCATATGTGTAGGGCGCAGCTTGTGAACCTGCTCTATTATCGAATCCTCTACTCTTTTTTCCTTGGGTATCTCTGTCATTTTCTTTTTAAAGCTCCTATCTGTTATTTTTAAATTCCCGATCAATCAAAGTCATACGCAGCTTATGTAAAAATGCAAAGTATGCTTCGATCCGGTATCATAATCCGATATCACGGTAAGGCAATACTAACAGGTAAACTGTTTTACCTGCGTTTCGAGGGATTGGGATAAATCCTTCAGACCGGAACTCTGTGTATCCAGATCTTTTCCCTTCTGGTTAAAGTCATCAGACATGCCTTTTAGCTCCTCACAGGTCGTCATGACCATAGTCGTACTGGCTGTCTGCTCCTCTGTACTCGCTGCCATATCTCCCGCTACCTGTTCAACGACAACAAATGCCTTGGACAGCGCGTCCATAGTATTCTGGATATTTTCAATATTGGCTGCGATATGTGAAAAGATTGTTTCAGTCTCTTTTACGACCTCTCCACCTTCAATTACCGCATTATTGCTGCGCTCTGCCTTATCCAACACAATATTGACCAGATTCTGGATATTGGCTGTCGTATTCTGGATCTCTGTAACGGAATTGTTGGACTGGTCAGCCAGTTTCTGGATCTCGCTCGCCACAACGGCAAATCCACGTCCGGCCTCTCCTGCTCTTGCAGCTTCAATCGAAGCATTTAAGGAAAGCAGATTGGTCTGGCTGGCGATTTCACTGATCATTTCCACCATCTCGGAAATTCCGTTCAAGCCTTCATTTACATCTATGATCGCCTGTTTCAGGTCATCGGACAAAGATGTGATCGCTGACATCGTCTCTGTCATATTGCCCATGGTCTTGTGACCGGCGTCAATTTCTTTTTTGGTCTTGGTGATCACACCGTCTGCCAGATTGATCTCATCAGAGGTCTCCGAAACCGTTGCAGCCAGATTGGTAGCACCGTCGGCAATCATTTCAATCGCATGATTCAGCTCATTCATGGTATCCGACAAAGCATTGACGGTATGATACTGATTGTCGGAAGCCACAGCCAATGATCTTGCTGCCGTAGAATTAAGATTGGCATTGGTATCAATATCCGCAATGGATTTTTTCATATCCAAAATCATATTTTTGATACTGGTTGACATCGCATTGAGTGAGATCGCAATCTGTCCGATCTCATCCTTGCTGTTGATATCAATCGGTTCAGAAAAATCAAGCTTCTCCATTACCAGAATGGAACGATTCAATTTGGTAAGCGGAGCCAGACCACCCTTTAAGATCATATAAACCGCCGCACACAGGACCAGAATACCGGCAATACTGATCAAAAAGGATTGCAGGCGAAGCTGGTTCAGATCCTTGAAAACAGCTGCCTTATCCGCTGTAAATACAACATAAAATCCGGTATCCGGAATATTGTTTATCCAGATATAAGTGTCACCCAACTGCTGGAAGCTGTTGACCGTATCGGCAGAAATCATCTCAGCCACCTTCTGATCGAGCGGATCGGATGATTCAAAAACACTTTTTTCCTCAGTCACATTTTCATCGGCAAAAACAATTCCTGTATTTTTGTCAACGCCGTAGATATTGTCACCATCCATGATATGCGTCTCCTGAATAACGGTCACAATGGAATCCATCGGAACATCGGCTGAAATAACACCAATCACCTTTCCTGCATCATCTTTGATATTGGCAAAAACGGAAACAATGTATTTGCCGGAATCAGCATCCAGATACATCTCTCCCAATGTCACGTTGTCAGCTTTCAGACCATCCTTATACCATGGGCGTTCTTTCATTGTCCAGTCAGAATCCGGCGTCCACATTTTGTCTATGTAAGTGCCACTTTCAAGACCGCAGTAAATACCGGTCGGAATGGTCTCTGGGTATGCGTCACCGATTGCATAAATATAATCCCTGATATCTTCCTCTGTCTGACAGCTTCTTTCTACTGAACACTGTACATTTTCTATCAGTCCCAAAATCTTGTTGAAATCGGACAATGCGTGATAATCCAGCGCATCAACCCCATTTTGCACCTTATCCTCCGTTTCCTTCAGAATAATGGTCCTTGTAGTAAAATACGTAACCAGAAAAACTGCCAGAAAAGCGATCACAAGGAGTGGAATCAGTACAATGATCATTTTTTGTTTTAAAGATTTTATATTTTTTTTCATGTGTAAGCCCTCCGTTTTTTATTATAATCGCTCAAAAAGTATAAGTAAAGACCACAGCCTTATTCCGATATCTCTTACAGCATATTTTTTAACACGTTCATAAATTATGTCAGAATCCTTTTGCAGAAGCTTTTTTATACAGGAATTTTGACAAATGTTTTAGATTGTAATAATCTGTTGAATAGAATTCCTGACAAATACTGTTATGATCTGTTGAGCAGATTATTAACATAACCTGTTTGATATGGAAGAAATCGGAAATACTATTATAAAAACCGGAAGGAAACAACCATGCTCGAATTGAAAAACATTCATTGGAAAACCCAGGATGGGGAAGAAATATTAAAAGGTATTGATCTTAACGTACCCGAAGGCAGACTGACTGTCATCACCGGACCAAACGGCGGCGGTAAAACTTCACTTGCCAAGGTCATTGCCGGACTTTATGAAATCAGCGAAGGAAGCATTATTTATAATGGTGAGGACATTACCCATATGTCCATCACAGACAGGTCGCGCAAAGGAATCGCTTATGCTTTCCAGCAGCCCGTCCGTTTCAAGGGCTTATCGGTCCGCGATCTTTTGGAGCTTTCCGGCGAAGAAAAGCTTCCTGAGGACAAGCTGTGCAGCATGCTTTCCACCGTTGGTCTGTGTGCGCAGGAATATATTGATCGTGAGGTAGATGCATCTTTATCCGGCGGTGAAAGCAAGCGTATTGAAATTGCCACTGTATTAAATCGCAAGGGTGCCGAGCTTTTGGTTTTTGACGAACCGGAAGCCGGAATCGATCTTTGGAGCTTTTCCAACCTGATCAATGCCTTTGAAGCAATCAAAAAAAACAGCAGCCGCTCTCTGATCATCATTTCCCATCAGGAACGCATTATGGAGATTGCCGATTACGTGGCTGTTGTAACAGACGGCCGGATCACAACCTTCGGTCCGAGGGAAGAAGTCCTTCCCGGACTCTTATCCGATAACCGGCAATGTGCATGTCCGATGCATATCACAACAAAGGAGAACTGTCACGATGAATGAGATTACAGAAAAGCTTTTAGCAGAAGTATCTGATTATAAAGGAGAATTTAAAGGAGCCTACAATATCCGTGAAGACAGTGGATGTGTGGCCAGACAATCTTCCAAGCACATTAAGATCACAGCCAAAAAAGATAAGCCCGGTATTGATATCCACATCAGCTGCAAGGATGAACAGGAAACCGTATACATTCCGGCCTGCGTCACACACAGCGGTGTTCACGATGTTGTATACAATGACTTCATCGTAGAGGACGGCGCCGACGTTATCATCGTAGCCGGCTGCGGCGTCCATTCCGACGGTGCCGAAGAAGCCAGCCACAACGGTATCCACCGCTTTCTCATCGGAAAGGGTGCCAAAGTCGTTTACAAGGAAAAACATATCGGAACCGGTAAAGGTACCGGAGAAAGAAATATCGATCCGGTTACAGAAGTAGAAATGGCTGAGGATTCCTATCTGGAAATGGATACCATGCAGATCAGCGGTGTCAGTCATTCCAAGCGTTCGACCAAAGCCAGGCTGGCAGCCGGAGCCAAGCTCATCATCCGTGAGCGTCTGCTGACCGACAAGGATGAAAAGGTCTCTTCTGATTTTGATGTATCCATGGATGGTGACGACAGTGCGGTTGATCTGGTTTCCCGTTCGGTAGCCAAAGGTAACTCTTTTCAGGAATACCATTCCGTTATCCGCGGAAACTGCAGATGTACCGGTCATTCCGAATGCGACGGTATCCTTGCAGGCAACGGTATTGTCAATGCAGCACCGGAGCTTCATGCCGGAAACATTGATGCATCCCTGATCCACGAAGCAGCCATCGGAAAGATCGCGGGCGAGCAGATCATCAAGCTTTGTACACTCGGTCTGACCGAAGAAGAAGCAGAACAGAAAATCATCGAAGGATTTTTGAAATAATTAAAAAGCCCCGTGTTTGTATGTTTTTTCATACAAACTCAGGGCTTTCTATTTCATTTTCTGGTTTTTTATTTTCTGTTTTTTATTTTTGCTTTTTCAGGTCTTATGCAGTTTTTTCCATGATGGCATCTGCCCTTTCAATTTCTTCCAAGCCTTCATCTCATCTTCCCTGATGCCTAAAAGCTTGGAAAAATCCATACTCAGATCTTCCATTTCACGGACAGCCTGCTGATAGTAACTGCTGATCTCCATTTCACCCAGCTGTGTCCTTGTCATAACAAAAAGCTTGGTGGTCACGGTAAAAAACCGGCTGGGGCTTTTTTTATAATGGCGCTCACTGCCTTCGGGTAAAATCTCATATCCCATTTCCCGCAGTGTGCGGTATGCCTCATAAGAAGCATCCAGCGAAAGCGCGATCTGCTTCATGGTTGCTTTATACAAATTGCATTCTAATGCATAAGTCAGATAAGCCTGTGGCAGGATCTTTGCTAAATGGCATTTATACCATGCATCCATATCGGAAACCCAGTTAAGCTCATAACCTGTTTTGACAAACATACCTTCAAGCATCCGGCGGACGTTCTCATAATCAGCTGCATTGCCTGTAGTTCCATCCTGGTTTCCGACTGCAGCCGCTCCCTCTGTGATTTCATCCTGGTTTCCAGCTGCGGCAGCTCTATCCGGCTTTACCGGACCGATCGTCATGCTGCCGTTTCCGTCGCACACGCTGATCATAAGCATTCCGCGTCTTTCGCCACCATTTTCCTGCAATCCGAAAAGCACATTCTTTTTAGCCGGTGAAAGCTCCTGTACTGTTTTTTCAATATATTTTGCATGCATGTTGTTGCCGACAAAGATCACGGTATCAGCATCGGCCTTTGCAACGCTCTCTGTCACTTCCAGCATCTGACGATACGGCATGGCAACAAAGATCACATCATAATGTCCGTTGCCGACTGCATCAACGATCTTTGGATGATCCGTTGTCACAGCACCGCCAAAATAATGGTGAAGCACCAGCCCTTCTTCCGACAAAATCTCTTTTCTGTCGCCACGCGCCAAAAGCTCTACATCCTGTCCATTGTCACACAATGCATGACATAAAAAGCTTCCGGTCACACCGGCCCCGTATACTAAAATTTTCATATGCTTCTCTCCTGCTATGGTCTGTATCATACTTCTTTACAGACCGCTTATTTTTATATTTTATTGTATCCTGAAATACGAATCAGAAAGGGCTATTATGATCCAGTTATAATGCCGTAACTCCCATTATAACAAAAATGACAGCCTTAAAAAAGACTGTCATTTAAAATACTTTACAAAAACCTTTACAAGATATTTCTTAGTATGTTTTTAGTGATTTCCGAATAAAGGTGTAGACAGGTATCTGTCTCCTGAGTCGGGAAGTAATGCCACGATGTTTTTGCCTTTATTTTCCGGACGGTTTGCTAAAATAGTAGCTGCCTTCAATGCGGCACCGGATGAGATACCTACCAGAATACCTTCGGTTACGGCAAATCTCTTGCCTTCTGTAAATGCATCTTCATTTTCGATTGCAATGACTTCATCATAGATCTTGGTATTGAGGACTTCCGGTACAAAGCCGGCACCAATACCCTGGATCTTGTGAGCTCCGGGAGTTCCTTTAGATAATACAGGGCTTGTTGCGGGCTCTACAGCTACGATCTTGACATTGGGATTTTTGGATTTTAAGTATTCACCAACACCTGTTACGGTTCCGCCTGTACCAACACCTGCTACAAAGATATCAACAGTTCCGTCTGTCTGCTCCCAGATTTCAGGACCGGTTGTTGCTTTGTGTGCTGCCGGATTGGCAGGATTTACAAACTGTCCGAGGATTACGGATCCTTCAATGCTTTCTTTTAATTCTTCTGCCTTGGCAATGGCACCCTTCATTCCCTTAGCACCTTCTGTTAATACCAGCTCTGCACCGTATGCTGCTAAAAGATTTCTTCTTTCTACAGACATGGTATCGGGCAGTGTCAGGATGGCTTTGTATCCCTTTGCTGCCGCTACGGCTGCAAGACCAATACCGGTATTTCCGCTTGTAGGCTCAATGATAGTTGCACCCGGTTTTAAAATACCTTTCTTTTCAGCATCCTCGATCATCGCCAATGCAATACGGTCTTTTACGGATCCTGCGGGATTTAAGTACTCTAATTTTGCAAGAATGGTTGCTTCGGTTGCTCCTGCGTCTTTGCTATAGTTGCTTACTTCCAAAATCGGTGTATTTCCAATTAATTCTGCTGCGCTTTTTTTAATCTGACTCATGTTTGTTTCCTCCTGATATTTACAATTATCTTTCTTTTATTATTTTATCTTTCTTTCATTATTCTTATCTATAAGTGTATCAAATTTCTTTTATCATTGGAAGCTTGTCTGAAATCTTCAGACAGCTTTATTGGTTTTCATCTGATCATCTGCCGCCTTGCGACAACATCGCATGGTCAGTCTGATATGACGCATCTTTACATTACGCATAGGCTCCTCCTTTTTCCTACTCGTTTAGTAGGATTTTTGATAATCTGATTGTATTCCATAAAAAATAGGATGTCAATACATTGACACCCTATTTCCTATTCCTAAATTCTATTGCTTGCTATAGATTTATACTATAACTAAAAAATTGAAAGCTTTTTTAATCTCTCTGATATCAGATTTAAAACCTGCCAAGCACGGTATCCTTAACATCCCATCGAAGCGGCGGATGCGGTGTCTGCGCTCCAAATCCGACATCCACATAGGTTACCAGACGGACATAATCCGGGAGATTGAATTTTTCACGCAGTCTGTCACAAAATTCCTCATTGGGGAAGGTCAGCCATACACTTTCCAAACCTGCTGCATGCGCTGCAAGTACGATATTCTGTCCTGCTGCGCCGGCATCCAAAAGCTGGTTTCTGCGGGGTGTAAAAGAATTGGCACGATAGCATCTCATATCCTGGCAGATGACCAGATGCACCGGTCCCCCCGGAACATCACTTCCACGGAACAATCCCGGTTCATTTTTTTCACGTACTACTACGTAACGGATAGACTGAACATTACAGCCGTGTGCTGCCCAAAGTCCTGCTTCCAATACCTTGTCGATCAGCTCATCCGGAACCTCTTCATCGGTAAATTCACGGACGGAACGGCGTTCCTTTAAAATCGTGAAAAAGGCATCTTCCATTTCTTTTGTCACAGGTGTTGGCTTGTATGCGGAAAGATCCACATGCTCACCGTTTGCGAGCTTGTCTGCCGTATCGATCAGAAAAGATACATACCGGTATTCCGGCAGATCCGTTGACAGCCCTCTTTCTTTCCAAAGACGCATCAGACGTTTTGCATAATCCGCCTGTGTGGGCGAAAGCTTTTTGTCTCTGTGCTGTGCATGATAAACCTGAATTTCCAAGGTGTGATGACATCTTTCCCTTACGCGGGCGCGGAATTCATCTTCCTCCATTGCAAGCAGCTCTTCATCTGTTAAATTGATATTTGCATTCCAGATTGCCATTACTTCTTCTCTGGACATATAATCCATACTGGTATCTACACTTGCCATGTCTCTGCCTCCTGTATCTTGTGTTTACTTTTCTTGATTTTGTGTTTTCTGATTTATATTCCAACTTTAGATAAAGTACTCAATATCATCATCCGTCTTTCTGCCGCGGCTGATATCCTTCATGATTGTGGCTGCCTTCTGCGCCAGATAATCGTCCTCTCTGTGACGCGGATAAGGAAGATTGATCTTGTACTCCTCCTGAATGACAGAAGGTCTGGGACTGAACAGGATAACACGGTCTGCCAGGTAAACAGCCTCATTGATATCATGGGTGACAAATAAAATCGTCTTTTTTTCTTCCTCGCGGATTTTCATCAGCTCTTCCTGCAGAGTGCACCTTGTCAGATGATCGACCGCACTGAAAGGTTCATCCATCAGAATGACCTTGGGATTCATCACAAGTGTACGGGCAATCCCGGCTCTCTGCTTCATACCACCGGACAGCTGTGAAGGATATTTGTTTTCAAAGCCTTCCAGATTCATCATCTTGATATAACGTTTCAGACGGCGTTCCTGCTCATCCTTCGGAACCTTTGCAATCTCCATTCCATAAGCGATGTTCTTTTTAATGGTCTTCCATGGAAATAAGGACGCATCCTGAAAAACAACGCCGATATCACGGCTGGTCCCTGTGATCTTTTCATCATCCAGATAAATCTCACCACCATCTGCGGACAGCAGACCGGCTACAATTTCCAGAAATGTACTTTTACCACAACCGGAGGGACCTACAATGGCAACGAATTCTCCGTCGTTGACCGTAAGACTGATGTTGTCCAACGCATGTACCAGTTCCTTATCGGCACTCTGATAGTATTTTTCAATGTTGTTTGCTTTTATTGCAGGCATATATTCCTCCGATTCCCATATGCATCCGATCAAAAATCCGCATATGTGTGTTTATTTGCGGCAATGGACTTCCATTGCCATATCTGTTCCGATATTATCTTTTTATTTGTAGGGATCTTCCAGTCCCAGCTCTTCTGCTGCTTTTTCAGCAAAGGTATTGTCATAAGTACCTTCTGCAGTTACATTTTCATCCAGCCATCCATACTGATGCAGGATATCGATGGTATTGTTGACACGGTCAACCGGGATAACCGGGTAATCAGTCCATACGTCGATTTCTGATTCAACGGCCTTTCTCATAACCTCTTCGTCTGTGTTCATCTTTTCGGCAGCCCATGCGATAAATTCATCAAAATATTCGTTCTTTACTTCTTCATGTACTTTGTAGTAAGCAGTGATCACTCTCTGCAGTTTTTCAGGCTCTTCGTTGATGATACGGTCAGATGCGATCAATGTACCTGTGTAGTAATCCGGAATATAATCCCATGCACGTCCTAAAATATGTCCGGTACCTTCAGCTTCTGCCAATGCAGCATAAGGGTTGTGGATAATCGTTGCATCTACTTCACCGGAAGTAAAGGTTGCATATGCTCCCTGATATATACCGTTTGCTACCAGTTCAACATCATCCTCACCAATGCCTTCGGATTCCAACATCTTTAATACGGAAAGCTTCATTCCGCCTGCAGCAGCTGCAGTACCTACGGTTTTACCTTTTAAATCTGCAATGCTGTCAATTCCGTCTTTGGCGATCAGCCAGTAGCATCCGGAATATCTCCACATATTACCGACAAGCTTTGCGGGCACACCGTTGGAAATACCGGGAATGTAAGCGGAAGGATCTCCATCCGCAAAATCAATCTCACCTCTTGTGATCAGGGAAAGAACTTCATCGTTGGATGACCATTCTACATTGTTAAATTCAATTCCAAGCTCTTTGTATAAACCTTTTTCAATGGCAAAATTGTTGACAGCACCTGTCATACCGGTTGCCAGGCAGGTATTGATCACGATCGTATCATCATCGCTTTCTGCCTGTGTGTCTGTGCTCTGGCTGTCAGAAGCAGCTTCTGTTGATCCGCATCCGGCTAAAAGACCAAGCGAAAGGGTCAGGGTTAACAGTGTTGCTAAAAGTTTCTTTTTCATAGTAATCTCCTCATAAATTTTATTTAAACAATCTCAACTACCGATGGCATGTAAAATTGTTATTTGTGTATTTGCAATTGTTATCTGTGTGATTGTCCGTTTTTTTCAATGTCACTTTACCTTATTCTGCCATTTATGACAGACAGAAAATTCAATCAGGGCGATCAGTTTTACAAACAAAACGGATATTACCGTTACCAGGATGATGATAAAAAACATCCTTGCGGAATTTAACAGGTTCTGCGCTTCGGAAAGCAGATATCCAAGTCCGCCTTTTGCTGACTGCATTTCCGAAAAGATAACACCGGTCAATGCGGTAGCGGCTGCTAACTTTAATCCGTTGAACATGGACGGAAGTGCCGACGGGATCATAATCTGAAATACCGTCTGGATCCGGTTTGCCTGAAATACCTTGGCTACCTTCAGGTATTTTTCCTCTGTCTGTCTTGCACCTGTTACCGTATTGTATAAAATCTGGAATACGGAAAACAGAAATACCAGCATGACTTTTGACTTAAATCCAATACCAAACCACAAAATCAGCAAGGGTAAGATTGCAGTTTTGGGAACTGCCATGATTGCGGAACAAAAAACATCCATATATTCTTCAAGCTTCGGAAACAGTGTCCAGATCAGTGCGACCGTGATGCCGACCAAAGCAGCCAGTCCATAACCGACAAGTACCTCTTCCAGTGTCAGGATCAAATGCGGTAACAGCGTATGATCGGTAATGATCTCCACCGCTTCCTCAATGATCATCGTGGGGCTTGCGATAAATATTTTGCTGATCTTTCCTGTATCAACTGCGATCTGCATATATGCAAGCAGTGCAAGCAGAGTGATGATCTGCAATACATTGATCACGGTAAATTTTTTCTTTCTCTTTATCTCCGGCTTAGCCATAGGTGTATTCTCCCTTCTTGACGCTGTCACTTTCAAAATACTCTCTCAGGCACGCCGTTCCCTCATTGAGAACGTTTTGCGTGATCCGGTGTGACAGACATTTCGAATAATTTTCAATCGTTGTCGTATCGATAACGTCACAGTAAAACGGTGCGAACTCGCGAAACCATGGATACTTGTCATAGTAAGTTCTCCATACCTCCGCGTACGGACAGTGATCCTCACCCCATTCCGGTATCCATCCTTCAAAGGGAAGATCGATATCTGACATAAAATCTGCTACCGTGTCTGCTTTCTTACCCTGTGCAAGGGATTTTTCCCGGATCCGGTTGCTTCGGTCAACCGCCAGATTGAAAACGGTTTCCCTGACAATATCCTTGGCAACGTCATGTCCGTATCTGTCATATAAGGTTTTGCAGAAGTGGAAATACTGCATGGCAAACTGTCTGGCTGCCTTACGGATCTGATCTACCATCAGAGCCCGGTCCACGGTCCCGGTAATCTCATATGCTTCTTTTCCCATCGTTTCATCCTCCAAATCAAACGCTGTATTTTAAATTATTTTATTCGTGTTCTTTTTCCTCTACCGAATAAAATGTTTCCATCAGTTCAATGTATTCTTCTTTATTGGCAAAGCATGGCTTGTAATTGTTTTTCATGCTCTTTGCCAGGGCTGCATCATCCTTTAACATGCGGTATGCAAAAAGTGCAAACAGCTTTGCCGTCAATACATAAGCCTCGTCTTCATCTACAACATCAAAGTCGGATGCATGCAGTCCGCTTCCTGTCACGCCGCCGGTATGAAAGGTCAGAACCGGTATCAGCTGCTCTAAGTCTCCCAGATCGGTGGATCCGCCCGAATGGCTGTCCTTCGGGATCTGACGGACCGGTTTATCTCCGGCCGCTTCCTTAGCCAGTGCTAACAGCTCCTGCGGTACATCCTGTGGAATGGAGGGAAGGTATCCCGGCATGGTCTCGATCCGGTATCCGGCTCCGAGTGCCTCTGCCCCTGCCTTGAAGGAACGGTCTGTCTTGTAGGCTGCATCGGTAAATGCTTCAATTGTCTTTCCTCTTACCAGTGTCTCTAAAACGGCTTCCTCCGGAACGACATTTACCAGATCACCGCCCTTTGTCATGATCGGATGAACGCGGACACAGTCTTTTTCATAAAAAGTATCTTTATTGAAAGCCAGAGCCTGTAATCCGAGGTTAGCAGCGTACAACGCGTTGATGCCTTCCTCCTTGGCTCCTGCGGCATGAGCTCCCTTTCCTTTGATCTTGATGACCTTGGAAACAAATCCGTTGCCACTTCCGTCGCCTAAGCTCACACCGTCCATTGCAATGTGATGTGTAAGAGCCGCATCAATATCATCAAAAGCGCCGATCCGGATCATCTCACACTTGCCGCCGCCGTAACGGATCTTTCCGGCTTCGACCAGAGTGTTTTTAAAAGCAACCTCTCCGTATTCCTCAGCGGGTGTTGTCATAAATACGAGCTGTCCGTCCAAAGCCTTGGAAATCTCCGGATCTGTCAGTGCAAATGCAGCTCCGATCACTCCGGCAAGCTGTGCGTGGTGTCCGCAGCAATGTGCTCCCTGTGTCTCGGGATTGGCATATTTGTGATTGGGGATACGCAGTGCATCCAGCTCTCCGATCAGTGCCAGTGAAAAGTTGTCCTTTTTTTCTTCATTGATGTAGGCCTTGGAACCGGTGATCGCAATCTCTGTTTCCAGTCGGCTGACCCTATCCTTTATAAAATCATTGAACTTTTCGGATGTACGGAATTCTTTGTATCCAAGCTCCGCATGTGTGTATATGTCACGTCCGAAAGCAATGATCTCATCTTTCTTTTCATCTATGATTTGAATGATTTTCTGTTCTATCTGATCCATGGTGTACCTTTCAATGACTTTTTCGATGACTTGTAAGCAGATGCTTACTTGTTTCTCGCTTACTTGTTTCTCGCTTATTTATTTCCTACTTGTTTTGTATGATTTCATTTGCTACAGTTGCTATCTTAAGTTTCTTTGCCTCTTTTGTCAATGCTTTGGGCATTCGCATTATTTAAGAGCCAGTTATAGGCATTGACTATATCACCCGTATTTGTCAAAGAATCATGCTTATGGCATCCTTCAACTGCTCTAAAGCTTTTTCCAGAGTGCTCCTCGGACAGGCAACATTAAACCGTTCAAATCCCCTGCCGGTCTTTCCGAAAATAAATCCACCATCCAGCCATAGATGTGCTTTCTTTTCTATGAAATTTTCCAGTTCCTTATCAGACAATCCCAATGCCCGACAGTCAACCCAGGTCAGATATGTTGCCTGTGGATGGATCATCTTAAGCTGCGGTAAGTTTGCCTCAAGATAGTTTTCCATAAATGCAATGTTATCTTTGATGTACTGTTTTACAGCCTCATACCAGACCTCACCATGCTGATAAGCCGCCTTGCAGGCTGTCAGTCCCGCTGCATTTAACTGACTGTAGCCGGATGCATCAATGGCGGCCTGAAATTTCTTTTTAAGCTCTTTATTTTTGATCACAATGTTGGATATCTGAAGTCCTGCCAGATTAAAGGTCTTACTCGGTGCAGTCGCTGTCACGGCAATCTGCTCCAAGCCTTCCTTTGCCGTGATAAACGCCTGATGCGGTCCGTCCCAGATAAAATCGGCATGAATCTCATCACTGAAAACAGTTACCCCATGCTTACTGCATATCTCACCCATGTGTGCCAGTTCCTCTTTGGTATAAGCCTTTCCAACCGGATTGTGGGGATTGCACAAGAGAAAAAGACGGACATTGTTTTCCACGATCTTTTTTTCAAAATCATCGAAATCAACCGAATAGGTATGTGTCTCTTCATCATAAACCAGATCACTGCTCACAAGCTTTCTGTGATTATCCTGTATCACACCGCTGAAGGGATAGTAAACCGGCTGCCCGATCAGCACCGCCTCATTTTCCTTTGTAAATGCCTGAACCGCCATCGCGATCGCATATACGACGCCCGGTGTCTTGACAAGGTCTTCTTTTTTAATCTCGTATCCATAATGCTTTTTTGCCCATCCATTGACGGCATCCATGTAATCATCCAGTGTGTCCGTATAGCCGTAAATACCATGCTTTACCTGCTCATACAAAGCATCCTGGACATAGGAAGAAATCTGGAAATCCATATCGGCTACCCATAAGGGCAGGATATCCGCAGCTCTTCCTCTTTCTGTGGCAAAATCATATTTGAGGCAGTCTGTATGATACCGGTCGATGACGCGGTCAAAATCCAGATTGCGTTCGGTCTGTTGTTGTGTTTGCTGGTCTTTCATGTATTGTTCCACCTTTTGTTCTGTCTGCTGATTTGTTGTTATCTCACAGTTCGTTCTGTCTGTTTTTAATTGGATTAAATTTATAAGTGGAATGCCTGCTCCAGATCCCGGATCAGATCATCGATATTTTCTATTCCGACGGACATTCTGAGCGTAGCCTCCGTGATACCGTTTTGTGCCAGCACATCCTTTGGTACATCAGCATGTGTCTGGGTAAGCGGATATGTAAGCAAGGTTTCCGTGCCGCCGAGACTTTCTGCAAACTGGATCAGCTTTACGTGATTTAACAGATTCTCGGCTGTCTCTTTATCCTTTACATCAAAGGTCAGCATCGCGCCAAAACCGCGGGCCTGTTTTTTCATGATCTCATATCCCGGATGATCGGGAAGTCCCGGATAAAGCACCTTGGTCACATTCTCCTGAGTAAGCAGCCATTCTGCAAGCTTCCGGGCATTTTCCTGCGCTCTGTCCATCCGGACAGCCAATGTCTTGATGCCACGGATGACAAGGAAGCTGTCAAAGGGCGATAAGCCAGCGCCTGTTGTCTTGAAAATAAAACGAAGTCTCTCACTCAATGCTTCATCTTTGACAATTGTAAATCCGGCAATGGTATCGTTGTGACCCGCCAGATATTTTGTTCCGCTGTGGATAACGATATCTGCTCCCAGCTCCAGCGGATTTTGCAGATAGGGCGATAAAAATGTATTATCAACAATCAGTAAAAGACCATGTGCCCTGGTGATTTTTGACAGTGCCTCAATGTCTGTCACATTCATCATCGGGTTTGTGGGCGTCTCAATAAAAACAGCCTTGGTCTCCGGTCTGATATAAGCTTCTACCGGATCTTCACAGCAATTTACACTGGTCACTTCAATACCGTTTTTCTTGCTGATATGGTCGAAAAGTCGAATGGTACCACCGTACAAATCCTTATCCACAATCAAATGATCTCCTGGCTCAAACAACTCCATAACCGTTGTGATCGCCGCCATTCCGGATGCAAAAGCAATACAATCTGTACCTTTTTCCAATGCTGCTACCGTCTTTTCCAGATACTCTCTGGTCGGATTCTGCATTCTCGTATAATCATAACCGGTGCTCTGTCCCAGTCCCGGATGTGCAAAGGTTGCAGTCTGATAAATCGGCACGCTGATCGCTCCGAAACGCTCCTTACCATAATCATTCTCCAAGTGAATACATCGACTTTCAATTCCAAGTTCCATATTAAGCTCTCCTTGTGTTTTATTTTAAAATCAGCTGTTAATCCATACTGTTTTTGTATGATTTAGTCAGATGATAGTATAACATTAGAGACTTTTTTCAGGCTAATACATAAAATCAACCGCCTGTTATAGCCATAAGCTATTACAAGCGGTTGTTATACCCTGCTATTAATTTTCTGTCTTTTTTGTTTTACACACAGCAGACATCATTTTTCATTATCGAAAACTTCGGAAGCTGATTTCCACCTTTGCTCCACCGGTCTCTTCGGAATTTTCCAGTACCAGCTCTCCTTCATGGTTCTCAGCAGCCGTTTTTGCAAAAAACAATCCAATTCCATAATGCGCTTCCCCGCTCCGGCTTGTATCGTCCATGAAAAACTGGTCAGCTCCATGTAACAATGCCTCTTTTGTAAATCCATTTCCGCTATCCTCCACCGTAAACCTGAGGCTTTCTTTTTCTTCCTCAACATGAATACGGATGCAGCCACCTTCCGGTGTATGCTCAGCCGCATTCTGGATAATGTTCATAACAGCCCGTACCACCTGATCATATACTATAGTTAATGTCTGACTGTCCCGTTTTTCCTCCCAGTTCATGGCAAGATGGTAAATTTCCAACAGACCCTCAGTCTGTTTTTTAATATCGTCAAGAAGAGCTTTTGTATCAATCTTTTCCGGAGCGCTTGTGATGCCTGCTGCCGACTTTGTCACATCTATCAACTTCTGTACATAATCCTGTATCTGCAAAGCACTGTTGATAATATGCAGCGTGTTTTGTCTCTGCTCCCCGGAAAGCTCTGTTTCACATAAAAGCTCCGCATTTCCTCTTACAACCGTAAGCGGTGTTTTGATATCATGCGCCAAGGCAGACATCTGCCTGTTTTTATCCTGCTCAGTCTTCCATTGCCTTTCTAACGCATCCTTCAATGTAAACCGCATCTCATCAATGGATAAAATACAGTCATCAAACTCCTTGATACCGGAATAAGCTACCTCATATTCCAGTTCCTGATTTTTGATTTTTTCCACAGCCTGCATCATCGGCTGCATACATTTTTTTATTCTTTTTCCAAAACGCACAGACGGCAGAATGATAATTGCAATTCCGCCTAAAAGAAATATCGTCGTCAGTAAATTCTGTGGACCGATGAAATGCTCTCTCAAAAAAACAGACCGGTACTGCGGTATCAGACGGTATTGCAAAACAACATATTCCGTCTTTCGTTCAATAACCTTATAAAAATAATTTCCGGTTGCACCTTGACGAGTGACAACATCCCACGCTATTTTAGCTGACTCCTCCGTCATATTTCCACCAAGCTTCTGACCATCCAAAGAAAAAATAATATACTGGCAAAGCGGCGGTATCATATCCTCTGTCACTTCATCCGTATTTAAAATAAGATCATATGATTCATCAATCTTTCGCTCCGCATAATTAGCAGGATAAACACAGCCAGTATTTACCAGAATATGGAAAGCAAAAACCGTACCCGAAGCTAAGATTACCAGTGCTCCCAGCATGACCAGCACATATTCCATAAATATCCGGCTCAACGTATTGCTTCGCTTTTTTATTCTTCCCATCGATATCCAATCCCCCAAACCGTTTTTATCGGCATATAATCATAATCTGAGAGTTTCATCCTTATATTTTTGATATGTGTAATGATCGTGCTGTCATTGCTCTCACTGTCAAATCCAAATACCTGCTCTAATATCTGTTCTTTGGAAAATACCTGACCCCTGTTTTTTGCCAGAAATTCACAAATCTGATACTCGGCTTTTGTAAGCGTAATTTCCTGTTCGTCCACAAACATCTGCTTTAAGGATAAATTAAAACAGCTCCTGCCAAGCGCCATCCTGACGGAATGCTCCCTGTGCTCCCTTCTCAGATGTGCCAGAACCCGCGCACGAAGCTCCATCACCCCAAAGGGCTTATGGATATAGTCATCAGCTCCCAGTGCAAGTCCGTTGACTAAAGAATTTTCCTCAGTCTTTGCCGTAAGAAATAAAATGGGACAATCCACCAGCTTTCTGATCTTTGAACACAGTAAAAATCCATCCATTCCCGGCATCATAACATCCAATAAGATCAGGTCATAAAGCTGCAGCTTTTCTACATCGATTTTTTCCGGATCGCTTACCTTGGTGATCTGGTGTCCATCCTTATTCAAAATATTTTCAACCATATCCAAAATGGCCTTATCATCATCAACCACTAATATTTGCGCCATACCATTCCTCTATTCCGATATTCTACATCCTTCAAAACGTGATATCCACCATAAATAATATATCATACTGCCCACGGTAAATATACAGCCAAACAGGGTCGCTGTTACAAGCTCTTTTCCTACACCTGCTTCTCCAAATATCCATTTCAGATACATATAAGGCATTCGTCCCGTCCATGAAATAAACGTATATTTCCAGACATAGTCTCCAAGTCCGGTAAGCATCAACGCACTGACAAGGCCTGAGGCAATGCCCACACCTGCCGACACGCCTTTTCCAAATGTAAATGCCACAATATACTGCCATATATAAACAGAAATACTGCTACACCACATAATGAAAACCGCAGCCAGATGTATGCTTATTCCCATCGTATCTTTTGCAATCCATCCATCAAACACGAATCCAAATAAAACAGCCGTCAACAACAAAGCAAACAGACTAAACATAAGTAAAAGCAAAAGCTTTGACACAAAAGCCGCGCACTTTTCAGGTAACGTAAGCAGATTTTGAAACTCTCCTGCATTTTGCTCCTGTTCCACCACACCTGCTGTAAATATTCCGATCAAAACCGGGAATCCGGCTCCAACCGCCTGATAAAAGGCAACGACCTTTGTCTGGTCACTCCATGCAGAGAAGGAATAGTAACTCAGAAAAATACCACTTATGATGACAGGAATTAAAATATGGGCAAGTGTCACGGGAAGCCGTTTCATTTTTAACAGGTCTGCACACAGATTTTTTTGAAGCATTCCTATTTCACCTCTCTTTTATCAAACCACTTAAGAAATAATACCGTGATCACAATAAACCAGATCACAGATAGACAAAGCCCCGGTATAACAACACTTTCGTTTAAAAGCGGATGCCCTTCTTCCGCCCAAAGACCATTTGGCAATATGTGTAAAAAAGGGCATACAATCCGCATCGGAACTGCAGAAATCAGCCAGTACCATTTTCCTGTCTGAGCCACGATCACGCCACAGACAGTAAGAAACAAACATATCAACAGCTCCGGTATCATGCCAAACTTCTCACTTAAAAACAAAGCCACCGGGATCTCCCATAATTGTGCAATGGTAAGAAGAAATACGGCGGCCGCCGCTCCCTTTACCGGTACACGGGTTGTCAATAAAAAACCGCCCAGCGAAGCTCCTGTAAAAATAATGATATTGGCTATGAAAACCACACATCCCATAAAAATAATCTTTCCAAGCATCAATTTTTTTCTGCTAACCGGAAGTGTCATCAGATGGTAATAATTTGCCTTCTTTTCCTGCTTCATGGAAAGATAACAAATAATCGCGATCATCCCCTGCATCAACAAAGAATACCACCAGTTCCAAACACTTTCTGCATAGGAATTGGTCATTCCCAGGGTCAGTATCAACGCCACTGCAAATGTGATCACCGGACACCCCCAGATAAGCTTTTGCCGCATGGATCGCTTCGTCTTCAGATATTCCGCCTCTATGATTTTAATCATAAATCTCACCTGCTTTCCGGTTTTCTCTCACGACCTTCATAAAAAGCTCTTCCAGATCCTGTCCCGGTACAAGCGCCCCTTCATACCCAAGGATGCCGTTTGAAATAATTCCCACATGATCTGCTATCATCTGTACTTCGGAAAGAATATGACTGGATAAAATAACCGTTATTCCCTGCTTTGGAAAAGAACGGATCATCTCCCGCAGCTCTTCAATTCCAATCGGATCCAGACCGTTTGTCGGCTCATCCAGAATCAGAAGCTCCGGTTTTCCAAGTAAAGCCATGGCAATACCCAGTCTTTGTTTCATTCCCAAAGAAAACTGTCCAGCCCTCTTTTTCCCGGTATCCGTAAGCGAAACCATCTGTAACACTTCCCCAATCCGTTTTTCATCCACACCAAGTAACAATGACCGTACCTTCAGATTTTCTCTGGCTGATAAATTACCGTAAACAGGTGGATTTTCAATTAGTGCACCAATCCTTGACAGACATTCCCGGTTCCACGGTTTCCCACCAAAATAAATTTCTCCGGCAGTTGGCTTTAAAATCCCCGTGAGCATTTTTAAGGTCGTAGACTTTCCGGCTCCATTCGGGCCAAGCAGACCATATACCTTTCCTTTTTCAATATTTAGTGAAACGTGATTTACAACCTTCTGCTTTTTAAATGACTTGCAAAGATCTGTCGTCTGAAGCATAAGTTCCATCGATATCCCTTCTTTCTCTTTGATAGAGAAAGCTTATCAGGGAAAAATAAAGATTTGATAAAGATTTATTGTATTATTATCAGAAATTCATAATATAAGGAATATTAAAAAAGACTTTCGTCCTTTTCATTTTCAAATTCCTCAACGGATACACCCGCTTCTGTTGCGGCTTCCTGAAGAGTCACCCTGCCAGCTCTAACTAACTTCCACAAAAGGAAGTATCCCTCTAAGCCGGCTCATCCTTGCAGACATCTACCCAGCCTTCTGCTCCTGCAACAGCTTCCAGCTCTGCAATCGTAAGCTTAACTGCACTGTGATCATTGCCAGCAGCCGGATATACCGTATCAAACTTTTTCAGGGATTCGTCCAGATATACTGCAATCCCATCGTTGATTCCAAACGGGCACACTCCGCCCGGTGCATGTCCAATGTACTGTTCCACATCGTCAAAGGGTATCATCTTTGCTTTGACATGGAAGGTATCTTTATATTTGTGATTATCAATACGTGCAGTTCCTTCTGCCAAAATCAGTATCGGTTTATCTCCATTCAGAAAAGAAAGTGTCTTGGCGATCATTCCCGGCTCCACACCAAGTGCCTGTGCAGCAAGCTGTACGGTTGCGCTGGAATCTGCCAACTCAATAATATGATCCGCATATCCCTTTTCTTCCAAGTATTTTTTTGCTTTATCAAATGACATAATCCTATGCCTCCTCTATATTTTCCAAAGTCATTTTTTCCAAGTCATCTCTTCAAAACCATTTCTCCAAAACCATCTCTTCAAAATCATCTCTTCAAAATCATTTCTTCCGAACTATCCTTTTTTCAAAATTTTCCTTATTTCAAAACAGATCCTTGACATCATACCTGTCCGAATTTCTCCTCCAATAAAGTATATAGCTTCGGTTCAAACAAAAATTCTTTTCTCATTGCCTCTACTTCATCCAGATACTTTTTGTTGGAACCACGCGCCATCATCGGCCGCTTAACCGCTCGGATCATGATATTTTTAGGTGTATGCTCAAAATCAATAAATTCCAAAAGCTGTGTCTTGTAACCACAGTATTCCAGCAGATTGGCACGGATAGCATCGGTTGCAAGTGCACAGAAACGCTCCTTTACAATTCCATAGCGGGATAAAATCTCCAGATTCTCCGGTCTGATCTGTCCATTCAGTTCATGCTGGCAGCAAGGAACCGAGAAAATCATATCCGCATTCCAGCAGATGGCATTGTACAGTGCAAAATCGGTTGCTGTATCGCAGGCATGCAGGGTAATGACCATATCCACATCAAACGGTGCGTGATATCCATTGATATCTCCCATCTCAAAGTGTAGGTTTACATAACCATATTTTTGAGCAGCCTGATTGCACTTTTTTATCACATCCTCCTTCAGATCCAGACCGATCATTTCCACCTTCAGTCCCCGGATCTGTGTCAGATAATAATATACAATAAACGTCAGATAGGACTTGCCACAGCCAAAATCTATGACATGCAAAGTCTCCATCCTGCGCTTGGAAATCTCATCATCCAAAATTTCAATAAAGCGGTTGATCTGCTTGTATTTATCATACATGGAGTTGACCACACGACCCTCTTTGGTAAAAATCCCCATATCGATCAAGGGCTCTATCTTAGTCCCCTCTTCCAGAATATAGTTCTTTTTCCGGTTGTGCTCCGCCTGTACGCCCGCTACCCGGATCGTATCATTGGCAATTCTTTTTACCTTATAATTGCAGGCACCCTTTTTGGAAATCAGAATGACATGCTCCTTTGTCGCAGAAAACGCATTGATCTGCTTATAGTTACCCGATGCTAACTCAAAAAGACGGCTGCTGATTTCTAAACCCATGTTTCCGTCTTCCTGACTATTCTCCGATGTTTTGTTTAAACTACCGCTTACATTCTCATGAAACACCTGCTTTTGTGTATAAGATGCGATCTGCCAGCCATTCTGTTTCTTCTCGGCAACGATCTTATTTACAGGCTCCGATTTCATCCTCGGATTGCTGATGATCACGCGCACCACATCATCTGCAAAGATCTGCTCCAGATAGTATTTTAATTCATCCATATCCGCATACCTCTTACTTCAATGCTTACTTCAATGCTTTATCCTGGAATTTAAGGATCTCATCCAGATACTTCTGTCCTAAAGGGCTGATCGTCATACCCTTTCTGATCAGATATCCAACTGTCATGATCTCATCTGAATCCAACTTGACCGCGCAGTATTCAGAGCCGTTCAAATCCTCACACAAAATACCGGAGCAAAGCGTATACCCATTCAATCCGACCATCAGATTCAGCAAGGTAGCTCTGTCGTTAGCACGGATTAACTGCTTGTATTCATAAGTTGACAGTACCTCCTCCGCAAAGTAAAAGGAATTGTTGTCTCCCTGATCAAATGCCAGACAGGGATAATCGTTGAGTTGTTCAAGGCTAACCTTTTTTTCCTGTGCCAGAGGGTGTTTTTTCCACATATAAGCATAAATACCACAGTTTAGCAACGGATGAAATTCCAGATTGTTGTCCAGAAAAATCTTGGAGAGTACATTCCGGTTAAAATCATTCAGATATAAAATACCGATCTCACTTTTGAAGTTTTTGACATCATCAATCACATCATTGGTCCGCGTCTCATAGATTGCAAATTCATACTCATCCATACCAAACTGCTTGACCATTTCCGAAAATGCATTGACCGCAAATGCATAGTGCTGTGTTGAAACACTGAACTTCTTTTTCAGCTCTTTTTTGCTGATATACTTTGCCTCCATCAGCTCATACTGCTGCACGGTCTGTCTGGCATATCCGATAAATTCCTTTCCTTCCGGTGTCACGGTAATACCGCGGTTGGTCCTGCGGAACAGTTCAATACCGATTTCACTTTCCAACTCCTTGATGGCTGCCGATAAGCTTGGCTGTGAGATAAACAGCTTGCCCGCTGCCTCGTTCATGGAACTGGAGGAAGATACTGTGATTACATATTTAAGCTGCGTGATTGTCATGACGCTCTCTCCTTCATATCAAACAATTCTGTGTTTTCTTCTACATCATAGTATTCTATTTTACACCTTATTTCAAGGCTGGCAGTTTGCAAAACCGCCTCCTATCTCAGGTACTCGTCCACCTTTTGGGGTGTGTCCAGACGCAGCCTTACAATCGTCATCATGATCATATACCGGAGCACATCCGATAAGATTGTATCCTCAAACTGTGACTTCATCGTCTCCGGATAAGGATGCACCAGAAAGTGCACATTATACTCATCCTGATATCTTGATATAAAGGCGCTGACATACAGACCGTTCAATACAGCAGTTATAATATCATCATCCGTTATCTGCGTATTGATCTTGTAAAGCGGTGAAATAAATTTGACCTGATTTCCTTCCTTTATCCGGAATTTTTTATCGGTAATCTCGGCGATCGAATAATTCTGTCTGCGGTTGGTAATTGCCTGCAAAAATTCCGTCTCTTTATTGTTATCTACGATGTACTGATAAATATCTCCTGGTGTATATGCCATAATATCCTGTATTCCTTTCCTTATGTCTATATTTTAAGTTCCGGCTCATAATCCTGCTTCTGAAAAAATCAGTCTTTCGCCGGAAAAATGATATTCCACAGATTAGTATAACACAAAGAGCCACCAACCTGACAACAGATTAAAATCATATAAAAACTGCATTTTCTTGACTTTATGTCTTCCTCATGCTATAAAGTAAACAGTGTTTACCAAACCAGCAACCTATCAATGCTTTTATTAAATATACAAAAACGACAATTAGAATTAGCAACAGCTTACAACCGTTCACACAAAAGGGAGGTATTATTATCCGCGAAAGTTCAAAAGAAACCAGAAATGCAATTTTAAAAAGTGCCATGGAAATATTTTTAGAATCCGGCTATCAGGAAGCCTCCATGCGGAAGATTGCTGCAAAAGCAGGCATCACGGCAGGTGCGATCTACAAGCATTTTTCCGGAAAAGAGGAAATGTTTGACGAACTGTTTGAGGCAAGCGGTCAGAAGCTAATGGGCATTACCGAATCCATGATGGACATCGACTTTTCCGCCATGGCGGATGACGAACTGATCGGCATTCTGTATTCCCGGGTCTCCATTCGTACCATTCAGATGCTGGAAGGCGACATCCGCCTCCTTCATATGCTCCTAAAAAACGATACCGGAAAATGTCTGAAAAAATTCCGCGATATCTATGTTGAACGAAGCGCCGGATTTGCCTTTCATTATTACAAAGAGCTCTATAAAAGAGGCTTTGCAAAAAAACAGCCATCAAAGGAAACCATATATCTGCTATCCTCGGCTGAGTTTTCCATGGCCTGTGAAATCATAGCCGACGATGCCTGCCAGGATGGAATCCCGCAGAAAATGAAGAAGGCCTTTATGGAAGCTATGAATGTTTTACTCTATGGACTAAAGGCAGAACTGGAGATCACAAATATTACAAAAGGAGACATGCAATGAGTAAAAAAATCACACAGAAAGGAAGCATCAAATGAAATACGGATTTTCACAAAAACTCTTTGGATATTTTTACTTAAGCTCCTGCATGAAGGAAGCGAAAAGACAGAAATTAACCCTTGACAAAAAGGCAATCAAAAAGGAATACAAAACAATCCTTTTACGTGCCGGTGACATTGGCAGATCCCGGCTCATGAGCTCCTACTGCATGGGAGCATATTTCATCGCCCTGAACAGAAAAACCAGCCTCTCCCCGGAAGAATGCTTTGAACTTTACAAAAACGGCCTGTCCAACAATGCCCTGTTCCACAAGGTAATGGGGAATGCCGACAGTTATCTGGATCCCAAAAAAATGCCCGGCAGAAAAAAATGGTCTGAGGAATCTCATTTAAAAAAATACAAAAATGACTGGGTTGTCGATATCATTGAGGGCGGCGAAAATGACAATTTTGTACTTGGCTATGACTATCACAACTGCGGTATCTGCGACCTCTGCCGCGACGAGGGCTGCTTTGAGCTGGCCAAATATCTGTGCCGGATGGATTATGTCCTCGCCGATATGATGGGGCTTGAACTGACCCGCACCAAGACCCTTGCCGAAAACGGAGATTGCTGCGATTTCCGGTACGGCAGAAAAAGCAGCGTGCTCAATCCGAAAAAGAAAATGTAAATCTCATCGATCACCCTCATATCAAAAAGAGAAAACAGGTGGAAACAGAACTGGATAAATTTATCTGATTTTTCAGTCAACAGCCTTTTGGGGCGACCGTAGCAAAAATAAAAATACCGATCTTCAAATATCATCAACTGACATTTTGAAGGTCGGTATATTTTTATATCGATATTTTTTTCAGCACAGCTATACAATCATTATTTTTCTGCTGCCTTAGCCTGCTCGAGCGCATGTGCAAGCTGATCCGGACAGGAAGTGCTCCTGAAACCGCACTTGATCCCGCTCAATCTCTTAATAGCCTCATCTACATTCATACCGGCAACCAAAGCACCAACGCCCTGCGTATTGCCATTACAACCGCCAACAAACTGGACAGACTTGATCACGTCTCCATCCAGCTCCACGGAAATATTTTGTGAGCAGACGCCAACCGGCTTGTATTCATATGTCATAATCTGTTCGGCTGATCTAAAATCCGCCTTCCTCCTTTTCATATCTGTTGTATCAAAAGGGACAAAACACTTTTTGCCCTACATCATTATATGAAAAAAACTATCATTATTCAAGCATCTGTTTCTGCTGTAAAAAATCCAGGATCCGGTCGGCCAGTGCCGCATGCCCGTACTCATCCAAATGCTCCATATCGACCTGACTTGGCACTGCATAATCCGATGCAGCCAGAAAATGAACTTTTTTTTCATCAGCTACTTTCTGGTATTCTTCCTTTAATTTTTTGGACACATCCACCGATTCTAAGCCAAATTCCGGATCGTATTCCTCTTTCCATACATCCTTTCCCAGATGGATCGGAGATACGACCAGAATCTTGTCCGCCGAAATAAAACGCAAAAGCTCATCTACGCACTGTGATAAGCCTTTTGCAATCCCATATGCGGAATTGTGAAAATAGTCCTTGCAGTCATTGGTGCCAAGCATCAGGATCGCCGCATCCACCGGATACTGTGATTCCAATATGAAAGGCAGCGTAGCAAGTCCGCGTCTGTCATTGCGGTAGCAGTCCTCAAAGACCGTTGTCCGGCCGCAGAGTCCTTCTTCCAAAACACGGACATCCTTTTTTTGCAGATGCTCCTGTAAAATACTGGTCCAGCGCACACCCCATGAATATCTGTTTTTTGTTCCGGGGATCAGTCCCCATGTATTCGAATCGCCATAGCACAATAACTGTTTCATATCCATATATCACCTTTTCCGCTTTTATACACTATAAACAGAATCTGTATATCAAAGATCTGTTTCTTTCTGCAATAAATCTACACTATCTTTTGGTTAAAGGCAATTATGAATGTTTTGTAACCGGTTATAGTCAAAAGTTATATCTATTTGTCTCGAGCCGCTTTTTTAACCGCATTTTCATATACCATATTCAATTCTTCCAGTACAATACAATGCGGAATGGTATTTTTCCTTACAGCCTCCCTGCAGGCTTCAAATTCCATCCATTTCACGCCATCGACTTCCTCTTTCTGCAGGACAAAATCTGTTTCCTCCCGATCTGTCCACAACGCAAAAACGCGGGAATACTGCCTGTCGTGAAACGGTTTCCCGGCAAAAACATCATTCCAGATGACCATCCTGTCTCCGCAAAAAACAAGATCATCCTCCGATGCATCCACAGAAAGCTCTTCCTTTAGTTCCCGGATCGCCGACTCCTTGTATCCGTCACCTGCCGGTATGTGTCCGGCACTGGAAATATCATAACAACCCGGAAATGAGTCTTTTATTTTACTCCTCATCTGCAGCAAAATTTCTACCTTTCCGGCTTTCTTTCTCAAAATCCAGACATGGGAGGTCCGGTGCATAATGCCCTCGGCATGCGCTTTTTCCCGGTCTACCGTCTGCCCGGTCGGATTTCCATATTCATCTACAATATCCAGTAATTCCTGCATATTCGTACCTCTTGTGATTTTTCTGCTCTTATCTGCATCCTGCAAGATACCATGTTGCAGACAAGCCTCTTCTGTTTTGGAAACACAAAAATCAACCTATAGGATCTTGCCACCGCCGATCACAGTGTCTCCATCATAAAATACAACTGCCTGACCGGCTGTGATCGCCCGCTGCGGTTCATCAAACGTCAGACGGACATTTCCGTTATCCAAAGGCTCCAGCAGGGCTTTTGCCTCTTTTTGTTTGTATCTGGCCTTTGCTGTACAACGCATCGGCTCAGTCAGCTTTTCTACCGAAATCCAGTTAAGATCATTAGCCTCCAGTGTTGTGGTAAACAGGTCCTCATTGCGCCCAAGCACAACCTGATTTTTTTCGATATCTTTTTTTACGACATACATCGGTTCCTTTAAGGAAAGTCCGAGTCCCTTTCTCTGTCCGGTTGTGTAGCGGATGAGCCCCTTGTGCTCGCCAAGCACCGTGCCATCCTCTGTCACAAATTCTCCGTGCGGAAATTCTTTTCCACAATACCGCTCAATAAAGGCTGCATAATCCCCGTCGGGCACAAAGCAGATATCTTGGCTGTCCGGCTTGTGGGCATTGACAAAATACATTTCATCCGCAATCTCACGGATCTCCGATTTACGGTAATTGCCAAGCGGAAACAACGTGTGGGAAAGCTGCTCCTGTGTCAGGTTGTAGAGCACATAGCTCTGGTCCTTCGTCTCATCCAGTCCTTTTTTTAATAAGTAGCGCCCTGTTTTTTCATCTTTTTCCACGCGCGCATAATGACCGGTAACCACATAGTCATAGCCGAGCTCGTACATCCGGTGCATGAGCTTTTCAAACTTCATATAGCGGTTGCACTCGATACAGGGATTGGGCGTACCACCGTCAATATAGGTATCGACAAACCGCCTGATCACCTCTTTATCAAAATCCTCGCTGAAATTCAGCACATAATAAGGAATTTCAAAGCTCTGCGCCACAGCACGTGCATCTGCCACATCGGAAATCGAGCAGCAGGTCTTGGTCGCCGTATCCGGCAGATCCTGATTGTCGTATAACTTCATCGTAACACCCATGCAGTCAAAGCCTGCCTTTTTCATCAGGTAAACTGCCACAGACGAATCCACGCCGCCGCTCATGGCGATCAAAGCTTTTTTATTGTTGGTTGTTGTGTTGGTTGTAGTCTTTTCTTCGTTCAACTTGGTATCCTCGTATGTTATAACCTTTTTATTCGACTTCTTTCCGTAGTCCCTTTGGATAGTGATTTTTTAACTGCCCGCCGGCGAGCTTGCCCCATCCGGCACAAAAACCGTCTATAAATACCGGACAAAAGCCCTTTATTGCTGACTTATCTCCACCTGTCTGATCCGGTATTATCAACCCATCTTTATCTGTCTGATCTTGTATTGTCAATCCGGCACAGATATCTCCATCCTGTATGAAAAAACCTTCTCCTCTGAAATATCCGTTTGCCCTTGAATCAGTGTGCTTCAAGTTTACATAATATCCAACCTGTTTTACATTCAAACTCAGAGCCAGAGCATGCGCCGGTTCAAAACGATTCTTTTTAAATATACCGATATGAAGTCCCGGACGCTCTACCTTGAGACCGGCCAAAGAAGAGATGCCCTCCGGCAGTCTGTACAGATTGTCTCCAAACAGAATCATGCGCGAATCCATGATCCATGCCTGCATTTCCGGTGTCAGAACAGCATCGCAAAACTCCTGCAGTGAAGCTTGCTGTTCCTTATTTAAAATGCCTTTTCCATTCTTATCCGAAGCATTTTTCAGTGCTTTTTTTCCTGACTTTTTAGATGGATTTTTCTTTTCGGATTGACCCTGCCTGTATTCTGCATTTTCGCTTTTTTGACAGGCTGTATCCCATCCACCTTTTTTTCTAAGAACAGCCACATAATGCCCTTCTCCGTGCAGCTTGTGCGGCCACAAACGGAAGGTATCTTCTATATGAAGATCTGCTTCTGCCCATTCTGCATGTGCTTTTTCAAAATACGGGGCCTGTACTTTTTCTACTTCAAATTCCGGATGTGCTGTCAGGAAATTTGCCATCGCCATCTCATCTTCCTGCGGCGAAAAGGTACAGGTCGAATACACCAGTCTTCCGCCCTGTTTTAACATCATGGCGGCCTGTTCCAAAATATCAGCCTGTCTGTCGGCACACACATCCACCTGCTCTAAGCTCCACTCTGCCATGGCATCCGGATTTTTACGGAACATCCCCTCTCCGGAGCAGGGAGCGTCGACCAGAATTTTATCAAAAAACAACGGAAAATGAGGAGCCAGACCATGCGGATCTTCATTGGTCACCAATGCATTGGTAACACCCATCCTCTCGATATTCTGGGATAGAATTTTACATCTGGCAGGATGAATTTCGTTAGCAACAAGTAACCCACTTCCATGCATAGCAGCGGCTAACTGTGTTGCCTTTCCTCCGGGCGCCGAACACAGATCCAGCACATATTCTCCCGGTTTTGCATCCAAAAGCCCTGCTGCCGACATGGCACTCGGCTCCTGAATATAATATACGCCCATCTCATGATAAGCCTGCCTGCCCGGACGCAGCACAGCCGGATAATAATATCCATGCTTTGCCCATGGCACCGGATTTATATCATCCATGCCTATGGCCTTAAGAACCCTTCGGTCAAATTCCTCTTGTGTGTTTTCACCGACAAAACCCGGCACATACTTCAATTCATTGATGCGGAGCGCCTGATATTTTTCATTTTCATAACAATCCAGAAAAACATCCCATTCGTCCTGCAGAAGTTCTTTCATTCGGTTTATAAAATCAACTGGTAAATTAAAATCTGACATAGATTATTACTTTCTGTTTCAGTGCTTTCTCTATAACACAGCTTTTTTTATTTACAATGTCTGTTTTCTATTTTCTATTTTTAACATCGCTTTTCCATTATAAAGAATTTATATCCGAAAAGCAATATTGCCACCGGATGCGAAATTCATCAGTCATAGACCAAAAGCCCTTCAAAAACCTGCTCTGCATCCATTGAAATCTCATTAAGATAAGGGAAGATCTCCCCATCACGGCTTTCTGTATAGTGGACATACCCCTCTGCGCCGTCCGGTCCATGTACAAGCACCCATTCTGAACCGATACACTGTTTAAAAAATGTCCTGCTGCCCTTTGGCAGTGTAAAGGTCGCAGAGGCTTCATCCATGGTATAATGCAATGGCAGATCAGCCGTCAGCACATGTGTCCTCGGCAGATCATAGTGACTGTCTGCCCCTTCCTGCAGCACCAGCTCCTGATTGTCATAATCATACCAGTAATACACCTTGTATTCATGCACATCAAGCGTCATGCCCCTGCCATAACCATAGACACCACCCTCAACAAAACCATCTTGATACCCCATCTGTTTCATTGGAAATCCCGGAACGCTTCCGATCTTTTTAAGTCCTGTTTTTTCATTATAAATAAAGAAATGTGTTACCGGATCATCACTCGGTCCGTAGTCTGCAATGGCAATTTCCAGTCCGTCAAAATAAGGTGAAATATCCGTTATGTAAAATTTTTCCGTCTCCGGCGAATCCATATAAATATCAAAATCATTTTCCAGATCATAGACCGTTTTGTCAATCGTAAGCAATGCTTTTTCATAATCATTTTCATCTGTTTTTATCTGATACAGGATCGTGTTTTTCCTGCCGTTTCCGGTCAGATCCACAGAAACCTCCCTGCCAACTGCCTCTTCCTTTGGATAGGGATGATTGTCTGCATAGTCATTTTCCATTTTTTGCAACAGACGGATATTGTCTTTTTCAATCTGCGAAAATTCATCTTCCGAAAAATCATCCCCGCGGTCCTCATACCATGCATAGCGTCCAAAATAGAGCTGCAGATAGGGATTTTTGAAATGATAACCGTGCCGTGCATAAATCTCATTGCGCGCCAGCCACAGGTCGTTGTCGCTCATATTGACAAGCATATCCTCTGTCAGCGGATAATACTCACTCATCGGATACACATATTCGGACGCATTGCGGTGCACGCCGGGCTCATCGATCACAACCGATGCCTCAATAAAAGGAAAATCCTGCATCATATCCTGATAATCCTCGCTAACCTTTGCATCCTCACAATCATACGGCACATCGGTCGGCGTCGAAAAATAATAGATCTTATCCTTTGTATATGCCAGTGCTTCCCCTCCGGGCATATCCACATAGGGCATATCCGATGCATAAATGGAAAATAAAAATCCCCAGCCCTCCTGCTTGTCATTGGAGGCCTTCTGCAATACGGTAAAACCTTTTTGATCCTCATTTTCCGTGATCACATACCTGCCTTCCCATGCTTCCGGCAGGGTAAGCGTGATATTTTGGTATGTATAAATAATATTATTGCCATCATAAGATTTTACAGCATGATTTCCGACCCCATCCTGTCCGTTGTCTGAACTTCCGGCGGATTTGTCTGTGCCATCTGATTGCGTATTTTCATCCGATTCAGATATATGATCTGATTGCACATTATTCCCTGTTTCGGATGTATTGTCCGATTTGTTTATACTACATCCAGTTGACATAACTGCAATAATCATACTGCACAACATAATTTTTAAAGTTGCCAAAGATTTATTTTTCAGCCTATCTATCATTATGGTTTTCGTCATACTTTCCGTGTTGTCTTTCGCCAGACTTTTCATTTTGCTCTTTATTTCATTTCCCACTTTCATATACATGCCCCTTTCATTCTTGAATTTTCTCAATTACTCCGCCGCAAAGCAGCTCCCGCAATTCTCAAACATTTGAAATCCGCTGATTTACTGCATAAATCACAACTTTCTCATGTTTGCCCCTGATACCATCATAATATATGTAAAAAAGGAAATCCATCACAAATATTTCATAAAATATGAATTATCCGTTATGATTTCCTTCTTTCAGTTCGTTATGCTGATAGTTTACATAACTTTACAGCAAAACATCTTTCTTAAATACACCTTTATTATAAAACCAACTTTTTAAAGGCAGGATCTCCGTAAACAGCCGCAAATCCCAGCTCTTCCTCAATTCTTAACAGCTGATTGTACTTTGCCACACGCTCACTCCGGCACGGTGCTCCCGTCTTGATCTGTCCACATCCCAATGCAACCGAAAGATCCGCAATGGTCGTATCCTCGGTTTCACCGGAACGATGGGAAGCGATTGCCGTATAACCGGCCTGATGTGCCATCTTGATGGCTTCCAAAGTTTCTGAAACCGTGCCAATCTGATTTAACTTGATCAAAATAGAATTGCCACACTTTTCTTCAATTCCCTTACCCAGTCTTGAAGTATTGGTAACAAACAAGTCATCACCGACCAACTGCACCTTGTCGCCCAGCTCCTTCGTGATCTTTTTCCAGCCCGTCCAGTCCTCTTCATCCAGTGGATCCTCAATAGAAATGATCGGATATTTGGAAACCATGTTTTTATAAAGCTCGATCAGCTCATCCGACGTATAATCCGTCCCGGCCTTGGGCAGGTGATAACTGCTCTGTCCTGTGATCTTGTGTTCCGCATTCATCATGCCGGTTTCTTTTTGCGGCTTCCATTCACTGGCCGCAACGTCCAGCGCAAAACAGATATCCTTTCCACACACATATCCGGCATGCTCAATAGCTTCCGTCAAAAGCTTCAGCACTTCCTCAACATCTGCAACATCCGGTGCAAATCCGCCTTCATCACCAACTGCCGTCGATAATCCTCTGTTTTCCAGTACCTTTTTTAAGCTGTGATATACCTCGGTTCCCATGCGGAGCGCATCTCTAAAGGAGGAAGCTCCAACCGGCATGATCATAAATTCCTGAAAATCAATGGAATTGTGGGCATGGGCACCACCATTTAAAATGTTCATCATCGGAATGGGCAGACAGGTCTGTGATACGCCTCCGAGAAACCGGTAAACCGGCAGATTCAATGCCTGCGCTGCTGCTTTTACCGCAGCAATCGATACCGCCAAAATAGCATTGGCACCCAGTCCCGACTTGTCCGTTGTCCCGTCAGCCGCGATCATGGCAGCGTCCAGCTTGTAAATATCGGATGCATCCAGCCCGACAAGAGCCTGTGCAATGACTGTATTCACATTTTCAACCGCTGTCAGAACACCTTTTCCAAGATAACGGTCCGGATTTTTGTCCCGAAGCTCCAGCGCCTCAAACTCACCGGTCGATGCACCGCTCGGAGCAATTCCCCGTCCGCGCGCTCCACAGGCAAGCACAACCTCCGCCTCAACCGTAGGATTTCCCCTCGAATCCAAAATTTCTCTACCGATTACCTCTTTTACTTCCAAATAATTCATACCGACACACTCCTTTTACCATATGTTGTAAAACACATTTCATACATGTAAAAGTATGTGCGTATTTTTTGAAATCTATGCACTTATTAATGGCCACTGCCTCTTTCAAATCCAATTACTCATGTCTTAATGCTTCGATCGGGCTAAGCTTTGCCGCACGTTTGGCCGGGTAAATACCAAAGAAAATACCGACAGCCGAAGAAAACAGTGTTGCCACAATCACGGTTGTTACAGAAATTTTAGCATGGAAACCGATCAGGCTGCAAACCAAAACCGCACCGAGTGAGCCTAAAATAATACCAATAATTCCGCCAAGCAGCGTGATGATCGCCGATTCAAACAAAAACTGCATCAGAATGGATCTGGTACGTGCGCCGAGTGCCTTGCGGATACCGATTTCCCTTGTCCGCTCCGTCACGGAAACCAGCATAATATTCATTACACCGATACCGCCAACCAAAAGCGCAATGGCTGCTACCAGCACAATAAATATCGTAATAACATCAATAATACCGGTGATCTGTGACAGCTGGTCACTAAAGCTCTGCACCAATACCACGCCCTGACCGGTAACTCTGTGGCGCGCCTCCAAAAGCTGCATGGATTTTTGTGCCACCTCCGTATTGTGCTCATTGCCGTCTCCGTAGATCATGATCTCGGAAAAGCTGTCAGCATAAAATCCAAAATTAGAAGCAAAGGTCGTGATCGGCATATCAAATTCAACCTGATCAAAAGATCCCATCATATTGAGCAGAGTGGAGGAATTGTCAGCCTGCACACCTACAATCTTCAATTCAAAGGTCTGTCCCCACTGGGAAACCTCAAAAGTCTTTCCAACAACATCCGTCGTCCCAAACATCGCCATGGCACCGCTTTCACGGATAACACATACCTTTGCGGCATTTTCTACATCACTCTCCGTAAAATAGGCCCCTTTTATGATCGGCTCTGGGGCATGATACTGCAGATACTGGTTGCCTGAGTATGCGTAGGCCTGAAAATTTCCTTTGGGTCCGACCGCATTGATATAAGACGAAATCTGACCGGTTGCCCCTTTGATATACGGTACCTTTTCCATTAAAGCAGTAAGATCATCATCCGTAAACTCGATTGCCTGATAATCTCCGTTGTCCATTGAATAAATGGCAATCAGTCCGTTTCCAATCTCATTTAAATCACTGCTGACAGAACCGGACACGCCGTTTCCGACGGAAATGATCATGATAACGGAGGAAATACCGATGATAATACCAAGCATGGTCAGAAAAGAGCGCCCTTTATTGCTCTTTATATTTTTTAAAGCCATTTTTATGTATTCCGCTAATTGTCCCATAAAATATCTGTCTTTCCTTATTTATAATCTCATTTTATTCAACCGGATTTGCATGCAATACTTATTCTTCTTCGGCATCATATGCAACGACCGGCATGCCCTCCGTAATATCGGAAGTAACCTCGGAAATTACAACGTCATCTTTGGAAATGCCGCTTACGATCTGTATCTTGGTATCCGAAGAAATTCCGGTTACAACATCCCTTCTTACGACAACTCCATCCTCCACAACATAGCAGAAGGATCCCTTTGTATCATAATTGACGCAGGAAAAAGGAAGAACCATAGCATCCTGTACCGTTTCACATTCGATCTTTACCTTGCCTTCAATTCCGATGTATACCTGATCATCCGGATTGTCAATATGTACGTCTACATCAATGGTGGATGCTCCGTTTTCATTTTTACCTGCGATCTTGCTGATCTTTGTGACACTACCGTCATAAGTGTTGCCGTTGATCGTGATCTGTGCTTTCAGACCTGTCTTTACCTGTCCGAGATCATATTTTGTCACGGGTACGGTCACCTTCAGTCTGTCACTGCTCTGGAGTGTAAAAAGCTGGGTTCCTTCAAGCAGGCTCTGTCCCTGTACGACACCGACCTCTGAAATGATACCGTCAAAATCCGCAATAATTCCATCCGATGCTTTCTCTAAGCTCTTTCCGGCATCCTCTTTTTCCATCTCATTGATCTCTTTTAATACTGCCTGCTGCTTGCTCTGGCTTGCCAGCGCCGGATTGTCCACCTTTTCTGCCTTGTACTGCTCTGCCAAAGCCTTGTATTCATTTAATTCATTGCTGCAGGTCTGTACCGCTTTTTCCAGAGCCGGATAATCATACTGTGCTTTCTTTTGTGCAAGCTCTGCAAGCTTGGCATCGCCTTCGGTGATGAGCTGAGCCAGCGCTTCATTGGGTGTTGCATTATCTGCCTGCTGAATCTTGTACTGATCGACCGTTGCCTTCAAAGAATCATATTCCGTGGATACCGCCATAGCCTCATTGTAGCTTGCGGAAGCACTCTCCAGGCAGGAGGACCAGTGCACCACAAAAGCCATGGCGTCATCATAATTTTTGACTGCCTTTGTATAATCACTCTGCTCTTTCTGGATTGTTGCATTGGTTGCGTCAATTCCGTATTCATCAGCCTGTGCTTTCAGCGTTGCTTCCTCTGAAGCACGCTGTAAATCTTCTAAATCATAAGAAAGAAGCTCGTCTCCTTTTTTGACCTCTTCACCATTGACTGCGTTTAATGCAGCTACGATTCCCGCAACCGGTGCAAAATATGTTTTTGATTCTTCACTTTCAACCGTGCCGGACACTTCGATCCGACTGGATATATCCTCGGTCTGTACCTTCGTCGTTGCCACCTGATAGCCGCTGCTGCCACTGCCCATACCGGATAAAACGCTCACACCGATCACAAGCACAACTACAATGGCCGCCACAATGATTATGATTTTTTTCTTTTTATTTGTCTTCATTTATATAGTCCCTTTCCACTTTTCCGTCCTTGATCCGTATTACACGCTTTGCCTGCGCTGCAATTTCATTGTCATGTGTGATCAGAATAACGGTTCGTCCTTCAGCATGAAGTTTTTTCAGTATTTCAATAATTTCCTTACTGGAGGCCGAGTCCAGATTGCCGGTCGGCTCATCCGCCAGAATCACCGGCGGAGCCTGTGCAATCGCACGCGCAATCGCGACCCTCTGCTGTTGTCCACCTGACATTTCCGACGGCTTGTGCGTCATACGCGCACCGAGCCCCACCTTTTCAAGAGCCTGTATCGCCAGCTCATGCCGTTTGGACCTGGAAACACCCCGGTACAATAAGGGCAGCTCCACATTTTCAATGGCCGTGAAACTCGGTATTAAATTAAATCCCTGGAATATAAAACCGATCTCCTGATTTCTGATATCCGAAAGCTCGTTATCCGAAAGACTTGAAACATCCGTTCCGTTTAATATGTAAGTACCGCTGCTTGGCACATCCAGACATCCCAGCATATTCATAAGCGTTGACTTGCCGGAGCCGGACTGTCCGATAATAGCAACATACTCGCCCTTGTCGATATTTAAACTGACATGGTCAAGTGCCCGTACCTCATTCTCACCCGGATTATACACCTTGCATATATCCGTAATCTGTATTAAATTGTCCATTTCTGTTTCCTTTACCTTTATTAATCAGCCAATCGTGTCTGCACACCGGCTGATTTTTTCCATTATAGCATAGGATCATTCTACAATCATTAACATTCCATTAAAAATACCGAAAAATATATTTCAATTTTTCGGTATTTTCATGGAGCCTTATGACATTCCGTTTACGGTTTTATACTTGTAAAGCATTTCTGCATGATTCTGTTCCTCTACCTGAATATCGGCGAGAAGCTTTCTGACATCACTGCCTGAGAAATTAAAGACATCGGAATTATATTCACCGGAAATCAGTTTTTCTGTTCCGATACAGTCTGTTGCAAGATAATTGTCCTCTTTCTTATCATCACTGTTTGTCAGCTGGTCATAGGTTGCTTTGGGATTATAATCCTTTCCCTCACTGTCGTTGCAATCACAAGACGGTACCTTTCCGTTTAAAATCTGCCCCAGTGAATCGAAGTGTTTTTGTTCTTCATCCGCAAGCACGGAAAACAGATCCTTTAGCACTTCATCATGAGCTTCTTTGCTATAACGGTTGTATTTGTCAATGCATGCCTGCTCCTGTGTCTGTAAATCCTGAATCGTTGTTGTCTCTTTTTCTGTCAAAATCACGTCCGTATCCTCCCATTTATTTTTTAATCCTTCCATATATAATGCTGTCTGCATCCAGAGCAATATGGAAGTATGTGATTATAAGACGTAGTATTTGCTTAATGATGAAAAATATACCTTTAAAATGATAAAAAATAAAATAACGCACCTTGTTTTCTCCATTCCAATGTTGCCAATTCCTTTGAAAATAGGTATACTTGTTATATGTGTATACATATACATATTTTTATATTTTGAGCACCACGACAGTCTGTGCCAATCTATAGCACAAAAGGAGGTTCTATCGGTATGGCAACAAACGCATCTTCCGAAAACTATCTAGAAACAATATTAATGTTGGGGAACACTTTACCTGTTGTACGTTCCGTAGATATTGCCAATGCACTCGGCTTCAAAAAGTCCAGCGTCAGCATTGCAATGAAAAATTTAAGAGAACAGGGATATATTACCGTAACGGATGCAGGATTTATCTATTTAACCGAATCCGGAAAAGCAATTGCAGATATGATTTTTGAAAGGCATGAATTTTTATCCAAATGGCTGATTTCACTTGGCGTTGACAGCACCATCGCCACAGATGATGCCTGCCAGATCGAGCACGTCATCAGTCCCGAGAGTTTTGAAGCAATTAAAAAATATGTCAAAAATGCAAGCAAATAAATTTCTATAGTTATTTAAAGATCTGCCTGTCAAAGCAGATCTTTTTTTATACTTATTTTCCGGAGCACAGCTTTTAAAAATGCAAGAAAAAAATCATGTCATTTTTTGCAAGTGTTCTTGCAAACTTATGTTATAAAACAAAGAAACCTTGAAAACAAAGGAATTTCTTGTCGTTTTTTGTTTTCGCATTAAAAGATGATTATATGTTTTTTGTTTGGTTTCGGCTTATATTTTCTGCCTGTTTTTGCAAGAAATTGTATTTTTTGAAACCAAACAGTTGTTTTTGTATTGATAGTTTTATTTATCACTAGCGTCTGTTTTATTGCCGAAAATCATACGATAGCCATAGTTATTTTTTATAGCTTCAGCTCTTACATCTATATTATCCTTGTTATTTTTCAGGTTTTCTTTTATTTTAACGGATATGTTTTCTGCCTTTGCCTCTGTTTCGGGCTCCGGCTTTACATTTCCTTTACGATTGATGCAGCTTATGTTTCCACACTGTTTACATATATTAAAATCGGTGCATTCTTTTTTTTCATCCTGACTCCATGTGAAAAAAGCAACTGTCTTTTGCGGCACAAATACCATTGCCTCATTAATTTTCACATCCTGTATGCCCTGTGTTTCTATGAGCTTTCCGGCCTGTGCAATATCATCCACATCCAAAAACCTCATTCCAGCCACATAAGTCCCTGTATGTGATGCATGTTCATCATAAAAAGCCCTGTACGCACGTCTTAGCACACCCATGGCATAACATTCCACAATATAAGCCTTTAACAGCTCTTCTTTTTGCTCATAACGCTCAATCCGGTCATCAAAATAGCTGCCGGCTGACATAAGGATGAGTATTCGGTTGTCTTCCATTGCCTGAAACCATACTGTTATTTTGTGATTGATAAACTGACCGGCTGATTTTGGTCCGGCACAGTCCCGGTCATCATACAGATCCTTCCAGACTCTGACAAGCAGATCCTCTTCAATTCCCTGCATATGACTTTCCTGCAGAATATCCACATAGTCATCATATATCATGGGCATAAAATACTCATAAGAGCCCTCAGAAGGCCTTAAGAGATCTTTCCATACACGAATAAGCCTGTCCAAAGAAAAAGCCGCGTTTGCCGGACTGGTGGACGGCAAAACAACGGCTTTCATATGTATCTCAGATTCAATATATTTTTTGTAATATTTTTCTGCTGCCCTGCCATTTACATAAATACGTCTGATTTGTGTCTTTCGGATGATTTCCGTCAGATCGGCTGCAACAACATTTTTAATGCTGCTGTCCGAAGAACCGACGATATCACATTCCTTGATCACATCCCATAATGCAATGTGATGAATAAGCAGCATTTGTTTTTTGGAAGCGGTATCTTGAGGCTCCGCACTTTTGGTAACGGCAGACAGCACTTTCCAGAAACGATTTTGGGAATGGCCGTAATAAAATCCATTCTCTCTTGATTTTACGGATGGCAGACTTCCCAATATTAAGATTTCTGAATTTTCATCGTATACAGGCTCAAAGGGCTGCACAATATGCGTATACTCTGCCATCGCAATTAACCTCAGTCAAAAATATTTAAGATCCCAATTGATTTTAAAAACAGGATAAACAGCATAACCGGTGCAATATACTTCATCATAACGGTATATAATTTTGCACGGCCGAATTTTTCACCGTTTTTTTCTGCTTCATCAATAATAAACTGCGGTCCCTTTACCCATCCGATCAGAATACATGTACCAATGGAGATCATCGGCATCAGAACATTATTACTGATATAATCCATAATATCCAGAACCTGCGCAACGGCACCGTTCGGAAGTGTCACTTCAAAATACAGCTTGTTGTAGCCAAGACATACGATCAAGCCAAAAACAAGAGCGATTGCAGTCTCAAGAAGCGTTGCATGAAGACGCTTTAAGTGGAATTTATCCATAAGACTTGATACAACTGCCTCTTCAATGGAAATAGCGCTTGTGACAGCTGCAAATAAAACCATGGCAAAGAACATACATCCGATCACATTGCCGGCCACACCCATCAGGGCAAAAACCTTGGGCAGAGATACAAACATCAGGCTCGGTCCGGATGCTTCCATTCCTTCTCTTCCCATAAAAGTAAATACGGCGGGAATGATCATAACACCTGCTAAAATTGCGACACCAGTGTCAAAAATCTCAATCTGATTGATCGATTTAACAAGGTTAGAATCATCTTTTACGTAGGAGCCATATGCGATCATAATTCCCATCGCAACACTCAGACTGAAAAACAGCTGTCCCATGGCATCTACCAAAACAGTGAAAAACTTTCCGAATGTAAGGCCTTCGAGGTCCGGTACCAGATAAATTTTTAATCCCTGCATACCGGTACGGACAACTCCGTCATCACCGGTATAACTGATGGTCAGCGAGAAAATTGCAATTCCCAGTACAAGGACAACCAGAATCGGCATGATGATCTTTGAAAATGATTCTATACCTTTATTGACGCCAAGGATAATAACGCCGGATACAACAGCAAGAAAGATAACCATGTATACAACCGGAGATACTTCAGATGTAATAAATCCGGTAAAATAACCGTCCTGGGCAGCATTCATGCCGTCACCTGTCAAAAATGCAACAAAATATTTGATAACCCAACCACCGATCGCACAATAATACGGCATAATGATGGCCGGAATAAGGCATCCTAAAATACCCAAAAAGCCAAAGCGCTTGTCAACAACACGGTATGCGGTAAGGGGCCCCTGCTTGGTATTTCTTCCGATTGCAATATCGCTTGTCAAAAGAGAAAAACCAAAGGTCAGGGCAAGAACTATATAAACAACTAAAAACAGTCCTCCACCATCCTTGGCTGCCAAATATGGAAACCTCCAGATATTCCCTAGTCCTACAGCACTTCCTGCCGCTGCCAGCACAAATCCCAGCGAACCGGAAAATGCATGTCTTTGTGTTTTCTTTTCCATAAAAAATCTCCCTTTACTTAAATTTTGTCATATATGCTTATCATTATCTTTTATTTTGGTATTTTTTTCAACTAATTTCTTTTTTGTTGCACGGATGCACTTTTTTTCATCTATCAAAAAACACGAAAAAACACAGAATATTCATTTGCTTTTTTCACATGAATCAACTAAACTTATAGTTATGATCATCCGGTCAACAGCTCATGTTCATTACTCCTTCCGAGTTTCCGGTCATATGATTACGACAGTGGACAATCATACCGGGCCGAAACAACCGGCGCGGATACCAGGCAGTTCTCCGGATAATAATATTTTTAAACAAAGAGAGGTAATAACAAACCATGAGTCAGGAAAAAGTTGATCAGTATAAAAAGGAAAAGAAAAATCGAAAGGCCAACATGAAAAAGGCCAAACGTCATAAGAAGCTGTGGAAGATCTTCGGTCCTGTCCTTGCGGTTCTTATCGTGGCATTAATCGGTGCAGGAATTTATTTTATTCCCCATTGGACCAACCAGAAGGTTGAAGAATCCCAGACTGACCAGATTGACTATGACCAGTTAATGCAGATGCTCAATCAGAGTGCCGGATCGATAAGCACAGACAGCACGGAAAGCACAGACAGTTCCGGAAGCGCAGACAGCACAGGAAGCACAGACAGCTCTGGAAGCACAGATGCCGAATAAGTCATAAATATACAATGGTGCGGATACCAAATGTCATTTTTATGCAGTAAAAAGCACAGCCTGACTTTTACAGGCTGTGCTTCTTTTCATTTTATCAATAACCGGATTTTTAAGTCTCTATCAGGATTTTACTTAAAATAACGCACGCCTGATTCAAAGATCTTCATATCCTGCTCTCCATAGATATTGATCGCAACAGCATCATCACGTCTTTCGGAATGAGCCATCTTACCAAAGCAGCGGCCATCCGGTGAAGTGATACCTTCAATCGCAACATAAGAACCGTTGACGTTCCATTCTTCATCCATAGATACGTTTCCATTGAAATCTGCATACTGTGTAGCAACCTGTCCGTTGGCAAACAGCTTGTCGATCCACTCCTTGGGTGCTACAAAACGTCCTTCACCGTGTGAAGCCGGGTTGACGTAGGTCTTGCCAAGCTCTGCCATCTGCAGCCAGGGTGATTTGTTGGATACAACCTTTGTGTATACCATCTTGGAAATATGACGGTTGATCGTATTGAAGGTCAATGTCGGCGAATCCTCTTTCTGACCTACGATCTCACCGTAAGGTACCAGTCCCAGCTTGATCAACGCCTGAAAACCGTTGCAGACGCCAAGTGCCAGACCGTCTCTCTTGTTTAATAAGTCCATAACGGCATCCTTGATCTTGGCATTCTGGAATGCGGTTGCGAAGAACTTTGCACTTCCGTCCGGTTCATCACCTGCGGAGAAACCACCGGGGAACATGATGATCTGGGCCTGGGCAATTGCCTTTTCAAATTCATCAACGGATTCTCTGATGTCCTCTGCTGATAAATTACGGAATACCTTGGTCACAACATTGGCTCCTGCTCTTTCAAAAGCCTTGGTACTGTCATATTCACAGTTGGTTCCGGGGAACAACGGAATAAATACGGTAGGTTTTGCAACCTTATTTTTGCACACATAGATGTCTTTTGTATCATATAATTTCACTTCAATCGGATCAGTTGCTTTGACAGCCTTTGTAGGAAATACTTTTTCAAGCTTCTTTTTCCATGCATCAAGCGCTTCTGTCTCACTGACAGTTGTGTCATCAAACTTAAAGCCCTCTTCGATCACAGTTCCCACCATTTTGTAAGCAATACCGGAAGCATCCACAATATTCATCATACCGGTAGGTATTTCTAACAGGAAGTTACCAAGCTCATTTTTGAAGAGCTCATCATTTTCTACCATGCCATCAAATCTGACGCCCAGGCCATTACCAAATGCCATCTTGGCTGCGGCAGCTGCAATACCCTTTGAATCCAGCACATATGCAGAAGCGACAGCTTTGTCATGTATAAGCTCCGATACCTTTTCATAAACATCTGCGACTTTTTTGTATACCGGCAGATCATATTCATCTTTGGGAAGGCGTACAACCACAAGTCTGCTGCCTGCAACTTTAAACTCAGGAGTAATGATTTCCGGATATTTAGCTACATCCACTGCAAATGACACAAGTGTCGGAGGCACATCAATATCATTGAAGGTTCCTGACATACTGTCTTTACCACCGATACTCGGCAGACCGTATCCGATCTGTGCATCATAAGCACCAAGTAAAGCCGCAAAAGGCTGACTCCAGCGATGTTTGTCTTCGGTCATTCTACGGAAGTATTCCTGGAATGTAAAACGTACTTTTTTGAAATCACCACCTGCAGCAACAATCTTGCTCAGCGATTCGGTAATTGCATAAACAGCACCATGATAAGGGCTCCAGCTTGAAAGGTAGGGATCAAAACCATAGCTCATCATGGTAACGGTCTCTGTCTTTCCTTGTAATAAAGGAAGCTTTGCAACCATGGTCTGCGTCTCTGTCAGCTGGTATTTACCACCGTAAGGCATGTAAACGCTGCCTGCACCGATGGATGCATCAAACATTTCCACCAGACCCTTCTGGCTGCAGACATTCAGGTCATTCAGGGTGCGGAGGAAGGCTTTCTTGACATCACCTTCTGCTACGGCATCCGCAACATCCTTGATCGCATATTCATTGAAATAATTATCTTCTTTTTTCGGAACGTCAATGGCAACATCGGCTTCCTGATGTGCTCCGTTGGTATCCAGGAAGGCACGGGAAATATTGACGATCTTTTTGCCTCTCCATTCGAGTACCAGTCTGGGCTCTTTGGTAACAACCGCCACTTCTACCGCTTCGAGATTTTCTTCTGCAGCATATTTCAAAAATTCCTGTACATCCTTGGGATCTACAACAACTGCCATTCTTTCCTGTGATTCGGAAATGGCAAGCTCTGTACCGTCAAGACCTGCATATTTTTTGGGAACCTTGTCAAGGTCAACGACCAGACCGTCTGCCAACTCACCGATTGCTACGGATACACCGCCGGCACCGAAGTCATTACATTTTTTGATCAGTCTGGAAACCTCTGCTCTGCGGAACAATCTCTGGATCTTGCGCTCGGTAGGTGCATTACCCTTCTGGACCTCTGCGCCACAGGTTTCAATAGAGCTTTCGGTATGTACCTTGGAAGAACCGGTTGCACCGCCACAGCCGTCACGTCCGGTACGTCCGCCAAGCAGGATAATGATATCGCCCGGATCGGAATTTTCACGGATTACATTTTTGCGGGGAGCAGCTCCCATAACAGCACCGATCTCCATACGTTTTGCAACATAATTGGGATGATACAGCTCCTTTACATAGCCGGTTGCAAGACCGATCTGATTACCATAGGAAGAATAACCGCTTGCAGCTCCGGTAACCAGCTTCTTTTGCGGAAGCTTGCCCTTTAATGTATCTTTGATCGGCACGGTAGGATCTGCGGCACCTGTGATACGCATTGCCTGATATACATAACCACGGCCTGAAAGCGGATCACGGATAGCACCGCCAAGACAGGTTGCGGCACCACCAAAGGGCTCGATCTCTGTCGGATGGTTGTGTGTCTCATTTTTGAAAAATACAAGCCATTCCTCTGTCTGTCCATCGATTTCAACCGGAACAACAACAGAGCATGCATTGATCTCATCGGATACTTCCATATCTTCAAGCTTACCTTCGGCACGAAGCTTTTTCATCGCCATCAAAGCTAAATCCATCAGGCAGACAAATTTGTCATCACGACCTTTGTACATTTCATTGTGTGTATCAAGATATGCCTGATATGTTTTTTCAATAGGAGCTTTATAATAACCGTCTTCGATCTCCACATTTTTCAACTCAGTAGAGAATGTGGTATGACGGCAGTGATCCGACCAGTATGTATCAAGCACGCGGATCTCAGTCATAGTCGGATCGCGATGCTCTTCATTGTGGTAATAATTTTGAATATGAAGGAAATCCTTGAATGTCATGGCAAGTCCGAGAGAATTGTAAAGCTTTTTCAGATCCTCTTCTATCATATCCTTAAAGCCGTCAAATACAATGACATCTGCGGGCTCTTCATATACAGTAACCAGCGTCTCAGGCTTAACCATATCCGTTTCACGCGAATCAACCGGATTGATACAATACGCCTTGATCTCAGCAAATTCATCATCGGAAATATTACCCGACAGCAAATAGGTAACAGCGGTCTTGATGATCGGCTCTTCATCTTCCTTTAAAAATTTCACGCATTGCATAGCAGAATCGGCTCTCTGGTCAAACTGACCCGGAAGAAATTCCACACTAAAGGTTCTCTCACCCGGTTTCACCTCGATATTTTCTTCATATAAAATATCAACCGGAGGTTCTGAAAAAACAGTCTGGCAGGCACGTTTAAATACCTCATCAGATAAATTCTCGACATCATAACGGATGAAAATTCTTACTTTTTCAAGTCCGTCTACACCAAGATAACTCTTTAAATCTTCATACAGTTCTGTAGCTTTGACTGCAAAGGCAGCCTTTTTTTCCACGTAAATACGTCTTACATTTGCCATATTTGTCGTTTCCTCCATCATTTGTGTACCAGACTCCTATGCCGGCACTATTTCTATTATACAAGATTCACCCCTTTTTTCAATAATGGTTTAGGGCGTTTTTATAGTATCAGATGTTTTTTTATCGGATGTTGTCAGCAAAAAGGCAACAAAAGGTAAACAAAAGATAAACAAAAGGAATTCTGATCGTTAAAAAAACAGGTTTACAAAATATTTTACCTTTTTATTGTCTTGTATTGTTATGAAACCTTATTTTTCGATGTTTTTTAGAGGTTTACCGATAATTTTGCCAAAAAAGGAGTCTTATGTATACAAATTATTGTTTCGATTTGTGATTTCACTACTATATCTTGTGTTTGAATTTTTATGACAGAGATTTCATTTCCTGTATCATATTTTGTGATCTACATGGATTTTCTGTTTATTCTTTGACTTATGTTTGACAAGTTCTTTTTTAAATTGACAAATATGTCAATAGTATTTCCGATAATTTTATATGCAATCGTCGTTTACATAACTTTATTTATGTTTTGACCGATTTGTCTATATATAGTATTTATTATTTTATAACACCACAAATTAAATAGTATTTATTGTTATGTAAACTAATGTTATGTGAACCTATTGAGCATCATACATACAATTATTTATGAGGCATTTTTTTTTAAATGGTCGAAATTTTAATTTTAAAATAAAAACAGGACTATAGGAAACAGAAGTTAAAAAAGTAACATTATAAAATAACCTATAAATGCAAGGAGGGGAGACGGAAAAGGAGAAAATAAAGCCAAGGAAACAGTGAAGATAAGGTCAGGGATAAGGCCCAAAAAACGGTGAAGATAAGATCTAAGAAAGAGCCCCAAAAAACGGTAAAGATAAGATCTAAGAAAAAGCCCCAAAAACGGTGAAGATAAAATCTAAAAAAGAGCCAAAGAAACGGTAAAAATATGATCTAAGAAAAGGTGAAGAAATACGAAAAAAGGAAGAAAATTAAGCTGACAGGGAACAGTAACTATATAAAAAAATTTAAAACCCCAAAATATAGGATACTCCCGATACTCCCGAAAAACGTCAGCCAAAACAAGGGAAAAGACTTTTTTCCAATCAAACGAGACCGTTTCAAGTTTTGTGTAAACGCTAAAAACTAATATAAGATTTGTGAATAGTAACAAATGGGCAGAGCCGATTTTCAGGCTCTGCCCAGATCTGCATTATCCGGAAAATCCAGAAATCCGGAAATATTCTTTATAGTTCAATTTTTTCTACGATTTTCTTTAAAGCATCGGCTGATTCCTTCAGTTTTAATGCCTCCTCCCCGTCCAGATTAAGCGGTATGTCTGACTCCACGCCTTCTGAACCTACAATAGCAGGCATACTTAATGAAACTCCGTCAATACCATAGATACCATGAATCATATGCGATACCGGAAGTATAGATTTTTCATCTCTCATAATGACTTCGCAAATTCTTTTTACAGACATTGCAATTCCATAGTATGTTGCATGCTTTTTGTTTATGATTTCATACGCACTATTCTTAACTTCTTCAGCAATTTCCTCCGTGTTTTCCTTGTGCTTGTAATGTCCACGCATTTCGCACATTTTACTTAAAGGAACTCCTGACACATTGGCGGATGACCATGCTACAACTTCGCTATCACCATGTTCTCCCACAATAAACGCGTGTACGCTCCTGCTATCAACAGACAAATGATCACCCAGCTTATATCTTAATCTTGCACTATCTAAAACGGTTCCCGATCCTATGACTCTGTTTTCAGGAAGTCCTGATAATTTTACCGCTACCTGAGTAAGAATATCTACCGGATTAGCAACTACCAGCATAATCCCAGAAAAATTTCTCTTTGCAATTTCAGGAATAATAGACTTAAATATGGATACATTTTTATTTACAAGATCCAGTCTTGTTTCTCCCGGTTTTTGTCCCGCTCCTGCAGATATAATAACGATAGCGGCATCAGCCACATCATCATAACCGCCGGCATATATTTTCATGGGTCTGGCAAATGGAATTCCATGACTGATATCCATTGCTTCCCCTTCAGCCTTATTTTTATCTGCATCAATAAGCACAATCTCTGTAAATAATCCACTTTGCATTAAAGCGAATACAGATGCAGAACCGACAAAGCCGCAGCCTATCATGACAGCTTTTTTTGAATTAATGATTTGTTTGTTCATAATAATCTCCTCCTCATTTAATCCGATTTTCACTTCTTCCCACGTTTACTTCGCAACTTTTTCAAAATCGGATGCCGGATGCTTGCATAAAGGACATATAAAATCATCCGGTAATTCTTCTCCCACATATTCATACCCACATATCCTGCAGCGCCATATCATTTGTCCATCATCCGTTTTTTCAATTGCCTGCGGCTTAGGCTTGATATTATCCTGGTAATACCCGTATGTGGCAGATGGGATATCACTCAACACCTCCATATCGGTTATCTTACCGATAAACATGGTGTGCGATCCCAGATCTTCTGATTTATCAACTGTCACGGATATATATGCATTTGTACCTTCTGTAATATAATAAACGCCATTTGTGCCTCGCGCACATTTTTCAAATGCATCAAACTTGTTTACATCCCGGCCCGATTGAAAACCAAAATGCCTGAATAATGCAAACTCTGCATTCTGCGCCAGAATCGATACCGTAAATTTTCCGGTTCTTTGAATCATGTCGTGTGTATAATTTGCTTTGTTCACACAAATACTTAATTGGTCCGGTGCTGATGCTGCCTGAATTGCTGTATTGATAATACATCCATTATCCTTATCCGCTTCTCTGGCAGTCAGTACAAACAATCCATAACTCAGCTTATACATTGCTTTCTTATCCATGTAACTCCTCCTTTACCTTTCCACTGCATTTTAAACAGATTCCTTTAAACAAAATATCATAATCTAAAAATTCCATTCCATGTGTATCATGAATCTTTCTCATCAGATCAGGAATTTCATCCATATCCGCGTCTGACACATCACCACATTTTATGCATCTGACGTGATAGTGTTTTTTCAATGTAAAATCGTACCGATTAGGTCCATCCGGAACTTCGACCTTTCTTAAAACACCTTCTTCGGACAATATGTCCAGATTTCTATATACAGTACCCTTTCCAATTGTAGGATATGCTTTCTTTAAAAATTCATACACCTCACCGGCTGTAACATGCCTTTTCATCTCATATACAGCATTTCGGACCAAATCTTTTTGAATGGTATTTCTTCTGGTTGTCATTTCTTCTCCTTATTAGTAATTGTTCCTAATTAGGATTATATTTCATATTCTATGTGTCGTCAAGGCAAAAATAGGAATTATTACTATTTTTGTTATTTTCTTTTTTTCAACTTAAGCTGGCGTTCACTTTATTCATGCTAAATAGTGATTTTAATGAATCGGCATGCCGGTTGCCATACATATCCTGCTTATCTATGGCATAATCGGCATGCTTAATATTGATTTTAACGAATTAGCATGCCGGTTGCTATGAAAATCCTGATTATCTATGACTCAATCGGCATGCTTAATATTGATTTTAACGAATTAGCATGCCGTTAGCCACGAAAATCCTGCTTACCTCTGACTCAACCGGCATGCTTAATATTGATTTCAACGAATTAGCATGCCGTTAGCCATGAAAATCCTGCTTATCTATGACTCAACCGGCATGCTTAATATTAATTTTGACAAAACAGCATGCCAACGGCTATGCTAGCCGCTTCTTTCCATAAACCGCAGCCGCTATACACCAGATCACGATAGAGCTGTTTGTGCTGCTCTGGCTCATAACAGACATCCATGTAGCTACAGGCACCTGCATAGCCTGCGCGATATCTGGGATCACAACCAGCAGAATACTCAGTGTAACCGGATGAAAAACGAAAAGCATCGCTAGTTATTGTTCTGCGTGCAGTTTGCCGCATCAATGGCAATGACCAGCATTAATGCCATGATCTCATCCTCCGGCCGCAGAATATCAATCGCGTAGGTATCACCCCAGCGGAACAGCTGCTTGGAAATATGCACGACCACACTGCAGCCCTCATATACATCATAGTCCCATGCCAGAAAATCGCCTTCGCAGCGCCATCCGTTATAATCCAGACTATATTTTGGGTGGAACAGGGTAAACTGTTTTTCAATGCTTCCAAAATATTTCCCACCAATTTCAATATCAAACGCCGGCAGCAAAGTAAACAATCTCTGCTTTACCATTCCGATCTGATTTTTTGACCGGTCGCAGACGCGCAGCTGGTGTCCCAGTCGAAACAGCTTTGCTTCCACAAAATATTTGGGATTTCCATATTCATCATAAACATCATATGTATCTGCCCATGAAAAAACTCTCTGTTTTAATAATAATCTCATTCTTATTCCCCCTTATCAATACTCCAAAACTTCATTCATCGCTTTTCTCGGTCTCGGTGCCGGATCTTCCGCTGCATAGCCTGGCGCAACTGCTCCGGTATGCATCTACCGCTTCATAAGGCAAGCGGCCATTGGTATTCATGTCAATGATAACGACAAGAGCCAGGATTCTGACATCCTCTTCCCAGGCATACAAAAGCGGAAGCTGTACAAGGCTTCTGCTATAAAAAAATCCTGCTATCACGTTTATCCAGTTGCAATCACCTTTACGATTTCCTGTACTTAAATAATCATGACAGCAGGACTTTTTTGACGCAAACTGTCGTTAGTCTCTGATCCGCCTATAATACACTATTTAAAAATTGTTTTGCCTTATCTGTCTTGGGATTCTCAAACATTTCGGCCGGTGTGCCCTCTTCGAGTATCACTCCGTCATACATAAATACGACACGGTCAGCTACCTCTCTGGCAAATCCCATTTCATGTGTGACACAGATCATGGTCATTCCCTGTTTGGCAAGATCCTTCATAACGTTTAATACCTCACCGACAAGCTCCGGATCCAGCGCAGAGGTTGGCTCATCAAAAAGCATGATCTTGGGCTCCATGGCAAGCGCACGGGCAATGGCCACACGCTGCTGCTGTCCGCCTGACAGATTGTTGGGGTATGCATCCGCCTTGTCTGACAGTCCAACCTTGGCAAGCAACTCCAAAGCCAGCTTGTCTGCCACTTCGGGATCCATGTTTTTAACCTTGATCGGAGAGATCTTGACATTGTCCCTGACGCTCAGATGCGGAAAAAGATTGAACCGCTGGAATACCATTCCCATTTCCAGCAAAAGCGCTTTGTGCTTTTCCTTGCTCATGCCACCGACAACTTTACCTTTTTCTGCATGAACAAACAGTTCATCTTCGATAAAGATCTTACCGGAGGTAATCGTCTCCAATGTATTTAAGGAGCGTAAAAATGTAGACTTACCGGCACCGGAAGGTCCGATGATAACGATAACCTCTCCCTGCTCTACAGTCAGATCCACATCCTTTAATACCTTTAAATCTCCAAAATCCTTGCATAATGCTTCTGTTTTAATATATGACATGTCTGACTCCCTCCTATTCGTATACGGAATATTTCTTCTCAAGTCTGTTAAAGATAAATGAGAATACGGCTGTAATGATCAGATAAATGATCATCGCCGGAATATATACAAGTGCCGTTGCGGATGAAGAAGAAATCGCTCTTGTCACCTTTGTCAGATCGGACAGGCCGATGATGGCAACCAGTGAAACATCCTTTAGTACCATAATAAATTCATTACCTACCGGAGGTATCAGGCGGCGTACAGTCTGCGGAATAATGATATAACGCATCGTCTGTCCATAAGTCATGCCCAATGCCTTGGCAGCTTCATTTTGTCCTTTATCAATGGACTGGATACCGGCTCTGATATTTTCTGCCAGATAAGCGGCTGAATTGAGCGTGTAGGCGATCATGGCTGCAACAAATGCACTTTTGATCGTCAGTGCCGGATTGAACTGGGGCAGACCAAAATAGATAAAATAAATCTGCATCAGTAACGGTGTACCTCTGAAAAAGAAGATATAAGCACTGCAGGGCTTATTGATAATGGGATTTTTGGACATTTTGCCCAGAGCCAGAAACAGGCTTAAAACAAGTCCGATTGCAACCGATAAAATGGTGATTATGATTGTCATCTTGGCACCATTTAATAACTGTGGCATCCAGGTTATGATTTTGTTGAGTGCGTCCACGTTGTTTCCTCCTAAATGTATGACTGTCATTGTTCGTATTACTATCTTTGTTATTTACAACATATGTTTCTATTTTACAAAGAAACTCTCTGTCTGTAAAGTCACAGACAGAGAGTTATTTTTCTTATTATGCCGATCTGACACAACAACTCTGCGTAACCTGGTCCGTAGATCTAAACCAGAGCCGGAATTTAGTAATCAATATCTGCTGTGATATCGCTTCCGAAATATTTGGTTGCAATCTCACCAAGCTTGCCGTTTTCTTTTAATGTAGAAATAGCAGCTTCCATTGCATCCTTCAGATTGTCATTGCCTTTTTTGAAGCACATTACGATCGGTTCTGCTTCGGGTGCCTGCCATACGGTCTTGTAGTTGTTGGATTCATCTCCAAGATAATAGTTAGCTACAACTGTATCTGTACATACGGCATCAACGCGTCCGGCTTTGATCTCATCAAAAGCATTGATAACTTTTTCGTACTGTCTTAAATCCATATCAACCCCTGCGGAAATCTGATCCTGCATAACATAATCTGCAGTTGTTTCCATCTGAACAGCTACGGATTTGCCGGAAAGATCTGTTACATCAGCGATATCTGAGTCATTGGGAACAACCAGTACCGGTGCATTTGCAACATAAGGCTTAGATAATAAATATTCTTCGTTTCTGCTGTCTGTGTAGCTTACACATGCCATGATAACGTCATATTTATCAGCATCAAGACCTGCAAAAATACCATCCCATGCGGTATCAATAATCTGCAGTTCCAGTCCCATCTCATCTGCAATTGCTGCTGCCAGCTCCATATCAAATCCGATCGGAGTAGCACCATCTTCATCATAATACTCCATCGGAGGGTAACCGATTTCTGCCGCTACCATAAGCTTACCGGATTCCAAGGTCAGTGAATCGTCTGCAGCTTCTGCTGTACCGGCTTCTGACGTATCTGTTGTACCAGATTCTGTTGTTTCTTCTGCAGACTGTGTAGAACCGCAGGCTGTTAAAGTACCAACTACCATTGCTCCTGCAAGAACACAGGCAAGTAATCTTTTCTTCATAATTTTCTCCTCCTGAAAATACGCGGTTTTATTTTCAAACACACCATAATCCTGATGCTCTGTGTGACGGTGTCATTTGCCGTCACCACATGAAAAGTACCGCTACAACATAAAAATATGGACAATGTATCTAGTCCGACATCATTGTCCATAAGTATAGTATCATTCCGTGTTTTATTTGTCAAACCGAATTTTGCCGGTACAGCTTTTTACCGCTGCAATCCGGTATTTTTATTTTGCCAGACGGTAAAGCTGGGCGTAAAAACCGCCTTTTTCCAAAAGCGTTTTGTGATCGCCCTGCTCGATGATATTTCCATCCTTCATAACTAAGATCACATCGGCTTCTTTGATCGTAGAAAGCCTGTGGGCAACAATAAAAGTAGTCTTTCCCTTCATAAGCTTTGCAAAGGCATTCTGGATTTTTAACTCCGTACGGGTATCGATGGAAGAGGTTGCTTCATCCAAAATTAACATCGGAGGAAGCGCCAGCATAACTCTTGAAATACATAAGAGCTGTTTTTGTCCCTGACTTAAGGCTCCGCCGTCTTCACCGATCACGGTATCATAGCCCTGCGGCAGTCTCTTGATAAAGCTGTGTGCATGGGATGCCTTGGCAGCCTCGATGACCTCTTCTTTGGTAGCATCCGGCTTGGCCATACAGATATTTTCCATGATCGTACCGGATTTCAGCCATGTTTCCTGCAGCACCATTCCATAGGAAGAACGCAGGCTGTTTCTTGTGACATGGCGGATATCCTCGCCCATGACCTTAATACTGCCCTCATTGACATCGTAAAAACGCATTAAGAGGTTGATGATCGTCGTCTTTCCACAGCCTGTCGGTCCTACAATCGCGACGCGCTGGCCGGGCTTTACATGCAGGTTGAAATCCTCGATCAGCTTCTGCTCCTCGGTATAAGAAAACTTCACGTCGCAAAGCTCTACATCCCCATCTTCATAATGCAGGCTGACTGCATCTGCATCATCCGGAATCTGCGGTGTTTCTTCGATCAGAGCAAAAATACGTGCTGCACAGGCAATCGCATTCTGAAGCTCTGTTACCACACCGGAAATTTCATTAAACGGCTTGGTGTACTGGTTGGCATAGCTTAAAAATGCGGAAAGCTGGCCAACACTCATATAGCCGGAAATAACAGCTAAAGCTCCGCTGATACCGACACCGGCATATACCAGGCTGTTGACAAAACGTGTGCTCGGATTGGTAATGGATGAAAAGAAGGTGGCTCTCAATGAGCAGCTTTCCAGTCGATCATTGATCTCAGCGAAACGTTCTGCCACATCATCCTGTTTGGAAAAGACCTGAACAACCTTCTGGTTGCCGATCATTTCATCGATCAGTGCCGTCTGCTCTCCCCTGGTCTCTGACTGCGCTTTGAACATGGAATAGGTCTTCCGCGCGATAAAGCCTGCCACAAAAAGGGATACAGGTGTAATGAGAATAACGACCAGTGCAACCACTATATTGACCGTAATCATAAAATACAAGGTTCCCAATATGGTAAGCACACCGGAAAACAACTGGGTAAATCCCATCAGCAGCCCATCGGCAAACTGGTCTACATCCGCAATGATCTTGCTGACAACCTCACCGGTCGGATGGTTGTCCAGATATTTCAGCGGTAAAATCTGGATTTTTTCAAAAGCATCCTTACGAATATCCCTGACAACCAGATAGGTCATCCGGTTATTGCAAAGGCTCATGCACCACTGTGCTGCTGCCGTCAGTAAAATGACACTTCCCATGGTCCGCAATAATGAAAACAGCATGTCAAAATCCACCATCCCGGCACCGATCATCTGATCAACGGCATATCCTGTCAAAATCGGAAGATACAGCGTCCCAATTACGGTAAAAGCCGCCAGTACAAGAGATAACAGCAGATAAATCCAGTACCTGCGGATATATTTAAAAATTCTTTTCATGGTTTCTGCATTAGTCATTGCCGTTCACCTCCCCTTTATACTGGGAATCGTAAATCTCACGATATACCTCGCAATGATCGAGCAGCTCTTCATGTCTGCCGATACCCACGATCGCGCCATCATCCAGTACAATGATCTGATCTGCCTCCTGGATGGAAACCGTTCTCTGTGAAACAATAAATACAGTCGGCTTGTAGGAAAGCTCTGAAATGCCTTTTCGCAGGGCTGCATCCGTCGCATAATCAAGTGCGCTGCAGCTATCATCCAAAATCAGGATATCCGGTCTTCTGACTAAAGCCCTTGCAATCGTCAGCCTCTGTCTCTGTCCGCCTGACAGGTTGCGTCCGCCCTGTTCTACCATCGTATCCAGGCCGTCTTCTTTTTTATCAATAAACTCTTCAGCCTGTGCGATCCTTACAGCCTCATCAATAGCTCCTTTTGACGCATCCTCTTTCCCAAAACAGATATTGTCACGGATCGTGCCCTTAAACAAAGCAGCCTTTTGCGGTACAAATCCCACACGCTTCCGAAGCTCGTCCGGTTCATAGTCGCGGACATCCCTTCCGTCCACATATATATGCCCCTCTGTCACATCATAAAGCCTCGGGATCAACTGCACCAGCGTCGACTTTCCGGAACCGGTACCACCGATGATACCGACAGTCTGTCCTTTCTGCACGGAGAAATTCATGCAGTCCAGTGCATTTTCTGCGGAACCGCAATATGCAAAAGCGGCATTGTCAAACACAATATAGCCGGCATCTGCACTTTTCTTATCCTTCGGACCCTGTATACCATCTGCACTCTTTGGATCTTCCAAAGCTCCGAATTCTTCCTGTCTCTTTACAGAAACAGAGCCATCCATGCCTTCTTCGATTTCCATGATATTTTCAATACGTGATGCACATGCCATAGCCTTGGTCAGTGTGACGATCAGGTTGGCTAACTTCACAAGCTCAACCAAAATCTGTGACATATAGTTGACCAGTGAAACAACATCCCCCTGTCTGATCCCGCCCATATCCACGCGGAAAGCGCCTTTATACAAAAGAGCCACCAGCGCCAGATTGATGATCACATAAGTAAGCGGATTGAGCAGGGCAGATACACGTCCTGCTACCAGTTGGATCTTGGTCAGGGTCTGGTTTTTATCATGAAACTGTGCCGTTTCATCCTTTTCCCTGCAGAAAGCACGGATCACACGCACACCATTTAAGTTTTCCCTCGTCGAAAGTGTGACCTTGTCGAGCTCGTCCTGCACTTTTTTGTAAAGCGGAATATTGGCAAAAACGATTGCAAAAACAACCAGGGATAAAATCGGGATTGCAACCGCAAATACCAGTGCCGCCCTGACATCTACATAAAATGCCATGACCACGGCTCCGATCACAATAAACGGGGAGCGCAAAAACAGACGTAAGAACATATTGACACCGTTCTGGACCTGATTGATATCACTCGTCATCCTCGTGATCAGTGTCGAAGTGCCGACGGTATCCAGCTTTTCATAGCTCAACGCCTGTATATGCGTAAACATGGCATATCTGAGCTTTGCAGCAAAACCTGTCGCAGCCTTTGCGGCATAATACTGTGCCGTTATGGAGCTTATCAGTCCGGTAAGACCAAGAGCCACTAAGACAAAACCCATGGTAAGAATATAGGAACGATCCATCTGGGCAATGCCGACATTGATCATTGCACCAATGACAAGTGGCACCAGCAGTTCAAAAGACGCTTCCAACATCTTGAACACCGGTGCCAGTATGCTTTCTTTTTTGTAGTCCTTCAAATACTTTAATAAGCTTTTCATTGCACCTTTTTTCCTCCTTGATGAGAAATCAGCCATTTCTCTATTATGAAAAAAATTCCGCATCCCAACAATCCGCCTAAAGTATTTAATATAATATCATCTACATCAAAAATCCCAAAAAGTGTTATGAGCTGGATTGTTTCCATAAGCAGGGAATAGAAGCCGCAAAACAAAACCGGCAGACCATATCCGGTACGTTTGGGATATGCTGCGCAAAATAGTATACCCAACGGAATAAACAGACATACATTTCCGATCAGGTTGGCAAAGCCGTTGATCCTTTTAAAATAATGTATATATAAAAGTATACTGCGGAATGGTCTGAAATTGGCTTTCTGAATTCCCAGTAATAATATCTCCCTTAATGAAAAATTACCCCATCCATCCATGATATCCCGAAATACGGAATATGGATATTTTAACACAATCAGTCGGAACAACAAAATGAGATAGATGATAAAAATAACCCGAAATATGGCTGTCCATGATTTTCGAGATTGTTTCATTAAAAACACCACCTGTCTTTGCTGTACTATAAATTTTCTCCTGTCTCCATCAGAGAGTCAATATATGCATAGATTTCCTCTCTGCCAGCTTTTGATAAAGCTGAATATGGCAGGATCATACCATCCTTATCCATGGAGAGCGCTGTACGTATCAGTTTTAGCTGCTTTGCAACCTGTGAACGTTTGATCTTATCAAGCTTGGTGGCAATGATAACCGGCTGGAATCCCTGTTCCATGATCCACTTATACATCTGCACATCATTGGCTGACGGCTCATGACGAATATCAATAAGTAAAAAAACAGCCCGAAGCTGACGCGAGGTATGCAGATACCGCTCGATCATCCTGCCCCATTTGGCCTTTACCTCTACAGAGGCATTGGCATATCCGTAGCCGGGCAGATCCACAAAATACAATTCATCATTGATATTATAAAAATTGATTGTCTGTGTCTTTCCGGGCTGTGAAGAAGTACGCGCATAGTTTTTGCGATTCATCAGTCCGTTGATGAGGGATGATTTGCCGACATTGCTCTTGCCTGCAAAAGCGATCTCCATAAGTTCCGTATCGGGAAGCTTGCTGGTAATGCCACAGACAATCTCCAGATTTACATTTTTAATGACCATACCGGATCCTTTCCTTCAGAGAAAGCAATGCGCCGCCTTACGGCGACGCGCTTTATTTGTTTTGCATATTTTGTATATCACAAAATGATTATTGACGATATGTGATCTTCGGTCCTGCTTTTCCCAAAACAGCATCCTCTGTGATCGTACAGGATGAAATCGTATCATCAGACGGGATCTTAAACATGATATCAACCATGACACGTTCGATAATGGATCGTAGTCCACGTGCTCCGGTCTTTCTCTCCATTGCCTGTCTGGCAATACAGCGTACAGCATCTTCTTCAAAGATCAGCTGAACCTCATCCATTTCAAACAATGTCTGATACTGCTTGATCAAAGCATTTTTGGGCTCAGTCAGGATACGTACAAGCGCATCCTCATCCAGTCCTTCGAGTGATACGGAGATCGGAACACGTCCGACAAACTCCGGGATCAGACCGAATTTGACAAGATCCTGAGCGGTCACTTCTTTTAGTAATTCATCGAGTTCTCTGTTGGATTTGCTGACAATCTCAGCGTTAAATCCGATAGATTTGCGATCCAGTCTGGACTCGATGATCTTTTCCAGTCCGTCAAAGGCACCGGCACATATAAACAGGATATTGGTTGTATCAATCTGAAGCATTTCCTGATGAGGATGCTTTCTGCCACCCTGGGGCGGAACATTGGCAACCGTTCCTTCGATGATCTTTAAGAGTGCCTGCTGTACACCTTCACCGGATACATCACGGGTAATGGATACATTTTCACCCTTTTTGGTGATCTTATCAATTTCATCAATATAAATAATACCGTATTCTGCCTTTTCGATATCATAATCTGCTGCCTGAATGAGCTTTAATAAAATATTTTCAACATCTTCGCCGACATATCCGGCTTCGGTCAAGGTTGTCGCATCCGCAATAGCAAAGGGAACATTGATGATCTTAGCCAGAGATTGTGCCAGATAAGTCTTACCGGAACCGGTAGGTCCTATCATGATAATATTACTTTTTTGCAATTCAACATCCAGATCTTTATCTGCCGTGACTCTCTTGTAATGATTGTAAACAGCAACAGAGAGAACTTTTTTTGCCTCCTCCTGACCGATTACATATTCATCCAGAAATTCCTTGATTTCAATTGGTTTTAAAAGGTTAATGGAAGATTTTGCTGCTTCTTCCTCATCATCCTCTAACTCCTCCTCAAGGATCTCGGTGCAGAGTGAAATACATTCGTCACAGATATAAGCACCGTCCTGACCCGAAATCATCTTCCGGACCATATCCTGGGTTTTGTTACAAAAAGAACATCTGATTTTATCCTGTGGGGTTCTTCCTGCCATGGGTTTGTTCCTGCTTCTTTCTAATTCTTTATTTTAATCTTATTCTTTGTCTTTAACGTCTTTTTCACGTTTCGTGACAATTTTGTCAATCAAACCGTATTCAGCTGCTTCCTCAGCAGATAACCAGTTATCTCTTTCGGTATCGGCCATGATCTGTTCTAAATCCTTGCCGGTATTTTCAGCTAACATTTTGTTTAATTTTTCTTTTGTCTTTAAAATATGTTTGGCCGCGATCTCAATCTCGGTTGCCTGACCCTGTGCTCCGCCAAGGGGCTGATGGATCATAATTTCCGCATTGGGAAGTGCCAGTCTCTTGCCTTTTGCACCGCCGGCAAGTAAAAATGCTCCCATACTTGCTGCCATACCGATACAGATCGTGCTGACATCACATTTGATGTACTGCATGGTATCGTAAATTGCCATTCCGGCTGTCACACTGCCACCGGGGGAGTTGATATATAAATGAATATCCTTGTCCGGATCTTCTGCCTCTAAGAAAAGAAGCTGTGCAACTACGATACTGGCGGTTGTTTCATTGACTTCTTCACCCAAAAAAATAATGCGGTCTTTTAACAATCTTGAGTAAATATCATATGAACGCTCTCCTCTGGATGTCTGTTCAATGACATAAGGTACTAAACTCATCGTAATTCCTCCTTGTCTGCCTATACATCATCATAACAGTCCAAAACCACACAAGACACTACAATCGTCAGTCTCTGCGTGGCTTTGAATTGTTGTATATTTTATTATTTTTCTACTGCATTCTCTACTACGAAATCTGCAGCTTTGGTAACAGCAAGGTCATCCATGATCTCTTTTTTGCCTTCTTCGCCGACCATTTCTTTTGCCTTGTCTGCACCCATATTGTAAGCTTCTGCAAGCTTTGTGATCTCTTCTTCGAAATCAGCATCGGTAACTTCGATATTTTCTGCAGCTGCGATTGCTTCCAATACCAGTCTTGACTGGATTCTCTTAAGAGCCTGAGGCTTAACCTGCTCTTCCATCATTTCGGGAGTAGCACCCATCAGCTTTAAGTACTGGTCATAAGAAATACCCTGCATCTGAACACGCTGTGCAAATTCATTGACCATCTGTTTCTGAACAGTCTTGATATATGCATCCGGGATATCCATTTCAGCTGCCTCGATAATAGCATCGATAACTGCCATCTGCTTGGTATCTTTTGCTGCATTTGCTTTTTTCTCTTCCAGACCCTTCTTAACATCAGCCTTGTACTCATCAAGTGTATCAAACTCAGATACCTCTGATGCAAATTCATCATCTAAATCAGCAAGGATCTTTTCTTTGATATCGTTGATCTTAACCTTGAACACAGCGGGTTTGCCGGCAAGATCTGCCTGATGATAATCCTCGGGGAATGTCACATTGACTTCTACCTCATCCCCGATATTTTTGCCGATCAGCTGATCTTCAAAGGTATCAATGAAAGAATGAGAACCGATGGTCAGCTCATAGCCTTCACCCTTGCCACCTTCAAAAGCAGCGCCGTCAACGAAACCTTCAAAATCGATAACCGCGATATCCTTATCCTGTACTGCGCGGCCTTCTACTGACTGGATACGCGCACCGTTTTCTCTTTCCTTGTTGATGGCTTCCATAACTTCATCTTCGGTTACTTCAGTATCAACCTTATCGATTTCCACACCCTTATATTTGCCAAGCTTAACTTCCGGCTTTAATGCTACAGTTGCTGTAAATACAAAAGGAGAACCCTCTTCCATTGTCACGATATCAACTTCCGGGGAAGAGACAATCTTTTCTTCACATTCGTCGTACGCTTTTTCGTATTCTTTGGAGATCAGTGCATTGGCAGCCTCTTCATAAAAGATTCCTTTGCCGTACATTTTCTCGATCATCGCTCTCGGAACCTTGCCTTTACGGAAACCGGGAACACTGATACTGTTTTTATTTCTCTGATAAGCAGATTCTACTGCTTTCACAAAATCTTCAGCTGCTACTTCAATAGTAAGCTTAGCCATGTTTTTTTCTAATTTTTCAACTTGTACGCTCATTTTTAAATTTCTCCTTATTGAAACTTTTGTGAATATCCTGCATACTCACAGTCATTTTAGCATTATATCATACTGTTCCCTAAAATACTAGATTTATTTTATGAAAAGAATATGAAAATGATAGCGGTATTTCCCTATTTTCTGCTCATTATCACCTTGGATGTAATCCCTTTGCACATCCCGATTTTTCCGCTTAAAGCATTGATGGTCTGCTCGGGTGCATCCACAACAACGCTGATCACATTTTTATCCCCGTGAACCCGCGGGATTCCCATGCGTCCGACGATATAATCACTGGCTTCATGCAGGATTTTGTTCATCATTTCCACGGAATCGGGATCCTCTATAATGATTCCGATGATTGCGACACGTGTGTTTTCTTTTTCGTTTGGTTGTTGTTGCATGTTGGTTTTCCTTTTATTTGCTGCTTAGTTTTTTTGCTTTGTTTGCTTTGTTTTGATTTGTTTCTGTTACTTTCATCTATTTCTGTTACTTTTATTCATCTCTTTATTTTGGGCTTTATACTTTTACTTTTTAGCTTCCGTCTGTACACCGCTTTGCTGGATTTTTCTTAAAGCTTCCACAGCGTACCGTTCATCCGCTCACAGTCTCTTTCATCATGCGTCGCGATTAAAAGCGTCCGTCCATTCTGGTACTTTTTTATAAAATCCATGACCCGTTCCTTGGTCTTTGCATCAAGTCCGGCAAACGGCTCATCCAAAAGACAGATGCTGTCCTTATCATCATACCCATAAAGCAGAGCTCTGATCAGGGAAACACGCCGTTTCATGCCACCGCTAAGCTCCGACACCTGCTGCTTTAAACTTTCCTCCGGCAAAATCTGTGTTGCAACATTCCAATATTTTTTGCGCTTCAGGTCATAAGGTGCCAGATTGGTAATCGTGCTTTCTCCGTCCAGCAGACGGTCCTCCTGAAACTGAAAGGAAATTTTTCCACTGCCTGTGTTTTTTCCACTGAATATTATTTTCCCTTCATCCGGCTTTTCCAGGCCTGCGATCAACCGCAATAATGTCGTTTTTCCACCTCCCGACGGAGCCATCAGAAAATAACGTTTGCCGCGTTCCAGCTTTTTGTCTATTCCGGAAAGGACCGGATTGTCACCGTAGGATTTGGATGCGTTGTTAATCTGTAAAACCACATTCGGGGCCGTTGTTTCTTCTTTTTTATAATCATCTGCCACAGGCTCTCGCAGCTTCCGTCCAGCGGGCATGCCCTCGTTCCGGCTCTCGAAGCCTTCCCTGCCCCTTTTTTCAAAACCGTTTATTGGCAAGAGTGCCCTGTGAAGCAGTGCAATAATTACCTTCTCCACCAGAAAGCTGATAACGATCAGCGACAACGTCCATGAAAAAAGCCCCGCCGTATCCAGATAAACCTTGGAAATATAGATCCGCTCTCCGATGGAATAATCCGGTGTCCCGATCACCTCAGCGGCCACGCCGGATTTGAAGCTCATCCCGATGGAAATTTCCATGCAGGAGATCAGATACGGCAGCACCGCCGGCCGGTAAATATACAAAAAGCCTTTGAGCCCTTTGATTCCAAAGATTTCTGCCATTTCCCTTTTATCATCCGGCACTGCCTGCAATCCATTTTTCATATTGATACAGATATTGGGGAAAACAACCAGAAAGCTGATCCATATAGATAGATTGGCAGCTCCCTGCCAGATCAGCAAAAGGACAACAAAGCTCGCCACCGGTATGGACTTCATAACAGAAAGCAGTGGCGAAATAAGGTCATCGAAAAAGTGCCACCGGTACATAGCTCCGCCACAAAGACATCCCAGCAGAAAAGCCGCTGTCATTCCAAGCATGATCCGTCCTAAGGAAGTCAGACAGATACGATAAAAATCCGGTGTCTGCAAAAGTCCTGCCAACGTCCGTCCAACCTCAACGGGTCCGGCCAACAATATGGAATTGTGAATCAGCATGGCTGCGGTTTCCCACACCACAAGCCATGCTGCTAATATCAGGATTTTTTTGATTTTTGTTTTCATATATTTGAATGGATGATATCAGATTTCAAAGCGTAAACATATATTACCGGATAGCATAAAAGTCATCATCCGGCAGCTGTCCTCCGATAAAGGCTGTATCCTGTCCGGCAAGTACATCCAGGTAAGCAGAAAGCATATCCTTCATTTCCTGACCGGTAATGCATACGATATTGCACTTGGGAATTGCCTTTTGTGCAACAGGTGCTTTTTCTACAATACCACCTTCCACAACCAGATCGGCAGCCTCCTCTACATGGCTGTTGACATAGTCCACGCTGTTTTTATGATCTGCCAGAAAAGCATCTACAGCCTCTGGATGCTCTTTTAAGAATTCGTTTCTGACAATGGTCACACCGGTTACCAGCCCCTGTCCGTCATTTGCTTTTTCCCATTCGGCATTGACATCAAGTACGATGGAAAGCCTGTCATTTTGTGCACAGGCTGCAATGACAAACGGCATCGGCAAAAGTCCGACTGCATCCGGATTTTCGGAAAGTGCTGCCGCAACCTCGGTTGCCTCTGATTTGTATTCCAATGTCACATCATCGGTTGTCATATCATGGTCATCAAGCAGCTGCTGTAATGCCAGATCCGGTGTTGTCCCCTTTCCGGTCAGATAAACCGTCTTGCTGGCAAGTGCTTCCACACTGTCTACACGATTGTCTCCGGAAACCATATAAAGTACACCGAGTGTATTGATGTCTATAACAGAAATGGCAGCCCCGCTCTTCTGATACAGGTTGGCGGCCACATTGGCAGGTACTAAGGCGATATCCACATCACCCTTCATTACAAGAGGCAGGATCTCATCTGCTGCGGTATACATATTAAATTCATAGCCGGCATCTGCCATATTGTCTTTGGCATCCTGCCACAATTTAACAAGGCCAATGGAAGTCGGTCCCTTCAGTGATGCCACATGAATCGTCACATCATCCGCTGTACTGTCTGCAACGGTATCTTCGGATACCTCTGTGCTGTCAGCTTCACTGACTGTTTCATCTTCCACAATTTCCTGTGTGCTTTCGTTCGCATCATCTGCTGTCTTCTGCGCATCATTACTTTGAGCGCATCCGCAGAGAAGTACTACGGACATGGTCATTGCCAGAAGCAATGATAATACTTTTTTCTTCATCTTTCTTTCCTCCTGATATTCCATCGGAACGTATCCTTTGGATAATCTTTTTCCCTGTCATTCTATCACAAAGATTTTGGAAATGCACTATTTCCTCTGGATTTTTATATATGGTTTTGATACACTAAAAAGAGTGACAGACACATGCCTTAACGGCAGATTTTCAATCCATAGTTAGCACGAGGTAACAATTCATGAAATGCAGTCAATGCGGTGCAGATTTTGACGAGCAGCTTTCACAGTGTCCCTACTGCGGCGCGCTCAATTATTCCGGTGCGGAGCGTCAATATTTTGACCACCTGCACGATCTCAATCAGGAAATGGCAGAAATGGGAGATGATTCAGAAGAATCCTACACAGCCGGTATCAAAAAAGGTACCAGGATTTTTTTAACCGTTTTTATCGCTCTGGGTATTGTGGCAGCTGTCGTTATCATACTGGTGGTGACCTATGCCAAGATTTCCGCCAAAAAGGACAGTGAATTATATCATGCCAATATGCAATGGAAAAGGGAGTATTACTCACAGCTCGATGAGCTCTATGATGCCGGCAAATATGATGAAATACTGACATTTTTAGATGAACACGTCAATGACAAGGGATATTATCCTTATGTATGGGAGCATCTGGATTTTATCAATATATATAATCACTACCATAATTTCCAGATTGATACCCAGTATTTTGATGATGAAGAGCTTATCTACAAGACCTTAACCCTGTATGACATTCTCTGTATTGAATCTGTCGAGTTAGCATCAGCTATTGATCTGACAGACGAAGAGATCAAGCAGATACAGCAGTGGAAATCCGAGGTCCATACCTTTTTAACAGACCATATGAAGCTTACTGAGGCAGATATCGAGACATTAAAAGAAGAGACCCTTGATCCGGACTACCACTATCCGAGCTATTCGCAATGTGAAAAATATATCAAAAAGCATTACAAAGGAAAATAACCCTACTACATTAAAACAGAGGAGATTTGATCAATGAAATGTGAATTTTGCGGTGCCAATATTGATATTGAATCGCCTGTATGTCCGCACTGCGGCATGCAGAAAAAACAGTTTGAGCAGCACCGGAGTGATATGAACCGTTTCCGGCAGGAATTTCAGTACGTACGTGATGATGTCGTGGAGGAAAACAAGCGCTTTAGCAAAAAGGCTTCCTATATCACAGTGCTCTGCATCCTGATTGCCGTCAATCTATTATTGCTGGTCGGCATATCCGCAAACTACAGCATCTATCACTTTTTTAACCAAAAAAACGTCGAACGGCACATTACCCAACACGCAAAGGCACTGGACCAGTTTGAAACGGATGGCGAATTTGAACGCCTCTACTATTATTATTCCGAAAACAATCTGTATTATGGTGATGACACCTATTTAGCAGAATACAATGTGTTATACCGTTTCTGCGCATCCTATGAATCCTTTACCAACAATCTTCCGTTTTTTACCATAAAAGATTACGGTCCGGATTATTACGGTGATGAAAACCGCCTACAGCGAATTGAATATGTGGTGGAAGCATACAATCAGATATCCAAGCTTTACGAACAGGTTTTGAATCAGGATCCTTATTTATCCTATGATCACCCGGAAGTTTTTGAACAAAAGCACATGGACAGCTACCAGCAGATGATGGACAATATGGACAATTATCTGATGACATACTGTCATTTTGATGAAGAAAAGCTTGCACAGTTTAAAGAGACCTCCAAGACCAGACAGATCCTGATGTTAGAAGAAGTATATGAAAGTGAGGGGCTAAGCGATGAACAATAAAAAAACATCTATTCCGAAGAAATTTTTAATCCCTTATATCATACTCAGCATTACCATTGTCATTCTCGCAGTGAACTTTATTTTAAAGTATGCGGATATTGCCACACCCTACACCTATCCTCCGAGCACGCTGCTCAATGCGCTGGACTATCATGAATATGGCAGAGCTTACGAATACAGCGTCAGAAATCAGGCTGATGGTGTTGATGGCGCGGAATACAAAGAGGTCTATGCAGCTTCCGATTACTGGCACAGCGCCTCCTGCTATTATGCAGATCCCACCGGCCGGTATGCAGATGTTTATTTAAAAAACATGGAAACAGACAGAGAAAATGCAGGATCCCTGCAGTACATAATTGATGAGATAGACGATATGCTGGCACCCTATAAATAATGCAGCAGAATATATCACAAACAAAAAACCACAAGAAAATTCATGCTGTCATCAAGTAGAATTTTCCTGTGGTTTATATTTACTAAACCTATTACACATGACATTATAATATCATTTCATTCCGGCACACACACCACCCTAAAAGGGTGGTTTTATACTCTGCCAACTATATTTCCCTGATTTTACACTCTGCAAACAAGGCATTTACAACCGCTTTATATTCTAAAAGGCTCTTACATTTCCCAATTGATTTAAAATAAGCATCTCCTTTATCCAAGGACATTGCCCAGTAGCGCCAGATTTCTTTCATTTTATGAAGCACAGTAATATCCCCATGCAAATTGTCCTGATACATGGAAAGCATTTCATCATGAAAATCTCTCAGACGTTTTTTATCAAGACTTCCATGCCCCTTGATTTCTTCCAACAATGCCGGATCGGCAAGCATGCCACGGCCAAGCATGACTGCCTTTAAATCAGGAAAATGCTCACACAGCCTTTCATAATCGGCCACCGTAAAAATATCTCCGTTATAGCAGAGGGGATTGGTACTGTTTTGCATGGCATAGGAAAAAGCATCCCAGTCAGGAATCCCTTTATAAAAATCCTTGCGGACCCTCGCATGCACGATCAGCTCTGAGAGCTTAAACTGATTAAAAACAGAAAGTATCTCTTCCCATTCTGAAGCATCTTCAACACCAATCCTGGTTTTTACGGAAATTTTCATATGATTGGATAAGCCTTCAAATACCTCATATAAAAATTTCTCCATAAAATAAGTGTCTCTTAATATTCCGGCACCTTTCTTTTTGGCAACGACCGTTCCGGAAGGACAACCAAAATTGAGATTGATCTCATCATATCCCATATCATAAATCTGATTGGCCGTATCGATCAGTTCATCCGCCCTGTTTCCAATGAGCTGCGGAATCACATGCAGCCCCTGATTGTGCTTGGGCAGAATATCTCTTTTATCCGTTTCACGGATGCTTCGCATCTGATTTGGCGCAATAAACGGTGTCACATAAACGTCTGCTGCCTCAAAGTGCTTTGCGGCAAGATTTCTATATAAATACCATGAAATGCCTTCAAAGGGCGCAAAATAATATTTCATGAAAACTCCTTTTTTCCTTAAAATTCCATTCATAAATTTTATCCTGATGCCAATACTAATGTCAAGATAAGTTGAAACACATAACCAAAAGAATGGTATCTGTTCTTAAGGTAAGTGTGGATCTTATCTTAAGAATATATATCATATATGGAGGTAAAAAGCTATGGCATCAAGTAACAATAGCACAAGCAAAAAAGACGCTAAATCTGCTATGGATCGTTTCAAAACAGAAGTTGCAAGCGAACTCGGTGTAAACTTAAAAGAGGGTTACAATGGCGACTTAACATCTCGTGAAGCCGGATCTGTCGGTGGCGAAATGGTAAAAAGAATGATCAAAAAGCAGGAAGAACAGATGAAGTAATTTCATCCTGATCCTGTCGAAAGACACGAAAAGCCCGGAAATCATTTCCGGGCTTTTTGATTGATTAATATACAATTGCCTCTGCTATTTCTTTTGCTTTTTCCTCTCCGCAATATCTTGCTATGATCGCAAATCCAAAATCAAGCGCTGTTCCAAGACCTCTGGATGTTGTAATAAAATCAGAAACGACAACCGGTTCCTTGACGATCTTCGCACCTTCCAGATGACTTTCAAAGCCAGGATAGGAAATAGCCTCTCTCCCCTTTAAATAACCTCTGTGTCCAAAAATGCTCGGAGCTGCGCAGATCGCGCTGATGCATTTTTTCTCCTCATAAAATCTGTCCAATTGTTTCATCAAAGGCTCACATGCCTCCAGATTTTTGGTTCCCGGCATCCCGCCCGGTAAAATGATCATATCCAATGCATCAAAATCAACCTCACGAAGTGTCAGATCAGCCACAACCGGCACCTGATGCGAACTCACCACTGTCTTATCGTCGGTGATAGAAATTGTATCAATGGAAAGTCCTGCTCTTCTGCAGACATCCACTACATTTAATGCCTCACATTCTTCAAATCCGGTTGCTAAAAATATTCCTAATTTTGCCATGATATATCCTCTTTTCTTTTTATTAGTAATTGATGTTTTTATCTTAGATGTATCAGTTTTTCTTCTCAACCTGCTGGAGTTGCTGTTTCAGCTCGGCGATCAGAGCGTCTTTTTCTTCGTTGGCTGCAAGCAGCTGTTGTTTTTCATCTGTCAACTGCTTATTATCTTCCATCAGCTGTTTATTGGTCTCTTCCAGCTTTTTCTTATAATTCTCTTCGATCTTCTGCCAATACAGGTAATCAGCTCTGGCCTCACAACGCTGGCGGATCTGCTCATCCTGCGTAAGCTGAATAATCGTATCGGTTGCTTCTTTTATCATTCCGTCTTTCTGTGCAAGCATCTTGATCTCCTCCCATGTTGTGGCTTTAAAAAGCGAAGCCCAGTAATCTATATGATAAAGCTGATCCTCTTTTGTCGCCAGTTCTATATGCGTTAAGTCTAGCACAGAAAGGCGCAGTTTGCTACTGTAGATTCGATGGTTTTTGATCTTCCCCTATCTCAACAACTTTATTCCGCCAGACTATTTACACCGACCCTCATCTTATATATTATGATTATAGAAAAAAATAACCAGACGCGTAGGACACACCCCTCACTCAAAATGCTATCTTAAAAAAAGCTCTTTTGACCGGGCCCCACACAAAAACGCGTTGCCAAAAAGGAGTCCCATGGAAATCGAACGCAAATTCACAATCCGTCAACTACCCAAAGATTTAGAAAGCTACACCTGCCTACAGCTTGAGCAGGGCTATCTCTGCACTGATCCAGTTGTCCGTGTAAGAAAAGAAAACGACAAATATTATCTGACCTATAAAGGGAAAGGCCTGTTGGCAAGGGAAGAGGCCAATCTGCCGCTGACGAAAGAGGGCTACGAGCATCTGGTTGCCAAATCCGACGGTCTGATCATCAAAAAATCCCGTTATGTTATTCCTCTTACCAATCCGGCATTTGATATGACTGTATTAAAAAAATCCGGCATGGATTCCATACCGGATTCATTACATTTAAAAATTGAACTGGATGTCTTTGAAGTTCCAAGCGGCCTTATCATGGCCGAGGTGGAATTTCCCTCCATCGAGCTCGCCAATGCATTTATCGCACCAGACTGGTTTTTGGAAGATGTCACAAGCAACAAAGCTTATCACAATTCCAACATGAGCCGTGGAAGTGCCAGATTTACTTTGACCTAAATCTGATTTTACTTTACTTTCTTTGGTGCCCGGAAGCTGATCTTGGCAAGTGCTGCCATTTCCTTGGCAGTCTCTTCTGTAAACTGTCCGTCCACAAGTCTCCACTTCCAGTTATCGCCAAGTGTTGAAGGCTCGTTGATACGTGCTTCATTTCCCAGTCCCAGATAATCCTGAATGGGGATAATGGCTGTATCCGCCGCGCTCATCAAGGCAATCCGGATCAGCGCTTTTGAAAGCTTCTTTTCGGAATTGCAGTCACAATATTCCTTGATAAACTGCATATCCTTTTTGGACAGATTATGAATATAACCTTCCAGCGTTTCATTGTCGTGGGTTCCTGTATACACGATACAGTTTTTCACATAATTGTGAGGCAGATAATCATTGTCCTGATAATCGGAAAAAGCAAATTCGATGATCTTCATACCGGGATAGCCTGTTCTTCTGACAAGTTCATGAACCTCTTTGGTCAAAAAGCCCAGATCTTCGGCGATCACCTTGCGTTCTCCAAGCACCTCTTTCATACGTGCAAACAAAGCATAGTCCGGTCCTTTTTCCCAATGTCCGTACTCAGCCGTCGGATCACCGTAGGGAATTGCATAATAAGCTTCAAAGCCTCTGAAATGATCAATTCTCACCACATCATATAACCGGTAACAATGGGCAATACGCTCCATCCACCATGCAAAATCGGTATGCTTGTGATACGTCCAGTCATACAAAGGGTTGCCCCAAAGCTGTCCTGTCGCACTGAATACATCCGGCGGACATCCTGCCACAGCAACCGGATATCCTTTTGCATCCAACTGGAACAATTCAGGATTGGCCCAGGTATCGGCACTGTCAAAAGCTACATAAATCGGAATATCACCGATGATCTCAATGCCGTTTTTATTGGCATATTTCTTTAATTTTTTCCACTGTCTCAAAAAATAATACTGCAAAAACTTCCAGAAACGGATTTCCTCTGCAAGCTCTTCCCGATATGACTTTAAAGCCTTCTTTTTACGAAGCCGGATGTCCTCATCCCACTCCGTCCAAGGTTTCTGGTCAAAATGTGCCTTGCAGGCCATATAAAGTGCATAATCATCAAGCCATACAGCATTGTTTTTTTCAAATCTGTCATACTTTTTGGCACTCTTTTCATCAAATCGCGCAAAAGCCTTCCTGAGCACCCGGTAACGGCTGTTGTACATTTTTTCATAATCAATATATGCCGGATTGTCGCAAACCTCTACCTCTTCACACTCTGTGAGAGTTAAAAGACCTTCCGCACGCAGTATATCCAGATCGATAAAATAAGGATTGCCTGCAAAGGTTGAAAATGACTGATAGGGCGAATCACCATATCCGGTCTGTCCGAGCGGCAAAATCTGCCAGTAGCTCTGACCTGCTTTTTTCAACAAATCCACAAATTCATATGCACTTTTTCCCATCGTGCCAATCCCATAAGGGGACGGCAGACTGAAGATCGGACACAAAACGCCACATTTTCTCATAGTATTCCCACCTTATTTTCTGCTCTGTCCGGCAATCGCTGCCCATACCGTCAGCATTTACCAGACTGTCATACACAATTTATGTGCAATTATTTACCAATCTCTTCATTGAAAGAAGGTATCATCTTCCAGATGTCACGATTGTACTCTGCAATCGTACGGTCAGATGAGAAGAAGCCGGCCTTGGCAATATTGGTAAGCATCATCTTCTTCCATTTTTCACGATCCAGATAATCCGCAAACATCCGGTCCTTGGTCACGATATAATCTCTTAAATCAAGTAAGGTCATAAACCAGTCTTTGTTAAGTAACTCATTGTACAATCTTTCCAGATTTTCCTTGTCGCCGACAGCCAGTACCGTATCACTTACGATAAAATCAACAGCTTCCTTGATCATCGGGTCATTGTCATAAAACTTCTTTGACACATAATCTGCTTTTTCATAATGCCGGATAACCTGTTCGGATTTTTCACCAAAGATATAAATATTGTCATCGCCGACCAGCTCATGAATTTCCACATTAGCTCCGTCGGAGGTTCCGATTGTCACTGCACCGTTTAACATAAACTTCATATTGCCGGTACCGGAGGCTTCCTTGGATGCCAATGAAATCTGTTCGGAAATATCACATGCCGGAATTAATTTTTCAGCATAGCTTACATTGTAGTTTTCTACCATGAGCACCTGCATATACGGCGATACATCCGGATCGTTATTGACGATTTCCTGCAGACACAGGATCAGATGGATAATGTCCTGTGCAATGACATATGCCGGAGCAGCCTTGGCCCCAAAGATAAAGGTGATCGGTGTAGACGGCTTTTTGCCACTCTTGATCTCCAGATATTTGTGGATAATATAGAGTGCATTCATCTGCTGGCGTTTGTACTCATGAAGTCGCTTGATCTGGATATCAAAGATGGAATTGGTATTCAATGTCACGCCTTCCACTTCTTTGACATAATCTGCAAGCTCTTTCTTCTTTTGTTTTTTGATATCATCAATCTGATTTAATACACCGGCATCATTGATCTTGGAAAGCAGTTTTTCAAGCTCGGATGCATCCTTTTTAAATCCATCACCGATCGTATCTGACAACAGTCCGGTGAGCGGTCTGTTGCAGGAAAGCAGCCATCTGCGGAATGTGATACCATTGGTCTTGTTGTTGAATTTCTCAGGATAAATCTTGTAAAAATGATTTAACTCTGTTTCTTTTAAAATCTCAGTATGAATAGCTGCAACACCATTTACGGAAAAACCGAAATGGATGTCGATGTGAGCCATGTGCACTCTGCCATCCTTATCGATGATCTGTACTTTTTCATCATCATATTTTGCTGCGATGCGTTGATCAAGCTCTTTGATGATCGGCACAAGCTGCGGTACAACCTTTTCTAAATAAGCAAGCGGCCATTTTTCCAGAGCTTCTGCAAGAATGGTGTGATTGGTGTATGCACAGGTCTTGCTGACAACCTCGATTGCCTCATCCATAGAAAATGCTTTTTCCTCAGTCAGAATACGGATAAGCTCTAAAATGACCATAGTCGGATGTGTATCGTTGATCTGGATGACTGCGTGATCGTACATCCTTCTTAAATCGACTTTTTTGTCCTTTAACTCTTTTAAGATCAGCTGTGCGGCATTGCTGACCATGAAATACTGCTGGTAAATACGCAATAGATTACCGGCTTCATCTGAATCATCGGGATATAAAAACAGTGTCAGGTTTTTGGCAATATCTTCCTTGTCAAAATCAATGCCCTCTTTGACAATGCTTTCATCTACACTCTCAATATCAAATAAGTGCAGCTTGTTGATGCCGTGATTGTATCCGATGACATCAATATCGTACAGTTTGGATTTGACTGTCAGATTGCCAAACGGAACTTCAAAGCTGATGTCGGTATCACGAAGCCATGAATCATGCTCGATCCAGTCATTTTTTTCAGCAGTCTGTTTTTTGTTTTTGAAAACCTGCTTGAACAGACCAAAGTGATAATTTAAGCCGATACCGTCACCGGGAAGTCCGAGAGTTGCGATTGAATCCAAAAAGCAGGCTGCCAGACGTCCGAGGCCACCGTTACCAAGCGAAGGCTCCGGCTCCTGTTCTTCAATGGCTGCCAGTTTTTTGCCGTGCTTTTTGAAAATCTCATCCAGCTTTTCATATACACCGAGATTGATCAGGTTGTTGGACAACAATTTACCGATCAGAAACTCAGCCGAAATATAATATACCTTTTTGTCACCTGCGATCGGCTCTGTCGCATCTGCCAGTCCCTTTGTCAGCTGTAACAGACCATAGTATAATTCCTTGTCCGTACATTCCTCAATTGTTTTATTAAAACGAACCTTTAATATCTCCTGAAACTGTTCTTCCATTTTCGATTCGATAATTTCTCTTTCTAATGTCATTTCAAGTTCCTCCTTCAAAATGTCACATTAATCCCTTGTAAATTGTACCAAAAAAGCCGTTTATTGTCTATCGGCAATACGGTTTTAAAGTGTAAATAATATACCGCCAAAATGTACAAAGTGCCTATTTTTATTTATTTTCACATACAAAGAAAAATGCATCCGGCCATCCGGACGATCACATAAAAAAGCCCTATACAAACCTCACGATTTATATAGGACTCTATCCTGCGGGTAACAGGACTTGAACCTGCACGGTCTCCCACTAGAACCTAAATCTAGCGCGTCTGCCAATTCCGCCATACCCGCATATCTCTATTCATTAAAAAATACCGAAAATACTGATCACTCAATACCTTCGATATTCTAAAATTCAGTGAGCCATCGGGGACTCGAACCCCGGACAACTTGATTAAAAGTCAAGTGCTCTACCACCTGAGCTAATGGCCCATAATAACTGGGCTAACCAGATTCGAACTGGTGAATGCAGGAGTCAAAGTCCTGTGCCTTACCGCTTGGCGATAGCCCAATGATAAGAAAAAAGGTGGATACAGGGATTCGAACCCTGGGCCTCCAGAGCCACAATCTGGCGCGCTAA
>URPH01000005.1 GCA_900549665.1 uncultured Lachnospiraceae bacterium | reverse complement strand
GATTTACTGCGTAAATCGCTACTTTCTCATGTTTGACCTTTTGACCCTGATATCAAAATAGATATTGACAGTAATGCTTATAGATGCTATATTTACTACGACAGACATACTACGATTGACGTAGTACGCCTGACATAGTAACGACAGACGTAGTAATTGGCAGGGCAGTTACAGGAAGGAGATTACAAAATGGCCGGGATAAGCAGTGATGTGATTCGTGGATATAACGATACGATGATTTTATATATTTTGCTGGAAAATCCATCCTATGGATATGAGATTTCCAAGACGATCAGACAGATGACAGATCAGAAATATCTGATTAAAGAAACGACACTGTATTCGGCATTTTCCAGAATGGAGAAAAACGGATACATTCAATCATTTATTGCACAGCCGGACGCAAATGGAAATGGCAAAAAGAGGACTTATTACCAGATTACAGAGCTTGGCAGACAATATTATGAAGAAAAATGTGAGGAATGGTTTTTGACAAAAGAGGTTGTTGAAAACTTTATTCAGAAAGGGGCGGAAAAATGAATACGTTAAAATCTTACTTAGAAAGTATGTTTGCAAAAATGCCAAATACGAGGGAGGTTTTAAGAGCCAAGGATGAGCTTTGGCAGATGATGGAAGATAAATATATGGAACTGATCGCGGAAGGAAAAAATGAAAATGAGGCAGTCGGTACCGTTATTTCCGAGTTTGGAAATTTAGAAGAGCTTTCCGGTGTGCTGGGATTGGAAAATGCATTTTCCTATCAGCCAACAGGAGGTGATACGACTCAGGAAGCGGGGATATATGACCGGCAGCCGCTTTCGTTTGAAGAGGCAAAACAATATGTGGATGAGCTTGTCAGACAGGGATTTTTTGTCTCCATCGGTGTGATGCTCTGTATCTTTTCTGTGATCTGGCCGATTTTATCCGAAACCTTCAACTGGTCACAGGCACTGGGGGTGACTGGAATGATGCTTTTTATTGCAGCAGCAGTTTTCTTATTTGTATATTCCGGAATTATGGTAGGTAAATGGGATTATATCAAAAAAGGCAATTACATGATTGATTTTGATACCGCCAAGGTGATGCAAAATGAACAGTCACGCTTTCGCAAAGACTATGCAGTCCGGCTGACGATCGGAATTATACTTTGTGTTCTTTGCTGGCTGCCGTCTATGGTTATTGAAGAGACAGCACTTGGACGGATCGATCAGTTTGAAAATATGGGAGCTGTTTTTTTGTTTATCATTGTCGGAATTGGTGTCATGATGATCGTATACAGCAGTATGACAATGGAGGCTTATAAGCAGATATTAAAGATCAATGATATCCGTCTGGTAAGCGGAAATTATGTAAGGGCTTCCGGTAAAGAAAAATATATCAATCCTACGGTAGAGACAATTATGAGCCTGTACTGGCCGACTGTTACCAGTGTATACCTGATCTGGAGCTTTCTCACATTTGACTGGCACCTGACATGGGTTATCTGGCCGGTTGCGGCAATTATCAGCGGTGTTGTCAAAGCAAATCTGACAGTAAAGGAGTAGAGACTATGGAACAGAATAACAAATCTACATGGAAAAATATATACTTGATTGTATTGACCATCGTAACGATCGTATGTATTGTCATCGGTATTTTTAACTGGACATCCGGATTTTCCGGATGGTTTGGGTCAGAAGATGATTATGCGCATACCGATGCCATGACGATTGTTGATACTGAGGCGTTTGACAGCATGGATCTTGATCTTGATGTTGGCGATCTGGAGATCGTTGCCGGTGACAGCTATCAGATTCAGTATGATTATCCTAAGAAATCAGAACCGGACATTAAGGTTGAAAACGGAAGGCTTGTCGTTACACAAAAGCAGAAGTTCAAACGTCATCTATATGATAATTATAAAATGATCATTACAGTTCCCAAAGATCCTGAAATGAAAAGTCTTGATCTTGATATGGATATGGGAAGTGCGGAATTGACAGATGTCTATGCAAAAAATCTGACAGTTGAAGCCAATATGGGAAGTATTGAAATAGCCAATTCTGAATTTGGGGTGATTGATATTGCTGCCGATATGGGCAGTATTACCCTTGATAATGTTATTTTTTCACAGGGAAGCTGTGAGGCGGATATGGGCAGCATCGAAATGACCGGGGCTTCTTTTGAAAGAGTTGTCTGCACTGCCGACATGGGAAGTATTGATATTGATGGTTCCTTTGAGGATATCGAAGCGGATTGTTCCATGGGTTCTGTTACAATTACAACCACAGAGGATTTAGATAAGATCTCCTTTGACTTATCGGCTGACATGGGAGATGTTACGGTAAACGGAAAAAATCAGGGAAACAAATATGTGCGGTAATGGGCGATTGCAAATTTGTATAAATGATTGAGATAAGCGCGGATTTATGGTATACTCATATATCGGTAGAAATCAACAGGTAAAGGAGAAAACCAATGAAAAAAGCCATTATTACCGTTGTCGGAAAAGATACTGTAGGTATCATCGCTAAGGTTTGTACATATTTAGCAGATCATAAGATCAATATTCTTGATATCTCACAGACAATTGTGCAGGATTATTTCAACATGATGATGATTGTCGATACAGGCAATACAGATGTCGATTTTGATACGATCGTTGATACACTTGCAGCAATTGGTGAGGAGATCGGCGTTGTGATCAAATGCCAGAGAGAAGATATCTTCGACATGATGCACCGAATTTAAGAATAAAGATGGGAAAAGCTATGATTAATATACATGAAGTAAAAGAAACCAACGAGATGATCGAAAAGGAAAATCTGGACGTTCGTACGATTACTCTTGGTATCAGTCTCTTGGACTGTATCGATTCAGATCTTACAGTTTTAAAAAATAATATTTATAAAAAAATTACCGAAACCGCAAAGGATTTAGTTGCAACCGGAGAAGAAATCGAAAAAGAATTCGGTATTCCGATTGTCAACAAGAGAATATCCGTTACTCCGATCGCCCTGATCGGTGGAGCAGCCTGCAAGACCCCTGAGGATTTTGCGGAAATCGCAGTAACCCTGGATGAAGCTGCCAAAAAGGTGGGAATAAACTTCCTCGGAGGTTATTCTGCACTGGTAGCAAAGGGTATGACCCATGCAGATGAATTGTTGATCCGTTCCATTCCGTTAGCACTTAGCAAGACAGATTTTGTATGCAGCAGTGTCAACCTTGGTTCCACTAAGACCGGTATCAATATGGATGCGGTCAAATTGATGGGCGAAATTGTCAAAGAAACAGCCGAATATACCAAAGAAAATGATTCGCTTGGATGTGCCAAGCTGGTTGTTTTCTGCAATGCACCCGATGACAATCCGTTTATGGCAGGTGCATTCCATGGTGTGACAGAGGCTGATAAGATTATCAATGTCGGCGTATCCGGTCCCGGTGTTGTCAAGACAGCATTGGAGTCTGTACGTGGAGAAAATTTTGAAGTATTGTGTGAGACAATCAAAAAGACCGCGTTTAAGGTAACACGTGTCGGTCAGCTGGTTGCAAAGGAAGCATCCCGTATGCTGGGTATTCCGTTTGGAATTATTGACTTATCTTTAGCACCGACCCCGGCTATCGGAGACAGCGTTGCCGATATCCTGACAGAAATCGGAGTAGAGCATCCGGGTGCACCCGGTACGACAGCTGCTCTGGCTTTATTAAATGATCAGGTCAAAAAGGGCGGTGTTATGGCATCTTCTTATGTAGGCGGACTTTCCGGAGCTTTTATTCCGGTCAGCGAGGATCAGGGTATGATTGATGCTGTAGAATGTGGCTGCCTGACACTTGAAAAGCTGGAAGCAATGACCTGTGTATGTTCTGTAGGTCTTGATATGATCGCCATTCCCGGAGATACTAAGGCAACGACGATTTCCGGTCTGATCGCAGATGAGATGGCAATCGGTATGGTCAATCAAAAGACAACCGCAGTCCGTGTGATCCCGGTTATCGGTAAGGGAGTGGGAGAGACCGTTGAATTTGGCGGTTTGCTTGGACATGCTCCGATTATGCCGGTCAATTCTTTCGCTTGCGATAATTTTGTGAATCGCGGAGGCCGTATTCCGGCTCCGATCCACAGCTTTAAAAACTAAAAAGCTGTGTGGCTGACGGCTGGTATTTTTCACCATAAGAAATTATTAGGATAAATAAAATCCCATTTGTATGGATTTTTATGTATATTACATAGTCTCATACAGATGGGATTTCTTTTATTTAAGATAAAAATGATATCAGATCTTAACCATCTGTCTGCGGTATTCGTCACGCATACCGGCATGGTATTTGGTACCTGCGATACATTCATAGATATGTGCAGTATGGATATCCTGTTCAAACTGTTTCAGACCGATCGGATATAATACCGATGAGATATCACTGACTTTGGTAATTAACGGAATTGCAGTGTTTGCCTTGATCTTTTTGGTCAGGGTATCAGCCTTTGTATTTAAGCCGAGTACTCTGGCATAAAAAGAGATTCCGTTATCCTTGTATAACTGTAGATCCTCTTTGGTAATATCCAGAAGGATATGAGATAAGCAGCGGCTGATTCTCGCATAGGTCAGCTCTCTGCTCTTTAATATATCGCAGAACTCATCGACGTTCTGCATGGAAAACATCTCTTTTTCCAGCTTGTCCGAGATGGATTGTGATACATCAAAATACTTGGTGAAACCTTGTCCGCGTTCAGACAACAGTTTGAATTTGATCATGGAAGAAAAGTCGCTGTTGTATACCGGAAAGGTTTTGTGAAACTCTGCTTTCATCACATCATAGACAGCCGGAGGCAGCTGGGACTTTATCATGTCCAGATTGTCCTGCATGGATAAGGACTGGCGGATGGAGATTGCGGAGCTGAAATTCTCTGAAAGCTTGTAGGAATGATAATCGGCACCGATACGCAGATTGGTATAGGGTTTGATAGAACTATTCTGGCGGATCAGAGCCTTGATGTATTCGATACCTAAAATGTTGTTGGGAAATCCTAAGATCGTATCATAGGATGTAATGCCGCTGATCGTCTCGGCAAGAGCCGCATTTCTGGCAACCGGATAGGTATCCCCGTTTTTTAAATTGTTTTTGAGGGCCTGGACAAAATCTTCCGATTCGGACACCAGGGCATTGGCTATTTTGGTAAGCATGGCAATATTGCCGTTTTCACTCCCAAAACAGATCGAATCCACGCAGCCAAGCTGATTTAAGATAGAAATTGCACCCATGGCAAAATATTCGGCACTGGCTGTTGCATAGCAGGCCGGAAGCTCAATGACAAGATCTGCACCGCCCGAAAGAGCCATTTGGGCACGGCTGTACTTGTCGATGAGAGCGGGTGTACCACGCTGTGTCAGATTACCGCTCATCACAACGATGATGTAGTCTGCACCGGTCAGTTCTCTTGCTTTTTTTATCTGATACAGATGTCCGTTGTGGAACGGATTGTACTCTGCAATAATTCCGGTAATTTTCATATAGACCCCTTCGTAATTTCTAAAACATGTATACTTAATGTATATGATTAGAGTAGCATTTTTTCTGAAAACATACAATCCTTTTATTTGCCGGTTTTGTGTAAAAACGGTAAACTTATGGCATGTATGAGAAATAATACATGATTTATTTTTTGACAACTTGTACTAAAAAAATGAATGCATTATAATAAAAGATAATATGTTGTGGAAGGAGACTTAAAATGTCCTACATAGATTCAATTAAGGAAAAAGCAAAAGCCGATAAAAAAACAATTATTTTGCCGGAGACCAACGACAAGCGTACATTGATTGCGGCTGCACATATTTTGCATGAGGGAATTGCTGATCTGATCATGATCGGCAACGAGGAAAAGATTATGGACGGTGCCAGGTGGCTGGAGGTTGATCTGGAAGGATCTACGATCGTAGATCCTGAGACATGCCCAAAATTTCAGGAATATGCCGGACTTTTATATGATCTGCGCAAGGCCAAGGGTATGACTCCCGAAAAAGCAGTAGAGATTCTAAAAAAAGACCCGCTGACTTTTGGTGTTATCATGGTTAAAGCCAATGATGCAGACGGAATGGTGGCCGGAGCGTGTCATGCGACCGCTGATACCTTAAGACCGGCATTGCAGATCTTAAAGACAGCACCGGGAGTGAAGCTTGTATCCGGTTTCTTTATTCTGGATGTTCCGGATTGCCAGTATGGTGAAAACGGTACATTTTTATTTGCAGACTGTGGATTAAATCAGGATCCGACAGCAGAAGAGCTTGCTGCGATTGCAGAGACCTCTGCAAAGAGTTTTATGAGCCTGGTCGGTGCAAAACCGATCATTGCCATGCTTTCACATTCTACCAAAGGAAGTGCCAAGCATGCATTGGTTGACAAGGTGGTCGAAGCTACGAGAATTGCCAAAGAGCAGTATCCCAATCTCTGTGTAGATGGTGAGCTGCAGGCAGATGCAGCGATCGTACCGCATGTAGCAAAATCCAAGGCACCGGGAAGTGAGGTTGCCGGCAAGGCCAATGTGCTGGTATTCCCCAATCTGGACTGTGGAAATATTTCTTACAAGCTTGTACAAAGACTTGGTAAAGCTGAAGCCTATGGACCGATGCTTCAGGGAATCGCCAAGCCGGTCAATGACCTGTCACGCGGTTGTTCATGGGAAGATATTGTAGGCGTTGTTGCACTGACAGCGGTACAGGCACAGTTGATTTAAAAATTAAAATAATTTATAAGTTCAGCTTTTTAGTAAGCCCCGGACACAGCTCATAAATGCTCAAGGCTGACAGGAAATATCCGGTCAGATAAAAACAAAAATAATACATGAAAAAGATTGCCGGAGCTGTCAGAAAAATAAGGACAAGCTGTACACCTGACATAAAAAGGATCCCGGCCATGGCATATCTTTTGCGGATCAGGCAGATGATCATACAGGTCAATGCTATAAAAAATGTGGGCAGGCAGTTGTACAAAACAGGATATAAAGCATTGGTGTTGGCTTTGTCTTTTTCATAATGACGGCAGGATAACAGGTCGATGATCCGGTTTCGCAATGCTTCGCCAAATAAAGGTTTCATATAATAATAAGAATTGTGATAATCCTCATCATAATATGTCAGAGTGTAAATGGTATCGGTTGTTGGAGGTGTCGGATGGTTGATCTCATCACGCACCATGCCGTTTGTATATCGGAAGGTTTGATAACGGTAGTATAGAAAAGAATCAAAGTTGTGCAGAATCAGATCAACGGAAGCATTCATAAAGGCGTTTAGCTGTTTTTTTGGCAGGGTGTCCGGAATGTTCCAGTATTGGCTGATATTGCGGACGGATGGATGCTTGCGGAGTGCCTGTACATCCAGAAGCTCACTGATTATCATAATATCATCATAGGCATGCTCGCCCCGGATTTCATCCTGTGCAAAAATATTGCCGAGGGGATTGATAACAAGTGAGATCGGATATTTATTGCTGCCATTTAGAGCAATCTTATTGGGAATATTAAAAAAAGAATAGAAGCCGGCAGTTAAAATAAAGCAAAGCAGAAAGCGTATCAGTCCTTTTTTACATTGACCGGCAAAAGCTTGCGCCTGTTGACCGTCTGCAAATTTTTTGTAAATTAAAACTATATATATAGGTAGAAAGAGCAGCATATAGACGAGCTCGGATCTCCATGCAATAACCAGACCGGTCAATGCACAAAGGAAAAAGATCTGTTTTAAATTTGTCTGTTCTTTTTTCCATATAAAGTAGCAACAGGAGAGTATGAGCAGAAAGAAAAATCCGGTCAGGGTTGCGCGGAGTGTAAAAAGACAGGCATCAAGCACCGGAAACAAAAACAGGACAATCCGGCACAGTATAAAATGACAGTCCGGATAAATATCTTTTAGATTTTTAAAAATATACGCATAGATGCAGCTGATGATCAAAATCTGGAAAAAGGTAATGCTGGCCATGGACGGAAAGAAACGCAGACAGCAAATATAAAATAAGCTTGTGATCCCGGTTTGCGCAGGAGACAGCGAATAACTCCGTACGGCTTTTAAGACATAAAAATCATCACCCTTAAAAATGCCGGGCCAGGTCAGTATCAATAATAGAAACAGGGGCACAAAATATATGAGAAACTGTTTCATATAAGAAAGAAAAATACTGTTTTTTTTAATCAGAAGCCTGATACATGTGAAAAAAAAGCAGACAACGAAATAACCAAAGACAGCAGAGAGGACAATGGATGCATACATGATCTTTTTGTGGGAAACCTCATCTGAAAATATATTGGAGACATGGTTTTTGATAAGAAAAGCATAAAGTGCATATATGATTGCTGATAAAAGGGCAGTCTTTTTATTCATGGGATTTGTAAACCTCTTGATAATATTAAATTTCTGAAAATTGCTGCATTTCCGAATGCCGTTAAAACAGGCGTGGAAATTCCCGGATATCTAGTAAGGGGCAGAATATCTTTTGACCCAAACACCATCATTAATATAACATAAAAAATATAGATAGTAAAACCTGCCGGATATCTCTTGTCAGTAATATAAGAAAAGTGCTACAATAAATAGCGCAGGCAGGATTAGTCTATCGGTAGGGCGCCAGCTTCCCAAGCTGGATAGGCGGGTTCGACTCCCGTATCCTGCTTTTGTTGTGCGCAAATCACAATATAAATGAAACAGTAAAAACGTTTAAAAAAATCGGATCGGTATGTTGACAAATGATTCCAAGTTATGTATAATCGATTGAGTGTGGATGGGAGTATGATATGTTACTTAATCTGACAGACGTTTTATCAAATGAAGGGAGAACGGAAGATTTTACCGTTACCTATACACCGGCCTTCTTCAAAAAGAAAGGCGGACAGTACAAGGTGCTGGAAAATGGACCGGTTTCTGTCAGCCTGCAAAATACAGGCAAGGGAAAGCTTCACCTGACAGGTAAAGGAAGGCTTCTTTTACAGGCGCGGTGTGACCGCTGTCTTGGCAGGGTGGATGTCCCGATTGAGGTTTCATTTGATGAAGAGATCAGTGAAGAAACAATACTTCATCTGACATCAGAAACCGATGAATATCCTTATTTATCCGGATATGAGCTGGATACGGATGTTTTGATCGGCAATGAAATATTGGTAAACTGGCCGGTAAAAATCTTATGCAAAGAGGATTGCAAAGGAATATGTCCGAAATGCGGTAGAGATTTAAACCAAGGGGATTGCGGTTGCGATACTTTTGAGCCGGATCCACGTATGGCAGTGTTAAAAGATATCTTTATCGCGAATAAGGAGGTGTAAAGATGGGTGCTATTTGTCCTAAAAACAAATCTTCAAAAGGTAGAAGAGATCAGAGAAGAGCAAACTGGAAAATGTCTGCTCCTACTTTAGTAAAGTGCAGCAAATGTGGTGCATTAATGAAACCTCATAGAGTATGCAAAGCATGCGGCGCTTACAATAAACGCGAAATCATCGCAGTTGACTAATTTATTTTGTCGGATATAAAAGCCTTCGAAGCTTCTTCGAGGGCTTTTTTTCTTGCTTTTTCTTCATGATTCTAGTATATTTATATAAGTATGGAGGAGTATCGGTATGAGTGAATTAGTAAAAGTTGCAGTAGATGCCATGGGTGGAGACAATGCACCGGGAGAAATCGTCAAAGGTGCTGTTATGGCAGTCAACGAAAAAGACAATGTCAAGGTTCTTTTGTTTGGTAAAGAAGATGCCATAAAAAAAGAGCTGGAACAATATACATATGATAAAGAACGTGTTGAGATCATTCCCTGTGAAGAAGTGATCGAGATGGCAGAGGCTCCGGTCAATGCCATCCGCAAAAAAAAGGATTCTTCTATTGTAAAGGGCATGCAGATGACCAAATCCGGAGAGGCAGATGCATTTGTTTCTGCGGGAAGCACAGGTGCAGTTTTAGTAGGTGCGACTGTTTTGGTCGGACGTATCAAGGGAATTGAGCGTGCACCTTTAGCACCGCTTCTTCCGACGGCAAACGGAGTGACACTGCTTATTGACTGTGGCGCCAATGTTGATGCAAGAGCTTCCCATCTGGTTCAGTTTGCGCAAATGGGATCTATCTATATGGAGAGTGTCATGGGTATTCCCAATCCCCGTGTGGCACTGGTAAGCAACGGTACTGAAGAAGAAAAAGGCAATGCCCTGGTCAAGGAAACACATCCTTTATTGAAGGAGTGTGGGAATATCAATTTTATCGGCAATATCGAAGCAAGAGATATTCCGCTTGGAGCTGCAGACGTTGTTGTATGTGAGGCCTTTACCGGTAATGCGATCCTAAAGACTTACGAAGGTGTCGGAGCCGTGTTGATCAAAAAAATCAAGGGCTCTCTTATGACTAATTTAAAGACAAAGATCGGAGCACTGCTGATCAAAGACGCATTAAAAGAAACGCTTAAAGATTTTGATGTAGATAAATACGGTGGAGCGCCGATGCTCGGATTAAACGGTCTGGTCGTAAAAAGCCACGGCAATTCCAAGGCCGGTGTTATTCGCAACAGTATTTTTCAGTGTGTGACTTTTAAAGAGCAGCAGATCAACGATAAAATTAAAGCCGGTATTGTTGAACAACAGACAAAAGATGAATAAGGAAGGAAGTCTTGGTTGTGGAATTTGAGGTATTGCGAAATTCGCTCGTGAAGATTTTGGGAGTGGCACCGGATGAGGTTACAATGCAGTCATCCTTTTCCCGGGATCTTGGTGCTGATTCGCTGGATCTTTATCAGGTATTACTCAATGCAAGAGAAGTATTTGATTTGGAAATAGATACAGAAAAGCTGCAGTCTTTGGAGACTGTTTCTCAGGCAGTGGCCTATATGAAAGAAATGAAAAGGAAATAATCAGAGAGCCCGGCAGGGCTTTTTGAATGTAGACCGGCAGATGTCGGTTTTGGTGCTTTATGATGGAAATAGAAAAACTGGAAAAAGAATTAGACAATCTTGAAAATGAAATAGGTTATCAGTTTAAGGATAAGAGCCTGTTGAAGCAGGCACTGACACATAGCTCGTTCAGCAATGAGCAAAAGATCCGCAAATGGAAAAACTATGAACGGATTGAATTTCTGGGAGATGCAGTGCTTGAGCTTGTGAGCAGTGATTATTTTTACCGCACCTATCCGGAAGAGACCGAGGGCAATCTTACCAAGATGCGGGCTGCCGCAGTATGTGAACAGGCACTTGCGATCACCGCAAGACAGCTTAAGCTTGGAAGTTATATGATTTTTGGTAAGGGCGAGGAAGCCAACGGAGGCAGAGAGAGAGAGTCGATCATTGCCGATGCGGTTGAAGCGGTTATCGGAGCCATTTATCTGGATGCATCACTGGAGGAAGCCAAGAAATTCATCTATCGGTTTGTCTTAAATGATCTTGATCACAAGAGACTTTTTTATGATGCCAAATCTATTTTGCAGGAGCATATACAGGAGACCAAGGCAGGTGAGCTTGTATATGAGTTGATTCGTGAAGAAGGACCGGAGCACGACAAGCTTTTTGTTGTGGAAGCCAGACTCAACGATGTCACGATCGGATCCGGAGAGGGAAAGAGCAAAAAGACTGCACAGCAGCATGCTGCTTATGATGCTTTGCTAAAGCAGCATATCAAATGCCCGAAGTCTGCTATCTGATCTGTGAATCAATATCAATTATAATTTGCACATCCAAAAGGGTGTGTGAAGGGGATTTTATATGTATTTAAAAAGTATTGAAGTTCATGGCTTTAAAGCCTTTGCCAATAAAATAGTCTTTCAGTTCCATCCCGGAATTACCGGAATTGTGGGACCTAATGGAAGTGGAAAAAGTAATGTAGCGGACGCGGTTCGATGGGTTTTAGGTGAACAACGTATCAAACAGCTGCGTGGCGCAAGTATGCAGGATGTTATTTTTGCCGGTACGGAAAACCGCAAGCCTTTGGGATTTGCTTATGTTGCGATCACGCTCGATAACAGTGATCGTTCCTTGCCGATTGATTTTGAAGAGGTAAAGGTTGCACGGCGGATTTATCGTTCCGGTGAAAGTGAATATATGATCAATGATGCTCCATGTCGTTTAAAGGATGTCAACGAGCTCTTTTATGATACCGGTATCGGTAAAGAGGGATATTCCATCATTGGACAGGGACAGATTGATAAGATTTTGAGTGGAAAGCCGGAAGAGCGCCGCGAGCTGTTTGATGAAGCTGCAGGAATCGTCAAATTCAAGAGACGCAAGTCCGCCGCACAGAAAAAGCTGGATGATGAAAAAGGCAATATGGTGCGTATCAGTGATATTTTAGCTGAAAAAGAGCGCCAGATCGGACCTTTGGAAAAGCAGTCTGAAAAAGCCAAGATTTATTTAAAGCACAAGGAAGAATTAAAGACACTGGATGTCAATGTTTTCCTGGTAGAAAATGCACAGTTAAAAGAAAAACTGACAGATCTTGAGAAAAAGATATCCATTGCATCGGATGATCTGGCTGAGACTACGGCCAAGTATGATAATATCAAGATCGAGTACGACAAAATTGCCGCCGAACTGGAAGAACTGGAGAGTTCCATTGAACAGGAGCGTTCTTATTTGTCCAATACCGGACTGATGCGGGAAAAGTTAGAGAGCCAGATCAAGATTTTGCAGGAGCAGATCATTTCCGGTGAGAGCAATCAGGAGCACTTCAAGTCCAGACAGGCTTCCGTCAATGAACAGATTCTCTTAAAGGATCAGGAAAAGGCGGATATCCAGTCAGGCAAAAAGACCTATGATGACGCACTTGCAGAAATGGAAGAAAAAAAGGCTGAGGCCAATGCCAGATTAGAGGCTTTGCAGGCACAGATGGATGAACTCAACAGCAGGATTGAGACCGGTAAAAATGCCATTATCCAGGCTTTAAATGACCGTGCGACCATCAAGTCAAGGATGGGTAGTCTGGATACCAGACAGGAGCAGCTCCAGATCAGAAAGGCAGAGCTTAATTCCAGACTTTTGCGTGTCAAATCAGATGAGGCCAAGCATGATGAGCTGATCGAACAATTAGAAAAAGAATTTGAAACGGTCAGCATCAAGATAAAAGAAATTCAGGATAAAAAGGTGGCTCTCGAACAGAGAAACACAGATATATCCGGTGAGCTATCACAATATGACCAAAAGCAGAGGGATGCCCAGGTACAGTATCATCAATACAAATCCAAACTGGATGCGATCAGCAATCTTTCCGAGCGATATGACGGATATGGTACGAGTATCCAGAAGGTCATGGAGCAGAAAGAGCGCAATACCGGTATCATCGGTGTTGTAGCTGATATTATCAAGGTAGAAGCCAAGTACGAAACAGCGATTGAAACAGCACTTGGCGGAAATATCCAGAATATTGTTACGGATGATGAAGAAACTGCAAAAAAAATGATCGGTTTCTTAAAGCAGAACCGCTACGGAAGAGCTACATTTCTGCCTCTGACTTCGATTACCAGACCGCAGAAATTTAAAACGCCGGAGGTGCTGGATGAAAAGGGTGTCATTGGTCTTGCCAATGAGCTGGTACATACCAAAAAGGAATATGAAAATGTAGCCAAGGCAATGCTTGGACGGATTGTGGTTGTTGACAATGTGGACAATGCAGTCAAGATCGCCCGCAAATTTGATTATGGCATCCGTATGGTTACGCTGGAAGGCGAATTGCTGGTGCCGGGTGGTGCGATCAGTGGTGGTGCTTTCAAAAATGCGAGCAACCTTTTAGGCCGTCGAAGAGAAATGGATGAGCTTGAAAAGAGGGTCAAAGAATACAAGGGCATTATCAAGGAATGTCTGGATCAGATCGAGACACTCAAGGCCGAGCGTATGCAGGTAAGAAAAGACCTTGAAACGGTTCGTGCACAGAGCCAGGAATATCTGATCAAGCAGAATACAGCGCGTATCAATGTAGAAGCTGCCAAGGAAAAGAAAGACGAAAACGGACTTGGTTATTCCGAGCTTAGTGAAGAACTGCAGGATATTGAAAAGCAGTTTAAAGAACTGTTAGAAGAAAAAGAAAATGCGGCAAAGGAACTGGCCGGTTCGGAAAATATGCAGAGCAATCTGGAAAAACAGATCGAGGAATACCAAAAGGAACTGGAGCATGTACGTGTCGATGAAAATGCACAGGCAATGCACAATTCCGAAATGGATGTCGAGATGGAAAAGGTAATCCAGAGGCAGTCATTTGAACAGCAGAATCTGGAACGTATCTTATCCGAAAGACATCGTTATGAGATGGAGCTTGCTGAAATTGAGGCTGAGATCAAACAGTCAGCTGGTGAGATCAAAGAAAAGAAAAAAGATATCGAAGAGATCAAAAAGACGATCACAGCTTCGTTTGATAAAGAAAATGAAAACGAGATCAAGCTTGCGGATGATATTAAGAGAAGGGAAGAACTTTCTGCCAAACAGAAAGGCTTCTTTGGCGAAAGTGAAGAGCTTGCACAAAAGCGCAATGCCCTGGACAAGGAAGTATACCGCCTGACATCACAGAAAGAGCGTATCGAGGAAAGTATCGAATCACAGATCAATTACATGTGGAATGAATATGAGATCACGCTGACAGATGCGGCTTCACTTCGTAATGAAGAGCTGTCTGATCTGTCAGAGATGAAACGGAATGCGGCTTCTATCAAGGATTCCATTAAGCGCCTGGGAGATGTCAATGTCAATGCCATTGAGGATTACAGGGCGCTGATGGAAGAATATACTTTCATGAAGAATCAATATGATGATCTCAAGAAAGCAGAGGAACAGCTGATCGGTTTTATTGATGAACTGGATAAGGCCATGCGCAAACAGTTTGAAGAAAAATTTGCCGAGATCAAGGTTGAATTTGACAAAGTATTCAAAGAATTGTTTGGTGGAGGTAAAGGCACCATTGAACTGATGGAAGATGAAGATGTGCTTGAAGCGGGCATCCGCATTATTGCACAGCCGCCGGGAAAGAAGCTTCAGAATATGATGCAGCTGTCCGGTGGTGAAAAAGCTTTGACAGCGATTGCGCTGTTGTTTGCGATTCAGAACTTAAAGCCTTCACCCTTCTGTCTCTTAGACGAAATTGAGGCGGCATTGGATGAATCCAACGTAGGCCGCTTTGCCGGATACTTACATAAACTGACAAAGCACACACAGTTTATCGTTATTACACATAGACGAGGTACTATGGAGCAGGCTGACAGACTGTATGGTATCACCATGCAGGAAAAGGGCATTTCTACCCTTGTCAGTGTGGATCTGATTGATAAGGACTTGAAGTAGTCAAATAAAATATGCCGGGGGTTTGATGCATGGAAAAATACGAAGAAGAACAGACACTTGATGAAAACAAAGATGCTTTAGACGGCGAAAATACAGAAAAGAAGGTCGGCTTTTTTGGAAGATTAAAAGCCGGACTTGCAAAGACCAGAAACAATATTGTTCATGGTATTGACAATGTTTTCAGCGGCTTCTCCAATATCGATGAGGATTTTTATGAAGAGTTGGAAGAAATCCTTATCATGGGAGATATCGGTATCAACGCGACCAGCGATATCATCGAAAGATTAAAGGAGCAGGTCAAGGAACAGCATATCAAGGAGCCGGCTGCCTGCAAACAGCTTTTGATCAACAGTATGAAAGAACAGATGCGTGTGGAAAGCACGGCATATGATTTTGAGACAGAACAGTCCGTCATCCTTGTGATCGGAGTAAACGGTGTCGGTAAGACCACATCTGTCGGAAAGCTGGCAGGAAAGCTCAAAGATCAAAAACGTAAGGTTTTACTTGCAGCTGCAGATACCTTCCGCGCGGCGGCCATTGAGCAGCTGGAAGAATGGGCGCACCGGGCAGGTGTAGACATCATCAGCGGAAGCGAGGGCGCGGATCCGGCCAGTGTGGTTTATGATGCGGTAAATGCAGCCAAAGCCAGACATGTGGACGTACTGTTATGTGATACGGCAGGCAGACTGCACAACAAAAAGAACCTGATGGAAGAGCTTAAAAAGATGAACCGCATTATAGATCGGGAATTTCCAAATGCGCATCGTGAAAATCTGGTTGTCGTTGATGGTACAACCGGACAGAATGCCCTAAATCAGGCAAGAGAATTTGCACAGGTTGCTGATCTGACCGGTATCATCATTACCAAGCTTGACGGAACTGCCAAAGGCGGAATTGCCGTGGCAATCCAGTCAGAACTGAATGTTCCGGTAAAATATATTGGGGTTGGTGAACACATCGATGATCTTCAGAAATTTGATGCCGACAGCTTTATTGACGCATTGTTTGATGTTAAGCCGGAGACAGAAAACAATGAATGATGATTACCGTATCAAATGATAATAAAACGATAAGAAACCAAAATGGCAGCAACAAATACATAACAACACAACAAAAGTAGTATAAGAGGGATGAGCTATGAGTGACAAAATGTTGACTTTGGAAAAATTTGAAGAGGCTTCAGAAAAAGTAAAGGAAGCCACACTTCCGACAGATCTGGTATACAGCGAATATTTCAGTGGCCAGACCGGTAATAAGGTATACCTTAAACCGGAAAACATGCAGTTTACCGGTGCTTATAAGGTAAGAGGTGCCTATTATAAAATGAGTACCCTGACAGAGGAAGAACGTCAGAAGGGGATTATTACCGCTTCCGCAGGAAACCATGCACAGGGTGTGGCTTATGCGGCTAAAAAATATGGCGCAAAGGCTGTGATCGTGATGCCTACAACGACACCGCTGATCAAAGTTAACCGCACCAAGGGATATGGGGCAGAGGTTGTTCTCTACGGCAATGTGTATGATGAGGCCTGTGAAAAAGCCCTTGAGCTTGCAAAAGAGCACGGTTATACTTTTATCCATCCGTTTGATGATCCGGCAGTTGCAACCGGACAGGGAAGTATTGCCATGGAGATTGTGAAAGAACTTCCTTTGGTTGACTATATTTTAGTGCCTGTTGGCGGTGGTGGTCTGGCGACAGGTGTATCCACGCTTGCCAAGCTGCTTAATCCAAAGATCAAGGTAATTGGTGTTGAACCTGCCGGTGCCAACTGTCTTCAGGTGTCCCTGAAAAATGGCAAAGTTACGACATTGCCTTCAGTTAATACGATTGCAGATGGTACCGCGGTTAAGACTCCCGGTTCCAATATCTTTCCTTACCTTCAGAAAAATCTGGATGATGTGATTACCGTAGATGATGAAGATCTGGTTGTAACCTTTCTTGATATGGTTGAAAACCACAAGATGATTGTCGAAAATTCCGGACTTCTGACTGTAGCTGCCTTAAAACAGATAAAGGATAAGGGTAAAAAGGTGGTCTGCATCTTAAGTGGCGGAAACATGGATGTGATCACGATGTCTTCTGTTGTTCAGCAGGGACTGATCATGAGAGAGCGTATCTTTACCGTTTCTGTTTTACTTCCTGACAGACCGGGCGAATTGTCACGTGTGGCAGGTGTGATTGCCAAAGAAAGCGGTAATGTCATCAAGCTTGAGCATAATCAGTTTGTTTCCATTAACCGGAATGCGGCGGTGGAACTCCGCATCACTCTTGAGGCATTTGGACATGAACATAAGCAGCAGATCATAGATGCTTTGGAAAAAAACGGATATTCTCCAAAGCTTGTAAGAACCAATATCTGATAGCTGTCTGTTGCCGGTTTTATTGGCAGATATGTATATATTGCATTGAAAAATATGGTAATTCTGTCTATTTTTAGTTAAAAGGTATATTGTCGATTTTTCTTGACAAATATATAATTAAGCTTGAAAAGATAAAAGGAGGAAATGATTCATGACTTATGAAGAAATTGTTGCATATACAAAAAATGTTGTAGCAGCTGCCGACTTAAAAGCATATAAAGGACATCTTGCTGCACAGATCAATATTACCGGTGAGGGTGAAGGCGCATTTTATATTGAATTAAATGATGGAACTGCAGCCGTAGAGCCTTATGAATATTTTGACAGAGATGTGATTTTGCAGTCTACAGTAGGCGTGTTTGCCGATATTCTGGATGGTAAAAAATATCCTCAGGAAGCATTGGACAACAATGAACTGGCTGTTATCGGCGATGCAGAAAAAGCATTGGAGCTTGTTGAGATCCTGAAGAAAAAACCCGCAGCTAAAAAAGCACCTGCTAAAAAGGCAGAAGCAAAACCCGCAGCTAAGAAAGCTCCCGCAAAGAAAGCAGAGCCTGTAAAAAAAGCAGAAGCAAAGCCTGCAGCAAAGAAAGCAGAGCCTGTAAAAAAAGCAGAAGCAAAGCCTGCAGCAAAAAAAGCAGAGCCTGTAAAAAAAGCAGAAGTTAAGCCTGTGACAGCAGAGACAAAGAAAGCCGCTGTAGCAACAGCAAAAAAGAATGTTGCTAAAAAGGCGACAAAATAATTTGTAAAACATATTTGTATTATAGAAAGTCGGTCGGATTATTTCGACCGATTTTTTTGTTTTTGGAATCATTGTGACGATATTAGTAACGCATTTGTGCGATGCCTGTTTAAGAATAGCGAAAGGAAAGATATTCTGCGATAAGTGTGTCTTGAATCGTAAAATGACAGTTTGTTATAATTCATGTCATAAGAATGGAGGGATTGAAATGGAACAACGAAATGTTGTTATGACGAAAGATAATGCAGGCGTATATCAGATGCTTAAAAATTTACTGAATCAGGATAAAGAATTTCAGATTATGATCACGGTTCCCGCCACAGGAAAAGAGGAAGATGTACAAGTTGTAAATACAGGAAGTGTAAAAGCACCGGTAAAGAGGGATCTGGAACGGGATGTGACGGATATGATCCATGAACTGGGGGTACCGGCACACATCAAGGGATATCAGTATTTGAGAGAAGCAATCATGATGTCTGTTGAAGATATGGATATGCTGAATTCTATTACAAAAATCCTGTATCCGTCGATTGCCAAAAAATTTGAGACAACACCCAGTCGTGTGGAGCGTGCCATCAGACATGCTATTGAGGTGGCGTGGAGCAGAGGAAAGATGGAAACTCTGGATGCTCTTTTTGGTTATACGATCAATACCGGCAAAGGAAAACCGACCAATTCGGAATTTATTGCTTTGATTGCGGATAAGATACGATTGCTGTATCGCGACTGAAATTGCTACTTTAAAAAAAACCGTCAGCGTGTTATACTAATTTGTGTGTTTAACACATTTTGAGGTATTTTAGCTAACTAACGGAGGTAGGGTATACAATGAAAAATGTTCTGTTTGTGGCATCAGAGGGTGTTCCATTTATTAAAACGGGAGGTCTGGCCGATGTGGTCGGTTCACTGCCAAAATGTATTGACAAGGAATACTTTGATATCAGGGTCATGATTCCCAAGTACTCTTGTATCAAACAGGAATTAAAAGACAAGATGAAATATAGAACACATTTCTATATGGATTATAACTGGAAGAGTGAATATGTCGGTGTTTTAGAAGCAAAGGTAGATGGTATTACATATTATTTTATTGACAACGAATCCATGTTTACCGGAGCCAAGATATACAGCGATAATGTTCTCGAAGAGATTACCAAATTTGCGTTCTTTAGTAAAGCGGCATTATCAGCGTTGCCGTTGATCGGTTTCAGACCGGATATCATTCACTGTCATGACTGGCAGACAGGTCTGATTCCCGTTTATTTAAAAGAACGTTTTCAGGGAAATGAGTTTTTCCGCGGCATAAAATCCATTATGACAATTCACAATCTCAAATTTCAGGGTAAATGGAATGTTAAGGATGTGAAGAGCATTACAGGATTGCCGGATTATTTTTTCACTCCCGATAAATTAGAGTCATACAAGGATGCAAATCTTTTAAAGGGCGGTATTGTATATGCAGATGCCGTCACAACGGTTTCTCCGACCTATGCAGAAGAGATCAAGACAGCATTTTATGGAGAAGGACTGGATGGATTGTTAAATGCCAGAGCCAATTCACTTCGTGGTATTATCAACGGTATTGACTATGATGATTTTAATCCGACCACAGATAAAAATATTGTGGCTCCGTATGATGCAAAGAATTTCCGCAAGGAAAAAATTAAAAATAAGAGAGCACTGCAGGAAGAACTTGGACTGGAACAGGATGACAAGAAGTTTATGATCGGTATTGTTTCCCGTTTGACAGACCAAAAAGGTTTTGACCTGATTGCATATATTATGGATGAGCTGTGCCAGGAAGATGTACAGATTGTGGTACTGGGCACAGGTGAAGAGCGATATGAAAATATGTTCCGGCATTTTGACTGGAAATACAACAACAAAGTATCTGCCAATATTTATTATTCAGATGCTTTATCCCACAAGATTTATGCAGCATCCGACGCATTTTTGATGCCGTCATTGTTTGAGCCTTGTGGTCTCAGCCAGTTAATGGCACTTCGTTACGGCACCATCCCGATCGTAAGGGAAACCGGTGGATTAAAGGATACTGTAGAGCCGTACAACGAATACGAAAGCACAGGAACCGGATTTAGCTTTACCAATTACAATGCACATGAGATGCTTGCTACTATTCGCTATGCAAAGTATATTTACTATCAGAAAAAACGCGAATGGAACAAGATGATCGACAGGGCAATGGCCGCTGACTTCTCATGGAATGTATCAGCAAAGAGCTACCAGGAAATGTACGACTGGCTGATTGGTTAATCAAAAATAAGAGGAAAGGGCATTTTTTCGGAGCTTCCGGGGAAATGCCTTTTTTTAGCAAGATATGATAAAAACACAAGGAGCTGACATCATGCAGTTTACAAAAGCGGTTGCATCCGATTTTGATGCAATTAAACAGCTATACTGGAATTTAATAGACAAAAGCAGTGGAGAGCCATCATTTCCCGGCTGGAAAAAGGGAGAGCATCCTTCGGATGAAATGATTGCTACAAGCATTGATCAAGGGCAGATGTTTCTTTTAAAAGAGAATGATGAGAAAGAAAATGCTTCAATCGTTGCCTGCGCCGTCTGCAATTTTGATGCGATCGAGGAATATAAAAGTGTACCGTGGCAGATTACGGACCGGGATACAGACAAGATTTGGATTTTGCATGCGTTAGCTGTTGATTATGATCACAGAGGACAGGGTGTTGGAAGTGTTTTTATACAGGAATTGTTAAAGTATGCACGAGAAAACGGTATACAGGCAATCCATTTTGATGTGATCGGTCATAACAAAGCTGCAGAACAATTTTATTTGAAGGCAGGCTTTCATTATGTCTGTTCACAGAAGATGTATTATGAAGTTGTTGGCGAGCGGGAATTTATGATGTTTGAGCTGGAACTTATATAAATATTGTCCGATAATGATAGTCCGATGAAGAAAGCTCATTGATGGTATTTGGGTGATCTTCTGATGAAGCTTGTTTCATGAGGAATACACGATTTTATTATAGGGAGAATAACCATGGCATTTGATGGAATTACAATATCCGCACTGGTAAATGAACTGCAAAAAGAGCTTACCGGTGGCAGGATTTATAAAATAGCACAGCCGGAAAAGGACGAGCTGCTGCTGACGATCAAAAATAATTCTGAACAGTATCGTCTGATCATATCTTCAGATGCGTCGCTGCCATTGCTGTATCTGACTGATGAAAATAAAAAAAGTCCGATGACGGCACCAAATTTTTGTATGCTTTTGAGGAAGCATATCCAGAATGGAAGAATTGTGGAGATTGAACAGCCGGGACTAGAGCGTGTTGTTCATATGAAAATCGAACATCTGAATGAGATGGGAGATCTGTGCCACAAGATTTTGACCGTGGAGCTGATGGGTAAATACAGCAATATCATATTCCGGGATGGGGATAAGATCATTGACAGCATGAAGCATATTTCCCAGGCGGTCAGCAGTGTGCGCGAGGTGTTGCCGGGGCGGACCTATTTTATTCCGGGACTGGAGGAAAGGGCGGATTTACTACAGCTTGACAAAAAGGAAGAGCAGGATAAATTTCTTTTCATAATGTCGGAAAAAAGCAGACCGGTCGGAAAGATGATATACCAGTATTTTTCCGGAGTTTCTCCGGTTGTGTCAGCCGAAATCTGTTATGATGCCGGAGTGGACTCGGATAAGCCGACACTTGCACTGGAAGATCATGAAAAAGAGAGTATTATTCAGGAGCTTTTAAAGCTCCGGCATAAGATTTTACAAAAAGAATTTCAGCCGGAAATCATCTATGATGGGGAAAACCCCAAAGAGTACGGTGTTTTTCCTATGAAAAGCTTTGCCGGATACCGGACGGTCGGATGCGGAACGGTATCACAGATGCTCAGGTCTTTTTATGCAGAGAAAAGTGCTGTTACCCGAATACGTCAAAAATCAGTCGATCTGCGTCACATTATCCAGACGGCGATTGAACGTAATGCCAAAAAGCTTGATCTGCAGCTCAATCAGTTAAAGGATACTCAGAAGAGAGAGAAATACCGGATTTACGGAGAAATGCTTCATACCTATGGATATGAAGCTAAGGATGGGGATAAATCCATCAAGGTAATCAATTATTATGACAATCAGGAATTGACGATTCCGCTTGATCCGGAGCTGACAGCCATGGAAAATGCTCAAAAATATTTTGACCGTTATGGGAAACTCAAACGTACCTATGAGGCCTTGTCGACTCTGAGTGCCGAGACAAAAGAAGAACTGGATTATCTGGAAAGCGTTATGGTTTCTCTGGAACTGGCAAAGACTGAGGATGATCTGATGCAGGTAAGGGAAGAACTGGTACAAAGTGGATATATCCGCAAAAGAAATATCGGAAAGAAGGTAAAGCTTATCAGCAAGCCACTTCATTTTATCAGCAGTGACGGCTACCATATGTATGTGGGCAAAAATAACTTCCAGAATGATGAGTTGACGTTTAAATTTGCGGAAGGCGGCGACTGGTGGTTTCATGCCAAGGGAATGCCGGGCTCCCATGTCATTGTAAAGTGTAAAGGGAAGGAGCTTCCGGATAGGACCTTTGAAGAAGCCGCAAAGCTTGCCGCACATTTTTCAAAGGGTGCCGAACAGGGCAAGGTGGAAGTGGATTATATCCAAAAAAAGCATGTGAAAAAGCCCAATGGTGCCAAGCCGGGATTTGTCGTTTATTACACCAATTATTCAATGGTAATGGATACTGATATATCCAAAATACAACAGGCTGAATAAGCAGTAAAACTTGACTAGTTTTTTAACGTGGCTTATAATATATTGGAATGTGCAACATAGGGAAAATAGTTGCAGGAAAAGAAAGCGAAGATAACATGATAAAAAGTATGACTGGCTTCGGAAGAGGCGAGATTTCAGAAGGTCAGCGCAAAATTACCGTTGAGATGAAGGCTGTAAATCACCGGTATCTGGACGTCAATATCAAGATGCCGAAGAGGCTTAATTTCTTTGAAGCATCAATCCGGAATTTATTAAAAGAATATATTCAGCGTGGTAAGGTCGATGTGTATATCACATATGAGGATTTATCAGAGCAGACGGTCAGTGTCAAATATCATCCGGATGTGGCAGCGTCTTATCTTGCCTATCTCAAGGAAATGGAAGAGACCTTTTCGCTGGAAAATGATATCCGTGTATCAACCTTGTCCCGGTATCCCGAAGTGTTCAGTATGGAAGAACAGGAAATTGATGAAGAGGGTATCTGGAAAGTTTTGGAGGCAGCTGTCAGACAGGCCTGTGAGGCATTTGTTGAATCCCGCGTAAAAGAGGGAGAGAATCTCAAAAATGATCTGGTATGCAAGCTGGATGGCATGTTGACTTTAGTGGATTACATTGAGGAAAATTCACCCGGGATTATCGAGGAATACAAAGAAAAGCTTTTGGCAAAGGTGCATGACCTGTTAGAAGATAATAATATAGATGAAAACAGACTTTTGATGGAAGTTACTATATTTGCCGACAAGATTTGTGTGGATGAGGAAATTGTCCGTCTGCGCAGCCACATTATGATGGTCCGCAATACCCTGATCGAGGGTGGCAGTATTGGTCGCAAGCTGGATTTTATTGTTCAGGAGATGAACAGGGAAGCCAATACCATTCTTTCCAAATCAACAGATCTGGAAATTTCCAACCGCGGTATTGAATTAAAGACTGAGATTGAAAAGGTCAGAGAGCAAATTCAGAATATTGAGTAGGTGAAAGTATATGAAAAAAGGTTCATTGATTGTAATTTCCGGATTTTCCGGAGCAGGAAAAGGAACCATTGTCAAACGGCTGCTGGAAAAGCATGCTTCCTATGCTTTAAGTGTTTCCATGACAACAAGAAATCCGCGTCCGGGTGAGGAAGAAGGCAAATCCTATTTTTTCAGATCTGAGGAAGAATTTGAAAAAACAATTGCTGAGGATGGTTTTTTGGAATATGCCCGATATTGCGATCATTATTATGGTACGCCGCTTGCCTATGTGGAGAATTGCCTTCAAAACGGTCAGGACGTGATCTTAGAGATTGAAATTCAGGGAGCTTTAAAGGTCAAAGCAAAATTACCCGAAACAGTTCTGATTTTTGTTACAGCCCCTTCTGCTGCTGTTTTGAAAGATCGTCTGACCGGAAGAGGTACAGAGACCGATGATGTGATCAAAAAGCGTCTGGCACGGGCAGTAGAGGAATCCAAGGGTGTTGAAAACTACGATTATATAGTTATCAACGATGACCTGGAGCAATGTGTGGATACCGTTCATGCAATTGTGGAAGCGTCCCATTGCAGGAGCAGCCGGTATTTGAAACTGATAGAGGAAGTTGGTCAGACACTAAGTGACAATTCATAAATTTTGAGGAGTATTTGAAAGGAGAAATATTATGTTACATCCGTCTTATTCAGACTTAATGAAAGTCGTTAACAGCGAGGTTGAACCCGGTGAATCCAAGGTAGTAAACAGTCGTTATTCTATCGTTATGGCAACGAGCAAGAGAGCCAGACAGCTGATCGATGGAGAAGAGCCGTTTGTTGAAACAACTCAGAGTGAAAAGCCATTGTCAATCGCGGTAGATGAATTAAAACAGGGCAAGATCAAAATTTTGGGTGATGACGAAGAGGAAGAATAAAATGAAAAGGGATTGGTGTTTATTTGATCGATTGGATACATCAATCCCTTTCTTTTGGTGATGATATGAAAATTATGTTTGTTTCACTGGGCTGTGATAAAAACCTGGTAGATACTGAGATGATGCTTGGTATGCTTTCCGAAAAAGGATACAGCTTTACAGATGATGAAAATGAAGCGGATATTGTGGTTGTCAATACCTGCTGCTTTATTGGTGATGCCAAGGAAGAGAGCATCAACCAGCTGCTTGCATACGGTGAAAAAAAGACTGCCGGGCATTTAAAGGGACTGATCGCAACAGGATGTCTGGCACAACGATATGCCAAGGAAATCCGTGAGGATATTCCGGAGGTGGATGTCATTGTCGGTACCAATGCCATAGATCAGATCATACAGGCTATTGAAGATGTGACAGCTCATAAACGGACGGATTTTTTAAGAGACATCAATGATACTCCCGTTTTTGGCAAAAAAAGGATGGTAACCTCCGGCTGCTATTCCTCTTATTTAAAGATTGCAGAGGGATGCGACAAGCATTGTACATACTGCATTATCCCCAAGGTGCGAGGCAATTACCGCAGCGTGCCGATGGAAGAGCTGATACAGGAAGCCAGAGATTTAGCAGAGCAGGGTGTAAAGGAGCTGATACTGGTAGCACAGGAAACAACCCTTTACGGTAAAGATTTATATGGTAAAAAGATGCTTCCGGAATTATTGAAAAAATTGTGTGAGATCCCGCAGTTATACTGGATCCGGATCTTATACTGTTATCCCGAAGAGATAACGGATGAGCTGATCGATGTTATCAGACAGGAAAAAAAGATCTGTCATTATCTGGATATTCCGATCCAGCATGCATCTGACACTATTTTACAGCGGATGGGACGAAAGACCTCCAATCAGGATCTGCGTGATATCATCGGCAGACTTTGTAAAGAAATCCCGGATATCTGCCTGCGGACTACCCTGATAGCCGGTTTTCCCGGAGAGACGAAGGAAGATCACGAGCAGGTCATGGAGTTTGTTGACGAGATGCAGTTTGACCGTCTCGGTGTTTTTACCTATTCTGCGGAAGAAAATACACCGGCCGCAACCTTCCCGGATCAGATTGAGGAAGAGCAAAAGGAAGAGTGGCGCGGAGAGATCATGGAGCTGCAGCAGGAGATTGCCTTTGATAAAGCCACTGATATGATCGGCTGGGAAGGATATGTCCTGATCGAAGGAAAGGTCGCCGATGAAAATGTATATGTCGGACGTACCTACAAGGATGCTCCCAATGTAGACGGAATGGTATTTGTCCATTCAGCTGAAGAATTTATGAGCGGCGATTTTGTTAAAATCAAAGTGACCGGTTCATATGAATACGATTTGATAGGAGAGGTGTTATCATGAATTTACCCAATAAACTGACGTTATCACGAGTGATTATGGTGCCTTTTTATGTTGCTTTTATTTTACTGGTACCGCGGTTTCTGTATTTTAAATGGATTGCTCTGGCTATCTTTATTGTAGCCAGTCTGACAGATTTATTGGATGGCAAAATTGCCAGAAAATACAATCTGATCACCAATTTTGGAAAGTTTATGGATCCACTGGCTGACAAGCTTTTGGTTTGTTCCGCACTTATTGCAATGAGTTCTTTAGGTGTTATTCCGGCATGGATCACCATTGTGATCATTGCAAGAGAATTTATTATCAGTGGCTTCCGTCTGATCGCTGCTGAAAAAGGTGTTGTCATTGCGGCAAGCATGTGGGGTAAATTTAAAACAACATTTCAGATGGTCATGCTGTGCGTGCAGATGATCGTCATGGATTACTATTCAAGCGTCAATGTAAAGCTTGCTGCTATGAATCTGTATCCATACAATATCCCGTCATTTTACCGTGTAATGATGGTAATAGGCAATGTTACCATGTATATTGCGCTGGTTCTTACTGTAGTTTCATTAGTTGATTACCTGATTAAAAATAAAGATGTACTTAAGGATGTGGATTAAAATGACAGCTGAAATAATTAGTGTTGGTTCTGAACTGCTGACCGGAACTGTGGTCAATACAAATGCGGCTTTTTTAGCAGAGCAATGTGTTACATCGGGCTTTGACTGTTTTTATCAGACAGTTGTAGGTGATGATAAAAAGCGTCTGGAAGAAATGGTAAAAACAGCAGAAAAGAGATCGGATATCATTTTTGTATCAGGCGGGCTTGGTCAGGCAGAGGATGATATTACCCTGCAGACTATAAAAGATATGTATCCCGATGCTTCGGTTGTGGAGCTGGAAAACCACAATGGATCCGCCAATGGCTGTATTCTGGAAAAACAAAAGAAAACGGTGATTTTACTGCCAGGCTCTCCAAAGGAACTGGAACCGATGTTTCGGGAGCAGGTATCCGTCTATTTACAGGAAAAGACAGATATGATTATCTGTTCCAGAACAATTAAGATCTGTGGTCTGGATGAAAAGACGATCAATGATTCTATTAAGGATCTGTTTGATTATAATGATCATGTTGTACTTGCAACCTATGCAAAATGCGGAGAGGTGCATATTCGCGTGACAGCTAAGGCGGCAACGGAAAAAGAAACTTCCAAGCTCATAAAATATGTGGTCAAGGAATTAAAACATCGTTTTAACCAGAGTATTTATACTACACATGAAGAAACAAGCTTAGAGCAGTCCTGTGTGGATCTGCTTTTGGCAAATGAACTGCGTATTTCCACGATGGAGTCCTGCACCGGAGGTATGCTTGCAGCAAGGCTTATCAATGTACCGGGTGTATCCGAGGTGTTTAAGGCCGGCTATGTAACTTATTCCAACAAGGCCAAACGAAAGGTTCTTGGTGTAAAACAGTCCACATTAAAAAAATATTCAGCTGTCAGTGAGGAAGTGGCCAGAGAAATGGCACAGGGAATATCTTTGCTTACCAAGGCTGATGTCACGGTATCGGTAACCGGGCTTGCCGGACCGGATGGAGGTACCAGGGAAAAGCCGGTGGGGCTTGTATATATCGGCTGCAATGTAAAAGGAAAAACGGTTGTCGAAGAATATCATTTCAGTGGAGACCGTGCCCACATCAGGGAAGAGGCGGTCGTGGCAGCTTTAGCGTTACTTCGTAAATGTGTACTGGAATATTTCAGTGAGATTACATTTGGTAATAAAAAAGGCTGATTTCATAAGGGGAAAAGGGAGGATAAATATTGAATACACAATATGAAAACGGTTTTTGCCCACAATGTGGTGCATTATTAAGAGATGGAGTGTGTCCCTGTTGTCATTATCAGGCGGCTCAACCTGATAATAATGGTCAGAACTATGGACAGAGTGCTTATACCGGAACAGATATCCGGCAGGATTATGGACAGGGATATTACACCGGTGACAATTCCCGTGTGTATGCGCAGGATCATTATGGCTCTCAGACGGCCGGATCTAATGGCTCAAAGCGCTATACGACGGTTGCTGTTGTAGTTGGTGTCATTATGTTTGTTGTTGCATTGCTTTCTGCTCTTGTGTTCGGTTATTGGGGCTATGATTCGCGCGATGATCTGCAAAGCTCGGATCCTGACTATAGTAATGGTTATGACGATGACGATTATGATTATGATTATGATTATGATGACGATTATGATGACTCTTTTGGTAACGACATTGACTGGGATGATACAACATGGGCAGAAGAGCCGGATAATATGACAGCGGATGAGGTCTGGGATAAGAATCATCAGTATTATGAAGAGCTCAATAACTGTATTGATGAAAATGTTTCTTATCAGTTGATTTTTAAGACAGAGGAGGAGCTGGATAAAGATAACGATATCTGTATGCGGGGAACCTATTATCAGCTGGAGGGGGATATCCCCAATCTGGATGAGATCAATGAAACATTGAAGGATCAGGCATTAGCTGATATTGATTATTTTAACTATATGAAGGATGATTATGAAGAAGCCTTCGAAGATTATGGAGCCGGATATACAGTGGATGCCAAAACATATGTCACCTACAATGATGAATCAGTAGTCAGCATGGTTACCAGCAGCAGGTTTGACAGTAATTTTGAGGCAGGATTAAATTTATACTGTGTCAATATAGATCTTCAGACCGGTATGGTTCTCATAAATGAGGATATTCTGGATATGGATGAAGCTTTTGTAAAGGATATCATTCGTTCATCCAACAAACAAAATGGCACAATATCTTATTTGGAAGAGACAGATATGGATGAACTGGTAGATGATTTTAACAATTCCGGTCACATGATTATTTTTTATACTCCCTGTGGTCTTGAGGTAGGAATGAATTATTATATGTCTTCAGAGTATGGATGGTTTACAATCTCCCTGACCGATTATGAAAAGTATTTAAAATCTTACTAATGATGAAAAAATAATACCGCACGTAAAGTGCGGTATTGCTATATCTGAAAAAATATGTTACAGTAAGGGCATCTAAAAAGCATTTCTGCTTTTGGGCGTATTCAGCCCGCTTTTCCAATTACATTTATTTTATAAATATTAAGGAAGTGATGCTCTTGAGGGTGATTTAACGGACAGCCGTTCTGTTAAAATACAACTGGAAACGTGGTAAGGTGATTAATATTTATCACAAATGTTAATTACAGAAAAAATAATATTGACAAAATCGAACATTTGTTTTATTCTTATACAAGAGACGAACAAATGTTCTCAAAGGAGAATCAAAATGGAAAAAGAAGAAAAACTGAAAGCATTGGATGTTGCAATTTCACAGATTGAGAGGTCATATGGTAAGGGCTCCATTATGAAGCTTGGAGATCCGACCAGACAGATGAATGTAGAGACGATTCCGACAGGATCGCTTAGTCTGGATATTGCATTAGGCCTTGGTGGTATTCCCAAAGGACGTATTATTGAAATATATGGACCTGAATCATCAGGTAAGACAACGGTTACCCTGCATATGATCGCTGAGGTGCAAAAGAGAGGCGGAATTGCCGGATTTATTGATGCTGAGCATGCACTGGACCCTGCTTATGCCAAAAATATAGGTGTAGATATTGATAATTTATATATTTCCCAGCCGGACTGCGGAGAGCAGGCATTGGAGATTTGTGAGACCATGGTACGCTCCGGTGCAATTGATATTGTTGTTGTCGATTCGGTTGCAGCTCTGGTTCCCAAGGCTGAGATTGATGGAGATATGGGAGATTCCCACGTTGGTCTGCAGGCCAGACTGATGTCACAGGCTCTGAGAAAGCTGACTGCTGTGATCAGCAAGTCCAATTGTACCGTGATTTTTATCAATCAGTTGAGAGAAAAGGTTGGCATCATGTTTGGCAATCCGGAGACAACGACCGGTGGTAATGCTCTTAAATTTTATTCTTCCGTGCGTCTGGATGTACGTCGTAAAGAACAGCTTTTGGTAAACGGTGAGCCCATTGGTAACCGCACCAAGGTTAAGGTTGTCAAAAATAAAATTGCGCCTCCGTTCAAGATTGCAGAGTTTGATATCATGTTTGGTAAGGGCATTTCCGCAGTGGGCGATATCCTTGATCTGGCAGCCGAAAGCGGTGTTGTCAATAAGAGTGGCGCATGGTACGCATATGAAGGTGAAAAGCTTGGACAAGGACGCGAAAACTCCAAGATGTTTTTGCAGCAGCACCCCGATATGCTTGCTGAAATTGAGCATAAGGTTCGTGTAAAATATGGTTTATTAAAGGATGATACACAGGAAACTGAGGGAGACAATAATACTTCAGAAAATAAAGGAAAAGCATCTTCTAAATCATAGTATTGAGAGGATATTGATGTATGACAGTTACAGATATCATAGATATCTCTAAAAAGCAATGTGAAATTATGCTGGATCATGAGTTTGCCTTTGTCTTGTACAAAGGCGAACTTCGTTTATATGGCATATCTGTTGGAAATGAACTGTCCGGGGATATATATGACAGACTGATAGATGAAGTGTTGACCAAACGTTGCAAGCTGCGTGCTATGAATTTATTAATGGAACGTAGCTATACGGAAAAGAAGCTGCGTCTCAAGCTCGAAAGAAACCGGTATCCGGCTGTATGTGTGGACCGGGCAATGGATTATGTGCGATCATTTGGCTATATCAATGATATGCAGTATGCTGATGATTATCTGTTTTATCACGGTAAAAATCTTAACCGGCAACAGATTTTTTTGAAATTGCGTCAAAGAGGATTATCGGAAGAGACTATTAAAGCTGCATATCAAAAGTTTCGTGAAAGTGGAGAGCAGACGCCGGAAGAGGAACTGATCTATAACCAATTACGAAAAAAACATTTTCCCGGAATAGGGTCGTGTACCGCAGAAGAAAAAAACAAATATTTTCGTTCCCTGTTACAAAAAGGATATTCTTTTGAAGCAATATTGTCTGCAATGCGCACGTTTTCTGAAAACAACAACAATTACAGTATGGATTACAACATCTAAAAGATATGTTCCAAGGTGGACAAATGTGCGTTGACGGTGGACATACGCACTTGACATAACAACGGATATAGTTTAGAATTGAAGTGTTGTAAAATCGCGACTTAGAATGAAGTATTTTCGTTCTATTATGAGATATTTGTACAATGAAAATTTAATAAGGAGGTGCTCCTGTACAATGGTAGTTTTTATAATTATTGCCGTTGTAGTGACACTTGTGATTGCTGTCCCGGTTACATCAGCTGTCGTTACTTCTGTTTTAAAAAAGCAGGCAGCGGAAAAGATCGGCAATGCAGATGAGAAAGCCCGTGAGATTATCGACGAAGCTTTAAAGACTGCAGAAGCAAAAAAGCGTGAAGGCTTGCTCGAGGTCAAAGAGGAATCCATTCGTACCAAAAATGAATTGGATAAAGAAATCAAAGAGCGAAGAGCAGAGGCACAGCGCTATGAAAGACGTGTTCAGCAAAAGGAAGAAAACATTGACAAAAAAGCTGATGCGCTTGAAAAGAAAGAAGCAAGTCTGACTGCAAGGGAAGAGGAGTTATCAAAGCAAAAAGCTGAGGTAGCCAAATTAAACGAACAAAGAGTACAGGAACTAGAACGAATCTCAGGATTAACCTCCGAACAGGCAAAAGAATATTTGTTGAAAATTGTTGAAGAAGATGTTAAGCATGAAACTGCTGTCATGATCAAAGAGATGGAGAGCAGGGCTAAGGAAGAAGCAGACAAGAAAGCAAAGGAATATGTTGTAACAGCCATTCAGAGATGTGCTGCTGATCATGTTTCAGAGACAACGCTTTCCGTTGTGCAGCTTCCTAACGATGAAATGAAAGGTCGTATTATCGGTAGAGAAGGACGTAATATACGTACTCTTGAGACATTAACCGGTGTTGATTTGATTATCGATGATACTCCTGAAGCAGTTATCTTATCCGGATTTGATCCAATCCGTAGAGAGGTTGCTCGAATTGCCTTGGAAAAATTGATTGTAGACGGACGTATCCATCCGGCCAGAATCGAAGAAATGGTTGAAAAGGCACAAAAAGAAATCGAAACAATTATCCGTGAAGAAGGAGAAGCGGCTGTCCTCGAAGTAGGAGTACATGGTATTCATTCTGAACTTGTACGTCTCTTGGGTAAGATGAAATACCGTACAAGTTATGGTCAGAATGCATTAAAGCATTCTATAGAAGTCGCTCATTTATCAGGACTTTTAGCATCTGAGCTTGGCTTGGATGTTCGATTGGCTAAGCGCGCCGGTTTATTACATGATATCGGTAAAGCTGTAGACCATGAGATGGAAGGATCACATATTCAGCTTGGTGCTGAGTTGTGTAGAAAATATAAGGAATCACCGATCGTCATCAATGCGGTTGAATCTCATCATGGTGATGTTGAGCCGACCAGCTTGATCGCTTGTCTGGTACAGGCTGCGGATACGATTTCCGCTGCAAGACCGGGAGCAAGACGTGAGACCTTACAGACTTATACAACCAGGCTGACACAATTAGAAAATATCGCAAACAATTTCAAAGGTGTAGAAAAATCTTTTGCTATTCAGGCAGGTAGAGAGATTCGTGTAATGGTAGTTCCAGACCAGATTACAGATACAGATATGGTCTTATTGGCACGTGATATTGCAAAACAGATTGAATCTGAACTTGAATATCCGGGCAACATTAAGGTTAGTCTGATCCGTGAATCGCGAGTCATTGATTATGCAAAATAAATGATATCATTTCGTATAATTAATAAATGAAAAACCCCAGATCATTTGATCTGGGGTTTTTATTATGATATCAGAGTCAAAAGGTCAAACATGAGAAAGTAGCGATTTACGCAGTAAATCAGCGAATTTCGAATGTTTGGCGAATGTTTGAGAATTGCGGGAACTGATTTGCAGCGGAGCAATTCGTGGATATCAAGTTAGGGGCAAAATTAATGATCGTAAGTGGTGCTTATAATTTCTTGCCTGTCAGTAATTCATAAGCCTGTAAATACTTATCAATTGTCTTATCAACGATTTCCTGAGGAAGCTCCCAGTCATGTTTGTTGGCTTTTAACCAGTCACGGGCAAACTGCTTATCGAAAGAGGGCTGTCCGTGTCCGGGCTCATAACCTTCAGCAGGCCAGAAACGGGAACTGTCAGGAGTGAGCATCTCATCGCCTAAAACAATATTGCCGTTTTCATCAAGACCAAATTCAAACTTGGTATCAGCAATGATGATTCCTTTTGTTCGTGCATAATCTGCACATTTTTTGTATAAGGCAATGGTGTAATCACGGAGCTTTTCAGCGTATTCCTGTCCTTTTCCGGGGAACCGTTTTTCAAGATATTCAACACTCTGTTCAAATGAGATATTTTCATCATGATCACCGATTTCAGCTTTGGTGGAAGGAGTGTAGATGGGTTCAGGCAGCTTGTCGGATTCCTGTAAGCCTTCGGGAAGCTTGATACCGCAGACAGTGCCGTTTTCTTTGTAACTTGCCCAGCCGCTTCCGGTAATATAACCACGTACAATGCATTCAATCGGGAGCATATTGAGTTTGCGGCACAGCATGCTGTTGCCATCAAATTTTTCCTGCTGGAAAAATTCCGGCATATCCTTTACATCAACGGAAATCATATGATTGGGAATAATGTCTTTTGTCATGTCAAACCAGAATTTGGACATCTGTGTTAATACAGTACCTTTTTTAGATACGATGTTTTTGAGAATGACATCAAAGCAGCTGATACGGTCGGTTGCAACCATGATCAGTGTGTCGCCGTTATCATAGATTTCACGAACTTTACCTTCTTTGATCGGTTTGATTTCTGTTACGCTCATTTCCTGTTACCTCTTCCTGTTGTAGTATAGTGAATAAAACCTTAAAACAGTGCAAAAGCCATGAATCGCCTTTGACACCTACATTATTATATAACGATTATATATAATTAGGAAGAGAATATCTATACAAAATAAATCAAAAAATAAAGGAAAAATATATCTATTTGCTTGTTTTTCTGCGATTCATAGTGTAAAATAGACGAAGTGTATGATTGTATACAATTAAACAATTTCAAGGTGGTGCTATTTATGAAAGCGTACAGTGAATTAACAAAAGAAGAATTATTACAACTGAAAAAGGAGTTGGATGCTGCATATGAAGATGCAAAGAAAAAAGGATTGCAGCTGGATATGTCCAGAGGTAAGCCATCAGCTGAGCAGCTTGATATGAGTATGGGACTTCTGGATGTTTTAAACAGTACTTCCGACTGCAAATCCGAGAATGGTACAGATTGCCGCAATTACGGTGTTTTAGAGGGACTCTGGGAAGCCAGGGTGCTGATGGCAGATATGATGGATACAAAGCCCGAAAATGTGATTGTATTTGGAAATGCCAGTCTGAATATTATGTTTGATACCGTTTCAAGATCCATGATCAAGGGCGTCTGTGGCTCTACACCGTGGTGTAAATTGGACAAGGTGAAGTTTCTCTGCCCGGTACCCGGATATGACAGACATTTTGCCATTACAGAGTATTTTGGAATTGAAATGATAAATATACCGATGACAGAAGATGGACCGGATATGGAGCTTGTTGAAAAATATGTCAACAATGATCCTGCCGTAAAAGGTATCTGGTGCAATCCCAAGTATTCCAACCCGCAGGGATACAGCTATTCTGACGAAACCGTTAAGCGTATGGCTTCCCTAAAGCCCGCAGCAGAAGATTTCAGGATCTACTGGGACAATGCTTATGTCATTCATCATTTATATGAAGATAAGCAGGCTCACATTCTGGATATTATATCTGAGTGTGAAAAAGCAGGCAATCCGGATATGGTATATGAGTTTGCCTCTACTTCCAAGGTTACTTTCCCTGGAAGCGGAATCTCAGCAATGGCTGCTTCACAGAAAAATCTGGAGTGGGTTAAAAAATCCATGACAATCCAGACAATCGGTCATGACAAGATCAACCAGTTAAGACACGTACGCTATTTTAAAGATATCAATGGACTGAATGCACATATGATGAAGCATGCAGCATCCATCAGACCAAAATTCCAGGCTGTTGTAAAGGCGCTGGAAGAGGAACTGGGCGGTCTTGGTATTGCTTCATGGACCAACCCGCTTGGTGGTTATTTCATTTCATTTGATGCCATGGAAGGCTGCGCTAAGGCAATCGTTGCAAAGTGCAAGGAGGCTGGCGTTGTAATGACAGGAGCCGGAGCTACGTATCCTTACAAAAAGGATCCCAAGGACAGCAATATCCGTATTGCACCGACACTTCCGACAACAGAGGAATTAGCGAAAGCAACTGATTTGTTTGTGCTCTGTGTTAAATTAGTCAGTGTGGATAAACTTCTGGAGAATATGTAATGGAAGATCAATTTAAATTGCTGGACCGTAAGCTTGTATATCACGGTCATGTAGTGGATTTTTATGAAGATACGATTCAGGTGCCCAATGGAAATATTGCCAAATGGGATTTTATCAGGCATAAGGGTGCGGCTGCAGTTGTACCGGTGTTAGATGATGGAAGAATCCTGATGATCAGACAGTACAGAAATGCATGGGACAAAGAAATACTCGAAATCCCGGCAGGAGGTCTGAATGAAAATGAATCATTTCTTTCGTGCAGTCACCGTGAATTGGAAGAGGAAACCGGTTATCGCTGTGAAATAGAAGATATGGAGCTTTTGATTTCAATTGCATCCACGGTTGCATTTTGTAATGAGAGAGTGGATGTTTATGTTGCCCGGAATCTCATGAAGACAGAGCAGCATCTGGATGAGGATGAATTTATCCATGTAAAGGCATACAAGCCCCAAGAACTGCGCGATATGGTTTTTTCCGGAGAAATACAGGATGCCAAGACGATAGCGGCTATTATGGCTTATATCAACAAGTATCTGTCTTGATCTTATGGTTTTGTCAGAAATGGATCAGACATAATTATAATGATGATTTTTGGCATATGCCAGTTATAAAATCTATCTGTATAAAACAGAAGCCTATATTCTATATTGGCTTCTGTTTTCTTTTATCGATGATAGCCTTTCATATCAAAAGCAATCACATCATATATTGTAAAAATAACCGATAAGCCGTTAGTATGATAAAAATTAAAAAGATTATAAGATGCTTCTGGCCATTGCTTTTGGGAATTGCAATCTGCATTGGCTTTCAAATTATTGTAAATCCGTCAGAGCTTCCGCTAAACCAGACTGTAGTATCAGATATGATTGCACAGATGGTCGTAGAAGAAAAAAGACAAATGGATTATATGTTATATATTTTGAAGTTAAGGTGCAGTCAGATTGTATTGCTGCTTGTTTTTAAATTTATAAAAAAAGAAAAGCCGGGCAATTTTTTGTGGCTGTGGATCGTTGGAGTGGGAATCGGAGTTGGAGCATATTACTTCGTCAGAGCCTATCGTATTTTGGGACTTTTACTGTATGTGGGTTTCTTATTTCCGCATATTTTTTTATATCTGTTTGCTTATTATAAATACGCAGAGATTGACTATCTGGGTCAATTTAAGAGGGCGGAGGTGACCGGAAAAAAGAGGAATGTCACACAGATAATAAAGATATTTGCAGTTGTCATAATTGGAATCATATCGGAATTTTATGTTAATCCATATCTGGTAAACTTTTTGGGAAAAATTATTTACATAAAAAATTACAAGATATAGTGACAGCTTTAGAGGATAAAACATAGATGTTGGGACTTTGGCAAAAAACCTTGAAAATAAAGGAAAAAACAGCAAATTTTATGTTTGATTTTCTTGAAAAATCTGATTATAATAAGGAATGTACTGAGTGAGATTTACATAAGTGATGCTTATGAGGAAAGGGTTACAGATATATGGAACAGGCAATCGATCAATTCGTTGCATATTTACATAATATTAAAGAAACTTCTACGAATACCGAATTGTCGTACCGCCGTGATTTGAAGAAGGTTATTGTTTTTTTACATGCCAGAAATTTGACTGAATGGGTCGATGTGAGCGAAGAAGCTTTAAAGGATTACATTACTTCTATGGGAGAACAGCATTTTGCTGCAGCTACAATTTCCAGAAATATAGCATCCATTAAGGCGTTGTTTCATTTTATGGCGCAGGAAGGTATCGTTAAAAAAGATATTACAGATGGATTAAAGGCACCCAAAATAGAGAAAAAGATTCCTGAGATTTTGACAATGGATGAGGTGATCCGCTTGTTGGAACAGCCTTCGGGCAACAGCCACAAAGAAATCCGGGACAAAGCAATGCTGGAGCTTTTATATGCAACCGGTATCAGAGTTACTGAACTGATTACGTTAAAGGTCAGTGATGTTAATCTGCCAATGAGCTTTATCATATGCAGAGATGCTCACAAAGAAAGAGTGATCCCGTTTGGAAAGGCCGCCAAAGAAGCTTTGGTCCGTTATCTGACAGAAGCAAGAGAGCAGATGATCGAGGACAAGTCTTCGGATATTCTGTTTTGCAATTTTTCGGGCGCTCCGATGAGTAGACAGGGATTTTGGAAGCTGATCAAGTTTTATGCCAAAAAGGCCGGCATTACCGCGGATATTACGCCGCATACCCTGAGGCATTCTTTTGCGGCACATTTGGTTGAAAACGGTGCCGATCTTCGGAGTGTACAGGAAATGCTCGGGCATTCGGATATTTCCACTACACAGATTTATGCGAACATGAACCACAATCGTATTCGCGAAGTATATGCGAAAGCGCATCCGAGAGGATAAAAAAACGTATGTATTCCGGCCACCCGGAATTACATACGTTTTTTATTGTGAAGTATTTTATAATTACTGAAATTTGTTGAATAAAAACAGCTAATATAATTCTAGCAGTTTTCGGCAATATCGTATATCAGACGTTCGCTTTCCTCCCATCCGAGACAGGGATCGGTAATAGATTTGCCGTAGACACCGTCGCCGATTTTCTGGCAACCCTCCACGATATAGCTTTCAATCATAACACCTTTGACCAGTCTGTGAATATCGGAATTTAATTTTCTGGAGTGAAGAACTTCCTTGACAATACGCACCTGCTGCTCATATTTTTTGCCTGAATTGTTGTGGTTGGCATCGATTACCGTAGCAGGAAACATCAGATCACGTTCATTGTACATTTCCATAAGTCTGTTTAAATCTTCGTAGTGATAATTAGGAAGATTGCGTCCGTACTGGTTGACAGATCCCCTGAGAATTGTGTGGGCCAACGGATTGCCCGTTGTTTTAACTTCCCAGTTGCGGTAAATGAATTCATGAGGATGCTGAGCAGCATAAACAGAATTCATCATAACAGATAAATCACCGGATGTCGGATTCTTCATGCCGGCAGGTACATCAAAGCCGCTGACGGTCAGACGATGCTGCTGATCTTCAACACTGCGGGCACCGATTGCAACATAGGATAACAGATCATGGACATAACGCCAGTTTTCCGGATAAAGCATTTCATCCGCAGCGGTTAATCCGGATTCTGCGATAGCACGGATGTGCAGTTTTCTGACTGCAACCAGTCCGGCTAACAGATTGGGCTTCTTTTCCGGATCGGGCTGATGGACAAAGCCTTTGTAGCCTTCTCCGGTGGTGCGGGGCTTATTGGTGTAAATTCTGGGAATCAGGATGCACTTGTCGGAGACCTTGTCATTGATTGCGGCAAGGCGGTTAACATAGTCACAGACAGAATCTTCGTTGTCGGCGCTGCAGGGACCGATGATGACAAGAAACTTGTCGCTTTCTCCGGTAATGACTTTCTTGATTTCTTCATCTCTTTTTTCTTTTAATAATGCTAATTTTTCCGGCATCGGGTACTGCTCACGTATTTCGGCAGGTGTCGGAAGCTTTTGTAAAAATTCAAAACTCATTGTTCTTTCCTTTAGTTTGTATATTTGTGTGATTTCTTTTTATATCCGTTAAGATTACGGAAACACCTCGAGTCATTATAGTATAGATATTTTTTTAGTGCAACAAAATTCAAAACACAATACAGAATCTGGCCCAGCATCAAAAAATAAAGGTATGATTTGATGCCAAATACAGGAACCATGATAAAGATGCCAAGCAGGCGGATGCTGATTGACGATATATGAATCAGAAAGGAAAGAGTGGCTTTGCCGAGACCGTTTAATATACTTGTTAAAAGCGTTCCCAAATACAGGAACGGACACATAAAGCTGAGGGTCCGGATAAAAAGGCCGGCATCCTCGCTGTGAAAAATCAGCGTCCCGATCAATGGACCGGTCAGATAAAAAAAAACCAGACATGCAAAGCCGAGCAGGACACAAAAGGTTGTAGTAAGAAAGATGGAATGTGATATTTTTTTTCTGTCTTTTTTCGCCTCGGCTTCCGAAACATAGGGCAGAAGCAGTACACTGACAGAACTTGTGACTGCCTGGGGGAACAGAATCATGGGGAGTGCCATTCCCATAAAAACACCGTAAACAGACAGAGCTTCAGAAGGAGCATATCCATATTCAGTCAGTTTTCTTGGCAGATAGGCAGCTTCGATGCTTTGTAAAGCGTTTAATATAATCCGGTTAAGGCTCAAAGGAGCAGCCAGGGAAAGCAGGCTGCAAAAAGCCCTGTTGTATCCGCCAAAATCCACGGATTTGTTTGCCGGTCCCTTTAAAACAGGTCTCAATATGAAAAGGCTGGTCATGGATGAGGCAATTTCTCCGAGGGTAAGTCCCAGGACTGCGAAGGCAATTTTTTTTTCAAAGTCTGTATCCGGAAAAAGAAAAAACAATACGATCACGCTGCATACACGTACAAGCTGTTCAATCAATTGTGTGACGGAGGGGACAGTTGTTTTTCTTAGTCCGAAATAATAACCGTTGATGCAGCTGTGGATAGCGCAGAACGGAAGAGACAGCGCATAAATGGTAATGAGGTTTTGGCATCTTTCTTCGGAAAGAAATGCAACAGAAATGTAAATGCGGAAACGACATAGCAGAAGTCCTGCAAAAAGAGACAGTAAAACCGATATAAAAAAAGCACAGAACAATGTCAGGATGCTTTTCTGATGTCTGTTTTCTGCCTCGCAGGCCGCGACGTGCTTGGATAAGGATGTCTGGATACCGGCACAGGTAAAGGAGAATGACAATGCCATGAGAGGGGATAAAAGCTGGTAGATTCCCATGCCCTCCTCACCAATCTGCCGGGATAAAAATATACGATAAAAGAAACCGATGATTCTGGTCAGAACACCGGCCAGTGTCAACATCAGTGTCCCGAGTATCAAATTGCTTTTTCTGATGGTCTGAAGCAAGAAAACACATCCTGTTTTTTCTTAATATATGAAACCGGGACAATGTTGAGAACGGGAAAATCAGAGCTTGTCGAAAACAGGCTGCCTGTGTACAAAGGTGTTGTAATATCGAAAGCCGCATGCTTTCAGGATGTCGGCGGCTTTGTCAAAGTCTGCCGCAACATGCTCTGCAAAATGAGCATCAGAGCCGACTGTGATGATCTCACCACCAAGTTCCTTGTAACGTTTTAAAATATCAACAGAAGGGTTTGTAGCGTTTAAAGGCTTGCGCAGCCCCGATGTGTTGCATTCGATTCCCTTATGGTTTGAAATGATCGCTTTTAAAATCTCGTCGATGAGATCGGAATAATCAAAATAGGAAAAGGAACGGTCTGCATCAGCCGGTGCATACCGCGCAATATAGTCAAGATGACCATAAACGTCGTAGTCTTTATAGTTTCTGACATATGATAACATTTCTTCAAAATAAGCGCGATAGCCGTCGGATGCCTTGTGGTTTTCAAAAAAGGATGGGTAGTAAGGATCCGCTCCCATGCACAAATGAGAAGAAGCGATGACAAAGTCAAAATCATATGCGTTTGTCAATTCTGTATTTTTATCAAGACAGCTATCCTGCAGTCCGATCTCGATGCCGAACAGGATCTGTATTTTGTCTGCGTATTTTTCGCGCATTCTCAGTATGTCATATAAATAGGAATCGACATTTAAAAGGAAGGTTGAACTGTTGATTCCGGATTCCGGAATATCAGGAAAATCAAAATCATTGTGTTCGGTAAAGCACATGGATTGCAAGCCTTTTGCAATTCCGGACCGGACCATCAGGTCCATGGGGGTGTCGCAGTCTCCGGAAAAGGAAGAGTGCAGATGAAAATCAGATGGAATACTCATAGCGTTATCCTGCCTTTCAGTTTTTAAATCAAAACTATCATAACACAGAGCATAAACTCTATAAAAGGGCAAAATTCTTTTCTTTTCTTCGATTTTCTTTTGATTTATGTCTTGATATTTTAGGACAAATTATGTACAATGAATGTGCTGACAAAGTTCTGATTATGTGCGCATGCATATTTTCAGAATAATATATTAAAATTCATTTTAGGAGGAATTACAAAATGGCAGTAAAAGTAGCAATTAATGGTTTTGGCCGTATTGGTCGTCTTGCATTCAGACAGATGTTTGGTGCTGAAGGTTATGAAGTAGTAGCAATCAATGATTTAACATCACCTAAGATGTTAGCTCACCTTCTGAAATATGACTCTTCACAGGGTAAATATGCCAAAGCTGATACAGTAGTAGCTGGCGAAGATTCTATCACAGTTGATGGAAAAACATTAAAAATCTACAAAGAGCCCGATGCAAACAACTGTCCTTGGGGAGAACTTGGTGTAGACGTTGTTCTTGAATGCTCAGGTTTCTATACATCTAAAGAAAAAGCACAGGCTCATATCAATGCCGGCGCTAAGAAAGTTGTTATTTCTGCTCCTGCAGGAAACGACCTTCCTACAATCGTTTACAATGTAAACCACAAAACATTAAAGCCTGAAGATAAAATTATCTCAGCTGCATCTTGTACAACAAACTGCTTAGCTCCTATGGCTAAAGCATTAAATGACTTAGCAGGCATCAAATCCGGTATTATGAGCACAATTCATGCTTACACAGGTGATCAGATGATCCTTGACGGACCTCAGAGAAAAGGTGATTTAAGAAGATCTCGTGCAGGTGCTGTTAATATCGTTCCCAACTCAACAGGTGCTGCAAAAGCTATCGGTTTAGTTATCCCTGAATTAAACGGCAAATTAATCGGTTCTGCACAGCGTGTTCCTACCCCTACAGGATCTACAACAATCTTAGTTGCTACAGTTGAAAAATCTGTAACAAAAGAAGAAATCAATGCAGCTATGAAAGCAGCAGCTACAGAATCATTTGGTTACAACGAAGAAGAAATCGTTTCTTCAGATATCGTTGGATCAACATATGGTTCAATCTTCGATGCAACACAGACAATGGTTGGCGAAGACAATTTAGTACAGGTTGTTTCTTGGTATGACAACGAGAACAGCTACACATCTCAGATGGTTCGTACAATCAAATACTTTGCTGAATTAGCATAATTTGATCTGAACCAACTCAGGTAAAGACCTTAAAGGGTCCGGTCTTTTGGACCGGATCCTTTTTTTAAAATCATATAAGGAGGCATTACAAATGTCATTAAACAAAAAATCAGTTGATGATATCAACGTAAAAGGTAAACGTGTACTGGTAAGATGCGACTTTAACGTTCCGTTAAAAGATGGTGTGATCACAGACGAAACACGTATCAACGCAGCTCTTCCCACAATCGAAAAATTAATCAAAGATGGTGGTAAAGTTATCCTTTGCTCACATCTTGGAAAAGTTAAAAACGGCCCCAATGAAGGCGAATCTTTAGCTCCTGTAGCAAAGAGATTATCTGAAAAATTAGGCAAGGAAGTTACTTTCGTTGCTGATTACAATGTAACAGGCGAAGCAGCTACAAAGGCTGTAGAAGCTATGAAAGAAGGAGATGTTGTATTACTTCAGAATACACGTTTCCGTGGCAAAGAAGAGACCAAACCTACAGAAGCAGGCGAAGCATTTGCAAAAGAATTAGCTGATCTTGCTGATGTATATGTATGCGACGCATTCGGTTCTGCTCACAGAGCACATGCTTCTGTAGCTGTAGTTACCAAATATATTACCGCAAAAGGCGGAGAGAACGCAGTTGGATACTTAATGCAGAAAGAAATCGATTTCTTGGGAAATGCAGTTGAGAATCCGGTTCGTCCTTTCGTAGCTATCCTTGGTGGTGCTAAAGTTGCTGACAAATTAAACGTTATCAACAACTTACTTGAGAAATGTGATACTCTGATCATCGGTGGTGGTATGGCATTCACATTCTTAAAAGCACAGGGATATGAAATCGGTAACTCATTAGTAGATGATGAGAAACTGGATTACTGTAAAGAAATGATGGCTAAAGCTGAAAAATTAGGAAAGAAATTATTACTTCCCGTAGATACAGCAGTAGCTGATGGTTTCCCGAATCCGATCGATGCTGAAATCGAAGTTGAATATGTAGACTCTACAAAGATCCCTGCTGACAAAGAAGGTCTTGATATCGGACCTAAGACACAGGAATTATTTGCAAAAGCAGCAAAAGAAGCCAAGACAGTTGTTTGGAACGGACCGATGGGTGTATTCGAAAACCCGACACTTGCAAAAGGTACAATCGCTGTAGCAAAAGCTTTAGCTGAAACAGATGCAACAACGATCATCGGTGGTGGTGACTCTGCAGCAGCCTGCAACCAGTTAGGTTTTGCAGACAAGATGAGCCATATCTCTACAGGTGGTGGAGCTTCTCTGGAATTCTTAGAGGGAAAAGCACTTCCCGGTGTTGTAGCAGCAGATGATAAGTAAGCGATAAAAATGAGGAAAATACAGGATGCATGTAAGCTTGCTTACAATGCAGTCTGTATTTGACGAATATAACGGTTGAGCAATATGCACGAAGTGCAAATATTGCGAAAGCGTTAGAGTTGTGAGAGCGGAGCGGAACAACTCGTATCGCGTCGAATGATATATCAAAACAATTAAGGAGATTTTTATAATGGCTAGAAGAAGAATTATTGCCGGCAACTGGAAAATGAACATGACACCCAGCCAGGCAGTTGAATTAGTTGCAACTTTAAAAGACTTAGTAGTTAATCCTGACGTTGATGTTGTTTATTGCGTACCTGCAATCGACATCGTTCCTGTTGCAGAAGCAATCAAAGGATCCAACGTAGCACTTGGTGCAGAAAACTTCTACATCGAAGATAAGGGTGCTTTCACAGGTGAAATTTCAGCTCCCATGCTGAAAGATGCTGGTGTTAAATACATCATCATCGGACATTCTGAGAGAAGAGATATCTTTGGTGAAAACGATATCTTAATCAACCAGAAAGTTAAAAAAGCATTTGCTGCAGGTCTTTCTCCTATTCTTTGCTGTGGTGAGTCACTTGCTCTTCGTAAAGCAGGTACTTATACAGAGTGGATCAAGAGACAGATCACATGGGATCTGGATGGCGTAACAGCTGATCAGGTTAAAGAATTAGTTATCGCTTATGAACCCATCTGGGCTATCGGAACCGGTGAAACAGCTACAGCTGATCAGGCTGAAGAAGTTTGCAAGATGATCCGTGAGACAATTGCTGATCTGTATGATGATGCAACAGCAGAAGCTGTTCGTATCCAGTACGGCGGATCTATGAACGCCGGAAATGCAGCTGAATTATTAGCTAAACCCAACATCGACGGTGGCTTGATCGGTGGAGCTGCATTAAAACCCGATTTTGGCAAAATTGTGAATGCATAATAACAATGCAATTTGAAATTTCTCTGATGTAGGTATTTACAGAGAATAGAAAAAGACATTTCCGGTGTGCCGATCCTTCTGGCAGACGGCCGGAAATGTCTTTTTTGTTGTGATTTATCATAGATTATAAACTTCCTTTGTCAACATTAATGACAGCAAAGAAAGCCGGATTTATTTTTTTAACTTCATCTTTAAGATATTTAACCATATATTCATCACTGAATTTATATTTGAAAGGAAGCAGCAGATCGAAAATGATATTTGTGCGGTTTTGTCCTTTTACAACACGGAAATCATGAAAGTTTAAATTCGGATCAAAGTCATGGATGATTTTCTGTACTTTTTCTTTTAACTCATCTGTATAAGGATCATTTACCAGAACGGGATCCATATGTATGACAGCCTGGCACAGGCATTTATCACGGATCTCAGTTTCAATACAGTCGATGACTTCGTGTAAATTCATAATATCTCCCCTGGAATCTACCTCAGCATGTAAGGATGCTATGATTCTTCCGGGACCATAGTCATGAACCATCATATCATGTATTCCCAATATTTCCTTGTGAGAAAAAACGATATTCTTAATTTGCTCAATCAATTCCGGCTTGGGTGGTTGACCCAGTAAAGGAGAAATGGTCTCTTTTGCAGCATTAAATCCGGAATATAAAATGAATAACCCAACCAGGACACCACAATAAGCATCGATATTGATATTTGTTAACAGATAAATAAAAGTAGAAACCAATACAACAGAAGTTGCAATAGAATCACTAAGGGAATCGGTTGCTGTTGCAGTCATAACAACCGATTCGATTTTTTGACCGATGGAACGATTATAAAGGTACATGTATATTTTTATGAGAATGGATGCCAATAAAATTATGATGGTAACGACACTGCATTCCATGCTTTGCGGATGAAATATTTTTACGACTGAACTTTTAACAAGCTCAAATCCCATAAAAATGATAGCCACGGAAATAAGCAGACCTGTAATATATTCAATACGTCCATGACCGTATGGATGATCATCATCCGGCTTTTGCTCCGCTAACTTAAATCCGATAAGGGTAAGCACTGATGAAGCTGCGTCTGATAAGTTGTTGGTCGCATCTGCAATAATTGCAATGGATCTGCTCAATATTCCGACGGTTAATTTACCGGCAAATAAACAAATATTCAGAAAAATACCAAATCCACCACAGAGCTTTCCGTATGCGGACCGAGTTTGTGGATTTTGATAATCGGTATTGTTTTTTATGAATATTTTACTTAACAATGTAAGCATAAGGTATATCATCTCCCTGATTTTATTATGAAAAAGACAATTGCTTTTATAAAACCATATTTTAGCTATTTTTTTCACAACGTGCAATGTATTTTGCAAAACTTGTAATGCATTTTGAATGGTGCTATTATTTTTTTGAGGAAAAACAAATGAAAAATAAATTGTGTTTTAGAAGAATTATTAATATATGGACAATTTTAGTCAGTGTATCTTTTTTTGCCTGCATGATGTTTTATTTTGGATATGATTATGTGACAAAAAATAAAAATGTTTATCTGGATTTCCTGATAGGAGAGGATACATATTGCGAAACAAATAAAGTAGGAGAATGGCATGTGTTCTGGTTTGTGCTGTTTATGGCCCTGGCATTAGCTGCAATCCTTTCCTTTCTGGAATCTCAAAAGAGTGATAATACAGCATATTTAACGAAAACTTATTTTATTAACAAAGAATGGTTTTTCTATGCAATATTATCATTTTTTCCTTTTTTCACACATCTGATCATTTATCAGACGGTAAATTACAAGTTTTTACTGATATCATTTCTTTGCAGTATGGTGGTATATTTTCTGCGTGAAAATTCTATGTCGTATATCGCATTCTTTTTGATTCTTTATTTTTTTATTGAGGTAATGGCTGTCATTGGTTCTGTATTTTTTCAAAGGACTTTTTTTACAGATGTAAATGTGTTGGCTGGTACGGTTATTCTGTTTGTATTGTGTCTGTCTTTGACTGGGTTTGTAAAAAAGATCACAATCAGAAGCATTGGGGATTTCATTCAGATTTTTATCCCCGGACTTTTTCTTTTATATTTAAAGGATACCTACCAGTCCGGTACCGGTCCTGAAAATATGGATTTTCCGATGGCATATAAAATGATAATTTCTTTTATTGTTTTCGTATTATCAATTGCATCCTTTGTGAAATTTTACAATGCATATTTGAGAAAAGATCCGGCTATATATCAGGAACCGGTAAATTTTTCGACAGTGATTTCTGTTTTTTCCTTTGTATCATATATGTCTCCGGCAATGATCCTTCCGTTTGATCTGCATCATCATGGTGAACAGATTCTGCCATGGCAGCAAATTGTAGAACTTGGACAAAAAGCATATGAAGAGTATTCACCGGCCTCGGGTCTGTTTCCTATGATCCTGGGATGTATTAATCGTTATGTTTTTCATGGAATGGCCAATGCCTATAACATGAGTTTTGTTTTATTTGCTTTTTTATTTGAGTTTGTTACGATGTATCTTTTATATCGGAAAGTCGGTGGAAGGTGGGCATTGTGTTTTGCCATGGTTTTCCATATGCCGGTTTATTGCAGAGTGTGGATCATTTTTCCGACCTTGCTTTTATGGTCAGATAAGAAGCTGATTGAAAATAAAACGTTGTGGCTTATCAGCTATATTTTTGTGAGTTTTCTGGATGGATTGTTTTATCCTTTGTATGGAGCTGCACTACTGCTGGGAGCATTACCATTTGCTTTTTTACAAGTGGCTTCGTTTATTAAAACTCCGGATATGAAAAGAAAATATATTCCGGTTATTGTTTTTGTGCTGGCGGTCATTGGTGCATCTTTACCGCTGCTGGAACGGATGTTTGAACATGTCATGTCAATGAGCGGACAGACATTGGCAGTAGATGGGATCAACATATATCAATCAGATGTGCCGGACTGGTTTATGCCATATTTTTCAAATTATATGTGTTATTCCATGATTTATTATATTGTGAGACTGTCATTGGGAATCATTATTTTAGTGCCGGTTGTATATTTATTGTGTCACTTTCTGAAATGTCGCAGAAAATGCTTTGATAATTACAGGACGGATGCTTTTTTTATGCTAAGCTGCATTGTACCAACGACATGTATCTGTTATACATATACAATGGTGTGCATGGATGAGGACTGGGTTTCAAACTTATTATCCAGATCGTCATTTGTCGTGATTATCCTGTGTAGTGCTTTTTTTCTTGTTTATCTGATTTGTCATGGAAAAGAAATGTTAAGCAAAAAGAATTATGCGGTTCTATTGGCATTGACATTAAGCATTCCGTTCTTATTTTTTGAAAAGTGTTCCGATTATCAGTTTCCACCCCTGGAGGGAACTACCGATCAGGATTCGTTTGTGTTAGGGGAGTATCAAAGTAAACTGAGACCATATGCTTTTAAAGACGGATACGTGAGGGTGACAGAAGAGATAAAGGCGGCATATCCTGATGTGGATTTTGAACGGATTGGGAATGGATATGTATCTTTGAATGTATTGGAAAAATTAGATAAATTAGAAGTTACGATGGATTATCTGAGATTGTTTGATCCGGATATAAGATTGCTTGGGTTTGAGCAAAGTCAGTTTTTTTATTATTTACTGAATGAAAAGGCTGTTTATTCCGGGCGTACAGCCATAGCCAGAAGTTATGATGCTGTAACCAAGGAAATTTCGTTAATTGATACAGAGAAAACAGCGGTAAGAACAGGTGTGATCCCGTTGGAGGAATACTATTTATATCGGTATCTGGTAGAAAAAGGATATTATTATTCCGAGGATCTGGATCTGTTTCTTCCACACAAACTGTATGCTGCCATTTATGGGAAAAAAGGAAATTATGATTCCTCGGCATGGACCGCAGACTACAACTGTTATGGTGTTGCAGCTGCTTTTGCAGATTCCGTGAATAGTATGGAGCATTTACATAGCCGCTATCGTGATATTGGGTTTGAAACGGAAGCTGTTACAGATGATAAGGACATTCGTTTTGTCATAAAAACGGAACAGCCTGTAGAAGGTGATCAGGCTGATTTTATATACGTTGATATAAATGGGGTATCCGGAGGAAGTGTTAAAATCTATTTTAACTGCCTGTCCGGTGATAAAGCAGAGTGCTCAATGACAGCATGGGTAGATGATGGAAAATTATTATTCCCGATAGGAACCAATCCCAACTGGCTGTTGGATGGACATGACCAAATCACCTTGGAACTGACCGGTTCGACCGTGACCGGAAACGTGGATGTGTCGGATATTCGATTTTATAAATTGGACGAATTGCCACAATCACATATATCTGATCCAGGAGGCACGGAAAAGTGAAGTAAAGAAAAGTGAGTGAAAAGTGATAATTAAAATGATTGCATGAAATGGGATATCAGTAGTATAATAATCCGTGGTATCCGATGCTTAGTCGGTTCACCGTATATTGGAGTTTGTCCGGTTTGATGTCTTATTACCGGATATATCATGATACAAATTAAAAATAAAGGAGATAAGCAGAATGAGTAAAGGACCTACCGTATTATTGATTTTGGACGGATATGGATTAAATGAAAAAACAGAAGGCAATGCCGTTGCACTTGCAAAGACTCCTGTTATGGACCGCATGATGAAGGGGTATCCCTTTGTAAAAGGTTATGCTTCCGGTATGGCAGTTGGTCTTCCGGATGGACAGATGGGCAACTCTGAGGTTGGACATCTTAACATGGGTGCCGGTCGTATCGTATATCAGGAATTAACACGTATTACCAAAGAAATTCAGGATGGTACATTTTTTACCAATCCCGCACTTGTTGCAGCAGTAGAAAACTGCAAGAAAAACAATTCGGCACTGCATGCTTTCGGACTGATTTCCGATGGTGGTGTACACAGTCATCTGACACATTTATACGGCTTGTTGGAAATGGCCAAGAAAAACAATCTGGAAAAAGTATATGTACACTGTTTCTTAGACGGTCGTGATACACCTCCGGCATCAGGCAAGGATTTTGTGACACAGCTGGAAGCTAAGATGGCTGAACTCGGTGTCGGAGAGGTTGCATCTGTTTCCGGCCGTTACTACGCAATGGACCGAGACAACAACTATGATCGTGTACAGTTAGCATATGATGCTATGACAAAGGGCGAGGGTCTTACCGCAGCAAGCGCAACAGCTGCTATTCAGGAATCCTATGACCGCAATGAGACAGACGAATTTGTTAAGCCTACCGTTGTTGTAAAAGACGGCAAGCCGGTAGCTACGATCCAGGATGGAGACAGTGTTGTATTCATCAACTTCCGACCGGACCGTGCAAGAGAGATTACCAGATGCTTCTGCTGTGAGGATGATTTCTTTGCAGACAAGGCTTTCAACCGCGATAAAAAGCTGGATCTGTACTATGTATGCTTTACAGAGTATGATCCTACCATTCCCAATAAGGATGTTGCTTTCCACAAGGTAGCAGTTACCAATACCTTTGGAGAATGGCTTGCAGCCAACGGTATGAGACAGGCCCGTATTGCAGAGACTGAAAAGTATGCACATGTTACATTCTTCTTCAACGGTGGTGTTGAAGAGCCCAACAAAGGAGAGGACAGGATCCTTGTCAACTCCCCTAAATATGTAGCTACCTATGATTTAAAACCTCGTATGAGTGCTTATACGGTATGTGATAAATTAAGTGAAGCAATCACTGCAAAAGATGAAAACGGAGATGCATATTATGATGTGATCATCTGCAATTTTGCCAACCCCGATATGGTTGGGCATACCGGTGTTGTTAATGCCGCCATCAAAGCGATCGAAGTTATCGATGAATGTCTTGGCGAGCTTGAAACCCTGATCAAACAGGCCGGTGGTGTGATGTTTGTTTGTGCTGACCATGGTAATGCGGAACAGCTCGTTGATTATGAGACAGGCGCTCCGTTTACAGCTCATACAACCAATCCGGTACCGTTCATTCTGGTAAATGCCGATCCTTCTTACAAGCTTCGTGAAGGCGGATGTCTGGCAGATATCGTTCCGACTTTGATCGAACTGATGGGTAAAGAGCAGCCGGTTGAAATGACAGGTAAATCTTTATTGGTAAAATAAGGACAGAGACAAAAGGTTCTGTATAAAAAAGCAAAAAGCCTCCATGCTATATGTATAGGAGGCTTTTCTTATGAAAAAATATCTGGTCATTACTTTTTTTTCTGTTTTATATGCCGCTGCGATTGCACTTTTGCTGGATCCCAATTCACTGGCACCGGGTGGTGTGACCGGTATTTCAATTTTATTGGATCGTTTGACGCCGATTCCGACAGGAACCTGGGTGTTTTTATTAAATATTCCGCTTCTTTTTGTGGCATGGAAAAAATTTGGCTTACATTTTTTAATATGGACCGTATATTCGCTGACCGTTATTTCCGTATCCACCAATCTGTTAAAGCTGTTGCCGCCCCTGACGGATGATCCGTTTGCAGCTACGCTTCTGGGCGCTGTTTTAAGTGGAATCAGTTTGGGATTTATTATGAGGATGAGAGCGACCACCGGTGGCATGGATATTGTGGTACGGCTTTTGCGCCGGAAGTATCCGCATCTAAAGACCGGCAGTCTGTATCTGATCGTGGACAGCTTTATCATTTTAGCTGCCATTCTGGTATTCCGCAGTATCGAAAATGGTGTTTATGCCGGCGTTGCCGTATTTGTTACCTCTTATATTATTGATCTTGTTTTATATGGAAAAGACGAAGCCTGCCTGTTTTTTATTGTGACCAATTATTCCACACAGGTTGCCGACAGGCTGATGAAAAATCTGCATGTCGGAGTGACCTATCTGCACGGAACCGGAGCCTATGAAAAAAAGGAAAAGCAGATATTGCTTTGTGTTACCAGAAAAATACAGGCGCCAAAGCTTGAACAGATTGTAAAGGAAACGGATTCGGATGCGTTTCTGATCGTGACAAGTGCAAATGAAATTTATGGAGAAGGCTATAAACGCTATGAAGAATTGGAGTAAAGCTTTTATCTGAAAAAGAGTTTAGTGGTAAAAAGCTTGTAATAAAAGAAAAAATCACAGGTGTCAAGCAAAAAGACTTGATATGTAAAGCCTTGGAATGCTAGTAAAATCAGCACTCCGAGGCTTTTTTATATGCTTTTTGCGACAATCTTGTGACAAAATATAAAATAAAGCATGATTTTGTGTGATTCTGGTGTGCGTCCCGGCTGTAGATGGCAGCCGCACAGAAAGAACCGGGCGAACGGAGCGGAGGCCCTGGGTGGGGGGTGTATTTCCGGGCGAGCCGCCGCCAACTCACCCCCGTAAATTTTCCAAAAATAAAAAAGGCGATTCGGTCAGAATTTGATTGAAAGAGATACTAATAGATGATAATATAGACACATGGGAAAACCAGAGAGCCGGGCGGCTTACCCTCTTTTTCGGAGGGGCTAACCCTCCAGACGAAAGAAAGGAGGGCGTTGCCGATGTATGTTACATACGCTGATTTAATTCAGATTGGAATATTCATTTGCGCCCTTGTTGGATTGTGTTACACGATTTTCAAGGGAAAACGAAAATAGCCGCCATTACTCGCAATAATGACGGCTGTTGTAAAACAGATTCTTAATTGTTGAGGGTAAGCCGCTTCTCTGGCTTTCCCTTTTTCTATGTTCAATATAACACGTAGGCATATTTTTTTCAAGGTAAAATATCGGTGTTGACGATAAATTATTGATAATGATGTATAAATTATATAAAATATAGTCATATAAAGCAAAGAGCCATGAGCCGGGTGTATATCATCCGGCTTTTTTCTGTTTATGGAGGTGCCAGGATGAAGGCAAACAAAGCAAAAATAATTGATCTGATGTGTGAAAAGAATTTGACACAGGCGCAGCTTGCAAGGAGATGTGGTGCGCGTAATTCCACAATAACGGCAATTTTGAGAGGTCAGAGAGAGCCAACAATAAAAACCATCAATAAGATTGCTATGTGTTTAGAGTGTAGCCCTAGCGAGCTTGTGGAGGTGTAGAGATGCATAATGTAAAGCACAAACTCGCCATATATGGCAAAATGTACGGTCATACATTGCCGACAGCGGAAAAGATGGAGAACGCCGGGGCGGTTGCGGATATGGTAACGGTAGCCTATAACACAGGTGTAATTGATGCCAAAGAGAACACTAACAGACTGGCGGACCTTGAAAAGATTGTGATAGACGGATACAACATACCGGGAGAGTTTCAAAACTGGCTTGTTGATTCTATAAGAAAAGCCTACAAAATAGGCTATGAGGAAAGGAGCAAAGGAAAATGATTGCTATTATTTGTACAACAATCGTATGCGTGACGGCGTTTTTATGTGTTGCCGTTATCGTAGGATCTAAGAAATAATTGACTAATGCAGAGCCGCGTAGAGCCGAGAGAAAATCCCGGCTCTTTTTTAGTGCCGGAAAACGAAAGGCGGTGTTAAACGTGGCGGATAAAGTAGATAGTATTACCCTCGAAATCGAAGCAACGACACAAAAGGCAGATAAAGGAATAGATAAGACAATAGAGAGCCTGAAAGCTATGAAAACGGCCTTGAATGGTATAAACACAAAGAAATTACGGCAGGAAATGGAAAGTTTCGAGGACTTCCAGAAGAAACTGCAGACAGCGTTTTCTAATATCAAAGTGTCAGGAAATCCTGAAGAATTAAGAAAACAAATTGCACAGGTGGAGGCCCGGCTTGATGCACTGACAAAAAAAGAAAATAAATTAAAAACTGTATCAGGAATAAATGAAAACTCTAAACAATACAGAAATTTAGTTTATGACATTGCAGAAGCAAAAAGCGCGTTAGAACAGTTATATTCGGCTATGGATAAAGTAAACGCACAAAAGCCGCTTAATTTCTGGGAAAAACCAAACTGGGCGGAGAATCTGCAGAACTACGGCACAACAGACGAAAGCGTTATAAAATCCCGGCTCGGATCTGCTGAGGATGTGGAAAAAGTTGAAAGCGTGGCGACATATGCGGCGAATAATATAAAGCAGTCATTTACAGAAGTAGCACAGACCGAGACAGAGGCGGCGGAGAATGTCCAGAAAATGGGCGGAAAGATGCAGACGCTAAAAGGTATAGCCGAACAGTTAAAGACGGCTTTTTCTGGCATTCGTGAAAAAATTGCGCTTGGTTCTGGTACGGAGAAGTTCAACGCAGATATGCAGGATCTCATAGACGGCATGAACCAGGCAAAGTACACCATGAAGCAGATGGAGAGCGGGGCAAAGGCTTTTGATTCTACGACATACGAGAGGGCGGCACAGGATTTAGCGGAAGCATCGGAGCAGATGCGAAATTATAAAAACTCTCTGACAGGTGCAACAGAGCAGACAAGCCGCCTAAAAACGGTACTTTCTGGAATTGGTGGAGCAGTAAAGGGAACTTTTGCAAAAATGAGTTCTATTGGTTCCGGGATTGTTTCAGCGTGCAAGAAAGCCGCCGGAGCATTGAGAGGGTTAAAAGCTCAGATTCCTAAACTTGGCACAGCATTTAGCGGACTTGGTAAGAAAATAAGGAGCGTCACACGCTTATTTGCATTTATGGTATTACGCCGGGCAATCACGGCATTATTAAACACCATGAAGCAGGGCTTTGATACACTGGCGCAGTATTCGGCGGCAAAGGGTACAGAGTTCAATAAAAATATTTCGTCTATGCAGTCTGGGTTGAAACAGCTTGGAAATAGCATAATTGCAGCATTTGAACCGCTTATAAATGCTGTTACCCCTATTGTTAACGCTTTTATATCAAAACTGATAGAGGCAACGAACGCCATCGGTCAATTTTTCGCTGCATTAACAGGGAAGTCAACATTTACTCATGCAAAAAAGGTTGTAGGAAATTATGCGGAAAGTCTCGACAAAGCAACAGCGAGTACAAAGAAACTTGCAACGGCTACAGCCGGGATTGATGAGTTAAATATATTACAGGACAACAACGGCGATAACAGCGGCGGATCTGGTGCAACTAATCCGGCGGACTCTTTCGAGACTGAGAAAGTCGGGGACAAGTTCGCAAATCTCGCACAGATGATAAAGGACGCATGGGAAAAGGCGGATTTTTCAGAAATTGGCGCGATGGTGGCGGAAAAGATCAACGCAGCATTAGAGGGCATAGACTGGGCGAAAATCAAAGAAACATCAAAGAAGATAGCGCAGAGTATAGGAACATTTATAAATGGCTTTGTAGGGGCGTTAGATTGGTCTCTGGTAGGTTCTACTATTGGCGAGGGTATCAATACCGCCCTAACATTTGCAAATACTCTTTTAACAACAATAGACTGGGGAATGATAGGGCGATCACTTGCAACCGGCTTAAATTCCGCCGTAAATGTGATAGACTGGCCGGCGGTTGGCTCTTTGGTGTGTAATGGGTTCAATTCTATTATTGATCTGCTTTATGATTTTGTGTCAACTTTTGACTTTACAAATTTAGGGGAGAGTATTGGAACCGCCATAACAACGGCAATAAAAGGCATTAAGTGGAGCAAAGGCGGCGCAGCTATTGGAAAGGCTGTAACAGGATTATTTGATACATTTAATGGATTTGTAAAGAAAACGGATTTCGCCGCACTGGGGAAAGGGATTGTTTCGGCAATCGGTGGATTCTTTAAAAATCTTTCTTGGGGTTCGATTGGTTCAGCCTTATCAAACGCAATAAAAGCCTTGTGCGATTCTTTATATGGGGTTGTTTCCGGCACAGATTGGGCGGCGGTTCCTCAGTATATCGTTGACGCTATCAAGGATTTTTTCACAGGTTTTGACTGGTCCGGTGTTTCTAAGAGCTTGGGAAAACTTCTCGGATCTGCTGTAAAAGGTGCAATTGATTTTGTCGGCAGTATCTGGGATATGTTAAAAAAATCCTGGGGCAATTTGTCCGACTATTTCAATACTTACATCGAGGATGCAGGCGGGGACATTATCGCCGGGTTATGGAATGGGATAGCAAACGCATTGAAAAATTGCGGTACATGGATAAAAAACAATCTGTTTCAGCCTTTTATTGATGGATTCAAGGACGCATTTGGAATACACAGCCCATCAAAGGAAATGCAGACAATGGGAGGCTATATTGTCGAGGGGTTAATATCTGGTATTTCCAGTAAATTTTCAGATTGTCAAGCCAAAGTTTTAGAATGGGCTGGTAAAATCAAAGATTGGTTTTCTGGTACATCATTCGGGAAAATATGTAAATCAACATGGGAAACATACGGGCAAAATATCATAGGCGGTTTTAAAGATAAAATAGGCGGTGCATATTCAACTACAAAAGACAATATTTCTGCATGGGCTGAGAATGTCAAAAAGTGGTTTAGTGGTACTTCTTTCGGCGCAGTTAATAAAGATACATGGATCACTTACGCAAATGATGTCATATCAGGATTTAGAACAAAAATCGGAAACACATATACTTCAACTAGAGACAATATTTCTGCATGGGCGGCAGATATAAAGAGTTACTTCTCTGGTAGTTCACATGGCGCAGTTAATAGCACGACATTTTCAACTTATGCGCATAATATCATAAGCGGATTTAAAGGAAAAATTTCTACATCCTATAGCGATTGTAAAAGCAGTATAACAACATGGGCCTCTAATGTGAAAACATGGTTTTCAGATACGGCAAGCGTCTCATCGTTCCAGGGATTTGCTAAAAACGTGATTCATGGCTTCCGTGATGGAATCAACAGTTTTTATAGAGACTGTGAGGATGCCGTTAAGTCGTGGGCCTCTAAAGTCACAGACTGGTTCAAAGAAAAACTTGATATAAACAGCCCGTCAAAGGTGTTTGAGCAATTCGGATTGTATACGGTGCAGGGATTCAATAAGGGCATTAACAACGCCGGAAAGACAACGAAAAAGGCTGTCTCTGGATGGCTTGCGCCGCTTGATAATGTTGCTGTGAATACGAGACTCTCTATCAATGATACAGATTTGAGAGCTTGCCGGGCAAATTATGGGGAAGATTTCAGCCGTGATATAAGCGTGCAGAGATACACACATGACAGCATAAGCGGAGCCGTACAAGCTGCAATCGTGGCAGATAATCCACTGACGGCAGCATTTAAGGAAATAGCAGAAATTGTTATAGTTCCGGCAATTCAGAACGTAGAAACACAGGCAAGGCGGCAGGCAGACAAAAACGAGCAGACGATTGTTGAAATCGGAGGCCGGACGATAACGGACGCAGTACGCGAACAGAAGAGCAGAAACGGTTTTTCTTTCCAACCAACATAAAATTTTATTGTTGCAATAGTGATATTGCACAACAAAATATAAACGAACTGCGTTTTCAAGTGTTTGCACCGATTACAGAAAAAGTGTTGTTTAGTCCGCTATACAAAGAACGAACCGCAATGTTTAACGGACTAAACAATGCTGATTTTATGGGAAAAATCCTTGTTTATTTAGTCAATATCTTTTATTCTTACGCCGTGTTATTGTGATGCCGACAGATAAATAACAGATAAAAAGAGATGTAAAAAATAGTATTTATCTGCTGACATTCAAAAGAAAGGAGGCGAGAGGATGAGAAAGGCTCAGTATACTAAACCAGACAGACCGCTGCTTGTGACAGTGCCAGAGTTTCAGGGATATACAGGACTCGGGAGAAAGACAGCGCAAAGAATCGCGGAGGAAGCAGGTGCGATAGTCAAAGTTGGAAGATTGACAAAGGTTAATCTAAAAAAGGCGGAGGCATATATCGATCAAGCTAATGAATTGTAACGGTTGCATTACTCAGTGTTACACATTGTAAAATGTAACGGTTAGAGTTCATTACTAGAAAGGAGGACGCTTGGAAGGGTGGATAAAGTTACACAGAAAGACGCTTGACAATCCGATTGTTATGAAAGACTCCGCTCATTTCGCAGTATGGGCATACTTGTTATTGAATGCTACGCACGCAGAGAAACAGGCAATATTTAAGGGTAAGAGGATTGTATTACAACCGGGACAGCTCATAACGGGTTGTATCTCCATATCTGACAAACTAAAGTTGAACGAAAGCAAGGTCAGGAGGGTTCTAACCGACTTTCAGAATGACGGACAGATTGACAGACAAACAAGCAATAAAAACTCCCTTATTTCAATACTTAATTGGGGATTGTACCAAAAAAGTGACGGACAAAATGACGGAAAAAATGACAGACAACCGACAGACAACCGACAGACCAAAAGCCAAAAAGTGACGACAAACAAGAATGTTTTTAAACAAGAAAGTAAGAATGAAAGAAACAGTATATATTATCCCACTAATAAATTAGTGGGATCGTCAGACATAAAGAAGTCTGACGTTCCAACACTTACAGAAACAGAGGCATTGTCTGCGGCTAATGATGTTTCAGAAAAGCGAGGATTTCCGGAAGAACTGAAAAAAGCCTTTAACAGATGGATAACGTACAAGTACACCAGAGGGGACGCATTTAAAAACTATTACGCTGTTGATAAAGTCGGACAGGCTATAGAAAGTCATTCAAAGGATTACGCAGGGCGTGTTAATGAACGAAGTACAAACCAAGTTGTTAAATTGATTGATTATTGCATCACGACAAACACAAAGAGCGTCTGTTGGTCACAGATTTATAGCATTTAACGAGAGGATGGCACAAAGTGAATAATATGCAGAAATGGAAAGCCGGATGGACCGGCCCCGATCAGAAGATTAAATACAGAAAAGCAGCAAGCAGAGAAGAAATAGACGACCTTGTTTTTCTTAGCCGTGTTATCTCTGTAATTGCTGAGGATGATTGTACAGAGTTTATATTTTTAGAGTGCGATCTTGTTTCGTTTATATCTGTAAAGTATTTTGATGATGGAAAAATACTCGTCGGAAGATGGAAAAACAAGGATAACCCATACAATTCTATTTTGTTTAGAAATGAATACGGACAACTGCAGGCTTTGAAAAAAGAAAACAAGGAATAACGGTTTTAACTGGGAACCACGGCGGAGGTGCTAAGGTTCCCGGATAAAATAACACTACGGCAGAGAGGAGGCGAAAAGGATGGCGAAAGGAAACCCAAGCAGCAACTACCCGGCGGCGAAACTGTCACAGATTCCCAAGATAGGGGAATATATAAAACGGTTCGATGAGCTTATGGAGCTGCCACCATGCAAGAAGTGCGACCCGGAGGGAATAAAAGAGCGTATCGGGTTGATGTTTAAATACTGCGAAGAGAACGACCGCCGCCCAACGGTGGAATTATTAAGCGTATTCGTTGGTGTGTCTCGTACTACTCTATGGCAATGGGAACAGGACGAACACAGCGAAGCGGGGAGAATTGTCGCACGTGCAAAGGCGGCAATAAATGCAATTATAACAGAGATAGGCTTCGCAGGTGCTGCACCATATCCGTACATCATATGGAACCAGAAAAACAACTACGGATATAGGGAAGTTATGGAAATTATACCGGGTAGCAAGGGCACGGACGACTTACCTGATAAAGAAAAAATTATAAAATCTTTACCGGATTTTGTGGAAAGTGACACAGAATCAGACGACGAGGATATTTTAGGGGATGTGAAAAGAACCAGCCCCGGCGCAGGTATTAACATTTAAAAAAGAGAGGTAAAAAATATGTTAAGCAGAGCATTAGAGAAAACAACGAAAGATTTTATTATTGCAATCAACCAGGCAGCAAAGGCACAGGCGGAGCAGATCGCCGAAATAAGATCGCAGACAATTTACACGGAAGAACACAAGAACGAGCAGGAAAACAAAGTCAGAGCGGCAACGGCGGCAGCTATGCAGATGGTTAGAGATACGGCGCGGGATTCGATCATGTCCGCTTTTACGAATGCACGTGCCACGGTTGAAAATTCAGTGTCAGAGGGCGCACATGATACCACTTTCGAGGAAATCAAGAACGCAGCAGAGGCAACCGGCGGAGATTTTACCGAGTTTGAAATAGGTGTATTGCTTGAAAAGTGCGCCGGTCATTACTGGGCGATGAAATTATTGTCACGATTGACAAGGGACAACACCAACGCCGCCGCAATTCTCAAAGAGCGGTTTAAAACACCAGACCCGAGCTATTATTTGAGCGTTCTAGATGACGAAGAGGGCTATTTACTTAGCTTTATACAGATATACAAGGACGATCAGGCCGCCCCTATGGATATCGCAAGGAGTGACGTAAACGGCGAGACGCTTATATCTGGGGACCACTTCCAGAGGCTTCACGAACGGTTAGAGATTAACCCGGATTATTTGACCGATGATGATTTTTCAGCCCCGGTATTACGTTCCTTTGAACGTAGAACGCTTAGATCGTCCGGCATTGTGTTAGATGTGAACGACGCAGAAAGTAGAAAGAAAGTAAAAGCAGCGGCGAGACAGGGCGGAGCTGTCAAAAATTGCTTAATGCGTACCGTGTGGAAAGCAACCGTTGACGAAGAAACAAAAATAATGTGGGCGGAAGCGCAGGACAATGCACAAATTAAATACGGATCAGCAGGAAGAACAGCGTTTAACGCTGTGGGGAACAGATACTAATATATCGTTGTGAGTGCGTGAAATGGTTCTATTTTCGATTTTAATGCTTTTGACGTTAAAATACACGATAAAACACAAAGAGAGCCTTAAAATCGAAATTAGAGCGTTACAGAGGACAAAAGAAAACACCCGGTTGTTATTCTGCCGGGTGTTAGCTCTCAGACTTATCAAGCAAATATATTTTTATTAGGGAGTTTATAAGACTTGTAACAGTTCGCCCCTCTCGCTTTGCTATTGTCTGGAGTTTTTGCTTGTCCTCTTTGGTTAAGGTCAAAAGGACTTGCGTCTTGTCTTTGCCAATAGCCATTTATCAACCTCCGCTTATCTATATAATAGATTATATAACCATGAAAAAAATATTTCAAGTTATATAACTAAATATATTGCAAAAAGCTTAAAACAGTGCTATTATACTCGTATGGGTTATATTACCTAAATGAAAGAAAGGAGATAGAACAATGTACATCAATGATTCAACACTTGCAAGAGCAAAGTAGTATTTAAAAGAATTGTTTGAGTAAAAAACAAAAGAACGGCCCCCCACAACCTACCAAGCCAAGGGAAGCCGTTCCGAAAGCTGACGATGAACCTCACCGACATTTTTATTTTATGTTGTGTGTGCTTCCTTGTCAAGAAACAGAAAAAGGAGGCGTGTAAAATGGTTACTATTGTAACAGATCCGGAAAACTGCGCAGGAATGCAGCCGGAAATTATGCCGGGTGATACTATATGTATTGATCCTGGTGAGAGAACCGGCGAAAGCGGTATATATGTAATTGAATACAAGGGAAATCAAAAATTTTGTAGACTTACAACAACCGCTTGCGGTAAATGGTTGATATTTTCTAATCCGGTGCACCGTGCGGAATTCGTACCGGTGGAAGAACTGGAAATGTTGAAGATATGCGGAAAGGTAATAAAACAGATTAGAGAATATTAGCCACATGGAAAACACCACCCGGAAAGATTCGATGAATGCTCGACTGGACACAAAAAAACATAGATACCGGAGGGTAACACTATGATAGTTTTAACAATTACACCAAGAAAAAAGAGAATCAGAGACTTTTTTATAAAGCGAGAGCCACAGCGGCAATTTTTCAATTATGAATTTCCTAAGGAGGCAAAGGCTACCAATGAGCCAACTAATAGGGATGCATGAGGCCTACAGGATTGCAAGAAACAGCGGATATATTAAAGATCAGGCTGTAAGTTATGCAACCATGGCGGCGATTGTGGCAGAGGCTTATAAACAAGGGTATGAGAAAGCAGAGGCAGACAAAAAGCCTCATAGTTGAAGAAAGGGGCGGCGCGTCTTTTGGCGTGTTGCCCTTTTTCTGTAGAAAGGCGGTTTTGCATATGGTAAAAGGAGCGCAGACCATAGCACAATATAAAATTATGCGATGGACAGACGAACACTTTACAGACGTTGAAATAAAGCCACAGAAAGCCGATAGCGTGAAAATAACGGATAGTGTGGGCGGATGTATGATAATTACAATAAACGCCGCAGGGGACGTTATAGACGCACTTAGCGGCAAAATATTAGACAGAGAGGGGACTAGGGTATGAGCGAGAAGAGAAAAGACCACAAAGGGCGCATACTAAAGACCGGGGAATATTGGGACCCTAAGGGGCGCCGGTATATGTTTCGCAAGATGGTAGACGGCGAAAGGGTAACTATTACAGATGATGATCTAATAGAGCTTAGAAAAAAGGAAAATGAACTACTACACCAGATAGACAGAGGGCGCAGGATCAGCAGTAAAAGCGCAAAAACGACTCTAAACGAATATTTTGACAACTGGTTAGAATTATACGCTAAAAGCGGCAGAAAAGCCACCACATGCACCAATTACAAGAGTTATTATAATACCTATATACGGGAGACCATCGGCAAGAAACCAATAACAAAGGTATCAAAAGCAGACATACAGAAAATTATAAATGATATGGTAAGGGACGGAAAAAAGCACTCTACGCTTGCAAATCTCAAAAGCTGTTTAAATATCGTTTGCGATTGCGCTGTTGATGATGATATTATTGTAAAAAATCCGGCTAAAAATATACAGTTACCACAGACAGAAAGCGAGAAAAGGGAGCCGGTGCCGGAGGAACACATAAAAATATTTTTGGAATATGTGCGCAATAGTGACAGATTTTCATATAGTTACCCGGCGTTTCTGGTATTATTCAATACCGGTATGAGGATCGGAGAACTTGCCGCCTTAACATGGGAGGATGTAGACACCAAAGCCGGAGAGATTCATATAAACAAATCATTAAACCGATACAGAGAAAAGGACTACGGCTTTACTTTGGCAGTAGGAAGCCCGAAAAGTAAAACCTCGATCCGTACTATTGTAATGAATGATACTGTTAAACTTGCTTTGATGCGTTTGAAGATGCAAAGCGCAAGGACAACGCCCACACTTCCGCGTGTGGATGATTCGGGGAATAAAATAGGAGAGACAACAGGATTTGTATTTCTCAATAGTGCCGGTCACGTCTGGAGTGAGCCACCATTTAGGGAGCTTATAGGGCGCATAACAAAGCAGTACAATAAAGAGGCGGAGAAGATGGGAAAGGAAAAAATAGAAGTATGGAAACCACACCAGAGCCGCCATAGCTACACAAGCCTTGCTTATTCTGTCGGCGCAGATATGAAAGCGGTCAGCCATATGTTAGGACACGCAAGCATCAATACAACACTTGATGTATACGCAGAACTTAGCGAAGAGAAGAAAAAGGAGCAAGAGGCAGTTATAAAAGCGGTTCGGATCTCGTGACAGTTTGTGACAAAATTTGTGACACTAGCGGTCAATGTGATAACTATTAGATGCAATCAGATGAATGTTGTTTTTATAAGGAAGTATTGAAAATAAAGCAGATGCAACGAGATACAAACGCACGAACATATGTGTGACAAGAAAAAAGACTTGACACCTTCTTTTTTTTCGTGTATGATGCAATAGGTGTTAAAGAAAAGGTGAATGCTATGGAAAAAATCGTAGAGCAAAATTTACTTTTTGATTTTTACGGTGAGCTCTTAACGGATCATCAGAAAAGTGTATATCAGGATGCGGTTTTTAATGACATGTCATTATCTGAGGTGGCCGATTGTTATGGTATCAGCAGACAGGGCGCCTTTGATCTGTTAAAAAGATGTGACAGGATCATGCAGGGGTATGAGACAAAGCTTCATCTGATCGAGCGGTTTTCCAATGCCAAAAACAGACTGCATGAGATACAGCAGCTGTTGGAAGATACCTCATCTCTTTCGGAAAACAAACAAAAAGTATCTGAGCTGATAGCAGAAATCATAGAGGAGCTATAGTGCATGGCATTTGAAAGCTTAACAGACAAATTGCAAAATGTCTTCAAAAACTTAAGAAGCAAGGGCCGACTGACAGAGGAAGATGTAAAGAGCGCCTGCAAGGAAGTCAAAATGGCACTTTTAGAGGCCGATGTCAACTTCAAAGTCGTAAAGCAGTTTGTCAGGACCATAGAAGAGCGGGCCGTTGGTACGGAGGTTTTAAACGGACTGAATCCCGGACAGATGGTCATCAAGATCGTCAACGAAGAGCTGATCAATCTGATGGGTTCAGAGGGAGCAGAGATCCAGTTTCAGCCCGGCAAAGCCATCACCGTCATCATGATGTGTGGTTTACAGGGTGCAGGTAAGACGACGACAACTGCCAAGCTTGCAGGTAAATTCAAATTAAAAGGCAAAAAATCACTGTTAGTAGCCTGTGACGTATACAGACCGGCCGCCATCAGGCAGTTGGAAGTAAACGGTGAAAAGATGGGCGTGGATGTATTTTCCATGGGAGAGAATCACAAGCCTGTTGATATCGCAAAGGCAGCCATGGAGCATGCCAAAAAGAATGGTTACAATGTTGTGATCTTAGATACAGCCGGACGTCTTCATATTGATGAGGACATGATGGCGGAATTGCAGGAGATCAAGTCTGTGATCGATGTACATCAGACGATTTTGGTCGTGGATGTGATGACCGGTCAGGATGCGGTCAATGTTGCCAAGGAATTCGATGACAAGATCGGAATTGACGGCGTGATCCTTACCAAGGTGGACGGTGATTCCAGAGGTGGTGCAGCTCTTTCTGTTAAGGCTGTTACCGGTAAGCCGATTTTATATGCCGGCATGGGTGAAAAGCTCGATGATCTGGAGCAGTTTTATCCGGACCGTATGGCCAATCGTATTTTGGGCATGGGTGATGTGCTGACCCTGATCGAAAAGGCGCAGCAAAACATCGATATTGATGAAGACAAAGAAAAAGAAATGGCTTCCCGCCTCAAAAAAGGCAAGATGGATTTCAATGATTATCTGGAAAGCATGAAGCAGATGCGCAATATGGGAGGCATGGGAGCAATTCTTTCAATGATGGGTATGGGATCCCAGTTTGAGGGTGCAATCGATGATAAAGAGCTGGCACGTACAGAGGCAATCGTTCTTTCCATGACACCTGCAGAAAGAGAAAATCCCAAATTATTAAATCCGAGCAGAAAACATCGTATTGCCAAGGGCGCAGGTGTGGATATTGCGGTAGTCAACCGTTTTATCAAACAGTTTGAGCAGTCCCAGAAGATGATGAAGCAGATCCCCGGTATGATGGGTGGCAAAAAAGGCATGATGGGCGGCTTAGGCGGCATGTTCGGTGGTAAAAAAGGTGGAATGAGATTTCCCTTTTAGCGGAAACTTTTCATAAATAAATGTTTTTAAATTATTTCGGAGGTAAAAAGAAATGGCAGTAAAAATCAGATTAAGAAGAATGGGCGAAAAGAGAAACGCAATCTACAGAGTGATCGTTGCAGATTCACGTTCTCCCAGAGATGGTAGATTTATCGAGGAAATCGGTACTTACAATCCTAACGTAGAGCCTTATGCTTTTACAGTTAACGAAGAAGCAGCTAAGAAATGGTTATCAGCCGGTGCTCAGCCTACTGAAGTTGTTAGCAGACTTTTCAAAAATGCCGGTATCGAGAAATAATTTCTGATATCAGTAGTTTGAAAACCTTGTCATAACACTTTGGAGGTGGATTATGAAAGAATTAGTTGAAGTCATTGCAAAAGCACTTGTAGATAATCCTGATGAAGTTGTTGTAACAGAAAAAGAAGAAGGCAGACATGTGACAGTAGAATTGCGTGTCGCATCTTCTGATATGGGTAAAGTAATCGGCAAGCAGGGACGTATTGCAAAAGCAATCCGTTCTGTTGTGAAGGCAGCTTCGTTAAACGAAAACAAGAAGGTAGACGTTGAGATCGTCGAATAATACGGATGCTTAATCGGGGGCTGAGATAACTTAGGTTGTCTCAGCCTTTTATGCAAATACGGAGGAAATCAAGTGGAAGATTTGTTACAGGTTGGAATATTATCGTCAACACACGGGGTGAAAGGAGAGATGAAGGTCTTTCCCACAACCGATGATGTGAAACGGTTTAAAAAAAATAAAGAATATATACTCGGAACGCGTAGTGGCAATGTGGATGTCAAGGTTGAGAGTGTCAAATTTTTCAAGCAGTTTGTCATTTTAAAGTTTGAGGGAATTGATACGTTAGATGATGTTTTGCCGTATAAAGGCTGCAGTCTCTATGTGAACCGGGCGCATGCGGTAAAGCTTCAGAAAGATGAATATTTTATTGCGGATCTGATCGGACTTGATGTGGTCGATGAAGCAGGCAGGCTGATCGGAAAGCTTACCGATGTGATGCAGACCGGTGCCAATGATGTCTATGAGATTACGGCCAACGATCAAAAGACGTACCTGTTCCCTGCCATCAGGGACTGCATCAAAAACGTTGATATACCGGCACATAAAGTAACAGTTCATGTGATGCCGGGACTGATGGACGATATTACAGCAGAGGATTAAGCTATGTTTTTTCATGTTTTGACTTTATTTCCGGATATGATCATGGATGGTCTGAATACCAGTATTTTGGGTAAAGCCATGGAGCGCGGTTACATTCAGGCAGAGGCGGTTAATATCCGGGATTATACGCTGGATAAGCATTTAAAGGTGGATGATTATACTTATGGCGGAGGTGCCGGTATGCTGATGCAGGCACAGCCTGTTTATGACTGCACAAAGGCGGTTATGGATTCTATTCACGGCAGGCAGTCACAAAAAGGAGACGGCCGGGATGAGGCAGAACCGAAGCGGACCAGAGTGATCTATGTGACCCCTCAGGGGAGCGTATTCAATCAGGAAAAAGCAGAAGAGCTTGCCAAAGAAGATGACCTGATTTTTCTTTGCGGACATTATGAAGGCATTGATGAACGTGTGCTTGAAGAGGTTGTCACCGATTACATTTCAATCGGGGATTATGTGCTCACAGGCGGAGAGCTGCCTGCCATGGTCATGATAGATGCGATCGCAAGACTGGTGCCCGGTGTCCTCAACAATGATGAATCGGCACAGACAGAATCATTTGGTAATGGTCTTTTGGAATATCCGCAGTATTCCAGACCGCGGATCTGGCATGATAAAGAGGTGCCGCCGATTTTGTTATCCGGAGATCACAAAAAGGTAGAAGAATGGCGGTTAGAGCAGTCGATTATCCGCACAAAGGAACGCAGACCGGATTTATATGAAAAGTGGAAGGAAGCACACAATGATCGTTGTCAATGACTTATGCAAGGAATTTGAGCGTACGGTTGTTTTACAGCCGGATACAGCAGATCACAATGAAATACAAGAGGATCAGGCAAAGCATGGAAAAGGAAAGCGTGGAAAGCTGAAACAGAAAAAAGAAAGCTTTTTAGCCGTTGACCATATATCCTTTGAAGTATCCAGGGGAGAAATTTTGGGTATCCTGGGACCAAACGGAGCCGGAAAGACGACGCTTTTACGCATGCTTGGCGGTCTGATGCAGCCAACAAGCGGAACTGTTGCAATTAAGGATTCCACAGGAAAGCTGATTACCGATCCGGTAGAGTATAAAAGAGCAATCGGATACCTGTCCGGAAATACCAGGCTCTATCACAGAATGAGTACAAGAGAGATGCTTTATATGCTTGCGGATATTTATGAGATACCCCGTGATGAGGCGGAACAAAGGATTGCGGAGATATCCCGCGTACTGGATATGTCTTCTTTTCTGGATAACCGGATTGAAAAGCTTTCTACCGGTCAGACCCAGCGGGCATCCATTGCCAGATGTCTGATCCACAATCCGGATCTTTACATCTTTGATGAACCGACACTTGGGCTGGATATCTTAAGCGCAGATGCCATTGTCAATTTTATGAAGGCACAAAAAGACAAAGGAAAAACGGTATTATATTCGACGCATTATCTGGAAGAAGCACAGTTTTTGTGTGACCGTATATTGATGATCTATCATGGAAAGATTGTAAAGGACGGAAGTCCGGATCAGATCATGGAGGAATGCAGGGTAAGCTCTTTAAGGGATGCCTTTCACTGTGTCATGGAGGAGGTCGAAAAGCATGAATACTAAAAGAATGTTTACTTTGTTTAAGCGTGAGCTGACAGATATTCTGCGTGATAAAAAGACCTTGTTTATGATGCTTGTGGTGCCGATCATCATTTATCCGTTATTGATCATCGGAATGACATTTTTAATGAGCTCCGTGATGAACAGTCAGGCAGAAAAGACATATCTTGTCGCCTTTGATGAAGAGGATGAGCTGGCAGCAAAAATCGCGGATATTATCGAAAATAATCCGGATAAGCTCAGTTATAAGCTTGAAATTGTACAAAAATCAGATTGTAAAAAGGCTCTGGAAGCCGGAGATATAGATATATATGTGAGTAAAGCATCCGACGGCAGGATTTCATTATGCTATCTGTCTGCAAAGGACCGGTCCAATACAGCGCTTGATGCATTGACCGATGCCTTTGAAATTTACCGGGAAGAGCTTCAAAAGGAACGAATCGATGAGGCCGGACTGGATGCGGACTATCTGTTAAATCCCATCCATTATGAAGGGGAGGATCTTTCATCCACAGAAGAATCCGTGGGCAATATGATCGGTTCCATTATCCCGTTTTTCATTGTGACCATGATTTTGCTGGGAGCTTTATATCCGTCCATTGATGTGACGGCAGGAGAAAAGGAGAGAGGAACGCTTGAGACGCTTTTGACACTTCCGATCACCAATTTTGAAATGATCATGAGTAAGTTTCTGGCTGTTTCCTGTATTGCATGTGCATCGGCCATACTCAATGTGTTTTCGATGGGCGGAGCCATGGCATTTCTGGTATCAAGCTCCATGTCCTTAGCTGAAGATATCAATCTGGAAATCCACTATGAAACCTTTATACCGGGAATTTTATTTACGCTGGTTGTTATGGTGTTTTTTGCCCTATTGGTAACGGCTGTGTGTATGTGCACCTGTGTGTTTGCCAAAAACTTCAAAGAGGCCAACAACTATGTGACACCGGTGATGCTGATCTTTATGTTTGGCAGTTATGCAGCCATGATACCGGATCTGGAGCTTACGGCGCAGACAGCGGCCATTCCGATCGTCAATGTGGCACTTTTAGTGGAGGGATTATTCCAGTTTCAATACAATTACGGCCTGTTTGCGATTGTTTTGTTTTCCAACGTAGCATACAGTCTTTTGGCCATCCTGATCTTAGGAAAGATTTACAATAGTGAAGCAGTTCTGTTTTCCGAGGGATTAAGCAGTGTCAGGATATTTACCCGACGAAGTGAGATGAAGGAAAAACAGATGCCCGGATACGGTGATCTGATCCTGTTATTGTGTCTGGTTTTACTGCTGATTTTTTATATTGGTTCCTTTGCACAGATCAAATGGGGCTTTGGCGGAGTGGTGATACAGCAGCTTATCATTTTATTGTGCCCGGTTTTGTATGCGTGGTATATGAAGGCAGATGCTAAAAAGCTGTTTTCGATAAAGAAGCCCGGAGTAAGTCAGGTTGCAGGAGGTGTTTTATTCGGAATTGCGGCATTTTTATGTGCCATGATCATTGGTGTCCTGCTGGTTCCGTTTTTTCCGGAAAGTGCAGACGGACTGACGCAGTTGGATGATATGCTGACAAGCCAGCCTGCTGTGGTATTGATCCTGGTTGTCGCATTGATGCCGGCGATCGGAGAGGAATTGTTGTTCCGTGGCTTTGTCATGGGGACCCTCAAAAATAAATGCACCGGTGTGATCGCGGTTTTGGTTACGACATTGTTGTTTGCAGCCTATCATATGAGCCTGATCAAGATGTTTACGATCGGAATTATCGGTTTCGGACTGACCTATGCAGCTTATAAGAGCGGAAGTATTGTTACTTCCATGTGTATGCATTTTTTGAACAATCTGTTGTCGGTTCTGATCACAAAATATCCGAAGCAGATGCAGCATGTGCTGCCGGTTTTATTTAAAGAAAGCTTATCCGCATCGGATCTGCTTCTTATGATCGCAGTGATTCTAATATGTGCAGCTCTGGGATTGCTATTACTTGGATGCAGAAAAAAGAAACGGACGGCATGATCGATAAAAGCTGTAAAGAGCTGATCAAAAGTTGCGAAGGTATAACAAAGACCTGCGGACAGCGATAAATATAAAAATAGTACTTGCATTACAATTGGCATTATGGTAAACTATTCACGTTGTGAAAAGAGATGGTCCTCTGTTACAGATCGTATTAAGAACATCCAATACGGAAGGAGATATACACAATGAGCGATATCATTAAAGAGATCGAAGCAGCACAGTTAAAAGCAGAAGTTCCTCAGTTTTCTGTCGGTGATACTGTTAAAGTATACGGCAAGATCAAAGAAGGAAACCGCGAAAGAATCCAGATTTTCGAAGGTACTGTTATTAAGAGACAGAACGGTGGAAATCGTGAGACCTTCACAGTTAGAAAAGCATCTAACGGCGTAGGCGTTGAAAAGACATGGCCTTTACATTCCCCCAACGTAGAAAAAGTTGAAGTCGTAAGACAGGGTAAAGTAAGACGTGCAAAACTTTACTACTTAAGAGACAGAGTAGGTAAGAAAGCAAAAGTAAAAGAATTAGTTAAATAGTTCAGAAATGCGGGGACAAATACGAAAGTACTTGTCCCCTTGCTTTTTTATGAAGTATAATAATTTCAGTGCGAAAAGTTATTGATTAGACTTTATATAGATAAAAGATAGGTTTGAGTATTATGGCTAGAAGAAAAGGATTGAGTTTCCGCCAAAAAAAGAAAAAGATCAGTGCCAGTATTATCAAAGAAATCTGGAACTATGTTTTTTTGATCGCTGCTTCGGTTTTGGTGGCATTTGTGCTCGTTTTTTCAATCGGGATGAAGACCAGTATGCTTGGAGTTTCCATGGAGCCTGCGCTTTACAATGGACAGGAGGTTTTGGTTGACCGTTTTATTTACAGGCTTTTATCTCCCAGTGTGGGAGACACCATTGTATTCTGGCCCAATGGCAACCAGAATACGCATTATTATATCAAGAGGATTGCAGCCAAGCCCGGAGATACGGTTTCTGTTGTTGGCGGCGTTTTGTATGTAAATGGTGAGCCATATGACGGCGTTGAGCTTGACAAGATTGCCGATGCCGGTATTCTGGAAAATGAATTGACGTTAGAGGATGATGAGTATTTTGTCATTGGAGACAATATCAACAACAGTGAGGACAGCCGTTCCGGTAATATAGGTCCGGTCAATAAAAGTGCAATAGTAGGCAAGGTCTGGTTCCATATGGCATCGGATCATCTGGGAATGGGTCTGATGGAAAAATAAAGTGAGGAAATAGTATGAATTATCAATGGTATCCCGGTCATATGACAAAGGCCAGGAGAATGATGGAGGAAAATATCAAGCTGATCGATCTTGTGATCGAGCTTGTGGATGCCCGTATTCCTTTATCCAGCAAAAATCCGGATATTGATGCATTAAGCAAAAATAAGGCACGTGTTATTTTGTTAAATAAAGCCGATCTGGCGGATCCTAGGTGTACCGAAGCGTGGAAGACTTATTTTGAAGGTCAGGATTACCATGTTTTAGCATTAAATTCGCGAAACGGCGATGGCATGAAGGCAATCAACAATATTGTTCTGGAAGCCTGCAGGGAAAAGATCGAAAGAGACAGAAAGCGTGGCATTATCAACCGTCCTGTCCGTGCCATGGTTGTTGGAATCCCCAATGTAGGCAAATCGACATTTATCAATTCTTTTGCCAAAAAAGCCTGTACCAAGACAGGCAACAAGCCGGGTGTTACCAAGGGCAAACAGTGGATCAGGCTGAGCAAGACTTTGGAATTACTGGATACTCCCGGAATTTTATGGCCCAAATTTGAAGATCAGGAAGTCGGAAAGAAGTTAGCTTTTATCGGTTCCATTAATGATGAAATTCTCAATGTACAGGAGCTTTCTTTAGAGTTGATCTCATTTTTCAATGACCATTATCCGGATGCCTTAAAGAAACGATATGAGATTGACGATCTGTCTGACCGGATCAGGGTACTTGACCGGATTGCCGAATACCGCAAATGCTACAAAAAAGGCGATGAGCTGGATCTTGATAAGGCAGCTTCCTTTTTACTGGATGATTTCAGGAGTGGCAGGATTATGAGAATTAGTTTGGAAAGGCCGGAATAGTTTGAAACATTTTTTAAAAAGCATTTTAAATTTCAGTATTTATATTCTGGTGGTTTTAGTCCTGACCCTGCTTGTGGTGCGTTATGTCGGGCAGAGGACGGTTGTGATGGGACATTCCATGGAGCCGACCTTATCCGATCAGGACAATCTGCTTGTTGACAAGCTTTCCTACCGCCTGCATGATCCCAAGCGGTTTGATGTGGTGGTTTTTCCATATCAGTATGCAGACAAGACGTATTTTATCAAGCGGATCATCGGTCTGCCCGGTGAAACGGTCCGGATAGATGATACGGGCAGTATTTATATCAATGATGAGCTTCTGATGGAAGCATATGGTAAGGAAGTCATAGAGGATCCGGGTCTTGCAAGGGATGGTATCACCCTGGGCGCGGATGAATATTTTGTACTGGGAGACAATCGCAATGACAGCTCAGACAGCCGTTTTGTCAGCGTTGGCAATATAAAGGGCAGCCAGATCATCGGTAAGGCTTTTTTACGGATTTATCCGTTTTCTGCCTTTGGAAGGATCAGGTAAGAAGGTCATTGGGCATCTTGTAAATCCGGCTATACAAAAGAAAGTACAGGAAATATATATGAGTGAATCAATAGCAGCAATTAAAGATAAATTAAAGCATTGTAAGGATGATGAATTGCTTTCATTTGTGGAAACCTATGGAAGTGATACAAGAAGCGGTGTTGCCGCCCTTTGTGCACAGGCCTGCCGGAAAATGGCTGATCTGGAAAAGGAGTATGCACGGTTAGAAGAGATCAGCCGCTTTGAAAAAGAATATGCCGGATATGGCTATATCTGCGGAATTGACGAAGTCGGCCGGGGACCGTTGGCAGGACCGGTTGTGGCAGGAGCGGTTATTTTACCAAAGGACTGTAAGATTAAATATATCAACGATTCCAAAAAACTATCAGCCAAAATGCGTGAAGAATTATATGATGAGATCATGGACAAGGCGGTGGCTGTTGGAATCGGGTATGCATCCGAAAAACGGATTGATGAGATCAATATTCTCAATGCGACCTATGAAGCTATGAGGGAAGCACTTGATAAATTGAGTGTAACACCCGATATATTATTAAACGATGCTGTTACCATACCAAAGGTTTCGATAAAGCAGGTTCCGATCATAAAGGGAGATGCCAAGAGCATATCCATAGGTGCAGCCAGTATCGTAGCCAAGGTTACAAGGGACCGGCTGATGGAAGAGCTGGCCTTACAGTATCCGCAGTATGATTTTGCGTCCAATAAGGGCTATGGAAGTGCTAAGCATATTGAAGCACTAAAAACATATGGTCCATGCAAAATCCACAGAAAGACATTTATCAAGCATTTTTGTGATACAGAATAGGTTAGGGAATGGTTTATGAATTTTCATCTATCCGGACTATTTCAAAATCAAAATACGACCGATCAGGTTTATAACACATCTGATTCCAAAGAAGCTCTCACAGCTTCGGCCAACCGTCAGGTGGCGCTTGCCAGCTTACAGCCGGGGAGCAGTATTACCGGGACCGTGGTTTCGACAGAGGATGGGACGATCACCATTAAGCTTGCGGATGAATCCGTGCTTATGGCATCCTTAAAGCAGGATGTATCGCTAAATTCCGGAGCTGTAGTTTCTTTTCTGGTCCAATCCAACCACAACAATCAAATTACGTTAAATCCCTTATTTACCAATGTCATGGGAGCAAGTAAAAATATAGAAAATGCGTTGCAGGCGGCATCATTGCCTATCAATGAGACAACGACAGCGATGGTCGGTCAGATGATGAAGCAGGGAATGAGCATTGACAAAGGATCTTTGATGAATATGTATCGGGAGATCATGGTCAATCCGGATATAGATGCCGGTACGGCTGTCAGACTTTCCAATATGAATCTGTCAATCAATGAGCTGAATGCGGCAAATCTCAAAATGTATGATTCGATGAATCATCAGCTGATGGAAGGAATCGGAGACATTACCGATGAACTGCAAAATGTGATGCCCGGGCTTTCCATAAAGTCACCGGATCAGGCTGCCACGCTGTTTCGACAGGTCGTGGACCTGTTTTTACCCGGTACAGCAGCCACGGAAATAACGGATATGCCGACAGATCATGGAGAAATTATGCAGACGCAGGCAGACGTATCCGGGGGATACTCTATGCCGGCAGACAATCCCGGAGAAAAAAGCTATGCGGTTTCGTCACAGCTTTCCGATATTTCCAAATTGATATCCGATTATCTGATCGCGGAAAAAGATGGAAATGGAGATAATCCGGCCGCGCCTGTTTTTAAAATGCCGGAGACTGAGGATGATGCCCTGAAATTGATCGCAAACCTTTTTGAACATCACAAGATAGACAGTAAAATTCTTTCCGAGCCTTCCATCGGACAGCTCATAAAACAAAAGCTTGAAGAAAACTGGCTGTTAAAACCGGAGGGGGTAGCCGATAAAGAAAAAGTAGAGGCCTATTACGGCAGGCTTCGGACCCAGACGGCGCAGCTGTCACAGCTTTTGGAGGTGACAACCGGAAAAGAGAGTGCTCTGACACAAAAGGCAGGGCAGCTTTCCGGCAATATTGATTTTATCAACCAGTTAAACCAGACCTTTACCTATATACAGATTCCATTGAAAATGAGTGGACAAAATGCAAATGGCGACCTTTATGTATATAGCAATAAAAAGAGTCTTGCAGCCAAGGACGGTACAGTCAGTGCCTATCTGCACCTTGATATGGATCATTTAGGAAGTGTTGACTGTTATGTGACGATGCGTGATGACCATGTTACAACCAATTTTAAGGTGCGTGATGATGAAGTCCTTGATCTGATCGAGCAGAATATCGGATGGCTTGATGAGAGGCTTCAAAAGAGAGGCTATCATTTACAGTCAACTGTGTCTGTTTCGGATGAAGAGACAAGTGTGATTCAGGAAATGGAAAAGCAGCTGGGGGTAGGAAGCGTGCCGATATCCAAAGTGTCATTTGATGCAAGGGCATAAGAGGTACTGTATATGGAACAGAAAAAGAAAAACAAAAAACAGGCCATAGCCTTATCTTATGATCCGGTTGATGATGCACCCAAGGTCATTGCTTCCGGAACCGGAGTCCTGGCGGAGCGTATTATTGAAAAGGCGAAGGAAGCCGATGTACCGATACATCGGGATGATAAGCTTGCGGATACCCTTTCCAAATTGGAAATCGGCGACATGATACCGCCACAGCTATATGAAGCCGTTGCGGAGATTTTGGTATTTGTAGACCGGATGGATCATATAAAAGAAAAGATGGATAAAGCGGGTAAACATCATTAACTGACGGTGTTAAAAAGTGTAGAAGGCCGATAAGAGATATTGAAAAAATATTTATGAAAGATATCAAGAAGGATATTCTATGGATATTTATGGAAAGGATAAGTATTGACAATATGGAGAAAAAGGGAATTACCGGCAGTACGTTAAAGCTGATTGCCATTGTCACAATGTTGATCGATCATATCGCTGCGGTTGTATTGGACGGATATCTGTTAAATGCCGGTTTTTATGACAATGGAATTGATTTTTCTGCAATTTTTGCAGCAGGCTTTACAAAGCTTACGATTATTTTCTGGATCGATATGGTCATGAGACTGATCGGCCGGCTTGCATTTCCGTTATTCTGCTTTTTGCTGGTAGAGGGCTTTTTCTATACAAAAAACAGGGCAAAATATGCATTACGCCTGTTTTTATTTGCCCTGATTTCAGAAATACCCTTTGATATGGCGCTGGGCTTCTCGACAGATTTCCGACCTGAATTTCACAATCAAAATGTGTACTTTACACTCTTGATCGGACTGTTGACAATCTGGGGATTAGAGCAGTTTAAGCAGTGGTGGTATTTCAGGTTGTCTGTGGTTCTGGCAGCCATTTTACTGGCAATACTGATACAACCGGATTATGGCATCGTGGGGGTCGCTGCCATAGCATTTATTTATCAGTTCCGTAAAAAGTCCAATACTGTGGCCATGACTGCCGGATGCGCGATTATGACGGCTTGCCAGCCTATGGAGATTACCAGCTTTTTCGATGTCTATCTTGTACATCGATACAATGGCAGGCGCGGGCTGAAACTGAAATATGTCTTTTATCTGTTTTATCCGGTACATTTACTCATACTTTACTGGATTAAGATTATGATAATCGGATAGATGAACCGGAGAGATTTTGCATAGGAGCAATAGATGCAAAATGACAGAGAGATAGGAAACGCTTATGAAAAAAAGGCCTGCCTTTATCTGCAAAAACAGGGTGTGCGTATCTTAAAACGTAATTTTAGGACCAGGCAGGGCGAAATTGATATTATTGGTTTACAGGATGGTATTTTGATTTTTTTTGAGGTCAAATATCGAAAAAACACAAGAAAAGGGTATCCGCAGGAAGCGGTGGGAAGAAGAAAGCAGATACAGATCAGCAGGATCGCAATGTTTTATTTTTCTTTTTATCACATTCCCATGGAGCATCCGAGCCGATTTGATGTAATTTCCATATGTGGAGACGAAATTGTGTGGATCAGAGATGCATTTACTTTCATAGGAGGATAGAAATGGCAGAATACAAAGAGGGTGGTTATAAAGAGGATGATTATTATCCTGTTATCCGGAAAGAGAGAAAGCAGCCGACGATGGTTCAGCATAAAAAGGGCGATGTGGAATATCTGACTTTTCGCAATTTAGAAAAGCTTTCCGGCTTCCGGCATCTGTTTTCGACAAGATTAGGAGGCGTGAGCACGGGAATTTATGCATCGATGAATTTAAGCTTCACCAGAGGCGACGATGCAAAAGCAGTCTTCAAAAATTTTGAAATCATTGCAGATGTGCTGGACACGCAGTGTGACCGGTTTGTTTTATCGGACCAGACTCATACCGATCATATCCGCGTGGTGACAAAAGAGGATGCGGGCTGTGGCCTTACCACAGAAATCACATACCATGATGTTGACGGTCTGATCACCAATGAAAAAGGTCTTGTCCTGTCTACCTTTTATGCAGACTGCGTTCCGATTTTTCTGATTGATCCGGTAAAAAAAGCAATCGGTCTGTGTCATTCCGGCTGGAAAGGAACTGTCGCAGAGATCAGCTTGAAAACAGTCCGTAAAATGCAGGAAACCTACGGATCCGGACCACAGGATATCTATGCAGCCATTGCTCCGTCCATTTGTCAGGACTGCTATGAGGTCAGCGAGGATGTCATACTGGAATTTGATAAGGTATTTGGCAGTGCAGATAAAGATGGCCATGGCTATGGGGATGAGCTGTTAAAAGAGCTTTATTATAAAAAAGAAAACGGAAAATACCAGCTCAATTTATGGGCAGCCTGTTATCATACCTTGTTAAAGGCCGGTCTTTTAAAAGAACACATAGAAGTGACGGATATCTGCACCTGCTGCAATAAAGATTATCTGTTTTCTCACAGGGCATCCCACGGTAAGAGAGGAAATCTGGGAGCATTTCTGATGATCTGTGAATGATAAATAATATATGGATTTTGAAAATGATATTATAAATCAGTATGATGGAATAACAATAAAAAACCACATTTTATAATTGGATAAAATGTGGTTTTAATAATTTTGTTAAATACTGATATCAATAGTAGTATCAGCATTGATTTATATCCTGTATACAATACCGAAGATTAATCAATAATTCCTTTTTCGTTGTAGACACGGAGTACTTCCTGAATCTTCTGGGTAGGTGTCAAAACATTACCCATGGAAAGATCGTGATTCATAAAATCAATGATACTGGCAGTGAATTTACTCATATCAGCCTCTACAAAATAGGGCTTTTCGTATATTTCCGGGGGAAGATATGTCAGATTTGTACATACAACCCGGTCAAAATAACCTTTTTCATAAGCGTTGTCAAAGGATTTGAAGCCTTCCGTAAACAATCCGAAAGTACAGCAGATAAATACACGTTTGGCACCCATCTGTTTGATCTGCTTGGCGGTATCTATCATACTTCCGCCTGAAGCGATCATATCATCAATGACAACGACATCACGTCCCTTTAAGCTATCCCCCAAAAATTCATGTGCCACGATCGGGTTTTTGCCATTGACAACCCTTGAATAATCGCGGCGCTTATAAAACATACCGGTATCAACACCTAAAACAGAGGAGAAGTATACGGCACGGTCAAGTGCACCTTCGTCAGGGCTTATAACGGTCATATGATCTTTGTCGATGACCAGATCTTTTTCATGTCTGAGCAAGGAACGGATAAACTGATAAGGAGGAGTAAAGTTATCAAACCCATTGAGCGGTGCAGCATTGGCTACACGCGGATCATGTGCATCAAAAGTAATAAAGTTTTTAACGCCCATATCGCTTAACTCTTTTAATGCGTAAGCACAGTCTAATGATTCACGGCCTGTACGTCTGTGCTGACGTCCCTCATATAAAAACGGCATTACGACATTGATGCGGTGTGCCTTTCCGTTGCAGGCTGCGATCAGTCGTTTTAAATCCTGATAGTGGTCATCGGGAGATTTGTGATTGACAAAGCCGTTGACTGTATAGGTCAAACTGTGGTTGCAGACATCAACCATGATAAATAAATCTTTGCCGCGAACGGATTCATTTAAGACAGCCTTTCCTTCACCGGAACCGAACCGGGGGCATTTGGCGTCTAAAATGTAGTTGTCTTCGGCATATTCCTGAAAAGCAGGGTCATTTCTTAACTGACTGTTGGTATTGGAGCGAAAATCCACTAAATAATTATTTGCTTTTTTTGCAAAATCCATGCAACTGTCTGTAGCGATTATTTTAAGTGGAGCTACCGGCATCGCATTTTCGAGTGCGGCTAAATTGGGCATTACTATCCTCCGTAAAATGATATTATAAGGAAAACCTTATATTTCTTTCGTACTTAATTTATCATTCTGCTAGTGACACGTCAAGGAAATTCTAGTAAAATAGATGGAGTATGAATTAGAAAAGATGTCAGGTTCAAAAGGTAGTTTTATGAAAAAGACAGAGCATGTTATTAAAAAAGTAGACGAAGGAAGTATTGCCTGGGAAATGGAGATCGAACCGGGGGATATTCTTTTAAAGATAAACGATGAAGAGATTGAAGATATTTTTGATTATCAGTTTATGATACAGGAGGAATATATCGAAGTATTGGTCCAAAAGCCTAATGGCGAAGAGTGGCTTTTGGAAATTGACAAGGATGAGCAGGAAGATCTTGGTATCGAATTCGAAAACGGACTGATGGATGATTACAGGTCCTGCCACAACAAATGTATTTTTTGCTTTATAGATCAGATGCCAAAAGGAATGAGGGAAACACTGTATTTCAAGGATGATGATTCCAGACTTTCCTTTCTGCAGGGTAATTATGTGACCCTTACCAATATGAGTGAACATGATGTCAACCGGATCATCAAATATCACCTGGGACCGATCAATATTTCATTCCAGACGATGAACCCGGAGCTAAGGTGTATGATGCTTCATAACCGTTTCGCAGGGGATGCCCTCAAAAAAGTAGATCTCTTTTATGAAGCCGGGATTGAGATGAACGGACAGATTGTTCTGTGCAAAGGTATCAATGATGGCAGGGAGCTTGATTTCAGCATCCGGGAGCTCACCAAATATTATCCGTGCCTACAGAGTGTTTCTGTGGTGCCGGTCGGACTGTCCAAATACAGAGAGGGGCTGTATCCGTTGGAACCCTTTACCAAAGAGGATGCCAAAGAGGTTATTGGTCTGATTAAAAAATGGCAGGATTATATGTATGAAAAATATGGCATGCATTTTATCCATGCCTCCGACGAATGGTATCTGCTTGCCGAAGAGGAACTGCCGTCAGAGGAACGGTATGACGGATACCTGCAGTTAGAAAACGGTGTTGGGATGCTGACACTTTTAAAAGATGAATTTAAAGAAGCAATGCAGACGGCAGTACATCAAAAGAAATTATACAGGGATTTGTCAGATGGAAAGACCAGGCGGCTGACTCTGGCAACCGGAAAGCTTGCATACCGGACAATCTGTGATCTGGCTGCTCAGATGATGAAAGCCTTTGAGTGGCTTGATCTCAATGTGGTTGCGATCCGCAATGATTTTTTCGGAGAGAGGATTACCGTATCGGGACTTCTTACCGGGCAGGATCTGATCGCACAGCTTAAAGACCTTCCGCTTGGAGATAAGCTTCTGCTTCCGCAAAATGTTTTACGAAGTGGAGAAAACTACTTTTTGGATGATATTACGGTGCCCCAGCTGGAAGAAGCTTTACAAGTTCGGGTGGATATTGTAAAATCAAGCGGGCAGGATTTTGTTGAAACTGTTTTAAATGCCTGAATTACAGACAGGCAGTCAGAAATAAGAGGATTAAATATGAGTAAAAATATCAAACCCATTGTGGCGGTAGTTGGACGCCCCAATGTTGGAAAGTCTACATTGTTTAATGCATTGGCCGGCTCCAGAATTTCTATTGTTAAGGATACCCCGGGCATTACCAGAGATCGTATTTATGCAGATGTATCCTGGTTAAAATACAATTTTACACTGATCGATACCGGTGGTATTGAGCCGGACAGCAATGACGTTATTTTGTCCCAGATGCGTGAGCAGGCACAGATTGCAATCGATACGGCTGATGTCATTTTGTTTATGGTGGATGTCAAGCAGGGACTGGTAGATTCGGATGCCAAAGTGGCAGATATGCTCAGACGCAGTCACAAGCCTGTTTTACTGGTTGTCAATAAGGTTGACAGCTTTGAAAAAATGATGGCTGATGTATATGAATTTTATAATCTGGGTATTGGTGATCCGCATCCGATTTCCGCAGCCAACCAGATGGGTATTGGCGATCTTCTGGATGAGGTCGTTGCCATGTTTCCGGAAGGAAGCGGAGAAGAGGAAGAGGATGACAGACCGAGGATTGCCATTGTCGGCAAGCCTAATGTCGGAAAGAGCTCCATTATCAACAAACTGATCGGCGAAAACAGACTGATTGTTTCGGATATTGCCGGAACGACAAGGGATGCCGTGGACACCGCTGTTAAATATAATGGAAAAGAATATATTTTCATTGATACGGCAGGCCTTCGCCGTAAAAATAAGATCAAGGAAGAGCTGGAGCGATTTATGATCATCCGTACTGTCAGTGCGGTCGAAAGAGCAGACGTAGTCGTCCTTGTCATTGACGGAGCCGAAGGTGTGACCGAGCAGGATGCCAAGATTGCTGGGATTGCCCATGACAGAGGAAAGGGTATCATTGTTGCTGTTAATAAATGGGATGCTGTTGAAAAAAATGACAAGACCATCTACCGGTTTACGGAAAATGTCCGCAATACCTTATCATTTATGCCTTATGCGGAGATTATATTTGTTTCAGCCAAAACCGGACAGCGTCTCAACAAATTATATGAGACCATTGATATGGTTATCGAAAACCAGACACTGCGTGTCGGAACAGGTGTTTTAAATGAGATCATGATGGAAGCCGTTGCATTGCAGCAGCCACCGACAGATAAGGGAAAGAGACTGCGTTTGTACTATATTACACAGGTCTCTGTCAAGCCACCGACGTTTGTTATTTTTGTAAATGAAAAATATCTGATGCATTTTTCTTATCAGCGTTATATCGAAAATCAGATCAGGCAGTCTTTTGGTTTCCGTGGAACACCGTTACACTTTATTATCCGGGAACGCAAGGATAAGGATGCATAAATTACAGAATAAAGAAGGAATAACAAGTCATGGTAAGAGTTTTATGTATATTGATTGGATATTGTTTTGGATTGATCCAGACAGCATTTATTTTGGGAAAAATACACGGAATTGATATCAGAAGCCAGGGAAGCGGTAATTCCGGAACGACCAATGCACTGCGTGTTCTCGGAAAAAAGGCAGGGGCTATCTGTTTTGTTATGGATGCGGTAAAGGCCATTGTTCCGATGTTGATCATTTACTTTGTGTTTCACAATGGCAGCTATGCACAGATGGAGCCGCTTTTACGTCTATATACCGGTGCCGGTGTGGTGCTTGGTCACAACTTTCCGTTTTATATGGGTTTTAAAGGCGGAAAAGGGATTATGGCTACCGGAGGTATTTCCGTTGGTATGGGATGGCTGTCCTTTGTGATGGTTGCCGGTACCTTCTTTGTGACATTTTTCTGTACCCATTATGTATCACTTGGATCACTATGTATGTATGTGGCCTTTGTCATCGCGCTGGTTATCGGCGGACAGACCGGAATGTATCATATGCCGCAGGCCTATTGTACGGAAATGTATGTGATCGCCATACTGATGCTTATTATGGCTTTTTACCGTCACAGAGGCAATATTGACCGTCTGATCCATGGTAATGAACGAAAGACTTATCTGATAAAGAAAAATAAACCGGATACGCCTGTACAAAAATAAAGATAAACAGACAATTTGTCAAATGACTAAAAACCGGAATTTGCCGGTTGATAATTTTGGAGGTATGATGATATGGCAGACTATAGTGTGATTGGAGCCGGAAGCTGGGGAACCGCATTGGCAAGGACTCTTGCAAGAAACGGACACAATGTGACTGTGTGGTCCATTATGGAAGATGAAATTAAGATGTTATCCGAAAAGAGGGAGCATGAATTAAAGCTTCCCGGTGTGAAGCTGCCGGAGAGCATTGTATTTACAACTGATCTGGAATTGGCAATTAAAGGAAAGGATATGCTTGTTTTGGCAGTTCCTTCACCCTTTACCCGCAGTACATCAAAGTCCATGGCACCTTTTGTGGAACAGGACCAGCTGATCGTAAATGTTGCAAAGGGGATTGAAGATGTGACTTATATGACACTGACTGACATTATCGAGCAGGAGATTCCGCAGGCAACAGTTGCGGTACTGTCAGGTCCTTCTCATGCAGAGGAGGTTGGTAAGGATATGCCGACAACACTTGTTGCCGGTGCCAGAAAAAAGACAACGGCAGAATACATCCAGAATGCATTTATGTCGGATGTATTAAGAGTATATACAAGTCCTGATATGCTGGGCATTGAGCTAGGAGGCGCCTTAAAAAATGTGGTTGCTCTTGCAGCCGGTATGGCAGATGGTTTAGGCTGCGGTGACAATACCAAAGCAGCCCTGATCACCAGAGGAATTGCCGAAATAGCACGTCTTGGTGTTGCCATGGGAGGAAAGATAGAGACATTTACCGGACTGACCGGTATCGGAGATCTGATCGTTACCTGTTCATCCAAGCATTCCAGAAACCGTAAGGCAGGTCAGTTGATCGGTCAGGGATATACTTATGAAGAAGCCATGAAAGAAGTGAAGATGATCGTGGAAGGAGTATATTCTGCGAAAGCCGCATATGGTCTTGGCAAAAAATACAATATTTCCATGCCGATTGTAGAAGAAGTCAATGAAATTTTATTCCAGGGTAAGGCTGCCAGTGAAGCAGTAAAGGATCTGATGTTCCGTGATAAAAGAAGCGAAGCGAGTACGCTGGCCTGGGAAGAGGAATGATTTACCGGATTTTATAAAAATAAAAGGTGCCATGCTGTCAGAGCTGTTTACCGGACTGACAGATGGCACTTTTTCTTTTTCGATTCTGCTGTTATTTGATTATCGCCGTATGTCTTTATTGTTCCACAGGGTAGATATTGTTATTTTAATGCATTGACAATCTCAGCTGTTGTTTTTGGTTTGTTCATGGAATAAATATGAATGCCGTCTGCACCATATTCCTGTAAATCCATGATCTGGCGGATCGCATAGTCAATACCGGCTTTTCTCATATCTTCGGGATTTTCACCATATCTTGCAACAATATCGGAAAAAGCCTTTGGAATAGAAGTGCCGGATAAGGAAATGCTGGTCGCAACCTGCTTTACGGATGTGATCGGCATGATACCGGCATGGATCGGAACGGTAATACCGTTTGCCAGACAGTTTTCCTGAAATTCATAAAATACATCATTGTTCATAAAAAGCTGTGTGATCAGATCCTCGCATCCGCATGCAACCTTGTCCTTTAACCTGGCAAGATCGGCACGCTTGCTCATTGCTTCAAAGTGTTTTTCCGGATAGCAGGCACCGGAGATATGAAATTCCGGTTTCTGTGATTTGATATAGGTGATCAGTTCGCTTGCGTAGGCGAAATCACGGCTTTCATACTGTTCATCCGACATATATGCGGGACGGTCGCCGCGTAGAGCCAGAATATGCTCAGTGTTAGCATTTGCTAACTGATTTAATACGCCATCAATATCCTCTTTTTTGTTGCCGACACAGGTCAGGTGGGCAAGGGCTGTGATGCCGAGTTTATTCTGAATATAATCACAGATCTCGACTGTTTTTTTGGAACGGCTCCCACCGGCACCGTATGTGACGGAAATAAAGGCCGGATGAAGTTCACTTAATTTTTCTACAACAGCATATACGCTTTCAAATTCATCATCCTTTTTCGGTGGGAATATTTCAAATGAAATCACGGCTTCTTTTTTCTTTGTATAAATACTCATTTTGCATCTCCAATTATTTTCTTGTTATTAAACGGTCTTATTGTATCATGCAACCGGTGATATTGTAAACGGTCAATGCATATTTGAAAAAGCTGCTGCATATCTTTTACAAGAATATACAAGGGGGTTATTGCATGGACAATTATCAGTTGTACAATGATATAAAGGTACGTACGGGCGGAGAACTGTATCTGGGTGTTGGCGGGCCTGTGCGGACCGGGAAATCAACGTTTATAAAGAGATTTATGGATACTTGTGTACTTCCTTTCATGCAGGATGACTATTTAAAACAACTGCTTACGGATGAACTGCCACAGTCGGCTGCCGGAAAAACGATTACGACAACGGAGCCGAAATTTGTACCGAAGGAAGCAGCTACGATCCGCCTGAATGATCAGGTGGATGTCAAGGTACGTCTGATCGACTGTGTCGGATATATGGTTGACGGAGCAAGCGGGCATATGGAAAATGAAAAGGAGCGGATGGTCAAGACACCCTGGTTTGATGAAGAAATTCCTTTTACCAGGGCGGCGGAGATCGGGACGCAGAAGGTGATCTATGATCATTCGACGATTGGTATTGTGGTAACGACCGATGGAAGCTTTACCGACATTCCGGCACAGAATTACATACCTGCCACGGAAAGGACCATAGAGGAGTACAAGGCGGTCGGAAAGCCATTTTTAGTACTGGTCAATTCACAAAGACCACAGTCAGAGGAAGCGGTTGAGCTGGCACGAAAGTTGACTGAAAAGTATCAGGTTACAGCCATGCCGATGAATCTGGCACAATTAAAAAAAGAAGACATGGAAACGCTGCTTTATCAGATATTGCTGGAATTTCCGATTTCCAGAATCGAATTTTATATGCAGGGCTTTGTGGAGCTTTTGCCGTCTGCACATCCGTTAAAGATGGAGCTGACAACCAAACTTAGAGAAAAGATGAATGAATATCATTGTATGCGCGATATTATTGACAAGCCGATTGAACTGACCGGGGATTATATCAAAAAATGCAAGACCGATTCTATCAATATGGCAGACGGAAGTGTCAAGATTGATCTTACTGTTTCGGATGTGTGTTATTATGAGCTTTTAAGCGATCTGCTTGGAGAGGATATCAGATCCGAATACCGGTTGTTTGAGGAATTAAAAAAACTGCGTGAAATGGCAGAGGCATATGAAGAAATTGTACCTGCAATTACCATGGTAAAGCAGAGGGGCTATGGTGTGATGAAGCCTTCAAGGGATGAGATCATCCTGGGCAGACCGGAGGTCATAAAGCATGGAAACAAATATGGCGTTAAAATGAAAGCGGAAAGTCCGTCCGTACATCTGATACGTGCCAATATTGAAACGGAGATTGCACCGATCGTCGGAACCAAACAACAGGCTGAGGATCTGATCGCCTATATTGAGGATGCGGACAAAGAAAACGGAAGCATCTGGGAAACCAATATTTTTGGCAAAAGCATTGAACAGCTTGTGGAAGACGGAATTCAGAATAAACTGACCATGATAGGGGATGAGAGCCAGATCAAATTACAGGATTCAATGCAGAAAATTGTCAATGATACAAATGGCGGTATTGTCTGTATTATAATTTAGAATTACAAGACACCTCTTTTATGTTATAATGTACGTATCTGTTTTTGAATGCAATTGTGAAATGTCCAGATTACTATTTATAACCATGAAAGGGGTGCTTATTTTGAGTGAGATTTACGACAAAATAGAAGATTGTTTAAAAAGTATCCGTAAGATAACGGATTTTGTGCCGAAGGCAGCTATTGTACTTGGATCAGGTCTGGGAGATTATGCGGACAGTATCCGCGTAGTGGCTGAAATAGAGTATAAGGATATTAAGGGCTTCCCGGTATCCACGGTTCCGGGACATGCCGGCAAGTTTATTTTCGGTTATGTAGAAGATGTTCCTGTGGTATGTATGAAGGGAAGAGTTCATTATTATGAAGGTTATGATATTTCAGATGTTGTTTTACCTGTCAGACTGATGCATCTGATGGGGGCTGAAATTTTATTTCTGACCAATGCGTCCGGAGGGATTAATAAGAGCTTTTCAGCCGGTACCCTGATGATGATCACAGATCATATTTCCACCTTTGTACCCAATCCGCTGATCGGTCCGAATTTAGACAGGCTTGGTACTCGTTTCCCGGATATGAGTCATGTATATGATGCCGAATTACAGGATAAAATAAGAGCTGCAGCCAAAGAAAACGGAATTGATTTAAGAGAGGGTGTATATATTCAGTTTACAGGTCCATCCTTTGAATCACCGGCGGAAATCCGTATGGCATCCGTACTGGGTGCTGATGCAGTCGGAATGTCCACCGTAGTGGAAGCAATTGCTGCCAATCATTGCGGCATGCGTATCTGTGGAGTTTCCTGTGTCTGCAATCTTGCGGCCGGGATCAGTCCCACACCGCTTACACATGATGAGGTACAGCAGGCTGCCAATGAAGCAGCTCCCAAGTTTAAAAAGCTGTTGACCGCATCTGTCAAGAAATTCTGAGGGTGTTATGATGTTGGATGAAACAATCAAAAAGCAGTTGATACATCTGGCTTTTGAAGCCAGAACGCAGGCTTATGCGCCGTATTCCGGATATTGTGTGGGAGCCGCCATTTTATGTGATGACCATACGATTTTTGTGGGATGCAATATAGAAAATGCTTCGTATGGAGGCACGGTATGTGCAGAAAGGACTGCTGCCTTTAAGGCTGTCAGTGAGGGACATACACATTTTGAAGCAATGGCCATCGTAGGTGGTAAAAAGGATCAGCCGGTTAGTGATTATGCATTTCCCTGTGGCATATGCAGACAGGTATTGTGGGAATTTGCCAATCCGGATAAAATGACGGTTTTAGTAGCAACCGGGGTAAATGATTACCGGGAATTTTTGTTATCAGAGCTTTTACCGGAATCATTTGGTCCGTCTATGCTTGAATAAGAGGTACTGTGAAAGGAATTATATGAACATAAGATTTTATAACGCAAAGATTTTGACTATGGAACAGCCCATTTCCGTTCTGGAAGGAGAGCTGTGGGTACAGGGCAGCCGTATCATATATGTAGGAGACGGAACAGATATAGAGAAGGTCTTTTCCGATAATCTCAAGGATCCGATCGTATGGGAAAGAGAGATAGATTGCAAGGGCAATGTGCTGATGCCCGGTTTTAAAGATGCACATACCCATTCTGCGATGACCCTGATGCGGTCCTATGCAGATGATATGCCGTTGTCCGACTGGCTCAACAAACAGATCTTCCCAATTGAAGCAAAGATGGGATATGAGGACGTCTACCATCTGACAAAGCTTGCCGTATTGGAGTATTTGACAAGTGGTATTACCGGGGTTATGGAAATGTATCTGGATCCCTATGCCATTCAGGATGCTTTTGCCGAATGTGGCATGCGCAATGTCCAGGTAAGCGGCATCAACAAATTCGGACCTTCTTTGGAGGAACTGGAAAACCGTTATGTCAAATTAAACGGCCGCAATGACTTATCCTCCTTTATGCTGGGCTTTCATGCAGAATATACCTGTTCCAGAGAACTGCTCGAGAGTATTTCACAAATGGCACACAAATATCAGGCACCTGTATTTATGCACAATTCCGAGACTGCATCAGAGGTAAAGGAGTGTGTGGACCGATATGGAGTGACTCCCACGGTTTTATTTGATCAGCTTGGTATTTTTGATTATGGCGGAGGCGGCTATCATTGTGTGCATATGTCCGATGATGACTTTGCCGTTATGAAAAAAAGAGACCTGACAGCCGTAACCAATCCGGCCTCCAATCTTAAGTTGGCAAGCGGTATCTGTCCGACTTCCAGATTCTTAAAGGAAGGGATCCGGATGGCGATCGGAACAGATGGACCGGCAAGCAATAACTGCCTGGATATGTTCCGCGAAATGTTTTTAGTAACGGGCCTTGCCAAATACAGGGATCAGGATGCGTCCAGCACAGATGCGGATGATGTATTGTATATGGCAACCGTAAACGGTGCCAAGGCAATGGGGCTTTCTGACTGCGAGACCTTAAGTGTTGGTTCCAACGCAGATATTATCATGATTGATCTTCATATGCCCAACATGCAGCCGGTACACAATATCCCCAAAAATATTGTATATGCCGGAAGCAAGCAAAATGTTAAGATGACCATGATCGATGGAAAGATTTTATATGAAGACGGTAATTTCCATATTGGCGTAGATCCGGAAGATGTATACAGAGAATGTGAAAAAATATCAAAGCGTCTGTATCAGGAGGATTAGATTTGGAATATTTGGCTTATATAGCTGTCATAGTGGTTGTGATTGTCTGTATCTTTGCCTATGGGAAGCTGGAAGAAAAAAGAAGCAGTGCCTGGTTTTATAAAAAAAGGATGCAGCTTTTCGGACAGCCTTCTAAAAAGATATATGAGGATAACCGGTTTCAGACTCTGAAACAGAGTGTGGAATATCATTTAAAGACCGATGATAAAGATGGACAGGCTCCTTTTTGTGTAGACGATATTACCTGGAATGATCTGGATATGGACCGGGTATTCCGATGCATGGATTATACGGTATCTTCATCGGGAGAGGATGCGTTGTACCGCTATCTTCGTTTCCCGGCAATGGATGAAGAGAGCCTTTTATCAAGAAAAAAGCATATGGAGTATCTTGCCGGTCACAAAGAAGACTGTGTCCGTTATCAGACCCTGATGTCCAGGGTCGGCAAAACCGGAAAATATACAGTGTATCAGTATCTTGATTTTCTGGATGTGGTGGAAGGCTCTTCCTGTATCGCAGACTGGATTGCAGATATCGGAATTCTTGTTTTTCTTGTGCTGGGAATTTTTGTCAAAACGATTTTTATACTGCCGGCTGTGTTCCTGATGTTTTATAACGGTTATACTTATTTTATAAAGAAAAACAAGATTGAACCGTATTTTGAGAGTCTTTCCTGTTTTGTAAGGACTTTAAAGGCTGTGGACGGTATGCAGGATATGCCAAGGCCGTTTCAAAAAGAATTTGACGCAGAATACAGTCGGATCCTTGATCTCAAAAAACAGTTTGATGCATTTCGCCGTGGCTCTTCCCTTGCTTTGGAAAATACGGCATCGACCGGTGCAGGTGATCTTTCCCAACTGTTGATGTCCTATTTTAAGATGATCTTTCACTTTGACTTTATCAAGTTTTATTCGATGCTTCATATTGTCAAAGAAAAAAAGCATGAGATGATTGCATTGATCGAGCTTTCAGGTGAGATGGAAGCGCAGATCAGTATGGTTTATTTCAGGGAATATTTACCCTGCTATACCATACCGGAATTTTGGGGTGAAAAGAATCAGAAGCGTTATACTGCCACTCAGATGTATCATCCGTTAATCGCTGATCCGGTTAAAAATGATGTTGACCAGAAGAGCTGTATGCTTTTGACCGGTTCGAATGCATCCGGTAAATCGACATTTTTAAAAATGGTTGCCTTAAATGCATTACTTGCGCAGTCAATCTGTACGGTTTGCGCCGATTTCTATCAGGCAGCATTTTACCGGATATATTCATCTATGGCTCTGCGTGACAGCTTATCGGAAGGTGACAGTTATTTTATCGTGGAGATCAAGTCCATGAAACGGATTTTTGATGCAGTAAAGGCATCGGATATTCCTGTTTTGTGCACAATCGATGAGGTATTAAGAGGAACCAATACCGCGGAACGGATCGGTGCGAGTACCGAGCTGTTAAAAGCTTTGAGCAAGCAGGGAGTGCTATGCTTTGCAGCAACACATGATATGGAGCTTACCACCTATTTAAAAGATGTATATGACAATTATCATTTTGAGGAAATGGTGGATGGTGATCAGATTTCCTTCCCTTACCGGCTGGTAAATGGACCCTCAAGGGGAAGAAATGCCATCAGGCTTTTGGAGGCATTTGGCTTTGAACGTGAGATTACGGACAATGCCCACAGACTGGCAGAAAAATTAACAGGAGAACAGACATGAAGGTGACAATTTATACAGATGGTGCGGCCAGAGGCAATCCCGACGGACCGGGAGGGTATGGCACCATTTTACAATATGTTGATCCGCAGGGGGTATTGCATGAACGCGAATACAGTGCCGGATACAAAAAGACAACCAACAATCGAATGGAACTGATGGCAGTTATCATCGGACTGGAAGCTTTGAACAGACCCTGTGAGGTGGACCTGTATTCCGATTCCAAATATGTGATAGATGCGTTTAACCAGCACTGGATTGATTCGTGGCTGAAAAACAACTGGAAAAACAGTCAGAAAAAAGCTGTTAAAAATGTGGATCTTTGGAAGAGACTTTTAAAGGCAAAGGAAAGACATAAGGTATCCTTTCATTGGGTGAAGGGACACGACGGACATCCGGAAAATGAAAGATGTGATACACTGGCTACAACAGCGGCGGACGGCAGTGATCTGCTTGACGATTGTATTGAGACGTTGTAAAATATCAGATAGATGATACATAGAGCGTGCATGATTACATTTTACAAATATCCAAGGAGTTTTTTATGAACAATCTGATTTTATTTATAAATTCTTTTTTGTCGTATCTATTAGTATTTGCGGTTATCGTTGTTGTAGTAGCGGTTGCGGTTGCGATCGGTATTACCTTACGCAAAAAGAAAGATGCAAAGGAAATGGCACTGGAAAGTGCTGCGGCAGACAAAGAATAATCTGACATAAGCTATAATGACAGAAAGGGACGCCGGCTGCGTCCTTTCTTTATGTGACAAACTCACAAGGAAAAAGATGCCTGCCCAATGGTTTGATGCGGGCGTCATCATACCGAATATATGGATAAGAGAGGTTTCAGAAGATGCAGTTTTCAGATCGTATGAAAGATTATGAAGAGGGAATTTTTCAGGTGCTGGATGAAATGAAGGTCAAAAAAGAACAGTCAGGTGAGAAGGTTTACAATTTTTCTGTAGGCACGCCGGATTTTAAGCCTGCCAGGCACATTATGGATGCGGTAACCGAGGCTGCATCACAGCCTGAAAATTATAAATATGCTTTAAAGGATATGCCGGCTTTATTGGAGGCAGTCAAGGACAGATACCACAAAAGATATCATGTGGAAGTGGAAACAGATGAGATCACATCCTTATACGGTTCACAGGAAGGCTTTGCGCACATTGCCTTTGCTTTGTGCAATCCGGGTGATATTTTTCTGGTTCCCAATCCCGGTTATCCTGTTTTTACCTTTGGACCGTCTTTAGCCGGTGTCAAGATCGTTACCTATGATCTGATCGAAGAGATCGGATATTTACCGGATCTTTCTGCGATTGATGAAGAAATTGCAAGGGCGGCAAAGTGTATCGTGGTATCTTATCCGTTAAATCCGGTATGTAAGTGTGCGCCTCCGTCCTTTTATGAGGAGCTGATCGCGTGGGCGAAAAAGTATGATGTCATTGTATTACACGACAATGCTTATTCTGATATTGTATATGATGGTAAAGAAGGCCGTTCCTTCCTTTCTTATGAAGGGGCAAAAGAGGTTGGCGTGGAATTTTATTCCCTGTCCAAGTCCTACAATTATACCGGAGCCAGAGTTTCATTCTTAGTCGGCAACAAAGAGCTGATAAAGACATTCAAAAAGCTGAGAAGCCAGATTGATTACGGTACTTTTTTACCGGTACAGATGGGAGCAATCGCGGCCTTAAACGGACCGGATGATTTTGTGGTCAGCCAGTGCCGGGCCTATGAAGAGCGTAGAAATGCACTGTGTGACGGATTTACAAACATCGGATGGGAATTTGAGCGAAGTGAGGGTACCATGTTTGCCTGGGCTAAGATTCCTGCCAAATATCAGGATGATGTGGAATTTGTCAAGGATCTGTTTGAAAAAACAGGGGTACTCTGCACACCGGGAAGCAGTTTTGGTACATTGGGAAGGGGACATGTACGTTTTGCGCTGGTCTTACCGGTAGAAACAATCAGAGAAGCTGTGGAAAAGGTACATCAAAGCGGTATTCTTTTATAAAACGTTACAAGATATCAGTGATTTCCGGGTGGTGATTTTCAACAAAATCATCACCTTTTTTTGTACAGTATTTTGTTATTGGTTTTTCTTCTTCCGGTTGACACACTACTTTTCTTTCGCTATACTTTAATTTACACGCACCACAAGATATAGTGTTTTGGGTGGATAGAAATAGTTAATCTTGTATTGCAAAGGAATGTGGGAAACAAAGAGGGAGTTGTGAATATGACAGAAGAAACCGGTAGACAGATAGCGGAAGAAATTGATTACGGAGCCATCTACAAGACGAAGCTGCCTGTGAAAATGATAAAAAAGGATGGCAGCAAAGAGGATTTCAATGTCCAAAAGGTTATCAATGCAGTTGGTAAGAGTGCATATCGTGCCCTGACCAAGTTCAGCGATGCCGAAAAGGACAAAATCTGTCGTTATGTGGTAGAAAAGGTGGATGAACTGGAACAGGAAGAGATTCCGATTCCGATCATGCACAATATTGTTGAGAGTGCATTAGAACAGGTCAAACCGATTGTTGCCAAAAGCTATCGTGATTACCGCAATTACAAGCAGGATTTTGTACGCATGATGGATGATGTCTACAAAAAGAGTCAGTCTATCATGTATATCGGAGATAAAGAAAATGCCAATACAGACAGTGCACTGGTTTCGACCAAGCGTAGTCTGATCTTCAATCAGTTCAATAAAGAGCTTTATCAGAAATTCTTTATGACCACAGAAGAGATCCAGGCATGCCGTGACGGTTATATTTACGTGCATGATATGTCTGCACGCCGTGATACCATGAATTGCTGCCTTTTTGATGTTTCAAGTGTTCTGACCGGCGGATTTGAAATGGGAAATATCTGGTACAATGAGCCGAAGACCCTCGATGTTGCCTTTGATGTCATCGGTGATATCGTGCTTTCTGCTGCTAGCCAGCAGTATGGCGGCTTTACGGTTCCGGAGGTTGACAAGATCTTAGAGCCTTATGCTGAAAAGTCTTATCAAAGAGACGTTGACAAATATCTGCGTCTGGGAATTGACAGAGAAAAGGCAGAAGCAGAGGCCTTAGCCGACGTGGAAAAAGAATTTGAACAGGGCTTTCAGGGCTGGGAATATAAGTTTAATACGGTAGCAAGCAGCCGTGGAGATTATCCTTTTATTACTGTTACTGCAGGCATCGGTACCGGTCGTTTTGCCAAAATGGCAACAATTGTCATGCTTCGTGTCCGGAAGAACGGACAGGGCAAAAAGGAGTGCAAAAAACCGGTATTATTTCCTAAAATTGTGTTTTTGTATGATGAAAATCTACATGGCGCCGGCAAGGAGCTTGAAGATGTTTTTGAAGCCGGAGTGGAATGCTCTTCAAAGACCATGTATCCGGACTGGCTCAGTCTGACAGGAAAAGGCTATATTGCCAGCATGTACAAGCAGTACGGAAAGGTTATTTCACCAATGGGATGCCGTGCCTTTTTATCACCGTGGTATGAGAGGGGAGGCATGCATCCGGCAGATGAAGATGACAAGCCGATCTTTGTCGGACGATTCAATATAGGTGCGGTTTCCCTGCATTTGCCTATGATCTTGGCCAAATCCAGACAGGAGAGTAAAGATTTTTATGAAGTGCTGGATTATTATCTGAATCTGATAAGACAGCTCCATATCAGGACTTATGCGTATCTGGGAGAAATGCGCGCATCAACCAATCCGTTAGCCTATTGTGAAGGAGGTTTCCTTGGCGGACATCTTCAGCTTCACGATAAGATCAAACCTATATTAAAATCAGCTACGGCCTCTTTTGGTATTACGGCATTCAATGAATTGCAGGAATTATATAATGGTAAATCACTGGTAGAGGATGGCGCTTTTGCACTGGAAGTACTGGAGCATATCAACAAAAAGGTGCAGGAATATAAAGAAGAGGATGGCAATTTGTATGCAATCTATGGTACGCCTGCGGAGAATCTGTGTGGCCTTCAGGTCAAACAGTTCCGTGCCAAATACGGAATTGTAGAGGGAGTTTCCGACAAGGAATATGTTAGCAACAGCTTCCATTGCCATGTATGTGAAGATATCACTCCGATTGAAAAGCAGGATTTGGAGTATCGTTTCTGGGAAATGGCAAACGGCGGGAAAATCCAGTATGTCAAATATCCGATTGATTACAATAAAGAGGCAATTAAGATTCTGATCCGCAGAGCTATGGACATGGGATTTTATGAAGGTGTCAATATGTCACTGGCATATTGTGATGACTGTGGACATCAGGAACTGGAGATGGATGTGTGTCCCAAATGCGGAAGCCGTAATCTGACAAAGATTGACCGTATGAACGGATATCTTGCGTACTCAAGAGTGCATGGGGATACCAGACTAAGTGATGCCAAGATGGCAGAAATAGCGGAAAGAAAGTCCATGTAAGAGAGGAGCCGGAAAAATCATGCGTTATCATAATATTACAAAGGATGATATGTTAAACGGTGATGGTTTGCGTGTGGTATTGTGGGTTGCCGGATGCAATCACTGCTGCAAGGAATGCCAAAATCCACTGACATGGGATCCGGATGGAGGACTGCCGTTTGATGAAGCTGCCAGAAACGAGATTTTTGAACAGCTGAGCAAGCCCTATATTTCCGGGGTTACTTTTTCAGGCGGTGATCCTTTGCATGCAGCTAACAAGCTGGATGTACAGTGCCTTATGAAAGAAATAAAAGACAAGTATCCCAATAAGACAATCTGGCTTTATACCGGGGATGTCTGGGAAAATATATGTCATTATCCGTTGATGCAGTATACGGACGTCGTTGTAGACGGCGAATATGTGGCTGAGCTTCGGGATCCAAAGCTTATGTGGAAAGGAAGCAGCAATCAGAGGGTAATTGATGTAAAAAAGACTCTGTCCGGACCGGATGTACTGGTACCGGTTCTTCATTGCGGAGATTATGCTTAGCATATAAATAAAGAAATAAATGATAAAAGGAGGAAACCGGCAAGGAGCAGATTGTTTCTGAAGCCGTATCACTATGAGCAAAACAATACAGATTCAATATATAAATGATAAAATCAAAAGACTGGAATATATCGATGGCAAATCGGACTGGATTGATTTAAGAAGCAGTGAGCATGTAGAAATGAAGGCGGGAGAGTTTCGCCTGATCAATCTTGGCGTTGCCATGAAGCTTCCGGACGGATATGAGGCTCATATCGTTCCCAGAAGTTCTACCTTCAAAAATTTTGGAATTATCCAGACCAATCATTGCGGAATCGTAGATGAAACATACTGTGGCCCCAATGACTGGTTTTATATGCCGGCATATGCTTTGAGAGATACCGTTATAGAGGTAAATGACAGAATCTGTCAGTTTCGTATTGAACAACATCAGCCGACGATTGTTTTTGAAGAAGTAGAATTACTGCAGGGGATGGACCGTGGCGGAATCGGAAGCACCGGTACAAAATAAATAAGATATTTTACAGAATAAGTATAAGCTCAGCTCCTTTTTGGAAAACTATAGTAAATGGTTTTGTAAAAAGGAGTTTTGTATTTGAATAAGAAACAGAATGCAATCATAGAAGAAGTGAAAATGCCGAGAGCTTTATATCATGTATCGAGAGATATCAATGTCAATATGCATTATCTTGGCAAAAGGCTGAATATTGATGCCAATTTTGATCTGGTTTACCACGTGATCGATATTGGTGGCAGAAAAGCCTGTATGTATTTTATCAATGGGTTTTGCAATGATGATCTGCTTCAAAAACTGGTAGCGGCCTTTGTCGGGGTGTCTTCAAAGGATATGCCGGACAATGTTCATGCCTTTTCCAAAAAATTTATGCCCTATATCAGCGTTGAATTGGAAAACAACTGGGAGCAGATTTTATATTATATTCTTTCCGGTGTTTATGTGCTGTTTATTGACGGTTATGATAAATGCATGATGATCGATGCAAGAAGCTATCCTGCACGTTCTGTGGCTGAGCCGGAAAAAGATAAGGTGCTTCGTGGTTCCAAGGACGGATTTGTTGAAACAGTGGTCCAAAACAGTGCACTGATCCGCCGGCGCATCCGGTCTGAGGATCTTAGAATGGAGATGATGAATGCCGGTAAAGCATCCAAAACAGATATTATCGTCTGTTATATGGATTCCCGTGTCGATCAGGATCTTCTGGATATGGTAAAAACGAGAATCCGCAATATACAGGTGGATGCACTTACCATGAATCAGGAAAGCCTTGCGGAATGTCTCTATAAAAAAACATGGTGGAATCCATTTCCGAAATTCAAATTTACCGAACGTCCGGATACGGCTGCGGCACAGATTTTGGAGGGAAACATCATTATTCTTGTGGATAATTCTCCCTCTGCCATGATCATGCCGACAAGTATTTTTGATGTGATCGAAGAAGCGGATGATTATTATTTTCCGCCGGTTACCGGTACCTATCTGCGCCTTACCAGATTTATTATTGCGGTACTGACTTATATTATGACGCCGACTTTTTTGTTGATGATGCAGGAGCCGCGTTTTATTCCGGGAGGTTTTGAATTTATCATGGTAGCCGATACCGTAAATATCCCGCTGATCTGGCAGTTTCTGATTTTAGAGCTTGCGATTGACGGGCTGAAGTTAGCCGCTGTGAATACGCCGAGTATGCTGAGTACACCGCTTAGCGTGATGGCTGGTCTTGTTTTAGGGGAATTTTCCGTAAAAAGCGGCTGGTTTAATTCAGAAGTCATGCTTTATATGGCATTTGTTGCGATTGCCAACTATACACAGGCAAGCTATGAGTTGTCCTATGCATTGAAATTTATGCGCATCATCAGTCTGATTTTAACAGCTGCATTTGGCATATATGGATATATTGCCGGTATCATAGTGCTGGTTATATCCCTGATTTTCAATAAAACGATTTCCGGTGACAACTATGTTTTTCCGTTGCTTCCGCTAAAATTAAAAAAGCTTGGCCAGCGTTTTGTGAGAAGAAGATTAAAGGATTCCAAAAAATGATTATAACTTTCGGAATGTGAAGGGTCTGTTTGCCATTTGGTATCATAGTATGTTAAAATTAGCATGGCCGGTAAATGCAACTGTTTGAAAAGCTGAAACCCGGAAATAAAGATATTTTATAGTAGATGATACTGTCAGACAGAGCAGGTAAAAAGTTTTTTGCAGAGTGTGAATGTTTATGGAACAAAGATATATGATTGATGGTTTTGAGTTTTGCTATGAAGAAGACGAAAAAAGGGCAAAAGAGGAGTTTGCCAGGATCAAGGCATTGAGTTCACGGATTGATGAAGATGATCTTGGAGCACTAAAGGCTGTTTATACAAAGGCTGTAGAACAGAAAATCTTTGAAACACAGATAGGCCTTTGTTATCTTGCTGATATAAGAAGGTATCTTTTGTCAAAAGGAGTGCTCGGGGAAAATGAATGTCCCATACCGGTTTTGTATACCAGGACATCTGTCCAGAATCAGACGAAACGTCTGTCGGAGGAATATGCTTCATTTAAACAAAAAGTGAAAAAAGATGCAGAAGAAAAGCTTCAAAAGGAAAAGCAGGAAAACAGACGCCTCGTACATAAATGCCGGCAACGCAATCTGGCATGTGTGATACTTGGAATCATGGTTGTGGTCATGTTTGTGATCTCCATGACAGGCAATAACCCTACTGTGCTAAATTATAAAAGGGCGATTACCGATCAATATGCAGAATGGGAGCAGCAGCTGACTGAACGTGAAAATGCAGTACGTCAGAAAGAAGCAGAGCTCTCTTCACAAAATTAACATAAATGTGTGTTAAAATATTTTTGTTTCAGAAATTATGATAAGCAACGAGGTGTTTTTTGTGAGTAAGGCAAAGATATTAGTGGTTGATGACGAAAGCAGGATGCGCAAGCTTGTGCGTGACTTTTTGAACCGCGCGGATTTTGATGTGATGGAAGCTGAAAATGGTGAGCAGGCAGTAGATATTTTTTATGCTAATAAGGATATTGCACTGATCTTACTTGATGTGATGATGCCTAAGATGGATGGATGGGCAGTCTGTAAAGAAATTCGTGCAGTATCTGCAGTGCCGATCATAATGCTTACGGCAAAAGCGGATGAGAAGGATGAATTAAAGGGCTTTGAACTCGGGGTTGATGAATATATCGTCAAGCCCTTCAGTCCGAAGATTCTGGTTGCGCGGGTTGAGGCTGTGCTCAGGAGAAGTAATTCGTCCGAAGCAGATGATAATATTCTGGAATATAACGGCATCCGGATGGACAAGGTTGCCCATATTGTCACGATAGACGGCAAGCCTGTTGATTTAAGCTACAAGGAGTTTGAACTACTGGGCTATTTTATGGAAAATAAAGGTGTTGCTCTATCCAGGGAAGTGATTCTCAATCATGTATGGAATTATGATTACTTTGGAGATGCCAGAACAATCGATACCCATGTGAAAAAGCTTCGAAGCAAAATGGGAGATTACGGAGAACATATCCAGACTATTTGGGGACTTGGATATAAATTTGAATAAGGTATCCTGTAGTTAAAATCCGGGACATCGGATTTCTAATGATTTTTCTTGATTTTAGCAGCCAAAAGTGATATATTATATCAGGTCTAAGGGAGTAATCGGTACATTTTATCAAAATGTATAGTGCTATCGACATACTGGTGAAAGCCCGGTGGTATTTTAAATGATGAGACTTAAGACAGTGCTTTTGTGCTGTCTTGGGTCTTTTTTTATCATAATAATAAAAAAAGAAAAGGAAAATGACGATGGAATGGAATCTTTTATTTTACATTAACAGTATATTGCTGGGAGTTGGACTGGCGATGGATGCATTTTCAGTTTCTCTGGCAAACGGTCTGCATGAAAAGCATATGAAGACCGGAAGAATGAGCATGATTGCAGGCATATATGCGGTATTCCAGTTTTTGATGCCAATGACCGGCTGGATCTGTGTACACACATTTGTCAGGATTTTTCAGTCATTTGAACCTTTTATACCGTGGATCGCATTTTTTCTGCTGCTGTATATTGGTGGTAAAATGGTAGCCGGAGCTGTTAAGGGTAATGTGGAAGAGGAAGAAATGGAGAGCCTTTCTTTTTCCGTTTTATTACTTCAGGGAATTGCAACATCCATTGATGCGTTATCGGTTGGATTTACCATTACGGATTATGGTGTTGTGATGGCTTTTGTATGTTCACTGATCATTGCTGTTGTTACATTTATCATATGTATTTGCGGATTGCAGATCGGTAAAAAGTTTGGAACACGTTTTTCCGGCAGGGCTGATATGATCGGAGGGCTGATACTGGTATTCATCGGTGCAGAGATTCTGGTCAAAGGACTATTTTTCTGATCTTGAATATAAAAGCGAAAATGCATAGTCTGCTGTGATCCGATGCACGAAAAGAAAATAATATTTTATAAAGTGGTGTAGTATATGAAGCATTCAATTCGCAAACAAATTTTAATGGCTTTTTTGATTATTATGACAGGTACAATTTTATTGTGCTGGTTTTTAAACAGCCGTTTTTTGGAGCGCTACTATATTTACAACAAACAACAGGTCATGCTCAAAGCTTATGAACTGCTCAATAAGGCAACTCAGGACGGAAGTATACAGAGTGATGATTTTGAAGCGGAATTGCAGAAAATAAGCGGTGTCTATAATATCAGTGTGATCATTATTGACGCGGATTCCAGGTTGATCCAGTCAGCAGGCTCCGAATCGGATATTCTGGTAAAAACGCTGTTAGACCGCGTTTTTTCACAAAGCAGTGACAATTATAAATTACTGGAGGAAAATGATCATTATATCATGGAGATTGCGCGTTCAACGCAAAGTGATCTGTCGTTTATCCAGATGTGGGGAACCCTGGACAATGGCAATCTCTTTATGACAAGGACTCTGGTACAGAGTATCCGGGACAGTGTTTCTGTTTCCAACCGCTTTTTGGCCTATATTGGCATATTTACCGTGGGTATCAGTGCAGTTGTTATTATGTTTATTACCAAAAAAATTACCAATCCGATTCTGTCATTGACAGAAATTTCCAAACGCATGGCAGATTTGGACTTTGAAGTTCATTATAATGGAAAAGAAAAGAATGAAATCGGTGTTTTGGGAGAGCATATGAATGCATTGTCCGACAAATTGGAAAGCACGATTTCGGAGCTTAAGACAGCCAATAATGAGTTGCAGAAGGATATTGAAAAAAAAGAACAGATAGATGAAATGAGACGGGAGTTTCTGTCCAATGTTTCACATGAACTAAAAACACCGCTTGCATTGATCATGGGATATGCGGAAGGATTAAAAGAAGAGGTCAATGCCGAGGATCCGTCCGGGCGGGATTTCTATTGTGATGTTATTATAGATGAATCCAATAAAATGAATGATATGGTCAAAAAACTGTTAACTCTGAATCAGTTGGAATTCGGAAATGATGTTATCAATATGGAACGCTTTGATATTTGTGATCTGATTGCCAACTATCTGACCAATGCCGATATTCTTATCAGACAGCATGATGCAAAGGTGGTTTTTGAACCACAAAAGCCGGTGTATGTATGGAGTGATGAATTTAAAATAGAAGAGGTGCTGATGAATTATTTTTCCAACGCATTGAATCATCTTGCTTATGAAAAGGAGATACAGATCCGGGTAAAAGAGAATAAGGATGTGGTAAGGATCTCTGTTTTCAATACCGGTGATCCGATTCCGGAGGAGTCACTGCCCCATCTGTTTGAAAAATTTTATAAGGTGGATAAAGCACGGACAAGGGAATATGGTGGAAGCGGTGTCGGATTGTCGATTGTTAAGGCGATTATGGAATCGATTCATCAGGAATACGGTGTCTGCAATTATGAGAATGGAGTAGAATTCTGGTTTGAACTTCCGATTAAATGATGTTATTATCTTTAACATAGTCGGTATTGTTGTGACAGGATAAGCAAAAGAAAAAGATGTGATTCTCTGATTCGTGAATGGTGGATACCTGTCATGATGATTACAAAGCTGCAAAGTGTATTATGTATGATAGTGCGTAATGCTATATAATAAAACCTATCTTGGAGGAATTCTATGAAAAAGCATATGAGCTGTTTTTTAATAATCTGCATCCTTTCTGTTTTTCTTTGCGGATGCGGAAATGCAATACCGGAATTGACACAGGAAGAGCAGGACATGGTTACAAATTATGCTGCAGCTGCGCTTTTAAAATATGATTCCGGCTACCGGTCCAGATTGTTAAATGATGAACAATTGGAAAAGGAAGAAACAGTCCAGAATGAAATTCGAAAAAAAGCCGAAGAAATGGCTGATTTGGAAAAAGAAAAAGAACTACAGAAAGAAGAAAAAGAATTACTGACAAAAACAGAAAAAAGGGAAGAAAGTGTCGCAGTCACGGATCCGGCGGAATTTTTGGGATTGGATGGATTGTCCGTGTCTTTTAATGGGGTTGAATTTGCAGATCAGTATCCGGAAGGAGAGGATGATTTGTATTTTGTTGCTAATGCATCCGAGGGCTGTAAGCTGGCTGTTTTGCATCTGACCATTCTGAATCATACTTCAGAAGTAAAAAGTGCAGATATATTTGATACCAATGCATACTTTAAAGTTTCATTTGATGGTGAAAACTATCACAGGATCATGTCAACTCTCTTCGCATGGGATTTTTCTGTATACAACGAACAGATTCAACCGGGGGAGAGCGCGGACACAGTAATTTTATTAGAACTGCCGGAAGAAGAATGTGTAAATCCGGATACAGTTATCCTATATATAAGGTATCAAAATGAAATATTAAAAACTCGTTTAAAATGAAAAAACTTTGAAAAAAAACTTTTTTGTAAAAAAATGAAAAAAGTTGTTGACATTGGAAATATGAAGTGATACTATAATCAAGTCGCGTGTGAAACGCAGACAACACAAAGATTTCAAAGCAATGCGAGATCATACAGGAACCTTGAAAACTAAACAGCAATGCAACCCTGAAAAATTCCAAGAGAAAATTTCAGAACAAGTCTTTAAGAGACAAACCAAAACAGTAAAGAAGAACGGTTAAAATTAGCCAAGTTGATTTTGACCGGGATGCAAACTATTAATACGAGAGTTTGATCCTGGCTCAGGATGAACGCTGGCGGCGTGCTTAACACATGCAAGTCGAACGGAGTTATTTTAAAAGCTTGCTTTTTAAATAACTTAGTGGCGGACGGGTGAGTAACGCGTGGGTAACCTGCCGTATACAGGGGGATAACACTTAGAAATAGGTGCTAATACCGCATAAGCGCACAGGACCGCATGGTCTGGTGTGAAAAACTCCGGTGGTATACGATGGACCCGCGTCTGATTAGATAGTTGGTGAGGTAACGGCCCACCAAGTCAACGATCAGTAGCCGGCCTGAGAGGGTGAACGGCCACATTGGGACTGAGACACGGCCCAAACTCCTACGGGAGGCAGCAGTGGGG
>URPH01000004.1 GCA_900549665.1 uncultured Lachnospiraceae bacterium | reverse complement strand
CATCGGTCAGAATAGACATTACGGTATAGGAATAGTCTGCGTGAAATTTCAGTTTGTCAAATTAAAGATAGCGAGTTATTGCCCAAATGGGATATAGAGAGGAAAAATTAAGAGAAGTTCGCAGTGCTATAGAAAAATAGGTGGTACTATGCTGGAAGATTTACTGACACCTGAGAAAAGCATACAAGAAATTTAAAAGGAACATTTCATCCGGATATTACCATACAGACCGGAACCATGCTCATTGGTGTTTCTAACGCAACATCCGATTCGTAACTCAATAAGCTGTAGGGGAGATTCAATCATGCGAAAAATGGGATTACCCAAACCGACAGGGGAATATGCAGTCGGAACATTTACATACACAGTCAAAGATGACAGGAAAGAAATTATGCGTCAGGGAGGCATGCGAAGCGTGGCGGCAAGGGTTTATTATCCGGTGCTTAGGGAAAGCGTAAAGGGACTTACGAAGGCGGTGGCATTATCGGATAATATGCTGAAAGGCTTAAAGTATACTTTTAAGGTGGTGCCTGACTTTAGAAAGAATCCAGAGTCTAATCTGACAGAATGTTATTTAAATGCAAATAGGATACCGGGAAAAAAGTTCCCGCTGATTATGTTTAATCATGCCTATAATTCGTACAGAGAAGGAAATTCCTGTCTTTGTACAGAACTTGCTTCTAACGGATACGTTGTAATATCTGTGGATCATTCCCATGAGGCTGTATGTAGTGAGTTTGATGACGGAACCGTTCTTTTTTTCGACAAAACCATAAAAAAGAAAATGTATAAGGCTATGATTGGCGGAATCATTACAATGCTTAAACTGGTGAGGGTAAAAGGAAGTGATGAAGAACTGGCGCAAAAGTTTGATGAGGCACAGAGAAAGTATTGTAAATTTTTGATGGAGAGACTTCCGGAGTGGATAAAGGATAACGAGGCAGCCCTTGAATACGCAAAGAAAGAATTGTCAGATATGATTGACTTTGCAAAGGGCGTTGGTGTATCCGGACATTCGATGGGGGGAGATACCGCATATGCACTTTGCGCGAGAAATGAAGACTTTGTCTGCGGTATTAATCTTGATGGTGGACTGTTCGGGAATTATACAAATGATATACTGAGAAGGCCGTTTATGCAGGTTAGCTGCAAAAATAATGAAAATGTCGTGAACAGGGTTTATATCCGTCATACTGAGCCGGTTTATAAAGTTTTATTCAGAGATATGACACATATCGGATTTGCCGATGTAATAAAGTATATACTGCCAATAAAGTTATTGGTTGGAAAACTTGATGCTGATGTGCTACATGAGAATCTCTGCAAATGTCATCTGGAGTTTTTTGATACATATCTAAAGAAGCTGAAGGACACACCGGAGTTGAAAAGCAACGATGATGTAAAGATATCTGTATATGAGGCAGATATGTGAGACTCGAGGTCTCAGGCGCAAATGAACTAGATATGAAAAAAGTATGAATAAATATGTTCATGTGCACCTGGCACCAAGAATCATAAAGGCTTTCCCATTATACCAAACGGAAAAGATTTATGCCTTTTTATTGGTTGAAATATTGAATTTTCAAGGTTCTAAACACCTTAAATTTCCGGAAAAATGAAAATTTATAAAAATAAAAATGATTAAGAATTAAGATCCTCGAGTGATACGGAAATTTCTTCCCATTCATCATAGAGGGATTTTAATTCTTTTTTATATTCTTCGTTCTGGCGTGATAATTCGGCAAGCTTACCGATATTGGTGGCTATTTCCGGTTTTGTCATTTCATTTTCCAGATCGGATATCTTTTCTTCCAGATCTGCAATGGATTGTTCAGCTTTAGCGAGTGCATTTTCCAGTCTGCGTTTTTTAGCCTGAAGCTCTTTCTGCTCCTGCCAGTTTAATTTGTTGTCAGAAGAAGCAGTCTGGTCGGCCTCGTTTGTGGATAAATCCTCTTTATAACGGATATCGGAATAGATATCTCCATGCTTTTCCAGATAATAATCATAATTGCCAAGATAGGATACAAGCTTTTTGTCCTCCAGATCCAAAATCCGGTGGGCAGTCTGGTTGATAAAGAAACGGTCATGGGAAACATACAAAACGGTTCCTTCATAATGATTGAGTGCCTGCTCTAAAATCTCTTTGGACTGGATATCCAGATGGTTGGTCGGCTCATCCAGGATCAGGAAGTTGGAGGATGAGAGCATCAGCTTGGCAAGGCTGACACGGCCGCGCTCGCCACCGCTTAAGGAATCAATCTTCTTAAACACATCGTCTCCGGTAAACAGAAAGGCAGCCAATGTATTGCGTATTTGTGTGCCGGTAAGATCCGGAAAGTCATCGGAGATTTCTTCAAAAATGGTCTTTTCCATATGCAGTACATGGTGTTCCTGGTCATAATAGCCGATTTCAACATTGGAACCCAGAGTAATCTTGCCACATTCGGGAGTGACCAGATTGTTGATGATCTTTAAGAGTGTGGTCTTGCCGGTTCCGTTACGGCCGATGATCGCCACGTGCTCGCCACGTTTGATATCCATTTCCAGATCCGAAAAGAGAGTCTTGGATTGATAGGTTTTCCGGATATTTTCCATGTGAAGAACATCATTTCCGCTGATTCTGGACGGAACAAGCTGGAAGTGCATCTGTGCATTTTCATCTGCCGGTTTCTCCAGTACCTCGATTTTGGACAGCATCTTTTCACGGCTTCGTGCGCGCTTGACGGACTTCTCACGGTTAAAGGATTTTAACTTTGTGATAACCTCCTCCTGATGCTTGATTTTCTGCTGCTGATTGAGATAGGCATTCATGGCACCGGCCAGCAGAATTTTCTTTTTGGCAGAGTATTCGGAGTAGGAGCCGGAAAATACCGTTACCTTTTTATGATCGATCTCTATGATCTTGGTGCAGATCTTGTCCATAAAATAACGGTCGTGGGAGATCAGAACAACAGCGCCCCTGTAATTGGACAGATAATTTTCTAAAAAGCGGATTGAATCCATATCCAGATGGTTGGTTGGCTCATCCAAAAACAAGATATCAGGCTTTTGTAAAAGAATTTTTCCGAGAGCCACACGGGTCTTCTGACCGCCGGAGAGTGTGGATATCTGTTGGGAATATTCTTCCTTGGAAAAACCGAGACCATTTAATACGCCGGTAATCTCACTCTGATAGGCATAGCCGTTTTCCAAAGAAAAGGCATGGGAGAGATTTTCGTATCTTTCCATGATGGATCTGAGCTGTTCCTCATCCTGTGTGGTATGAAGTGCCTGTTCCAAAGCACGCAGATCGTCTTCCATTTTGATGATGTGGGCCTTGGTAGTCAGAAGCTCATCGTAAATGGAATGATCGGGTCCCATATCATCTAAATGCTGTGCCAGGTATCCGATCGTCTTGTCTTTTGCAAAGGTTACTGTACCTTCATCTATTTTTTCAAGTCCCAGGATCATGCGTAACAATGTGGTTTTTCCACATCCGTTGATACCGATGATGGCAGCTTTTTCATTATCTTCAATATGAAAAGAACACTTGGAAAAAAGTGTTTCCTCGTGAAATGATTTGGATAGTTCATGGCAGGATAAAATCATTGCTTTCTCCATTCTGTTACATTCGATTAAGTACATGTTCCTTTGGAATTATACTAAATTACAGGCAGTATTTCTATATGAAATATCAAAATTCAAAAAACAGTATAAAATACCCGCTTTGGTTTTTGACAGAAATTTAACACAGGGGTATAATAGTTGAAAACCAGACATAGGGGGATGCTACATGGATGAAAAAGAAATTTCCCAGGCAGTGATCGGCAGACTGCCGCGATATTTCCGTTATCTTGGAGAACTGAAAGATAGTGGTGTGGAACGGATATCTTCACAGGATCTGAGTCGTATCATGCATGTCACCGCATCACAGATCCGGCAGGATTTCAATAATTTTGGCGGATTCGGACAACAGGGATACGGATACAAAGTAGAGTTTTTATACAATGAGATTGCAAAGATTCTCGGATTAAATCAAAAACATCATCTGGTCCTGATCGGTGCAGGTAATTTAGGGCAGGCAATTGCCAATTATATGAATTTCGAAAGGCGCGGATTTCTGATCACCGGGATTTTTGATGTTAATAAGGATATTATAGGCAGACAGATCAAAGATATGACTGTAAGACCCATGTCGGAGCTTGAACAGTTTATCAAGGATAATGACATCGATATCGGAGTGCTGACGATTCCCAAGGAAGCCGCAAAAGAGGTTGCTGACAGACTTGTAGGCTGTGGGATACACGCAATCTGGAATTTTGCACACATTGATCTGGATGTTCCGGACAATGTTCTGGTCGAAAATGTACATTTGTCCGAAAGTCTTATGAAGCTGTCTTATAATCTGAACAGAAAAAAACAATGATCACAGTCTGATTGTGAGGTGTTTTTATGGAAACAAGGGAAACGATATTCAGGGAAGCCCTGAAAGGAAAAAAGATTCCGATTTTGACACTGGACAATAAATGGTATCAGCTTTTTACAAGAGAAAACAGAGACCCAAAGACGGAACAGCTGGCAGAGGAATTAAAATCACTGGTGGCAGATCAGGGACAGATCAACTCTGATCTAAAGGACATCCGTAAATTAAAAGCCAGACTGATGGATGAAATTGTTGCAGGAATTGACAATACGCCGTTATCAGACAAAGAGATGGATGAACATAAGGCACTTATTGAGGAGTGCAATTCCAAAATAGATGAAAAACAGGATGAATTGTTGGATCTGCCGGCAAGGATTGATGAAGTCAATTTCGAACTGATGGTAAGAACGATGGACATCTGTTACCGTGCCATGTCGGACAATTCGGCTGAAATTGAAAAGATAGCCGAATGGATCAACAAGATACGGATAGAATTAAAAAAGAACGTGATCCGCAAGCAGGAGCGGGAATGGTTAAATCAGGAAATGTACGCTTATATGCATGATATATTCGGGCCGGAGGTCATTGAAATCTTTGATATGACATACAATCCGGATGACAACAGATTAAAGGGATGATATGACAGCATGAAGTATGTATTGACAGCTACACAGATGAAAAATGCAGATTCCAATACCATCACACAGTTTGGTATTTCACAGCCTGTTTTAATGGAACGGGCCGCGCTTGGCGTGTGTGATGAGATTTCAGCCCGTTTCTTCAAAAAGAGCCGTGTCTGTGTTGTATGCGGAAACGGCAACAATGGAGGGGATGGTTATGCCATCGGACGGATCCTGACACAATGGGGATATCCGACGGATATTTTCTGTGCCGATCCATCCGGGAGATGTTCAGAAGGAAATAAGCTTCAGGCTGACATTCTTCAAAAAATGGAAATTCCATTGCGCACGGATATTCCGGAGGATGAATATGATATTATTATAGATGCGGTTTTCGGAGTCGGATTCATACAAAGGGATGGCAGGTCTGCATATGATATATGGCTTGACCGTATGAATGAACTGCATGGATTTAAAATTGCGGTTGATATAGCTTCCGGTGTGGAAACAGATCATGGAGGTGCTGTGTCCAATGCATTTTATGCAGATCTTACAATCACATTTGGATATCGGAAACGTGGACTGTATCTTCATGAGGGAAGACTTCATAATAAGACTGTCATCTGTAAAGATATCGGCATACCGGACAAAGCTTTGGGCAGGCTTTTACCGGAAACCTTTTTATATGAACCTTCCGACCTGCCAAATCTCCTCCCACGGCGCTGTATGAACGGACATAAGGGAACCTTTCACAAGGCAGGGATCATAGCAGGCAGCCAAAGTATCGGCGGCTGTGCGATCCTTTCGTCTGCGGCCGCAATCCGTACCGGGGTCGGTTATGTCAAAACATTGACTGATAAAAACAATATACAGGCACTGCTTACGGCGGTTCCGGAGTTGCTTACGATGACCTTTCAGGATGAAAAACCTTCATTTTTGTATGATTGCTCCTGTATCGGAATTGGTCCCGGACTTGGTATACAAAAAGATGCTTATGATATTGTAGAAAATGTGTTAAGGCAGCAAAGCTGCAGACTTGTGATCGATGCAGATGCCATTAATCTGATCGCATCCTCAAAAGAATTAAAAAAACAATTAACAGAATATGCAAAAAAACATGAGGTTGTCCTGACACCGCATAAAAAAGAGCTTGAGAGACTGTACGGCGCTAAGCTGCCGGAAGATCCTGCAAAGCTGCATGAGGTTGAACAAAATATAGCAGCCGGATATGGAATTTATCTGGTATGCAAGGATTTTGCAACCAGGGTATATGTTCCGGACGGCAGGATGTTGTATATCAACACATCCGGAAATGATGGGATGGCTACAGCCGGAAGCGGCGATGTGCTTACCGGTATCCTGACCGGCTTTGCCGCTCAGGACATTTCCATGAAAAATGCAGTCACACTGAGTGTTTATGTACATGGCCTGTGTGGCGATTATGCAAAAAATATGTACAATGCGTATTCATTAAAAGCATCGGATCTTGTAGATTCGTTGAAATTTATTTTAAGAGAAGAGGATGATTATGAAAGATTATGACAGAGTATGGGCAGATGTTGACCTTGATGCAGTGCATTTTAATATGGAACAGATGCACGGCAATATTTCTTGCTCTGCAAAAATGATGGGAATCATTAAGACAGATGCCTATGGACACGGAGCGGTTCAGATCGCAAGAGAGCTGGAAACACTTGACTATGTATTCGGCATGGGACTTGCAACAGCTGAGGAGGCACTGATTTTACGACATTGTGGCATCAAAAAGCCATTGCTTGTGATCGGTTATACATTTCCGTATTCCTATGCAAAACTGATCGATAATGAGATCCGGATGACAGTGTTTAAATCCTCTATGCTGTCTGAAATTGAAAAGGAAGCTGAAAGACAAAATAAAAAAGCAATCGTACATATTAAAGTTGATACCGCCATGAGCCGTATCGGTATCAGACCGGATGATTCGGGAATTGCCTTTATCCGAGAATGTCTTTCCAAAAAAAACATCATAGTGGAGGGCATCTTTACTCATTTTGCCAAGGCAGATGAAGCGGATAAGGGACCTGTTATGAAGCAGCTTCATACCTATCAGGATTTCTTAAAAAGAGCAGAAGAAGAAACCGGATACAGGATTCCGATCCATCACTGCTCCAACAGTGCCGGAATCGTGGAGATAAAGGAAGCCAATATGGACATGGTACGTGCCGGGATCACCCTGTATGGATTGTGGCCTTCAGAAGAAGTATCAAGGGATATCATCCGATTAAAACCGGTATTATCCCTGAAAAGTCATATTGTCTATGTAAAAGAAATTGAAAAAGGAACACAGGTAAGCTATGGCGGAACCTATTGCGCAGAAGAGACCATGAAGATAGCAACGATACCGGTAGGCTATGGTGATGGCTATCCCAGAGCGTTATCCAACAAAGGCTTTGTTCTGATCCATGGAAAACGTGCCAAAATCCTTGGACGTGTCTGTATGGATCAGATGATGGTAGATGTATCGGATATAGATAATGTCAGGGATGGAGACGAGGTTACGCTGATCGGTCAGGATGGAGCTGAGTGCATCACAATGGAGGAGCTTGGCGGTCTGAGTGGACGTTTCAATTATGAACTTGCCTGTGATCTTGGAAAGCGCATTCCCCGTGTTTACCATAAAAATGGTGTTGTAACAGATACCAAAGATTATTTTGAAGATTACCAATGATCTGATTTAATGATCTGATTTGGAATACAACCGTTAAAATTTGGCAATACTTTTTGTACAGATGAAAGGGGTTGTTATTCTTTGAAAAGAGGAGATGTATATTACGCAGATTTAAGACCGGTGATCGGATCCGAACAGGGAGGTATAAGACCGGTTGTTATTGTGCAGAATGATGTTGGAAATTTACACAGTCCGACAATTATTGTTGCGGCGGTCACATCCAGATTGAACAAGGCAAAGCTTCCGACCCATATTGAATTGGCGGCAGGCCGTTATCATATGGTCAAGGATTCCGTGATTCTTTTGGAACAGCTTCGTACGATCGACAAATCGCGTCTGAAGGAAAAGATCTGTCATCTGGATGGAGATATCATGGGACGTATTGACAGAGGCCTTAAAATCAGTCTTGAACTGCATACATAGGCATTTATTGACGAACCAAAGACAAAATGTTATAGTTTTAGTTAGGTTTCCAAGGAGTAAATCAGATAAATTGAGTGAAAATAAAAATCATTTTTTAAACCATATTTTTCATGCTGACAGGGAAAATAACGTCATCGAAGATGAAATTCTGTCTATGGTCAATGAGGGACATGAGAACGGGGTTCTGCATGCGACCGAGGCTAAGATGATCAACAATATCTTTGCTTTTTCAGATAAAGAGGCAAAGGATATTATGACAAACAGATCCAATATCGTTGGCATTGACGGCAATGAGACGCTTGATGATGTTGTCAGGTTTATGCTTTCCCAGGCGTACAGCCGTTATCCCGTTTATATTGATAATATTGACCATATCATCGGTGTGCTTCATCTGAAGGATGCATGCAGAATGCAGCAGGATGATTCAAGGGCCCAAAAACCGATCAAGTCGATCAAAGGGCTTATCAGAAACGCCAATTTTATTCCGGAAACACGCAAGATCGATGTTTTGTTCAAGACCATGCAGTCGCTGAAAACGCATTTTGTGATTGTTATTGATGAGTATGGGCAGACAAGCGGTGTACTGACCATGGAGGATATTCTGGAAGAAATTGTTGGTAATATTTTTGATGAATACGATGTCGAAGAAACCTTTATCAGGCCCAAGGGCAATGATTCCTACGAAATAGACGGTCTGACGCGATTAGATGAGCTTGGAGAGACGCTGGGGATTGATTTTAGCAGCTGCGAATATGAGACCTTAAACGGACTGATGATCGCACGGTTAGAGCATATTCCGGCAGACAATGAAGCATTTGAAATGGATTTTGGCGGTTATAATTTTAAAATTATGACAGTTGAAAATAAAACAATAAGAAGGGTATTGGTTTCCAAAATTCCCACAAAAGAAGGAGAACTATAAAATGTCAGGACATTCAAAATTTGCAAACATTAAGCACAAAAAAGAAAAAAATGATGCAGCAAAGGGTAAAATTTTCACGATTATCGGCCGTGAGCTGGCTGTTGCCGTAAAAGAAGGCGGTCCGGATCCGAACAACAACTTCAAACTGGCTCAGGTTATTGCAAAGGCAAAAGCCAATAATATGCCCAATGATACCATTGAAAGAGGTATCAAAAAAGCTGCGGGTGAAGACGGTTCCGTAAATTATGAGCATATTACATATGAAGGCTATGGTCCGAACGGTATAGCGATTATCGTAGAAACCTTGACAGACAATAAAAACCGTACTGCAGCAGATGTCCGCAGTGCCTTTACAAAGGGAAGCGGAAGTATTGGAACACCGGGTTGTGTATCCTTTATGTTTGATGAAAAGGGACAGATCATTATCGATAAAGAAGAATGTGATATGGATCCCGATGACCTGATGATGCTTGCTTTAGATGCAGGTGCCGAGGATTTTTCCGAAGAAGAGGACAGCTTCGAGGTTATCACAGCGCCCGATGATTTTAAGGCTGTATATGATGCCCTTGCTGAGCAGAAAATCCCGTTTGCATCGGCAGAGGTAACCATGATTCCGCAGACTTATGTGGAACTGACAGATGAAAACGCAATAAAACAGTTAAATCGTACACTGGATCTTTTGGATGAAAGCGATGATGTACAGGCTGTATATCACAACTGGAGTGAATAAGCATGGATTTATCAAAGGAAGTTGCAGGTATTTTGCAATACGAAGAAGATGCTCTTTCTCTTTTTACAAAAAAAACATACGATTCGGCATATGAAGCTTATAAAGAGCATGCGGAGGCATTTATGCAGAAATTTCGTACTCTGGATGACAATGAGAAAGAACTGTCTATTGTTTATTTTGTTGCGGCGGTTTCGGCAGATCTTAATTCCTACAAAGGGCTGAAGGTTTTTCAAAAGAGCGAAGCACTTAGAAAACATAATATGTACATGGTTTCCTATGTACTGCCTTATTTTATGGAACAGGGCGAAGATGGCAAGGTGTTTGCAAAAAAGCTTGCCCTGGTCTGGGGAGAGACCTTTAAGCACAGCAACATTACGGCTGCAACATTTGAAGAAATCAAATCGGGATTTGTCACCAAGCTGTTTGGTGCCATTATCCAGGAAAAGTGACGGAGGAATTTCATGGACAGATTAGCATTGGTGGTTCCCTGCTACAACGAGGAAGCTGTTTTAGAAATTTCCGCAAAAGAATTAAAACGTGTCTTAAATGATCTGATTCATAAAGAAAAAATTTCCGCTGACAGTTTTATTCTGTTTGTTAATGATGGAAGTAAAGACCGTACATGGGAACTGATCGAAAAAGAACATCAGGACAGTCCGATGGTATATGGACTTAAGCTGGCCGGTAATGTCGGACATCAGTTTGCCCTGACTGCAGGACTTTTGACGGCCAAGGATATATCGGATATTACCATTTCCATTGATGCGGATCTGCAGGATGATACGGCTGTGATCGAGGAAATGGTGGACAAGTTTCATGCGGGCAATGATATTGTATATGGAGTCAGAAATGACCGCAAAAAGGATTCCTGGTTTAAGCGTACCACAGCACAGGGTTTTTACAAGGTCATGGCCATGATGGGGGTTAAAACCGTATATAATCACGCGGACTTTCGCCTGATGAGCAAAAGAGCCGTGGAACAGTTTTCCAAATACAACGAAAACAATCTGTTTTTACGCGGTATGATGCCGCTGATCGGTTATCAGACAGATTGCGTGTATTATGAAAGAAAAGAAAGAGTGGCCGGCGAAAGCAAGTATCCGCTGAGTAAAATGCTTGCGCTTGCATGGAACGGAATTACATCTTTTTCCGTAAAGCCGATCAGTCTTGTTACAGCTCTTGGCTTTATTATTATAATTTTAAGCATTATTGCGGCTATATATGCCTTTGTTTCATATTTTTTCGGTACAGTTGAGCCCGGGTGGACTTCGTTGCTTCTGTCAGTCTGGTTTTTAGGCGGACTGCAGCTTTGCGCAATTGGTCTGATCGGACAATACATCGGCAAAATATATATCGAGGTCAAGCATCGTCCCAGATACAATATTGAGACATTTCTTGGCAATGACAGCAAGGAGCGGTGATTATGGATATCAGAAATATGTCTGTTTCAGACACACAGTTTATCAAAAATCCATTGCCGGTTCCCAAACGTCATGTAAAAAAAGAAATGGATTATGATTATACGGTAAGTGAAGATAAAATGCATTATGATGTTGAAATAAAACCCGGAGATGATTTTGATATCGAATAAACAAATAAAAAATGCCCATAATAAAAAGGACCTTTTTAATAAAGGTTCTTTTTTATTATGAGCTTTTTTTAATGTGTTTTGTGCATAGGAGGCAATGGATATGGGTAATGAATTGGAAAATAGTAAAGAAAAAGAAAGCTGGAATAATGATACGAGGATAGAAAAGACCGGGCAGTCGGATCTTAATGAAAACAAAGAACAGCATAAAATATATATGTTTTCAATCATTGGTGAGATAGAAGGACATGATGTACTTGGAAGCTCGACAAAATCAACCAAATACGAACACATTCTGCCAAAGCTTGCGGAAATTGAAGATAATAAAGAGATAGATGGAATTCTGATTTTGTTAAACACCATGGGTGGTGATGTTGAGGCCGGACTTGCCATTGCCGAAATGATTGCCTCGGTCAGCAAACCTACGGTATCCCTGGTGTTAGGAGGAAGCCATTCTATCGGTGTGCCGATTGCAGTCAGCACCGATTATTCCTTTATTGTACCTACCGGTACAATGGTTATCCATCCGGTACGTTTAAACGGAATGGTTATCGGAGTGGCACAGACCTTTGATTACTTTAAACAGATACAGGACCGGATCTGCCGGTTTATTACCGGGCACTGCAGAATCAAAGAAAAAAGGCTGCTTGATCTGATGATGGAAACGGAAGTGCTGACAAAAGACGTCGGCAGCATTCTGGTTGGTAAAGAAGCTGTAAAAGAGGGGGTTATTGATGAAGTTGGCGGAATCAAGGATGCCTTGAATAAACTCCATAAACTTATTGAGAAAAAAACAAAATAATGCTATAATAATTAAGGTTTTGCCTGACTTTTCAGGGCAGATACGGAGGTTATTATTATGGCTCAGTCAAGAGGTCGCAAGACTTCTTCCGGAAGAAAATCAAATACGGGGTCCCGAAAAAAGAAAAACAATGTCCAGAAGTATGAAAACACGGTCATTGATGAAGTCCTTTTTTTATTGTCTTTAGCAATTACTGTTTTATTGTTTTTATGCAATTTTCATATTATCGGAACTCTTGGAAATATCGTAAGCTCATTTATGTTTGGGCTGTTTGGATATATGGCTTATGTTGCACCTTTGCTGATCTTTTTCGGAGTCTGCTTCTGGATCGCCAATCTCGGCAATCCGGTAGCGACGATCAAGCTGATTTCCGGTTTTGTGCTGTTTTGTATGCTTTGTGTATGCTTTACCCTGATCGGAGGGATTGCCAATATCGGAAGCAGCATACCGGATTTTTATCACTTTTCCGCTGACAATCTTAAAGGCGGCGGTATTGTCGGAGGATTTTTGGGAAACGGCATGTACCAGATGCTTGGGATGGTCGGAACCGTCATTATTCTGATCGTTCTCATACTGATCTGTATTGTGCTGCTTACGGAGCATAGTTTCCGCAATAAGATCAAAAAGGGCGGAGCAATCCTGGCTGATTATGTCAAAGATGATTTTCGACAAAAAAGAGAATATGCGCAGGAACGAAACGATGAGCGCATGATGCAGAAAGAAAAAAGAAAAGAAGAACAGAGGATTTTGGCCGAAAAGGATAATGAGCTTCGCATGAACAAAAAGGTATCCGGAATTGCCAATGCTTCTGAACTGAATATCAAACCGGTCAAAACAACCGCAGCTGACAGGCAGGCAGCGCCGGTTGATATGGAAGAATTATCACAAAAGGTTTTAAAAGAGCAGGCAGAAGCAGACAAATCACAGGCTATGGAAGCTTTGTCCAAAATTAAAATCCGTGGACTTGACGATGCTGATATCGGTGATGTTTCGACAAGAGAGCTCGGACCCGAGATCGGACAAAAGAAAAGCGTTCCGGATACGGATGTTACCGCTATGGCACCGGCCTCTGCAGGAGAAAAAGCGGCAGATAGCAGGCCGCATATGACAGATAGTATGCAGGAAAGCGCATCGGCTGCATATCCGGCAAAGAAGACCGCAAATACTGCATCACAAAAAGCAGAGGAAGCGGTTACCATCGAGCCACAGCCTGTCAAATTAAAGGCAAAATATAAGTTTCCGCCGGTTGACAAGCTTGCACCCGGCAAGAAAAAGATTGCCGGTGATAACGGACAGTCCCTGCGCGAGACAGCACTCAGACTGCAGGAAACACTTCGTACATTTGGTGTCAATGTGACAGTCACCGACATCAGTCAGGGGCCGGCAGTTACCCGATATGAATTACAGCCTGAGGTTGGCGTAAAAGTATCAAAGATTGTCAATCTGGCCGATGATATCAAGTTGAATCTTGCTGCGACGGACATTCGTATCGAAGCACCGATTCCCGGTAAAGCGGCAGTCGGAATTGAAGTTCCCAATGCTGAAAATTCCATGGTTGCTTTCCGCGACCTGATCGATTCGCCGGAGTTTAAAAAGGCTGAATCCAAAATATCTTTTGCAGTCGGCAAGGATATCGGAGGCAATACAGTTATTGCCGATCTTGCCAAGATGCCGCATTTATTGATTGCCGGCGCTACCGGTTCCGGTAAGAGTGTCTGCATCAATACCATCATTATGAGTATTTTATACAAGTCATCTCCCGATGATGTAAAGCTTATCCTGATAGATCCAAAGGTTGTGGAATTAAGTGTCTATAACGGTATTCCGCACCTGATGATACCTGTTGTGACAGATCCGAAGAAGGCCGCTGCGGCTTTACACTGGGGCGTTGCCGAAATGGAAGACCGATACAGGAAATTTGCGGAGCTCAATGTCCGTGATCTGAAAGGTTACAACAAAAAAGTACGTGAAATGACTGAAAATAATGGTCAGCCCATTCCCGAAGTTCTGCCTCAGATCCTGATTATTGTAGACGAGCTTGCAGATCTGATGATGGTTGCATCCAATGAGGTTGAAGAGTCCATCTGCCGACTGGCACAGCTGGCAAGAGCCTGCGGAATCCATCTTGTCATTGCCACCCAGCGACCGTCGGTTGATGTTATTACAGGTCTTATCAAGGCCAATATGCCAAGCCGTATTGCTTTTGCTGTTTCATCCGGCGTTGACTCAAGGACAATTCTGGATATGGTTGGAGCAGAAAAACTGCTTGGAAAAGGAGATATGCTTTTTTATCCACAGGGTAAGTCCAAGCCCGAACGTGTCCAGGGAGCCTTTGTTTCCGATCAGGAGGTTTCGGAGGTTGTTGATTATATCAAGGAACAAAATCTTGGAAATACATATACAGCTGATGTTGAAGAAAAGATTTCCAATATTACTTCAGCATCCATGAAAGATGGTGGTTTCACCGATTCGGCATCAGACAGAGATCAGTATTTTGTAGATGCCGGTAATTTTATCATAGACAAGGAAAAGGCATCCATAGGTATGCTGCAGCGCGTTTTTAAGATTGGATTTAATCGGGCGGCACGAATTATGGATCAGCTTGAGGAGGCCGGAGTTGTCGGCCCTGAAGAAGGTACCAAGCCCAGACGGGTTTTGATGTCAAAAGAACAATTTTTACAACTACAGGAGGATGACACATGAAAACAGATATCGAAATCGCGCAGGAAGCCGTAATGCTTCCAATCACAGAAGTTGCAAAACAACTTGGTATTTCGCCGGATGACTTAGAGTTGTACGGTAAATACAAGGCAAAATTGAGCAATGAATATTTGGATACCATCAGGGAAAACAAAAAAGGCAAACTGATACTGGTTACTGCCATCAATCCGACACCGGCAGGTGAAGGGAAGACAACAACAAGTGTCGGTCTTGGTGAAGCATTCGGAAAGCTTGGTAAAAAAGCGGTCATCGCACTCCGCGAGCCTTCTTTGGGACCGTGCTTTGGCATCAAGGGCGGTGCTGCAGGCGGCGGATACGCACAGGTAGTTCCGATGGAAGATTTAAACCTTCATTTTACCGGTGATTTTCATGCTATCACATCTGCCAACAATTTACTGGCAGCGTTATTAGACAACCATATTCAGCAGGGCAATGCACTTCGTATCGATACCAGACAGATCGTATGGAAACGCTGTCTGGATATGAACGACCGTGTGCTCCGCAATATTGTAGTCGGTCTTGGTTCTAAGGGAGACGGTTTTACAAGAGAAGACCACTTTGTGATTACAGTTGCTTCCGAGATCATGGCTATCCTATGCCTTGCCAATGACATGAATGATCTGAAAGCAAGGCTTGCACGTATTATTGTTGCATATGATCTGGATGGCAATCCGGTGACAGCAGCCGATCTCAATGCAGTCGGTTCCATGGCAGCACTTTTAAAGGATGCTATTTTACCGAATATGATCCAGACACTCGAACATACACCGGCTTTTGTTCATGGCGGTCCTTTTGCCAATATTGCACACGGCTGTAACAGCGTTAGAGCCACCAATGCGGCTTTATCCATTGCAGATTACTGTATTACGGAAGCCGGTTTTGGTGCTGATCTGGGAGCAGAAAAATTCTTTGACATCAAATGCCGTCTTGCCGGCCTCAAACCGGATGCGGTCGTACTGGTAGCAACAATTCGTGCTTTAAAATACAACGGTGGTGTTGCAAAGGCCGATCTTGGTGCTGAAAATCTGGATGCACTCAAAAAAGGAATTGTCAATCTGGAAAAACATATTGAAAATCTTCAGAAATACGGTGTGCCGGTAGTTGTGACCTTAAATTCTTTTGTCACAGATACTGAAGCAGAAGTTTCCTTCGTCAGATCCTTCTGTGAGGAAAGAAACTGTGAATTTGCACTTTCTACCGTATGGGAGCATGGTGGAGATGGCGGTATCGAGCTTGCCGGCAAGGTTTTGGAGACACTTGATAAAAAAGAAAGTCATTTTAAACCAATATATGAAGATGATTTACCTTTAACCGAAAAAATTGAAACAGTTGCAAAAGAAATTTACGGAGCAAAGGGCGTGGTATTCAGCAGCACAGCCTCCAAACAGTTGCAAAAGCTGACAGACCTCGGATTTGGTAAGCTTCCGGTATGTATGGCAAAGACCCAGTATTCTCTGTCCGATGATCCGGCTAAGCTTGGCAGACCGGAGGACTTTGAGATTACAGTCAGAGAGGTCTATGTATCGGCCGGTGCCGGTTTTGTTGTAGTATTGACCGGTGCAGTCATGACAATGCCGGGACTTCCCAAAAAGCCCGCGGCATTCAATATTGATGTCAATGATGATGGTGTGATCACCGGATTATTTTAAGCAGGATAGGGGTCAAAAATTGATTTTTTATAAAAGGAGAGATACATATTATGGCAGAATTGATCGACGGAAAACGTATTTCAACAATAATTAAGGACGAGTGTAAAAAAAAGGTAGAGGAATATAAAGCACAGGGAACAGAAATCTGTCTCGCGGTTATTCAGGTAGGAAACGACCCTGCAAGCTCTGTATATGTAAACAACAAGAAAAAAGCCTGTGCCTATATCGGAATAAATTCTCTTTCCTATGAATTACCTGAGGAAACGACACAGGAAGAGCTTCTTTCTTTGATCAGGGAGTTAAACGAAAGAAAGGATGTCAATGGCATTCTGGTACAGCTGCCGGTTCCGGCACATATTGATGAAAAAACAATCATCAATGCAATTGATCCCAAAAAAGATGTCGATGGCTTCCATCCCCAGAGTGTAGGTTCTTTGTGTATCGGCCAGCCGGGCTTTGTATCCTGTACACCGGCAGGTATTATCCAGTTATTAAAACGTTCTGACATTGATATCAGTGGCAAACACTGTGTTGTGATCGGGCGCAGCAATATCGTCGGTAAGCCAATGGCTTTACTGATGCTTCGTGAAAACGCAACGGTTACCGTTGCACATTCCAAAACAAAGGATTTAAAGTCAATTACCAGACAGGCTGATATTTTAATTGTAGCGATCGGGAAACCGAAGTTTATTGATGCATCCTACATAAAGGATGGCGCTGTTGTCATTGATGTTGGTATTCACCGCAATGAAGATAACAAGCTTTGCGGGGATGTTGATTTTGACTCCGCAAAAGAGGCTGCTTCTTATATCACTCCGGTTCCGGGAGGTGTCGGTCCCATGACTATAGCCATGCTGATGAAAAACTGTGTTGACAGTATTTCTCTGCAGTAAAGGAAACAGGCTCATTATTACATTTGATGAATATATATTTTCAGTTAGCAGGAGACGGCGTATGACATGTCCACATTGTGGAAAGGAAATGCTTCCGGATCAGGTCTTTTGTGAACATTGCGGCAAAGAGCGTCTTTTAGTGCCGGTTTATGAACCGGAAATAGAAGAAAGCGTTGCCGCATCCATGAATGGGATCATTGATGACCTGGGCGGACATCCTTCAGAACAAACTCATACACAACTAAATCAACAGAATATCAAAAACGAAAAACACAGCAATCAGGACAGACATCCGGATTCTTCAAAAAAAACAGCTGCCAAAAAGGAGCATCATACGATTCGGCAGTTAAATTTTATGGCTTTTTCTGTGTTGGCCCTGATCATCATCGTTGCCGTATTTTCCATTGTGTTTTATTTGTATACGGAAAATTCCTATGATTATCATTACCATAAGGCGATCGCTGCTTTTGAAGCACACCAGATGGACGAAGCTGTTTATCAGACAGATTTTTGCCTTTCCAAAGAGCCTGACAATGTGGAGCTTCTGCTTCTAAAGTTTCATATCTATACACAAAAGGAAGACTATAATCAGGCCAGGGATATGGCAAAACAGGTTTTGGCAATAGAACCGGCCAACGATGAAGCTTTGGAATATCTGATTCAGGACTTTATTGAAGGGGAAGAATATTCTAAACTGGCAAAATTTCTTGAAAATTGTGAATCGGCATCCATAAAACAAAAATATTCACAATATATGGCTTCTGTTCCCGAATACAGTGAACAGGAAGGAGACTATGACAGTGTCCAGTCGCTGAAATTATTTTCTGTAGGAAAGGGTGATATCTATTATACCCTGGATGGCAGTACACCGAGTAAATATTCTACCCGTTATACAACGCCGATCAAATTATTGACAGGGGCTTATCAGGTTTCATCCGTCTATATCAACGAATATGGAGTAAGCAGTGATATCGTTGTGAAGAAATACCGTATTAATACCGGCGTCCGGATGCTTCCGGTCGTTTCTGTACAATCCGGCACTTATGAAGTACCGGAAATGATCTGTGTTGAGGTTCCGGATGAAGACTGCATCGTATATTATACAACGGATGGCTCCGATCCTGATCTGGACAGTAACATCTATACAGATGCTTTTCCGATGCCGCTTGGCAACAGTACCTTCAAATTCCTGATGATCGATTCGGAAGGAAACGAAAGCAGTATCGTGACCTGCAAATATGAATGTACACCTGTGGCAAATTATGACTGTGACCAGGCAATCTTCGTTCTGAAGCAGAATCTCGTAGCACGGGGTGAAAACATTGATCTGGATGGCAGCGGAAATGAGATTGTATATATGGCAGACAGTGCGGTTGCCAAGGATGAAAAAGTATATTATCTGATCTACAAATATATCAAAAACAATGAGGATGTGTTGATAAAAACCGGTGATATTTTTGCATTTGATATGATTGATGCCAACATATTCCGGGCAGCAATTTCATCAAAGGGGGCAATTTCCTTTACGGATTTTTAACCGGATACCTTGCGTTTTTGTATATTTTTCGATATTATTGAAAAGATAGTGTTATTTTAAGCTTTGTAAGCTTATAAATCAGGAGGATAAAAATGTATAAAATTGTTGATGCGAAAGAACTGACAACAAACATTTACCTTTTTGAAGTGGAAGCAAAAAGAGTAGCCAAATCTTGCTTGCCGGGACAGTTTGTTATCGTTCGTACAAATGAAGATTCTGAAAGAATTCCCTTGACAATCAGTGATTATAACAGGGAAAAAGGAACGATTACCATTGTAGTGCAGACGATTGGAGCCGGTACAACAATGATGAAATCATTAAAAACAGGTGATTTCTTCCATGATTTTGTTGGACCGCTTGGAAAGCCTTCTGAATTTTGTTCAGAGAGTATAGATGAATTAAAAAAGAAAAGTATTATTTTTGTTGCCGGTGGTCTGGGAACTGCACCGGTTTATCCGCAGGTAAAATGGCTGCATGAGCATGGTATCAGCGCAGATGTCATTATCGGAGCCAAGACAAAGGATTTACTGATCTATGAAGATGAAATGAAAGCTGTTGCCGGCAATCTTTATGTGACAACAGATGACGGCTCTTACGGAAGAAGCGGAATGGTTACCACAACTTTAAAGGATCTTGTTGAAAAAGAAGGCAAGACCTATACAACCTGTGTTGCCATCGGTCCCATGATCATGATGAAATTTGTATGCCTTACGACCAAGGAGCTTGGTATTCCGACCATCGTATCCATGAATCCGATTATGGTAGACGGTACCGGAATGTGTGGTGCCTGCCGTCTGACCGTTGGCGGCGAAGTCAAATTTGCCTGTGTAGACGGTCCTGAATTTGACGGTCATTTAGTTGACTTTGATCAGGCAATGAAGAGACAGGCTATTTACAAGACTGCAGAAGGAAGAGCATTCCTGAAATTACAGGAAGGTGATACACATCATGGCGGATGTGGAAATTGCGGAGGTGACAAATAATGGACGTTTTAAACAGAGTACCCGTAAGTGAGCAGGATCCGGAGGTTAGAGCTCACAATTTTAGTGAAGTATGTCTTGGATATACAGCAGAGGAAGCGCAGTGTGAGGCTTCCAGATGTATCAACTGTAAAAATGCACAGTGCATGAAGGGCTGTCCGGTAGCCATCAATATTCCCGGATTTGTTGAGCAGGTTAAAAACGGCAATTTTGAAGCCGCTTATCAGATTATTTCCGAATCAAGCGCACTGCCTGCTATCTGTGGACGTGTATGTCCTCAGGAGAGCCAGTGTGAAGGTAAATGTATCCGTGGTATCAAAGGAGATCCGATTTCCATTGGTAAGCTGGAGCGTTTTGTTGCTGACTGGGCAAGAGAAAACGGTATCAAACCGGTTGGCACCAAAGAATTAAACGGCAAAAAGGTTGCTGTCATCGGTTCCGGCCCTGCAGGACTTACCTGTGCCGGAGATCTGGCAAAGCTTGGTTATGACGTTACGATTTTTGAAGCATTACATGAAGCCGGCGGTGTACTGGTATATGGTATTCCCGAATTCCGTCTTCCAAAGGAAGATGTTGTAAAAAAAGAAATTGAAAATGTAAAATCACTTGGCGTTAAGATTGAGACCAATGTTGTCATCGGTAAAGCAACAACTGTTGATGAATTGTTGAAGGATGAAGGTTTTGATGCCGTATTTATCGGTTCCGGTGCCGGACTCCCCAAATTTATGGGTATCCCCGGAGAACAGGCCAACGGTGTATTCTCTGCCAATGAATATCTGACAAGATCCAACTTGATGAAAGCTTTCAAAGAGGATTCCGATACTCCGATCATGCATGCCAAAAAGGTTGCTGTTGTCGGTGGTGGTAATGTAGCCATGGACGCAGCCCGTACAGCCCTGCGTTTAGGAGCTGAGGTTCATATTGTTTATCGTAGGAGTGAAGAAGAGCTTCCTGCCCGTAAGGAAGAAGTACATCATGCCAAAGAAGAAGGTGTTATCTTTGACCTTCTGACCAATCCTACAGAAATTATTGCAGATGAAAACGGCTGGGTAAGCGGAATCAAATGTATCAGAATGGAATTGGGTGAGCCGGATGCTTCCGGCAGAAGACGTCCTGTTGAAATTCCGGATTCCGAATTTGTCATGGATGTAGACTGTGTCATTATGTCACTGGGCACATCCCCCAATCCTTTGATCTCATCTACAACAAGCGGTCTGGATATCAATAATCGCAAGTGTATCATTGCAGATGAAGAGCATGGAAAAACCACAAAGGAAGCTGTTTATGCAGGTGGTGATGCCGTTACCGGTGCTGCAACCGTTATTCTGGCTATGGGTGCCGGTAAAGCGGCAGCAAAAGGTATCCACGAATATCTTTCAAACAAATGATGAAAACGGAGAATTAGACAAATGCCCTTTTGCCCTAAATGTAAAAATGAATATCGAAAAGGTTTTACCGTATGCCACGAATGCAAGGTTCCGTTGGTGGATACATTAGAGGAGGCGGAAGCAGCTTCCAACCCTCAAAAAAGAGTTTTCGATGTGAATGATGAACGCTCTTATGAGTTTCTGGATCAATATAAAGAAAAAGAAGAAGAGGAAAAGGAAAGTGAGATTGTATCCTATGGGAATCTGACCTTTTCCGAGAAGCAATTCCGGAAAGATGATGAAGATGATTCAGACAATCTGGAAATTGTTGCACCGATTTCCGAGCAGATGATGCGTCAGCGTCAGATATCGGAGGCTATCAACAAAAAAACTTCTTATGTGGACAAAAAACAGAAAATCGAAGATTACAAATCCAGTGGTATTGTATTGACACTGGTGGGTGGTATTGGTCTTATTGCTCTGATCTTACTTTATTTTGGTGTTATTCCCGGATTTGCCGGATTAAAGAGCAACTACATGTTTATGGGCGTTATGCTTCTTATGTTTGTTGTCTTTATCATTTCAGGAATCGTATCCTTTGCACAGATCAAGACGATCATCATAGAGGCCGAAGAGGCTGATGATCTGATCGCAAAGGTCAAAGAGTTTATGGATTCTTATTTTACAGTTGAAAAGCTTGCCAAGGATGTTGTATGCAGCGGAAATGATACGGATGAGGAAAAGTATTTCAAACGTGCTGATTATATGACACGTGTCCTGATCCGGAAATTTCCCGAGATGGATGAAGCTCTGCGTGAAAAACTGTTAGATGATAAATACGGCGAATTATATGAAAATAACAATCATTAGTGTTGGAAAAATAAAAGAAAAATTTTACAGAGAGGCGATCGCAGAATATGCGAAACGCCTTTCTTCATATTGTAAATTTGAGATCAAAGAGCTTCCGGATGAAAAGACACCGGACAGGGCATCATCAGAAACGGAGCGTCAGATCAAGGAAAAAGAAGCGGAACGTATCATAAAGGCTGTTGATGAAAAGGGATATCTGATCGCACTTGCTATTCATGGAAAGACATATGATTCGGTACAGTTTTCGGAACATCTTGAAAAGCTGATGATTACCGGAAACAGTCATATCCAGTTTGTGATAGGAGGATCCCTTGGTTTATCCGACCGTGTTTTAAAGCTTGCGGATGAGCATATCAGTTTTTCACAACTCACATTTCCCCACCAGCTGATGAGAGTTATTCTGGCGGAACAGATATATCGGGCTTACCGGATCATGAATCATGAGCCTTATCACAAATGAACGCAGTCAATCATGAAATTTTGTCAAAAATCACCAAAAATCACCGTCTGGTATTTTTGCAAAAAATCACTTGACATATTTATGCAGAAACACTATTATAAGTTATGTCGATGGAGACAACAGATTTTGTTGTCTCCATTTTTTTTGTAATAAGAGAAATCAGTTTTACAACTGATAAAGGAAGAAAGGATATGAAGGATATGGAAAATTTAAATGCAGCAGTTGCAATGGTTGATGGTTTTGTCTGGGGCCCTGTCATGCTTATCCTTCTGGTGGGGACCGGAATATTTTTGACCGTTCGTACCGGATTTTTGACATGGAGAAACCTGCCATATGCAATCAAGAGTACATTAAGTAAAGAGGCTCGTACACAGAGCAGAGGTGAGGGAGATGTTTCACCGTTCTCTGCATTGACTACAGCGCTTGCGGCAACCATTGGTACCGGTAATATCGTAGGTGTTGCTACCGCGATGGTCAGTGGCGGACCCGGAGCTTTGGTATGGATGTGGATTTCAGCGGCATTTGGTCTGACATCAAAATTCAGTGAATGTATGTTGGCAATCAAATATCGTGAAAGAAATGAAAAAGGAGAAATGTCCGGTGGACCGATGTACACCATGAAAAAAGCACTTCCCAATAAAAAGTTTGGTGCTGTACTCGGATGGCTGTTTGCTTTCTTTGCGGTCGTTGCTTCCTTTGGTATCGGAAATATGACGCAGGGCAATTCCATTTCATCATCCATTTTTGAAACCTTTGGTGTTCCGACATGGATAACCGGTATTGTCATTACCGTTCTTGCACTTGTGATCATCGTTGGTGGTATCAAGACAATTTCAAAGGTATCATCCGTTGTTGTACCTTTCATGGCTGTCTTTTATGTGATTGCCGGTCTGATCGTTATTATTTTAAATATTCAGAACTTACCGTCAGGACTTGCCATGATCTTTAAATGTGCTTTCAGCATCAAAGCCGTTGAGGGTGGTGTAGCCGGCACCATCGTTGCATCCATGATGCAGGCTATGCGATTTGGTGTTGCACGTGGTGTATTTTCCAATGAAGCAGGTATGGGCTCTGCGGCTATTACAGCAGCTGCAGCAACAACCGATCATCATGTACGTCAGGGTTATATCAACATGACCGGTACATTCTGGGATACCATTGTTGTATGTACGATCACAGGACTTGCCATTGCAAGCTCCGGAGTACTTGGCATGACAGATGCATCAGGGGAAGTTGTGAAAGGCTCAGCTCTTACGATCGCAGCCTTCAGCTCTGTATTGGGACCGGTTGGTTCATGGCTTGTTACGATCGGTATTGCACTGTTTGCGTTTTCAACCATTCTCGGATGGGAATATCACGGTGAAAAAGCATGGGAATACTTATTCCATACACATAAATACAATATGATATACCGTATCATTTTCTCGCTGGTTGTATATGTCGGTGCAACACAGACTTTGGATCTTGTTTGGAACTTCTCTGATATTGCCAATGCTTTGATGGCAATTCCCAACCTGATCTGCTTGCTCCTGCTGAGTGGTGAAATTGCAAAGGATATCAAAGAATTCCAGCAAACGCTCAAAGAAGAAAAACAAAAATAAATAAAAGAATATATACAGGACCGCCGGGAAATATTTTCTATGTGTTTTCCGGCGGTCTTTCTTTTATTTTATTTTGAAATATGGTATAATTTTGAAATCATAGAAGATTGATTATGAAAACAGGTGAACAATATGGATATGGATTTTTCCGATGTCAAAATACACAATGAAATAGAGTTTTGTACTGTTTGGGATAATGATGTAAAAATGACGATTGAAAGAGCTTTTTTACAGAACAGGATATCCTATTATGAAAAATGGGACGATGCTTCTTTTTTTTCACGGTTATTTGGAAATTCCGAGTCTAAATGTACGATCTGTATCAACCGGATGCAGATTGAAAAAGCAGAGGAAATCTTAAAGGATCTGCCTCTCGATCCCAAAAATTATGAAATGGTGTTAAAACGTATTGACAAGACGTTTTTTTAGGTGGTTTGTGTGGAAGATAAAAGATTTGCATTACTAATTGATTCGGACAATGTATCAGCCGAATATGTTACCAAAATACTGGATGAGCTGACAAAATACGGAATTGTGACCATTAAGCGTATCTATGGTGACTGGACAAAGAGCAACAGCAACAAATGGAAAACGGTTCTTCTTAGCAATTCCATACAGCCAATGCAGCAGTTTGCCTATACCAATGGCAAAAACGCTACAGATTCCTTTATGATCATTGATGCCATGGACATTTTATATTCCAACAATGTCGAGGGCTTTTGTCTGGTTACCAGTGACAGTGATTTTACAAGGCTGGCATGCCGGCTCAGGGAAGCCGGAAAAAATGTCATCGGTATGGGGGAGACCAAGACCCCGGATGCCTTTGTCAGTGCCTGCGACCGTTTTATTTATTTAAACAATATTTCAGGCAATGAGGACGATGTCAAAGAGAAAAAACATGTCCGTCCGATCAGCCAGATTGAAGATGCCATTGTGGAGATATTGGACGAAAATGAAGATTCCGGCAAATCCGTTACCAACATTGGTGAGGTGGGAAGCCGTCTGTTGAAAAAATTTCCTGACTTTGATGTGCGAAACTATGGATATTCCAAGCTTTCTACCTTCTGCGAAAATTTAAAGTCTATCAAATTATTTAAAAACAACAATAACATTTTACTGGCAAATGCATCCCGTTCAGAGAGTGATATAGAACAGATGATTTATGATATGATCCGGTCAAAGGGCGGTGTTATGGATCTGTCCATGCTTGCCAATGATCTGAAGGTACAGATTCCAGACTTTTCCACCAAAAAATACGGATTTTCACAATTTAAGCAGTTTATCAAAAGCTTTCCCGATCTGATGCTGGAGGTAGACAGGAAAAACAACACCAATAAAGTGAAATTAAAATAGGAGGTGCCCGATATGCGCATGTATGATCTTATTATGAAGAAGAGAAACGGGCATTCCTTGTCAAAAGACGAGATCCAATTTATGATCAGCCATTATACTGACGGAGACATTCCGGATTACCAGATGTCCGCCATGATGATGGCTGTTTTTTTTCAAGGAATGAACGAAGAAGAAACGCTGCAGCTTACCATGGCAATGGCAAAGAGTGGTGAAATGCTGGATTTATCCGGCATTCACGGTATCAAGGTAGACAAACACAGTACCGGTGGTGTAGGTGACAAGACGTCCTTGGCACTTACTCCCATGGTGTCAGCCTGCGGCATTCCGGTAGCCAAAATGAGCGGCAGGGGGTTAGGACATACCGGTGGTACGATTGATAAGCTGGAAAGCTTTCCGGGCTTTTCAACATCCATTTCCGCAGAGCAGTTTAAAAATCAGGTTAATGAGATCGGTCTTGCCATTATGGGACAGACCAAAGATCTTGCACCGGCCGACAAAAAGCTTTATGCACTCCGTGATGTTACGGCAACTGTGGACAATATGTCCCTGATCGCAAGCTCCATCATGAGTAAAAAGCTGGCTTCCGGAGCAGATGCTATTGTGCTGGATGTCAAAACCGGAAGCGGAGCCTTTATGAAAAAAGAAGAAGATGCTTTTTTGCTGGCAAGAGAAATGGTAACAATCGGCAATGGTGCCGGAAGGCATACCTGTGCAGTTATTTCCGACATGGACCAGCCGCTTGGAAATGCCGTCGGCAATATGATCGAGGTTCGTGAAGCAATCGATACACTGATGGGAAAGGGGCCGCAGGATTTTGTAGAGCTCTGTCTGACTCTGGGTTCTGAAATGGTTGTTGCCGGACAAAAGGCCAAAAATCAGGATGAAGCGCGAGAAATGCTTATAGAAAAGATACGGTCAGGAGAAGCGCTCAAACGCCTTGCAGCTTTTGTAAAAGCACAGGGTGGGGATGAACGCTATGTATATGAACCGGACCGTTTTGTCTATGCTCCGATCAGAGTCGATGTCACCGCACAGACAGAAGGCTATATCGCACATATTGACTGTGACGAGGTCGGCATCTGTTCCCTGTTATTAGGAGGCGGTCGCGAGACCAAGGAAAGTGTGATTGATTTGTCCGTGGGTCTGTATCTGCATAAAAAAGTCGGAGACTATGTAAAAAAAGGTGATGTGATCGCAACATTTTATGCTTCTGATCAGGATAAGCTTTTATCTGCAACAGAGCGTTTTGGACATGCCGTCCATATCGGAAGCGAAGCAGTTGCAAAAACGAATATTATAAAAGGAATTATCAGGGCATGATTTTGAAATATTGACATATGATTATAACATGAACAGATTATTTCAAAACAATAACCATATGATCCAACATGCCAAAAAACAGGCGGCAGAATGTTTGAAAATACCCAAAGAGCTGGTTTTCGGCGATTGTGTGCTCACCCTGCACAGCAACCGGGAATTGTTTGTCGAAAACTATAAAGGTATCCTGGAATGCACGGAGGATTTTATCTGGATCAGCGCCAGAGATCTGCGGATCTGCATAGATGGCCAGTCACTGCAGGTAGACTATTACAACAACGATGAAATGAAAATAATCGGTATGATCAATCAAATATCATTTATGGAGTCATGACATGCTTTCGTTTTTTCGATATCTGAAGGGCTATGTGTTTGTCTATCTGTATGGATTTTCGCCTGAACGTTTTTTGAATTTATGCAATCACCACCATATCAAAGTCTGGAAGGTTCATCCGTATCGGGATGGATATCAGTTTTATATTTCCGTACAGGATCTGTTTCAGACCAAAGAATTTTTAAAAAAGACCAAGACCAAGGTAGCCATCAGAAAAAAACTGGGACTGCCTTTTTGGTTGTTCCGCTATCGGAAACGGAAGGTATTTGCCATCTGCTTAGCAGTCTGTTTTATATCCCTGTTTATGACGACGCGCTTTATCTGGTCATTTTCCATTGACGGCAACCGGACGATGACAGAGGACATTTTTGTCGATTTTTTAAGACAGGAAAATATCTCTTATGGCACACCGGCATATCAGATTGATACGGATGCTTTGGAAAAAAAGCTAAGAGATCGTTTTCCCTATATTACATGGGCATCGTTTCAGGTGGATGGCACCAGATTGTGCCTGACCGTCAAGGAAAATCAGACAACAAATGATCAGACAACGGATCGGTCCGGTGTGAAACAACCGTTTGATCTGTGTGCAAGTGTTGATGGAACCGTCAAAAATATGGTTACAAGAAACGGAACACCGATGGTAAAGGTCGGGGATACAGTAAAAGCCGGGGATGTACTGATTTCCGGACTCATTTTTGTATACAATGATGATGAAACCGTTAAGACCATTCATCAGACACAGGCAGACGGAGATATTTCCATTGAATATGAAATGACATATCAGGACGGAATGGATTACCGTCAGAAGCAAAAGATTTATACCGGAAGGTCTTACGAAAATCCGGTAGTCGGATGGAAGGATAAAGAATTCGGCTTTTCTTTTCATGATCCTTATGAGCACGGAGATATTTTCACACAGAAGTATATTTTTTCTCCTGAAATATATCAGATATTTCCGGTTTATATCGGATATGAAAAATATCAGGAATATACCATGACGGACGAAATTTTAAATAAAGATACGGCACTTTGCAGACTGGATGAAAGATTTTGCGATTTTTGCAAAAGTTTGAATCAAAAAGGTATTCAAATAATAAAAAAAGATGTTACAATAAATTATAAAAAAGATCGGGTTGATATCACGGTCAATCTGACGGTCCTTATGTCCGATGGGGTGGAAACGCCGATTTTAAGTCAAATTGAAACAGGAGAATAGACGTGGCTGATTATACAATGCTTTTAGATATTGATCATGTGTCCATGCAAAAATTATTTGGAACCAATGATGCCTATATCCGCAAGGTTGAGGATGAATTTGGCGTTTCTGTGATCAACCGGGACGGAATGGTAAAGATCACCGGTGAAAAAACAAATGTCAAAAAAGTATACCGCCTGTTACAGGAATTACTGGAGATATCCACAAAAGGTACAGAAATAGAAGAACAAAATGTCAATTATGCGGTTATGATGAGCAAAGAAGATGAGGATGACGGTTTATTATCCATGGGAGAGGATTTTATCTGCCATACCATCAGCAACAAGCCGATCATGCCAAAGACAATCGGTCAGAAAAAATATGTCCGGGCAATGCGGGACAATATGATCGTGTTCGGACTTGGTCCTGCCGGCACCGGAAAGACATTTCTTGCCATGGCCATGGCGATTACCGCATTTAAAAATAATGAGGTCAGCCGGATCATCCTGACAAGACCCGCCATTGAAGCCGGAGAAAAGCTTGGCTTTCTGCCCGGTGATTTACAAAGCAAGATCGATCCTTATTTACGTCCTTTATATGATGCTCTTTACCAGATCATGGGAGCTGAAAGTTTTCAGAAAAATATGGAAAAGGGTCTTATTGAAGTAGCTCCGCTTGCATATATGCGTGGGCGCACACTTGACAATGCCTATATCATTCTGGATGAAGCCCAGAATACAACCGAAGCCCAGATGAAGATGTTTTTAACGCGTATCGGTTTTGGCTCCAAGGTCGTTGTTACCGGAGACAGCTCACAAAAGGATTTAAGTGCGGGTACCAGATCCGGTCTTGATGTGGCAGTAAAGGTATTGTCGCATGTGGACGGAATTGCTTTCTGCAATCTGACAAGCAAGGATGTCGTCCGTCACCCGCTTGTCCAGAAAATTGTCAAAGCATATGAAGATTACGAAAATAAACAGAGCCGAAATACATTAAATAACAATACACAAAATAAAAATACACAAAGGAACAGAGCTGCACGGAAAAAATGATGTCGATAACCAATATACTGATGATAGCCATGATTATAATTGCATATGGTTTTATTTTGGGAATATGTTATTATTTCACATTGCAGAACAAAAGTCTGTTTAGTTACAATCAGTCTCATAAGCTCAGATTATGGATTGTTTATCTTTTGGGTTTTCTATTTTGCGGTCTTTTATATGTGGTTCCGTTTTATGCATTTCCAATAGGGATACTGGCAGTTTTTCTCGTTGCCTTTTCCAGTCAGCTATTGGGATTTGTCATGTATATTTCCTATCTGTTATTAGCTTATTATGTATGGCAGGTATCCGTCGGACAGCTGTTTGTCATGTTTTTAGTGGGGGTGGCAGGCTGTGTTTTATTCGGCAGACTGACCAAAGCCTTCCGTTATACAGCTCCGGTTGTCATTTTGCTTGTCATTGACTGTGGACTCTATTTTATTCCCTTTGTTACAGATGCCGCAGTTTTACCGGGAGATTTTTTACTGTATTCCGGCATCCGGCTTTTTGCGGAATTTATCCTGCTGATCATTTTTTTGAAAATCTTATTTGACCGGATTATTTCGAGAAATGACCTGTTTTATTCCAATATCAGCGATCCGGATCATGAATTGCTCTTAAGCCTCAAGGATATTGATGAGGATGCCTATTATCACGCAGTCCATACAGCCTATCTGGCAGATAAAGCGGCGCGCTGTATCCATGCCGATCATTTGCTTGCCAGGGCACTTGGGTATTATCACAGGATTGGATTGATACAGGGAAAGGATACGATCCAGAATACACTGACCGTGGCTGCCACCTGCCATTTTCCGGCGCCCTTGCGCAGGGTCATGAAAGAGTATGGAATCAAGCATACTGCGACAGTGTCCAAGGAAGCTGCCATTGTCCAGATCTGTGATGCCCTGGTTTCTTCCCTGACCTATTTATTTCAAAAAGATGCTGATTCACAGGTCAATTATGAAAAGATCATAGATGTTATTATTCATAAAAAAACAGAATGCGACGATCTGGCAAACTGTGATCTGACACTTAAGGATATCAGTCTGATCAAAAAAGAACTCTTGGAGGAAAAAAAATACTATGACTTTTTACGTTGAAAATGAAATAGATGCCGGTTATGATTTTGATATTCATGAGACGGTTGAAAAAGCCGTCAAAAAAGCCCTGCAGCACGAGGACTGTCCTTATGAAGCAGAGGTCAATGTCCTGATCACGGATTTAGAAGGAATCCGGGAATACAACAACGATTACCGCGGTATCGATTCACCGACAGATGTGTTGTCCTTTCCGGCTGTTGATTACCCGGCCCCAGCTGATTTTTCCATTGCAGCTTCCGATGTCAGTTCCTATTTCAATCCGGAAACAGGAGAGCTTATGCTTGGAGATATTATCCTGTGCCATGACCGGATCGTTTCGCAGGCAGAAGAGTTTGGGCACAGCCAGTTACGTGAATTTACTTTTCTGATCGTTCACAGCATGCTGCACCTGATGGGGTATGATCATATGACGCCGGATGAGGAGCGGGAAATGTTTGCCCATCAAAATGATATTATGAATGAGCTTGGAATTTTCAGATAAACCAAAGATCAAAAGACCGTTTCGGAGGAATACCAATGTCCAAAAGAAAAAATAATCAAAAGCCCAATATCGTATTTCGGGATTCTTCAACCATCATAGCATTGCTTCTCAGTTATCTATGTATGGCTGCCGGAGTGATCTGGCTCAACAAAAATACAGATCTTGCAGGTGTCGGACTGTTTATATCCTGCCTGTTTATATATGGAATCTATGTTTTAATCTTTGCGGTTCCGTTTTTTACAACTGCCAAAAGGGCTGTGATATTCCGGCAGTCCAGAAACCAGACAAGGAATGCCCTGCGTTTTGCAAGTGCCTGTGGTGGCTTTGCATTTGTTTTGGGAATTGTTCTCGGTGGTCTGTTTTTATTGTTGAATCGTTTTGCCGGCAGTCTGCTAAAGATCGGAAGTCTGGGCAGTCTTTTATGGATTGTTTTAGCTTTTGCCGTTCCTTTATTGTTTTTTAACAGTGTGATGACAGGCGCTTTTTCCGGATTTGGAATGCGTATGCCATTTCAGGCATGGATCATGATCACCTCGGTTTTCGGAATAATATTTGGTATATTATTTTCCAATCTTTTTGGAAGGCCGGGAAATGTGAATGCGGATTTGCTGCATAATACCTATATCCATACCTCTTTTTTTACTGCGGGTATGGCAATGGGTTTTGTTATTGGCAATCTTATTTCCTGTATCTTTATGTGTGTTCTGCACAAGGCATACTGTAATCATATTAAAAACGGCACAACAGAAGCGTATGGCAAAAACAGTGAGAATGCCGTCGGACAGATCCGGGCATTTATTTCCTCTCTCTGGTTTCCGCTGATCAGGCAGTTCATCCATTTACTGCCGCTTATTGCAGGTGTTGTTTTTTACAGTATTAAAAATACGCTGACAGATTATACAGATACGATGCATCCGATCAGTCAGCTCGGAATTTTTGGAATAGAAATGCTTCTTAATTTTCTGATACCATTATATTTTACAAAGTTGATTGCTTCGCATTTTGAAGAATCCTTACGCAAGTCCATGGCGCGTCAGGATCGGTATCATGGTGGTATGCGTCTGATTTCGGGTATCAAACAGTATTTTTGTTTTATCCTTCCGGTGTTGTTTTTCTTTAGTGTTTCAACCTCTTATATGACGGAATGGTATATTAAGACCTCGCTGGATGTGTCATTTTTATGGATTTTTGTCTTAATGGCTCTCATTGCATTTGCACGGCTGTCCCATTCTTTTTTACAGGGCTTTGAAAGCGGAAATGTCCATCTGATCGGATATGTGGCAGGAACCGCCGGAATCGTAGTGTATTTTTACCTGATTCTCAAAAAAATGCCTGACATGACAGATGTGATTTTAGCCGGTGTGATCTGCTATGCCATCATCTGCCTTGTCAATCTGTTCTTTTTACGACGTTATTTTGTGTACAAAAAGCAATTATTACGCCATCTGGGATATCCGTTTATTGCATTTGTCATCTATGCAGTGATCGTATTTTGTATATTCCTCTTAAAGGATATCCTTACAAGCGTCGGATGCTTTGTGCTTTCATTTATACTGGCACTTGTGCTTCATTCTCTTCTTCTGATTTTATCCGGAGCGGTAAAAGAACACGAGCTTGCAGAATTTCCCCAACGGAAATTGTTACTTTTATTCGGTAAATTAACCGGAATTTATTCGTAAACTGCATATAATACAATAAAATGCTGATACTGATAAAAAGGAGTTTGTTATGAAGATTTTTTATCGTATCAGTATTTTTTGTGCCTGTATTTTGGTGTTATTTTGGGTTGTCTTTGGGTATTTCTACATGAAGAAACAGAAAGATACAACAAGACAGGAGATGATAAGCAAAACAGAAACAGCAGAGGTATCTCAAAGTCCCGCCAAAACTTCCTGTGACACGGAATGTATTGTGATTGAACAGAATTTATCGGATGACAGTTATGAAACCCTGATTGAAAAAATTCCGGATCAATATATTGATAAAACAAGAGATCAGCTAATCGAGATTCTAAACAGAGAAATGGTTTCACCGGTATTATCCGAAAGAGAAAAGGGCATCAGCGACATCCGTCTGTCGTCTTTTTCATCGGAACGCATCGTAATCATCAAGCAATATGATATTTCCAAGGACACCCCCAAGGATTATCAGACTTATGAGGAGGACAAAGAAGCCATAAACGTGATAGAACCGGAAGGTTTTTATCTCATGGCATATGATGATAAGGTATATGTTTATACTGCCGATCAAAAACAGATTTATCTTGTGACCAATATTTCCATCCACGCGTTACCGGAGCATCTGACGCAGGAGATTCTCGATGGTAAATACATCCGTGATGAGGCAGAACTGTACAATTTTCTTGAGTCTTATTCGAGTTAGTTGTATACTATAGTTATCTATGCAACGAGGAAAAAGTATGAAAAAACGGGTTGTTATCATTGGTGGCGGTGCAGCAGGAATTGCTGCATGTATATCAGCCGCACAAGGTGATACGGAAGTGATTCTGTTGGAGCATCAGGATCGGATCGGCAAAAAAATACTGATGACCGGAAACGGTAAATGCAATCTGACCAATATGGATATGGACAGCTGTCATTATATTACGGCAGACGCAGGGGATGCTTCCTTTGTCAAAAGGGTTTTAGAGCTTTATCCTCCGCAGAAGCTACTGGATTTTTTTCATTCCATCGGTCTTAGGACGACGGTTTTGAGAGAAACCTATATCTATCCGGAAACGGAAGCTGCCGCTTCGGTAGTCAATGTTTTTTTACGAGAGCTTAACAGACTGGGCGTTCAGATTCATACCAATGAACAGATCATCCGGTTATCCTATAAAAAAGGACATACGCAGGTTGTTACGGATAAAAAGGAATATTATGCCGATGCCGTCATTCTGGCCTGCGGTGGAAGCTCCTACCCAAAGACAGGCTCTGACGGATCGGGCTTTGATCTTCTCCAAAAACTGCAGCTTCCGGTGATCGCACCATACCCGGCACTGACCTCCCTTATTTGCAAAAGAGATAATCTGAAAATGCTGTCAGGTCTTAGGACCAATGCCGCAGTAACACTTTTAGATCCGTCCGGAGAGGTCATCCGATCACAATACGGCCAGATACAATTTACCGATTATGGTCTTTCCGGCATTCCCGTATTTCAGATAAGCTCGACAATTTATCCATACTGCCGTCAGACAAAATGCCGTCCTGGTGAGCTTACGGCTGTTGTTGATCTTTTTCCGTTTGAAGAAGAGCAACAGCTTTATGAAGAGCTTTTACATCAGTTTATGCAATATGCAGACATCACAGCAGAAGAAGCACTGGATGGTTTCCTCCATAAAAAATGGATTGCCTTTTTTGTCAGACAATGCAGCCTTCACGGTATTCTTTGCAGAGATCTTGATAAAAAAGAGATCCGCAGGCTTGCAAAGCAGTTTAAGAAAATCTGTTTTCCCATAACCGATCTCAAAGGCTTTGATTTTTGCCAGGTAACCGGAGGAGGACTTTCGCTCAATGCCATCAATGACCATTTTGAACTGATCCGGTATCCGGGTATTTATGTGGTCGGAGAAATGTTAAATATAACCGGTGACTGTGGCGGCTACAATCTGCACTGGGCATTTTCCGGTGGATTGATTGCCGGATATGACAGTGCCAAAACAGGAAATTAAGATGTTAAAATACAATCAATTAAAATGCAGACCCGGATATACGTCTGATGACATGATCCGAGCTTTGGCAGATAAACTACATATATCAAGAGAAAGTATTACTAAGATAAAGATCTTAAAGGAATCCCTTGATGCCAGAAAAAAGACAGATATTTTTTATTCACTCAGTGTGGCATTTGAAGTTTCCAATGAACAGCAGCTGTTACATAAAGTCGGAAAAAGAGATGCCAATCTGTCTGTGTATAGGGAAATTCCATTTGAGTTACCTGTCTGTCAGACAGATCATATGAAAAAAAGACCAGTGATCGTAGGCGCCGGCCCGGCCGGACTTTTTTGTGCCTATTATCTGGCCCTTGCCAATCTAAGGCCAATCTTACTCGAACGTGGACGTCCGGTAGAGGAACGCAAAAAAGATGTAGAAACATTCTGGGAGACCGGTGTTTTAGATACCACATCCAATGTACAGTTTGGAGAAGGCGGTGCCGGAACTTTTTCAGACGGCAAATTAAACACTCTCAACAAGGATCCTTTTGGCTATCAGAAAGAGGTTTTCCGACTGTTTGTTGAAATGGGGGCCAGGCCCGAAATACAGTATCAGCAAAAGCCGCATGTCGGAACCGATGCCTTGTTCCAAATTGTCCGAAATCTGAGAAATGCCATCAGGGCCAAGGGTGGCGACATCTATTTTGAATCACAGATGACCGATATTTTTTTCACGGACTGTACAGATGACCCTTACAATAGAAAGGTCTGTGGTATCGAGATCAATCACAAAGACCGGATTGACACCGATCATATCATACTTGCGATCGGCCACAGTGCCAGAGACACGTTTCGTATGTTAAATGATCACCGGATACCGATGGAAGCCAAGTCATTCGCAGTCGGCTACCGTGTCCAGCATCTGCAAAAGGATATGGATAAGGCACAATACGGCGAACAAAATGTGGGCTTATTTCCACCGGCTGCCTACAAGGTGACGGCACAGTCCCAAAATAAAAGGGGCGTTTACAGCTTTTGTATGTGTCCGGGCGGTTATGTGGTCAATGCTTCCAGCGAAAAAAAAAGACTCTGTGTCAATGGGATGAGCTACAGTGACAGAGCCGGCGATAATGCAAACAGTGCCATAATCATCTCGGTCAGTCCGGATGATTATCCGGACGAAGGACCCTTGTCCGGTGTAAAATATCAGGAAATGATCGAAGAAAAGGCTTATCAGGCATGTGGCGGAAGGATTCCCGTCCAGCGCTATGCCGATTACAAGGCTGACAGGATCAGTACAGGCTTTGGAAGCATCAGACCGCAGATAAAAGGGCAGTATTCCTTTGGCAACCTGAGAAATATATACAGTCAGGAAATCGAACAGGCATTTATGGACGGAATGTGCTCTTTTGGTCGCAAGATAAAAGGCTTTGATGCAGATGATGTCCTGATCACAGGAGTGGAGCCGCGTACCTCATCACCGGTCCGCATCCATCGCGGCAAAGACCTTCAGTCGATTACAATAAAGGGACTGTATCCATGCGGAGAAGGAGCCGGATATGCAGGCGGGATTACAAGTGCAGCCTGCGACGGCCTTAAAATTGCTTTAAAAATCATTACATCATTGGGAGACAAAACATGAACTTAAGAGATTGTATAAAAGATAAAAAACGAATTGTAATCAAGGTTGGTTCCTCTTCCTTACAACACAAGGAGACCGGTGGACTGGATTATATTAAGCTGGAAGTGCTGGTGCGCGAGATCTGCAATCTGCGCAATATGGGAAAAGAGGTTGTACTGGTATCCTCCGGTGCGATTGCAGTCGGTAAAAGGGCCGTTCATCTTGGAAAGGATGATGATCCGATCGCAGTCAAGCAGGCCTGTGCGGCAATCGGACAGGCAAGACTGATGATGACATACCAAAAGATTTTTTCGGAATACAACCATGTATGTGCTCAGATTCTGATGACGAAAAATACGATCGTAGATCCGTTAAACCGGTTCAATGCGCACAATACATTTTCGGAATTATTAAAGCTTGGGGTCGTTCCGATCGTCAATGAAAATGATACCGTAGCAACCTACGAGATCAAATTTGGTGATAATGATACGCTTTCCGCTATTGTAGCAGCCCTGATCGATGCGGATTTACTGATTTTACTTTCCGATATTGATGGATTGTATACGGATGATCCCAATCAAAATAAAGATGCAAAATTTATCAGTGTTGTAGATGAGCTTACAGATGATCTGATGCAGATGGGAAAAGCAAGTACCGGAAGCAATGTCGGCACCGGTGGCATGAATACCAAGCTGCAGGCAGCCAAGATTGCAACGGTCGCAGGTGCGGATATGATCATTGCCAATGCTGATGATATGCGGATCATCCACCGTATCATGGACGGCAGGGAATACGGCACCTTTTTTAAAGCCCACAAGGATGAAGACTTTTATCTGGCGGACTATGTTGAAAATATGGAATATTGATATCTTTAAACAAAGCAGAGGACAGGAAAATGGCAGATTTACATATCGAAAGAATTAATGAATTATATCATAAATCCCAGAAAGAGGGGCTTACAGAAGAAGAAAAAGAAGAGCAGGCAGAATTAAGACGCAACTATATCAATGCTGTCAAAAAGAACCTGAGAGGACAGTTAAATCAGATCAACATACAGGAGACAGACGGTAGTATTACCAACCTGGGAGAAAAATTTGGACAAAAAAAATCTTAGAAAGCAGATGCTTTTACAGCGAAACAATATGCCGGATACAAAGTGCCTGAAAAAAAGCCGGCATGCTGCAAGACTCTTATTTGAGACGGCTTCCTATAAGCAGGCACAAAACATACTGGTTTATATGCATTACGGAAACGAATTGCAGACAGCGGATATCATAAGACAGGCATTTGAGGATCATAAGCACGTGTTTGTGCCGCGTGTCGAAGGAAAAAATATGGATTTTTATGAAATTCATTCCATGGCAGACTGCGAGGAAGGCTTTCACGGGATCCCCGAGCCGAAAATGGACTGTCCGAGGCTTATTTTTGATATCGGAGACAATGATACTGATGATAATGTGTCCGGCAAAGATGAGACTGGCAGCTATGGGACAAACAGAGTTTTAGCAAAAAAAGATATTACACTTATGGTTCTGCCCGGACTGGCCTTTGATCAAAAAGGGCACAGGCTCGGCTATGGCGGCGGCTATTATGACCGCTATTTTGAGCGGTTTGGGACTGACTATACCAAAGTTGCCGTAGGATATGATTTTCAGATGATCGATGAGGTCCCTTATGAACCACATGATATTCCAATCGATATTTTTATATCGGATAACAGATGCATCATGATCGATAATACATCAGGAGGTAGATTATGACTGATTTAATACAGTTAGGAAAAGCTGCGGTAGCTGCAAAGTACAAAATGCAGTTACTCGATACAGATACCAAAAACAAGGCTCTTTTACAGATTGCACGTGCGCTGGTTGCCGGTGAAGCCTATATTCTTTCGGAAAATGCAAAGGATATTGAAAAAGGTGAAAAAAATGGCATGCATCCGGGCATGATCGATCGTCTGCGCTTAACCGGCGACCGGATCAGGGCTATGGCAGAGGGTTTAGAGCAGGTAGCCGGGCTGCCGGATCCGATTCACGAAGTCTTATCAACGACGACACGCCCAAACGGACTTGTGATCAAAAAAGTAAGAGTGCCGCTTGGTGTGATCGGAATTATATATGAATCACGCCCCAATGTTACAGCCGATGCTTTCGGCCTTTGCTTCAAATCCGGAAATGCCGTGATATTAAAAGGCGGTTCCGATGCGATCCATTCCAATATTGCGATCACAAAGGTGATCCGCGATGCTTTGGAAGGTGAAAACCTGGATGCCAATGCGATCCAGCTCATTGAAGATACCAACCGTGAAACCACGCAGAAGTTCATGCGTCTTGACCAGTATGTAGATGTCCTGATCCCGCGCGGAAGTGCCGGACTGATCCGTGCCGTTGTTCAAAACAGTACGATCCCTGTGATTGAAACCGGAAGCGGCAACTGTCATATTTATGTGGATAAGGATGCAGATTTCAACAAGGCGATCCCGATCATCATCAATGCCAAGACACAGCGTATCGGTGTCTGCAATGCCTGCGAATCACTCGTGGTACACAAGGATATCGAAAAAGATTTTCTGCCGTTATTGGAAAAGGCTTTAAAAGAAAAAAAGGTGGAGATCCGTGCCGATAAAGATGCAGGACAGTTTATCAAAGACTATGCACCTGCCACAGAAGAGGATTTTTCAACGGAGTACCTTGATTATATTATCTCGGTCAAGACGGTATCGAGTGTGGAAGAGGCAATCGAGCATATCAATGCCCACAATACCAGACATTCGGAAGCCATTATCACCGAAAATAAAGAAGCTGCTGACAAATTTAAAGCCGGTGTTGATGCAGCCTGCGTCTATGTCAATGCATCGACACGTTTTACAGATGGATTTGAATTTGGTTTTGGTGCTGAAATCGGAATCAGCACACAAAAGCTCCATGCCCGCGGCCCCATGGGACTGAATGAACTGACTTCTTATCAGTATCAGATTGAAGGCGATGGACAGATCAGACCCTAAAAATACGAAAGGAACTACCAGTCATGAATGATGAAGCAAAGCTTCAATACGAATACATTGAAAAAGCAAAAAAGATAATCGAAGAAAAAGCCGAAAAGAAAGGCAGCAAGTTAACCTGTTGTGTCCATACCTTTGGCTGTCAGATGAATGCCCGTGATTCGGAAAAGCTATCCGGAATCTTAAAAGCAATCGGGTTTGAAGAAACCGAGGATGAAAATGCAGACCTCGTCATTTACAATACCTGTACGGTTCGTGACAATGCCAACCAGCGTGTCTACGGACGCCTCGGTGTATTAAACGGTTACAAAAAGAAAAATCCCTACATGAAAATCTGCTTATGCGGATGTATGATGCAGGAAAATACCGTAATTGAGAAGATCCGGAAAAGCTATCGTTTTGTAGACCTGATTTTCGGCACACACAATATTTTTAAATTTGCCCAGTTACTGGTACAGATGTATGAATCGGACGATATGATCATTGATATCTGGAAGGATACCGATCAGATTGTGGAAGATTTACCGGTTGAGCGCAAATTCCGTTTCAAATCCGGCATCAATATCATGTTTGGCTGCAATAATTTCTGTTCTTATTGTATTGTTCCGTATGTCAGAGGCCGTGAGCGCAGCCGCAAGCCGGAAGAAATCATCGAAGAGATTGAAAATCTGGTGGCAGACGGTGTGGTAGAGGTCATGCTATTAGGACAAAATGTCAATTCCTATGGTAAAAAGCTGGATGAACCGATCAGCTTTGCGGAATTGTTAAGAAGAGTTGAAAAAATCGAGGGCTTAGAGCGTATCCGTTTTATGACATCCCATCCAAAGGATCTGTCCGATGAGCTGATCGAGGTCATGAAGGAATCCAAAAAGATATGCAGACATCTGCATCTGCCTCTGCAGGCGGGATCTGACCGCATCTTAAAAGCCATGAACCGCTGTTATACCAAAGAGCAGTATCTGGATCTGGCACTCAAGATCAAAAGAGAGATACCGGATATTGCCATGACAACCGATCTGATCGTGGGCTTTCCGGGCGAGACTCATGAGGATGTACTTGAAACGATCGATGTCGTAAAAAAAGTACAGTTTGACAATGCATTTACCTTCCAGTATTCCAAGAGAACCGGTACTCCGGCGGCTGCGATGGACAATCAGGTTCCCCAGGAAGAGGTTACCCGCAATTTTGATGAGCTGCTTGCAGTTGTACAGGAAACAGCCCGCAGTCAGGCCAGGCGCTTTGAAGGACAGACCATGGAGGCACTGGTTGAAGAAATCAACGAGCATGATGCTTCACTGGTTACCGGCCGTCTATCCAACAATATGATCGTGCATTTTAAAGGATACCGGGATCTGATCGGCAAAATCGTACCGGTATACTTAAAAGAATGCAAGGGCTTTTATTATCTGGGTGAAATGCAAGCATAAGAAGTGAGGATACATAAAAATGGCAGAACTTACGCCGATGATGCAACAATATATGGAGACGAAAAAACAGTATCAGGACTGTATTCTGTTTTATCGCCTCGGTGACTTTTACGAAATGTTTTTTGATGATGCATTAAAAGCATCCAAGGAACTGGAAATAACACTGACCGGAAAAAGCTGCGGATTGGAAGAACGAGCACCCATGTGCGGAATTCCATACCATGCCGTTGACGGATACTTGACTAAACTAGTCAGTAAAGGCTACAAGGTCGCAATCTGTGAACAGGTAGAAGATCCGAAGCTTGCCAAGGGCATTGTAAAAAGAGAGGTTGTCAGGATCGTTACTCCGGGGACCAACCTCAATATGCAGTCCCTTGAGGAGACCAAAAACAACTATCTGATGTGTATTGCCTATGGAGACAAGATCGGTATATCCGTCATAGACGTTACGACCGGTGATTTTTTTGTGACCCAGGTCGAAAATACCAAAAATCTTTTTGACGAGATCATCAAATTTTCTCCTGCAGAAATTATCTGCAATGATGCATTCATGCTGAGCGGTTTTGATTTAGAAGACCTGCGTTCACGCCTCGGAATCACGGTTTACCAGCTTGATTCCTGGTATTTTGATGATGACACCTGTCAGAACCGGATCAAAAAACATTTTCATGTTCAGACCATGACAGCTCTCGGCATCGATTCATTTTCCATGGGAACCATCGCCGCAGGTGCCATTTTAAATTATTTATACGAAACACAAAAAACTTCACTTTCACATATAACACATATCAATCCGTATATAACGAGCAAATATATGCTGTTGGACAGCTCTACGAGACGCAATCTGGAGCTTTGCGAGACCCTGCGTGAAAAGCAGAAGCGCGGTTCCCTTTTATGGGTGCTTGACAAGACAAAAACCGCCATGGGAGCCCGTACACTGCGAAGCTATATCGAACAGCCATTGATTGACAAGGAGGATATCACACTCCGCCTGGATGCGGTGGAAGCTCTGTTTTCCAACGCGATCGGCAGGGAAGAGCTTCGGGAATACCTCAATCCGATCTACGACTTAGAGCGTCTGCTTGGAAAGGTAAGCTACAAAACAGCCAATCCAAGGGATTTGATCGCCTTTTCCAAATCGCTTGAAATGCTCCCCTCCATACGCACGGTTTTAGCTGATTTCAAGGACAGTCAGTTATTACAGCAGATTTGTGATGACATTGATCCGCTGGAGGATATCTACGGACTGATCGAGCAGGCAATCGAAGAGGAGCCGCCGATTTCCATCCGGGACGGCGGTATGATAAAGACCGGTTTCAATGAAGATGTGGATCATTTCCGCAATGCCAAAACAGACGGTAAAAACTGGCTTGCCCAGTTAGAGCTTGAGCAAAAGGAACGTACCGGAATCAAAAATCTCAAGATCGGCTACAACAAGGTCTTTGGCTATTATTTTGAAGTTACCAATTCCTTTAAGGAAATGGTGCCGGACGACTGGATCCGCAAACAGACCCTGACCGGTGGCGAACGCTACATGATGCCAAAATTAAAAGAGCTTGAGGATACCATTCTCAATGCCGAGGACAAGCTGTGCAGTGTGGAATATGATATTTTCTGTGAAATCCGTGAACACATCGCTGACAACATGGACCGTATCCAGAAAACTGCCAAAGCGGTCGCTGCGCTGGATGTGTTTACATCCTTAGCCAATGTTGCAGAGCGCAATCACTATGTGCGTCCCAAATTAAATACCAGGGGAACCATCAAGATCAAAAACGGTCGCCATCCGGTCGTGGAAAAAATGATCGACCACGATATGTTTGTTGCCAATGATACATCTTTAGACAGCAATAAAAATCTGATTTCCATTATTACCGGTCCCAATATGGCTGGTAAATCCACCTATATGAGACAGACAGCACTGATCGTCCTCATGGCACAGATCGGATGCTTTGTTCCGGCAGATCAGGCAGATATCGGACTGGTAGACCGTATCTTTACCCGTGTAGGTGCATCTGATGATCTGGCTAGCGGTCAGTCTACCTTTATGGTTGAGATGAACGAGGTTGCCAATATTTTGAGAAATGCGACATCCAACAGTCTGCTGATCTTAGATGAGATCGGAAGAGGAACATCAACCTTTGACGGGCTTGCGATCGCATGGGCGGTTATCGAACATATCAGCAATAAAAAGCTTTTGGGCGCCAAGACACTGTTTGCAACGCATTATCATGAGCTGACAGAATTGGAAGGCAAGATGAACAATGTCAACAACTATTATATTGCGGTCAAGGAACAGGGTGATGACATTGTCTTTTTAAGAAAGATCCTGAAAGGTGGCGCGGACAAAAGCTACGGTATTCAGGTTGCAAGGCTTGCCGGTGTTCCGGATATGGTCATCGACCGTGCCAAGGTCATTGTAGAGCAGTTAATGGACAATGATATTACAGAGCGTGTCCAGAGCATTGCGATCGATGGCAGGACTGAGACCAAAAAGAATAAACATTATGATCAGGTGGATTTAGACCAGATTTCTTTATTTGACACGGTTAAAGATGAGGATATTCTAAAAGAGCTGGATGAGCTTGATATATCCAACCTGACACCTTTAGATGCACTCAATACATTGTATCGTCTGCAGAATTTACGCAAAAACCGCTGGCAGGGATAGGAGGACGGCATGGCCGGGATAATTCATGTATTAGACAGTGAAACAATTGATAAAATTGCAGCCGGAGAGGTTGTGGAAAAGCCTTCCAGTGTTGTAAAGGAGCTTGTGGAAAATGCCATTGATTCCGGAGCGGACAAGATTGCTGTTGAGATCAAGGAAGGCGGCATTTCCTTTATCCGTGTTACAGACAATGGCTGCGGAATTGCAAAGGAAGATTTAGAGCCGGCTTTTTTACGGCATGCCACGAGTAAGATTCAAAGCGCAGAGGACTTAAACTCCATTTCCAGTCTCGGCTTCCGTGGTGAGGCTTTGTCAAGCATCAGTGCGGTTTCGCAGGTGGAAATGATCACCAAAAAGCAGAATAATATGCTCGGTACCAGAGTCTGCTGCAACGGCGGTGTGCTGGAGGCTCCTGAGGATATAGGTGCACCGGACGGTACAACCGTTTTGGTGCGGAATCTGTTTTACAATACACCGGTTCGCAAAAAGTTTTTACATTCATCCACGACGGAAGGCTCCTATATTTATGAGCTGATGCAGCATATCGCACTTTCACACCCTGAGGTTTCCATTTCGTTTATCCAGAACGGACAGACACGGTTTTTTACCTCCGGCAACAACAATTTAAAGGATGTTATTTACAGATTATATGGAAAAGATACCATCCAGCAGATTTTACCTGTTGATGCCGACCGGGATGGTATTCATATTCACGGCTTTATCGGAAAACCGGTACTTGGAAGAGCGACCAGAAATTATGAGACCTTCTTTGTCAATGGCCGTTACGTCAAAAGCAAGGTGATCTCCTCTGCTGTGGAGGAGGGCTACAAGACCTTTTTAATGCAGCATAAATATCCCTTTGCCATCCTGCATTTTACCATTGACGGCGAGGATATTGATGTCAATGTGCATCCGACCAAGATGGAGATCCGGATCATGAATCCCATACCGTTTTGTGCTTTTGTCAAAGAAACGGTAGCTTCTGTTTTAAATGAAGTATCTCTGATCCGCAATTATACAGATGTTGATTCGGAAAAAGAAGCTGTAAAGGTACCCCATGTTTCGCATGCACCGGAGCCGTTTGAAAAAAACAGACTGAAAATGACAGATTGTGACATTGCAGGCGCAAATACGAATCTGCATAAAAATACGCAGGATCTGCAAGACATACAGAGAATACCAGGTGTACAAGCCGGATCAAATACACAGGCCATGCAGGAACTGCACGGTACACAAAATACACAGGATACGCAAAATATACAAGGTGCACAAGATGCACAGTCTATACAGCCTCTGCAGAATATGCAGAACATCGTACGTGAACAGACTGATTATCAGATCAACAAGATCATCGGCAATTCCATTCCCAGGCAGACCATAATCGCGGGAAATTACAAAACCGGGGACAATATCATCAAACATGAGCAGACGCCAATCATCAAAAAAGCGGAGCAGATGGAGCTTTTTTCAAGAGCACTGGAAGAAGCAGATGATAATACCCTTACCGGATTAAAGATCATTGGACAGGTATTTGAAACCTACTGGATTGTGGAATTTGAAGACAATATCTATTTTGTTGACCAGCATGCGGCACATGAAAAGGTCAATTATGAAGAATTTGTGGATAAGCTCAACAAAAAACAGAATGCCACACAGATGCTGATGCCGCCGTTGGTCATTTCACTCAGCATGCCGGAGATGGATATTTATCATAAATATCAGGATTATTTTGTAAAACTCGGATTTGAGATTGAGCCTTTTGGCGGAGACGAGCTGTCCATAAGAGGCATTCCGACCGATTTATACGGCACGGATGCCAAAGATCTTTTTCTGACGGTTCTTGATGAGCTTGCCGAATCCCCGGTTCGTGGCACGCCAGATGTGATCTTGTTAAAGATCGCATCCATGTCCTGTAAGGCTGCGGTAAAGGGTAACCAGAAAATCTCCTACGAAGAGGCTAAGGTTCTTTTGAAACGTCTGTTTTCACTGGAAAATCCTTATCACTGCCCGCACGGCAGACCGACGATGTTTTCCATGAGCAAACAGGAGATTGATAAGAAAATTAAAAGGATTGTTTAGACATGAAAAAACTAATTGTCCTGACCGGACCGACTGCGGTCGGCAAAACAGCACTGTCCATCGCGTTAGCCAAGGCTATCGGCGGAGAAATCATCAGTGCCGATTCAATGCAGGTATACAAATATATGGACATCGGCTCTGCCAAGATCAGACCGGAAGAAATGGATGGGGTCAGACATTATCTGGTTGATATCTTAGATCCTCATGAGGACTTTAATGTCTTTATGTTCCAGAAATATGCCAAAGAGGCAATAAAACAGATCTATGCCAACGGGCATATACCGATTTTGGTGGGCGGAACCGGATTTTATATCCAGTCTGTACTTTATGACATTGATTTTACGGAAAGCACAATGGATGAAAAATACCGTAACGGACTGGAAGCAATAGCCATGCAGGACGGACCGGAGGCTTTGTTTACAAAGCTTAAGGAAGTGGATCCAGAATCGGCGACAGCCATTCATCCCAACAATGTAAAAAGAGTGATCCGTGCTTTGGAATATTACCATCAGACAGGTGAAAAGATTTCTTCCCACAATGAAGAAGAACGCAATAAGACATCACCCTATGATTTCACCTATTTTGTATTAAACGATGACAGAAACGTGTTGTATCACAACATTGATCTGCGCGTAGACAAAATGATTGCAAACGGACTGGTCGATGAAGTTGCAGGATTAAAGGCCATGGGGCTGAAAAAGACGGATGTATCCATGCAGGGACTTGGGTATAAGGAAATTCTTTCATATCTTGACGATGAGATTGATTTAGACCGCGCCATATATCTGATCAAACGGGATACCAGACATTTTGCCAAGAGACAGCTTACCTGGTTTCGGCGTGAAAAAGATGTCATCATGGTTGATAAACAGGATTTTTCGCATGATGATAAGAAAATACTGGATTATATGATTGCAGAAATTAATGGATGAAGCTGATAAAAGCAATTAAAATGACAATATAAAAAGAAAAGAGAACTAAAATGACGGAAACAAATGAATTATACCGGGAAATGGGAATTGATGATGATGTGTACAGACTTGGAGAAGAAGTCCTGGCAAAGCTTTCCACTCGCTTTGCAGACATTGACCGCGTAGCAGAATACAACCAGCTAAAGGTATTAAAAGCCATGCAGAAGGCAAAGGTATCGGAAGCCTGCCTTTATGGTACAACCGGATATGGTTACAATGACATCGGAAGAGATACGTTAGAAGAAGTTTATGCCAATGTATTTCATACCGAGACCGCACTTGTCAGACCGCAGATCACCTGTGGCACACATGCGCTTGCACTGGCTCTGATGTCCAATCTGCGTCCGGGAGATGAGGTTCTTTCCCCGGTCGGCAAGCCTTATGATACCTTGGAAGAGGTCATTGGCATACGTCCTTCTACCGGAAGCCTTGCAGAATACGGGATCACATATTCCCAGGTGGATTTACTGCCGGATGGAGAATTTGATTATGAAAATATCAAAAAAGCCATTCATGCCAATACAAAGCTTGTCACCATCCAGCGATCCAAGGGCTATGAACCCAGAAAAACTTTATCGGTTGATCGGATTGGTCAATTGATTTCCTTTATCAAATCCATCAAAGCTGACGTTATCTGCATGGTGGATAACTGTTATGGCGAATTTGTTGAAACCATTGAACCAAGCGATGTCGGAGCAGACATGGTAGTCGGCTCTCTTATTAAAAATCCTGGGGGCGGACTGGCTCCGATCGGCGGCTATATCGCAGGTAAAAAAAGCTGTATTGAAAATGCAGCCTACCGGCTGACTTCTCCCGGACTTGGAAAAGAGGTCGGTGCATCCCTTGGTGTATTGCCGTCCTTTTATCAGGGACTTTTCTTAGCCCCGACTGTTGTAAGCGGAGCTTTAAAGGGAGCCGTCTTTGCTGCCAATATCATGGAGCATTTCGGTTTTCCGGTCGTGCCGGATGGAAGTGAGTCACGTCATGATATCATCCAGGCGGTCACCTTCGGAAGCGAAGAAGGTGTCGTAGCATTCTGCAAAGGCATTCAGGCTGCAGCACCGGTTGACAGCTTTGTGGTTCCCGAACCATGGGATATGCCGGGCTACGACAGCAAAGTCATTATGGCTGCCGGGGCTTTTGTATCCGGAAGCTCGATCGAACTATCCGCAGATGGACCGATCAAACCGCCGTATGCCGTATATTTTCAAGGTGGACTGACCTTTCCGCATGCCAAATTCGGTATTCTGAAGGCCGTACAGGAACTCAAAAATTCCAATGTAATTCGACTTTAATCGAGCCACAGGGTCGAAAAAAAAACATGAAAAGAAGTGTACACTATATTGCTTATGTGGTAAGATACAATAGTGAAAACACAAGATATAGTCGTACATTATACCAAAGAATTGGGAGACTTTTATGAAAAGCAAAAATAACTGGGCCTGTTTTTTACTGATGCTGGCAGGAATTGTCATCGGTGGCTTTATCGGTCACCTGTTTCCGAGCAGCTTTCTGAATTTTGGTCAGACGTTCGGACTGACATCACCGATTGTACTGGATCTGGGGATTCTGGTACTGACATTCGGGCTGACTATCAACATCACAATCGGCAGCATTCTCGGAATCATCATTGCGATTATTATCTATCGTTTTATCTGAGTTTCATGAGTTTAACCTGTCATCTTTTATTTAATAAAACGGTCTTGATACGCTCGGAGAGATAATGCGTAAGGAGACACTATATGACAGTCAAAACAACACCCATGCCGGATAACTGCTATCCGGAAAAACCTTATGACCGTTTTCTGTATGCCGGCCCGACAGCTTTATCGGATGCGGAATTACTGGCCATCATCTTAAGAACCGGCCGAAAGGGAGCGGATGCCGTATCCGTTGCCAGGGAGGTCCTTGATCTGGCTTCTCCCTACGGGCTTGCCGGATTAAACCATTTATCTGTTCAGGATATTATGAAGATAAACGGGATCGGAGAGGTAAAAGCGGTCAAATTAAAATGTGTCGCTGAGCTTTCCAGACGTATCGTCATGGATGCCTGCAACAAAAAAATGCCCCTGCGCTGCCCACAGGATTTTGCAGCCTTTTATATGGAATCCATGAGACATCTGGAAAAAGAAAACTGTCTGTGTATTTTTCTGGACGGATCCATGAACCGGCTAAAGGATGTCACGATCAGTATCGGCAGTGTCAACGCATCAATCATTTCAAGCCGCGAGGTCTTTATGGAGGCTCTCCGTGCCAAGGCAGTTTATATTGTGTTACTACACAACCATCCAAGCGGCAACGCCACTCCGAGCAATGCCGACAAAGAAGTAACGAGCCGTATTCATCAGGCCTCTTTACTGATGGATATTCCGCTTTTAGACCACATTATTATCGGTGATAACTGTTACTACAGTTTTAAAGAAAATAATTTAATTACATGAGATTTATCGAAGAAAGGAGTACGGGAAAATGGCTTCTTGTGCTTATGGTATCGATCTAGGTACGAACAACATCAAAATTTATTCAAAAGGCAGTGATGAGATTTTTACAGCCAAAAATATCATTGCCATTGAAAGAAAGGATATTTTATTTGCTTATGGGGATCCGGCTTTTGATATGTATGAAAAAGCCCCTGAATTTATCCAGATTTCTTATCCCTTAAACAATGGTGTGATTGCGGATATCAATAATATGCAGACCCTGGTCAGATGTTTTATCAGCGACCTGTCTGATGGCAATATCAAACCGGCCGATTATTATATTGCGGTCCCCCATGATGTAACAGAGGTTGAAAAAAAAGCGTTCCACGATCTGATCAAAAATGCCAATATCAAGGCCCGCAGTATTATGGTTGTCAAAAAAGCCGTTGCTGACGGACTGGGTATGGATATTGATGTCAAAAATTCTCAGGGAGTGCTGGTTGTCGATATCGGCTTCCACACAACAGAGATTTCCATATTGTCACTCGGTGGCATTGTTTTAAGCAAAATGATCAAGATCGGCGGACAGAAATTTGATGATGCGATCCGCAATGCAGTCCGCAACGAATTCAATCTGCTGATCGGTCAGAAGACTGCCGAAAAAGTTAAAATGTCCATGAAAGATCTGGAAAAAGAAAATAAAAACGCCGTTGTATACGGCCGCGATATCGTAACAGGACTTCCGGTGGAACGAGAGATCCCGACATCCCTTGTCATGAAAGCACTTTTAGAGCATATCAACACCATTATCGAACAGGTAAAGGTAATTTTGGAAAAGACTCCCCCGGAGCTTGCAGCCGATATTTTCCGCAGAGGTATTTATCTGACCGGCGGTTCCAGCCAGTTGTCACATCTGGATGAACTGATGGCAAATGGTACAGGATTAAAAGTCAATCTTGCCGAGGATCCGATCTGCAGCGTCGCCAACGGCTTATCCCGCGTGATCAACGATCCGAATTTCCAGTCGGTTGCATATAGCTATGATTCTCAAAATGGAGGCAAATAATGAACAGACGGCGGAATGGTTTTACGCTGCAAAGTAAATATCTGCTTTTGATTCTGACCGGACTGTGTGTGCTTCTGATGGCGATTACCTTTATGACGGATATTTTTTCCGGTACACTGGCTGAAATTTCCAGCTATGTCACAATTCCCTTTCAAAAAGGAATATCCGAGACCGGAACCTATCTTTCCAACCGTTCGGATGAATTGGTCCAGATCCGTGACCTGATTCAGCAAAACAAGGAATTGCAGCAACAGATTGATGAGCTGACCATTGAAAACAACAATCTGACACAGGAAAAATACGAACTGAACAACCTGCGTTCGCTGTACAAGCTTGATCAGGAATATTCTGATTATCAGAAGACCGGTGCCAAGGTCATCGGTAAAAATTCCGGCAACTGGTTCCAATCCTTTACGATCGATAAAGGAACTAAGGATGGCATACAGCTTAATATGAATGTCATGGCAGGAAGCGGTCTTGTCGGTATTGTGACAGAGGTTGGTTACAACTGGTCACGTGTCACATCGATCATTGATGACAGCAGCAATGTCAGCGGTATGACACTTTCTACCGGAGACAACATGATCGTATCCGGTAATTTAGAGCTGATGAGCCAGAATAAGATCAGTTTCAGCAAACTGATCGACTCTAATGATCAGGTAAAAGAAGGAGACAAGGTTGTCACATCCAATATCAGCGACAAATATCTGCCCGGTCTTCTGATCGGATATATAACGTCCATCGAATCCGATTCCAACAACCTGACACATTCCGGCACCATAACACCCGCTGTTGATTTTGAACATATGGATGAAGTTTTGGTTATTCTTGATCTGAAACAGCAGACAGAGAGTGAAGAATAGATTTTTATGAAAAACTTTTTACTATCTGCAATTCTTATAGTTGCAAGCTTTATATTACAAAATACCGTATGCGGCTATATATCCTTCGGAGATATTGTGCCCAATCTGTTATTGATAACCGTTTCATCCTTCGGTTTTATAAAAGGTAAAAAAGCCGGAGTCTCAGCCGGTTTTTTTGCAGGAATTTTGGTTGATATTTATTTTTCGCAGATTATCGGTTTTCATGCCCTGTTATACATGTACATAGGTTACTTTAACGGATTTTTCAAAAGACTTTTTTATAAAGATGAATTAAAACTGCAGATATTACTTGTCGGCTGCAGTGATTTTGTCTATGGTCTTTTATACTATCTGCTGACTTTTTTATTAAGAGGCAGATTCCATTTTACCTATTATCTGATCAATATCATCATTCCGGAAACGGTATACACGATTTTAATGACGATTGTATTTTTCCTTATAAAGACTTTGATACAGAAATTTTTTATAAGCGAAGACAGAAAGGCTAAGCACGAAATTGTTTAAAAAAATCAGAGATTCCATTATCAATTTCATAACATCCCGGTATTTTATCCTGATTTTAGTGTTCTGCATTTTAGGTTGCGTCCTCATCTACCGTATTTTCAATTTACAGATTGTAAACGGAGAAGCTTATCTGGATGAGTTTACCCTCAAGATCAAGAAGGAACGCAATATCCCCAGCACCCGTGGCAATATTTTTGACCGTAAGGGAGAGCTTTTGGCCTACAACGAGCTTGCATATTCCGTTACGATCGAAGATGTCTACGAATCGGGCAGTGATAAAAACGAAAGACTGAACCGGACAATTAAGACATTGATCGGAATGATAGAAGAAAACGGGGATTCCATTGTTACGGATTTCAATATTATTCTTGGAGATAACGGAGAATACCAGTTTACGGTAAGCGGGACACAGCTGCAGCGTTTTCTGGCCGATATCTACGGTAAGGCATACATAGATAAACTGACCTACGCCGAAAAAACATCCACACCGGATGACGTCATCAATTATCTGGCTGGCAAAAACAAATTTGCCATTGGCGAATATACGGTTCCGAATAATCACAAGAGCACCTTCCAGATCGGAAAAGGGTATAGCAAGGAAATGATGCTCAAAATGATCAATATCCGCTATGCCATGAGTTTAAATAATTTCCAGAAATATATTGCCACAACGGTTGCAACCGATGTTTCCGACGAAACAGTCGCAGTTGTCATGGAAAATGCATCCAGTCTGGATGGCGTTTCCATTGCAGAGGATACGATCCGGAAATACGTGGATGGCGTCTATTTTTCACATGTCATCGGATATACCGGTAAAATATCCCAGTCCGAGCTGGAAGAATTATCCAAGGAGGATGATTCCTATATCTCAACGGACATTATCGGTAAAGCCGGCATTGAATCTTACATGGAATCGGAGCTGCAGGGACAAAAAGGTTCTGAAACCGTATTTGTCAACAACATGGGTAAGGTGATCGAAACCAGCAACCGGAAGGAGCCGAGTGCCGGAAATGATGTATATCTGACAATAGATAAGGATCTGCAAAAGGCGGTTTACAATCTTCTGGAACAGAAAATTGCCGGCATTCTGGTCAATAAGATCAAAAATATCAAAGAATATACACCACCGGAAAATGCATCTGCAAGTAATATCGTGATACCGATCGATGATGTATACTATGCTCTGATCAATAACAGTATCATTGACATTGAACATTTTTCCAAGGAGGATGCTACCGATCTCGAAAAGAGTGTTTACCAGGCCTTTGAGGTCAAGCAGGATCAGGTCATCAGCACCTTAAAATCCATGTTAAATGATAATCCGCAGCCTTATAAGCAGACGAGCAAGGAATATCAGGTATATCAGCTTTTTATCATCTCGCTTCTTTCTGACCGGGGGATTATCCTTACCGATGAAATTGACCGCAATGATCCGGTATATGTTGCATGGCACACCGATGAATCTATCAGCATGCAGGAATATCTCATGCATCTGATCGCCATGAACTGGATTGATATATCCAAATTGCAGCTTGAAAACCAGTATTCCGATTCTGATCAGATATATCAGGCGATTCAGGATTATCTGTTTGACGCCCTGAAAAACAATACAACCTTCCACAAAAGATTGTATAAGTACATGATTGCTGAAAATACCGTTTCCGGTAAGTCTGTCTGTCTGCTTTTATATGATCAGGGAATTATATCCGGAACCGCGGCAGAGAGAGCTACCGTTGCCAATGGAACGCTGAGCCCGTTCAACTTTATTCTTGGCAAGATTTCCAATCTTGAGATCACCCCAGCCCAGCTTGCCCTTGATCCATGTTCCGGATCTGTTGTTATTACCGATGTCAACAGTGGAGAGATATTAGCACTGGTTTCTTACCCCGGCTATGATAATAATAAGATCAACAATTCTGAATATTATGCACGATTAAACAATGACCTTTCAAAGCCTCTCTGGGATTATGCAACACAGCAGACATCTGCTCCCGGTTCTACCTTCAAGATGGTATCGGCTTCAGCGGCTTTGGAAGAGGGTGTCGTATCAACTGGGGAAACTGTTACCTGTAAAGGTATCTGGGACACTCTGACACCACCCGCCAGATGCTGGATTTATCCGTCAGCCACACACGGGCCGTTAAATGTTTCCGGTGCGATCGAAAATTCCTGCAACTATTTCTTTTATGAAATGGGCTACAGGCTTGGTATTTCCAACGGCACATACAATTCCGAGGTTGGTCTTTCCAAGCTCGCAAAATACGCGGATCAGTTTGGTCTTTCCGAAAAAACAGGGGTAGAAATCTCGGAAGAAGCTCCAAAGGTTTCCGATACTGACGCGATCCGTTCTGCAATCGGACAGGGTACCAACAACTTTACGACCATCGGTCTGGCACGCTATGTGACAACCGTAGCCAACAGCGGCACCTGTTACAACTTAAGTTTACTGGACAAGGTGACTGATTCCAATGGCAACCTGATAAAGGATTACAATCCGACAGTCCGCAACATCGTAAATTTCGCGCCATCTACCTGGAATTCGATCCACTCAGGTATGCGTAGGGTTGTGGAAGCCAAAAAATATTATTCGGATATGCAGATCAATGTTGCCGGAAAGACCGGTACTGCCCAGGAGAGCAAGAGCCGCCCGAACCATGCTTTATTTGTCAGCTATGCGCCTTATGAGAATCCGGAGATCAGTGTTACCACGCGTATTGCCTATGGTTATGCATCTGATTTTGCCGCCCAGTTGACGCAGGATATATATAAATACTATTATCGACTTGAAAATGTGGACGAGCTGATTGACGGTACGGCAACCGATACCAATACCAATGTGTCCAACACAGATTAGGAGGTTTTACTATGAACGGAAATGTAGTTATTAAAAGTTTTCCAAACGGAATTTCCGTAAGATTGTCTGATAAAGCCGATTTTGAAAAAATCCTGCAGGATACGCGCATCAGCTTTGAAAAAACAGCTTCTTTTTTTAAAAATGCATCAATAGTCCTTCGTTTTGAAGGGCGGGAATTATCTGATGATGAAATAGAAGCGCTGACCGGTGCAATTTTAGATGTCAGTCAGATAAACATTATTTGTGTGGTATGTACCAATCAGGAGGAAAATACATATTTTTCCAAATGTCTGGATGAAATCAAACAACAGGCACAGGATAAAAATTCTCAAAAGGCCAATGGATGTTTTGAATTTTACAAGGGCAGTCTGACCGATGGCTTTTCTTTGGAAACCGATGGAAATATCATTGTTATGGGCAATGTAGAAAAAGGAGCTGCCATATTTGCAAAAGGAAACGTCATTGTTTTGGGAACAATTTACGGAACGGTATTTGCCGGTAAGAAAGAAGATGAAGAGCGTTTTATCGCCGCATTGGAATTTTCCGCAGAAAATTTAAAAATCGGAAAAGTAAAATACCGCAAAGAAAAAAAAGAGTTATTTACCCTAAATAAAAAACAGCCGAAAATTGCCTATGTCAAAGCAGGTAAATTTACATTTTCGGAATTGGACTTTACCAAAGAATTACCGGAATATCAATACTGAATTCCGGGGGACGATGATGAAAATCGGAGGATTTCTATGAGTGAAGTAATTGTCGTCACATCAGGTAAAGGTGGGGTTGGTAAAACCACCACAAGCGCAAACATAGGAACAGGACTTGCCGTTCTTGGCAAAAAAGTGGTCCTGATCGACACGGACATCGGCCTGCGCAATCTGGATGTTGTCCTGGGACTGGAGAACAGGATTGTATACAATCTGGTTGATGTTATTGAAGGAAACTGCCGGATCAAGCAGGCTTTGATCAAGGACAAGCGTTATCCCGGACTAAGCCTTCTTCCGAGTGCCCAGACAAGGGACAAGGATTCCGTTAATCCGGAACAGATGAAAAAACTGACAGACCAGCTGAAGGATCAGTTTGATTACATTATTTTAGACTGTCCGGCCGGTATTGAGCAGGGCTTTAAAAATGCAGTTGCAGGAGCAGACCGTGCTATCGTGGTCACAACTCCCGAGGTATCGGCCATCCGGGATGCAGACCGTATCATCGGACTGTTAAATGCATATGAGATGGGGCAGATTGATTTGATCATCAACCGTTTACGCCCTGAAATGATCAAACGCGGGGACATGATGAGCATTGATGATGTTGTTGATATTTTATCCGTTCATCTGATCGGTGCTATTTATGACGATGAAAATATTGTCATATCAACCAATCACGGCGAACCGCTTGTGTGCAGCGATGCACCTGCAGGCAAGGCATATATGAACATCTGCAAACGGATACTCGGCGAAGATGTACCTTTATATTCACCCGAAAAGGAAAAATCAATCTGGTTTCGGTTAAACGGTATTTTTCAGAGAGTGTAAGTTATATAATGGGAGGTGTTTGATATGCGCAGCTTTTGGTCTTTTAAAAGAAAAAAATCCAGTCAGATTGCAAAAGATCGATTAAAAATACTTCTGATTTCAGATCGGATTGACTGTTCGCCTGAGGTTATGGAAATGATAAAAAAGGATATTGCAAAAATCCTTTGTAAATACATGCAGATTGATACCAGTACATTGGAATTGGAATTTTCAAAAAGAAAGATCAATGTTTTCTGGTAGAGAGCAATAGGAGATTCAACGTGTTTAAAAGATATCGTGTGATCGATTATAATTTCAAATTAGTCATTATGCTGATTGCTATTTCCGTTATCGGAATATTAGCAATCGGCAGTGCTAATTCCGAGTTTCAGTCCAAGCAGATGGTAGGACTGATTGTCGGTGTTTTTCTGATGGTTGTGATTTCTCTGTTTGATTATCATATTTTTTTGAAATTTTACTGGATTTTATATTTCCTGAATTTAGGTCTGCTGATACTTGTTAATTTTGTGGGAGATTCCTCCAACAACGCGCAACGATGGATCACCATTGCCGGTATTCGTTTCCAACCATCCGAGACGGCCAAAATCTTATTGATTTTATTTTATGCACAGTATATTATGAAACATAAGGAACATTTTAATACATTCAAGAATCTGTTGTTTATGGTATTGCTGTTTATCCCGCAATGGTATCTGATCTACAAACAGCCGGATCTTTCCACCAGTATTATGCTGATCGTTATCTTTTGCATCCTGCTATATGCCGGCGGTCTGAATTACAAGATTATTTTCGGTGCTCTGGCGATCATCATTCCTATTGGTATGATAATGCTTTCTTTGATTTTGCAGGAGGATCAGAAGATCCTCAAGGACTATCAGCAGAACCGTATTATGGCCTGGCTGCATCCGGATGAATATGTCAATACCGAAGGCTACCAGCAAAACAATTCCAAAATTGCCATAGGCTCCGGTCGTCTGACCGGTAAGGGCCTCAATAACAATGAGATTGCTTCTGTTAAAAACGGCAATTTTATATCCGAACCGCAGACCGACTTTATTTTTGCAATTATCGGTGAAGAGCTCGGATTCATAGGTGGATGTATTGTTATTATATTGTTGATGCTGATTTCCATAGAATGTATTCTGGTCGCGAAAAGGGCTCCCGATATCGAAGGAGCCGTGATATGTATTGGAATGGGAACCATCATCGGCTTCCAGAGTTTTATGAATATAGCGGTTGCTACGGGGCTTATGCCCAATACCGGTCTGCCGCTGCCGTTTGTAAGCTATGGCCTTACTTCTCTGTTGAGTTTATACATAGGTATGGGGTTTGTATTAAACGTCAGACTGCAGGGAGTACGAAAATACAGTTAGGAGAGAGGGAATTTCAATGAACATTGCATTAATCGCACATGATGCAAAGAAAAAACTGATGCAGAATTTCTGTATCGCATATCGAGGAATATTGAGCAAAAACGAACTATATGCAACCGGAACAACCGGCCGGCTGATCGAAGAGGTTACCAACCTAAATGTTCACAAATATCTGGCAGGACATCTTGGCGGAGAACAACAGATCGGAGCTCAGATAGAGCACAATCAGATCGATCTTGTTATCTTCTTAAGAGATCCGCTCACACCCAAAAGCCATGAGCCGGATGTAAACAATGTCGTTAAATTATGCGATATGCACAATATACCGCTTGCCACCAATTTGGCCAGTGCAGAGCTATTGATTAAATCACTTGACAGAGGAGATCTCGAGTGGCGTGAAATGTACAAATAAAGCTAAATATCTGATCGTATGTATTTTCATTTTAATATCAACTGTATTAACGGGTTGTGAAAAGTCTAAGCCATATAGTATGGAATATGATTTAAACAGCCCTGTTTCTGCGTACCGTTTTACCGGAACGGATAAGGGTGACCGAGCTTCCTTTTTTGCAGAAGATCTGTGTGTTATCACGGACAGTGTATCCAACAATACCATGATTGATACCTCACAGTCAGAAGCGGTACTTCTTTGTGATCTCAATGATCATCAGGTCCTTTATAACAAAAACAGTACCGAACAGTTGAATCCGGCAAGTCTTACCAAGGTCATGACGGCTATTATCGCCCTTAAATATGGCAACCTTGATGATATGCTTACTGCATCCTCCAATGTGACCATTCAGGAATCCGGTGCAAGCCTTGTTGGTATATCGCCCGGGGATACCATGACTTTGTCTCAGGCATTGCATGCGCTGTTAATTGCATCCGGCAATGATGCTGCAGTAATGATAGCGGAATATATTTCGGGAAGTGTAGACCAGTTTGTGGAATTGATGAATACCGAAGCTCTTGAACTTGGTGCAACCAACTGTCATTTTATGAATCCGCACGGACTGACACAGGATGCACACTATGTGACCGCTTATGACATGTATCTGATTTTCAACGAAGCAATTAAATACGATGAATTTATCCAGATCATCTCATCCAATGAATATACCGGTGTGTACCACGATGCACAGGGCGAACCAAAGGAACTGACTTTGAAATCAACCAATAATTTTATCAATGGCAATCATAGTGTTCCCGGAGGCGTGGTCGTAATAGGCGGCAAAACCGGAACCACGAGTGCTGCCGGAAACTGTCTGGTTTTATTATCAAAGGATTCTTACGGGAATCCATATATATCCGTAATTTTAAAATGTACCCAGAGGGATTATCTCTATGATGAAATGTATGATTTGATTGCGACAGTCAATCAGTCCTGAATCAGTCCTGAATAATTCCCGATATTGGAGTGTAGGTTTTGACAAGCAGAAATAAAAGAAAAAGAAAAAAAAGACAATCAAATATCATCAGTCTGAACAAACGACGTAAATTTGCCAATATCAATGCAGGTGTCATTATTTTTGCTGTCATGTTTGTATATATTGTTATCTGTGTTATTCTTTTTTTTACAAAAGGACACGTAAACAGATATGAGGTACAAAAGGGTTCCCTGAGCTTATCCAATGTCTATACAGGCATGATCTTAAGAGATGAAGATGTTGTTTCAGCCAATTCATCCGGCTATATCAATTATTTTGCCCATGAAGGAGAGCATATTGCCTGTGGAGATCTGGTGTATTCGCTGGACCAGACCGGACATATGGCAGAAATCATGGATGACAATTCCGCAGAAATGCTTTCAGCCAATGATCTCAAAGAGCTTCGCAGTGATTTTATTGACTTTACACACAATTATGCAGACCGGAAATTCAGTGTCACATATGATTTTTCATATGACACTCTCGGAGAGGTCTTAAAGCTCAGTAATTACAATATGCTAAACAACTTAAAAAGCACAGATTACAAGGGTAATGTAAATTTCTATTATGCACCGGAAAGCGGTGTTGTGGTATACAATACCGACGGTTTTGAAGCTGTTTCACCGCAAAGCCTTACTATTGATGAATTTAAAAATTTTGATGAAAATACCAAGGTACAGCTCAATGACAATGAACTGATCGGCACGGATGATCCGGTCTACAAGATTATTCATTCCGAGCAGTGGTCCATTGTGGTGTTGGTAGATACAAGCCGTGTATCCCAATTGGAGGATGAAGGCTATGTTGAGGTCAAATTTTTAAAAAATCAAAATACCTCCTGGGGTAAGGTCAATGTCATAGAAAGAGGTACTGAACAATCACTGGTAGAGCTTCAGTTCAACAATTCCATGATTACCTTTGCCAAGGATCGTACTATTGATATTGAGATCATCCTGCAAAATGAAAACGGCTTAAAGATACCAAACAGTGCTATTGTGGAAAAAGAATTTTATCTGATTCCAAAAGAATATGCTGCTACAGATGAAAAAGGCAATGTTGAATATTTTATGCGTGAAACACAGGACGAAAGCGGAGCTGTCGTTACCGAAAAGCTGACCATTCCGATTTATTCTGAATCAGATACGGATTATTATGTAGATACCTACTCGCTTCGCGTCGGTGATAATATCTGTAAACCGGATTCCGTGGATAAATATCCGATCAGCAAGGTCGGCACCCTGATCGGTGTTTACAATATCAATAAGGGATTTGCCGATTTCAAGGAAATTACGATTTTATATTCCAATGATGAGTACTCTATCGTAAAATCCAATACAAATTACGGTCTGCTCGAATACGATTATATTGTATTGGATGCAGAGAGTATCAATGAAGATGATTTTATCAATGAATAAAAAAAGAAGGTGTATTACATGTTAACCGCTAATTATGATGCTGTAAAAGACAACATAGAAAAGGCATGTGCGCGCAGCAATCGCAATCCGGAGGATGTTACCTTAATTGCTGTAAGCAAGACAAAGCCTGTTCCCATGCTGGAAGAGATTTACAACCATGGCTGCCGCAATTTTGGAGAAAACAAGGTCCAGGAGCTGGTTGATAAATACGAAGTTCTTCCCAAAGATATCAAATGGCATATGATCGGTCATCTGCAGAGAAACAAAGTAAAATATATCGTAGATAAGGTTTTTCTGATCCACAGTGTAGACAGTGTCAGACTGGCTGAAGAGATCAGCAAGGAAGCCCTCAAGAAAAATGTGGAAGTAGATATTCTGATCGAAGTCAACGTTGCAGAAGAAGAGACCAAATTCGGAACTACAACCGAAGATGCAATCATGCTTGTATCTGAAATTGCCAAGCTTCCCGGAATCCATATCAAAGGCTTGATGACAATAGCACCATATGTTGAAGATCCGGAGCAAAATCGACAATATTTTGCGCAATTAAAGCAATTATCTGTTGACATAATAAAGAAAAACATTGATAATGTATGTATGGATGTTTTATCAATGGGAATGTCCGGTGATTATGAAGTCGCTGTAGAAGAGGGTGCAACCTATGTCAGAGTCGGTACCGGTATTTTTGGCGAAAGAGATTATAGTATAAAACAATAGGAGAAAGAGCATGAGTGTAATGGATAAATTCTTATCATCTATTAAGTTTGGCGATGATGATATGGATGATGACGATTTTGATGATTATGATGATGAAGAAGAAATCGAAGAACCTCTTCGTAAAAGATCATCTGCAAAAGCAGATAATGATTACGAAGAAGAAAAACCCAAATCCAAACCTGCTTCTAAGGTTACTCCTTTAAAACAGGTGAGAAAGACAGGTACAAATGGTATGGAAGTATGTGTGATCAAACCCACCTCTGTAGATGATGCTCGTGAAATTACGGAAACATTACTGCAAAACAGAACGGTTGTATTAAATCTGGAAGGTCTTGATGTGGATATTGCTCAGAGAATTATCGATTTTACATCCGGTTCGTGCTTTGCGATTGGCGGAAATTTACAAAAAATTTCTCATTTTATTTTAATTATTACTCCGCCCAGTGTTGATATTTCAGGTGATTTTCAGCAGATCCTTTCCGGGTCCTTTGATGTACCGGGTTTAAATCCGGGTTTATAATCCAAAAACAATAAGCAATCAAAAGGAGTATTGTAGCAATTACAATACTCCTTTTTAACGAAATAAAGGAGATATTTTCCATGAGTAAGAGATTACCCGTCAATAAAGACAACAAATTCTGTTATGACATTGTTTACGAACATGATTTTTCACATCTTACTGAAGAATTAAATCAGCTTGATTTTAATCTGCAGGATAAGAAAATCTGTATTATTACAGACTCCAACGTTGAGAAGCTGTATCTGAATGAGTTGAGTAACCTGCTTGCTAAAAGCTGTATTTCAGTATCATCTTTTACATTTGAAGCAGGCGAGGAAAGTAAAAACCTTACGACGGTACAAAATGTTTATGAATTTTTGATCCGTAATAAATTTAACAGAAAAGATCTGTTGATCGCATTGGGCGGTGGTGTCGTAGGTGACCTGACCGGTTTTTGTGCAGCAACCTACCTGCGCGGAATTGATTTCATCCAGATTCCCACCACACTTTTAGCACTGGTTGACAGCAGTATCGGTGGCAAGACAGGTGTTGACTTCTCACAATACAAAAATATGGTCGGAGCCTTCCACATGCCACGATTGGTCTATATGAATTTATCTGTTTTAAATGACCTTCCGGGCAGACAGTATTTTGCCGGTATGGCAGAGGTTTTAAAATCTGCATTGATCAAAGACGGTAAATTTTATGAATGGCTGATCAACAGTTTTTATGAAATCTGTCAGCGTGAGCCCGAATATATGGAAGAAATGATCTACAAGACCAATCAGATCAAAAAAGAAATCGTAGAAAAGGATCCCTTTGAAAAAGGCGACCGTGCATTGCTCAATTTTGGACATACTTTAGGTCATGCTATAGAAAAATATAAAAATTTCAAGCTGCTTCATGGAGAATGCGTTGCACTCGGCTGTATCTGTGCTGCATTTATTTCCTGGAAACGCGATCTGATCTCATCAGACGATTATTATGAAATCCGTGATATGTTTGTGCCTTTCTGCCTGCCTATTACAATAGAGGATATTGATCCGGAGGAAATTGTTGCACTGACACATTCGGACAAGAAAGCCGATAATCACGGTATCCGATTCATTCTCTTAAAAAAGGTTGGGAAGGGTATTGTCGATATGACTGTAACTGATGAGGAAATGCTTGCTGCATTAAAAGAAATTCATTTTACAGAAGAGGATATGAAGGCATAAATGAAAAAATATATTCAAATTTTACTGGACATACTGGCTATGGCCATACTGGTTGTTGCAGATCAGGTGACAAAGCATTTGGCGGTCATTCATTTAAAGGACCAGGATCCTATCATATTGATTCAAAATGTATTACAGTTCCGCTATCTTGAAAACAGAGGAGCTGCATTTGGAATGCTGCAAAATAAAAAGCTGTTATTTATATTTATTGCTTTGATCATGCTGACAGCAATTTTCTATGTATTGATCAAACTGCCCGACAAAAAGAAATATTTTATCTGGCATGTTTTTCTGTGTCTGATTGCTGCTGGTGGAATTGGAAATATGATTGACCGTATTACTCAGGATTATGTTACCGATTTTATTTACATTATCCTGATTGATTTCCCTATTTTCAACGTTGCCGATATTTTTGTCACACTCGGAACTGTATTATTATTTGTGGACATTTTATTCTTTAAAAAAGAATCTGATTTGTCATTTTTAAAATGGGAGCTGCAAAAAAATGACTGATGAAATCATAACCTTTCAGGCTACGGGTGAGGATGAGGACGAACGCATTGATAAGGTACTTACCGCCTATTTTAAAGATATGTCCCGTTCTTATATCCAGAAAATGATCAAGGATGGAAACGCCTATGCAAATGATAAGGTAATCAAGGCCAATTATCATCTAAAAGAAGGTGATCTGATCCGATGCTGTATACCGCCCTGCATGGAACCGGAAATCACACCTGAAGATATTCCGTTGGATATTTTATATGAAGATACCGATCTTTTAATTGTCAATAAGCCCAAAAACATGGTAGTCCATCCATCTGCCGGCCATTATACCGGTACTCTGGTAAATGGGCTTTTATATCATTGCAAAGGACAGTTATCCGGGATCAACGGCGTATTCCGCCCCGGTATCGTACACCGGATTGATAAGGATACTACGGGCTCTCTGATCGTATGCAAAACCGAAAAGGCTCACAACAGCATTGCAGACCAGTTAAAAGAGCATTCCATTACCAGAAAATATCGTGCCATTGTATATGGCAATTTTGATAACACCGAAGGAAGTATCGATGCTCCGATCGGACGTGATGAAAAAGATCGTAAAAAAATGGCTGTTAATTATAAGAATGGTAAAAGTGCTGTGACACATTATCGTGTTTTACAGCAGTTTGAGGGTTATTCTTATATTGAATGCCGGCTTGAAACCGGCAGGACACACCAGATCCGTGTACACATGACTTCCATCGGGCACCCCTTGCTTGGTGATGAAATATATGGCGTACGTCCATCCAAATTTCATCTGCAGGGACAGTGTCTGCATGCCATGATCATTGGTTTTATACATCCGATAACCAATCAGTATATGGAGTTTGAAGCTCCGTTGCCGGAGTATTTTTCTCATTTGCTGGATATTTTGTCTTAATACTCCGATGAATTTATTTTAAATTGCTTAAACACGTTGAAATATTACACATTATTAGCTTTTTTGCGTAAAAATTTCAAAAAAAACTTGAATCTGCGATATTCTGAGATTATAATTTATAAGGTTGCTTTAAAGTGTTAAAATGAAGGAGATTACATTTTGATATATACTCGCGAAACTGCAATCGACAGATTACTGGACAGTTATACAGCTTATTATAATGTCAATATGTTCAATGGTGAGCATGGTATGATCACAGCCCGCTGTGATTTTTTTGAGCATTCACAAAAATATGTTCTGGTCCAGAAAGCCGAATTGTGGTCTTCAGACAGTGAAGAATTTTTATACATTATTGATATTCCTCATCTGACGAAAGAGTTATTTGAGCAATACAGGGACATTGTTTTAGAAGATGGCAAGAGCCGTATGAACATCGGTCCCGGTCATATGTACACTTTTATCACGCCTGTTTTCATCGTGGATGAGGCGGATGAAGATGCCATTAAGGCATTGAAAAAGTGTCGTATTTACCAAAGTTTTCATTTTTCATTACATGGATGGCTGGATTACAGAGCTGCTTTATATGTGATTAAGGGAGATAAATTGTATTCCAATTATAGTGGAAGAAGTGTAGTGAAAGTTATGAAAAAAGTACTGTATTCAAAAAAGAGGAAGGAGAGACTATAATGAATTCGTTAGTACTTTTAATCATTTGTATTGCTATTCTTGTATGTGGATATATTTTCTACGGCGGATGGCTGTGCAAACAGTGGGGTGTTGGTGATGGATCACAAAAAGAAACACCCGCACACAGCATGGAAGATGGTGTTGACTATGTTCCTGCTAAAGCACCCGTATTGATGGGACATCATTTCTCATCTATCGCCGGTGCCGGCCCGATTACCGGACCAATCGGTGCAGCTATGTTTGGATGGCTGCCTGTTGCACTTTGGATCTTAGTCGGAGGTATTTTCTTCGGTGGTGTCCATGACTTTGGTGCCTTATTTGCATCACTTCGTCATAAAGGACAGTCTATCGGTGAAATTATTTCTGCAAATATGAGCAGAAGAGCCAAAAGACTCTTTATCATTTTCTCATATTTAACACTAATCCTGGTCGTTGCTGCATTTGCCTCTATCGTTGCAACCACATTTGGTGCTGTATACGATGAAAGCGGAGCTGTTGATATGGCTAAATCTGCAACACCTGCATCCGTAGCAATGATTTCCTTACTGTTCATCGTTGTTGCTATTGCCTTCGGTTTCTTTGTATACCGTCGTAATGCTCCGATGCTTGTTGCATCTATTGTTGGTGTAATTGCAATTATCGCAGTTATGGCTATCGGTATGAACTTCCATCCTTTATATCTTTCTACAAAGACATGGATGTGGATCGTTGGTGCTTATATCGCAATTGCTTCTGTAACACCTGTATGGATCTTATTACAGCCCAGAGATTACTTAAGCTCATTCTTACTTTATGCAATGCTCATCGTTGCAGTATTCGGTGTTGTTGTAGCACATCCTTCATTTACAGATTTTCAGGCTTTCTCTGGCTTTGCTGTAGATAACGGAAATGGTGTACAATACTTATTCCCTGTATTGTTTACAACTGTTGCATGTGGTGCTATTTCCGGTTTCCACTCACTGGTTTCATCCGGTACAACATCTAAACAGCTGGATAAAGAAACGGATGCTAAACCGATCGCATACGGCGGAATGTTACTTGAATGTGTACTTGCTGTATTAACACTTTGCGCAATCGGATATGCATATCACTGGAATGCAGTTAATCCTGATTCACCTTTAACAGGTGCAACCGCTATCTTCGGTGGTGGTATCGCTCATATGATCGATGATGTTATTCCCGGAAGCTACCAGATTTTATACTCTCTGTTAGTATTAACATACTCAGCATTCTGCTTAACATCACTTGATACAGCTACAAGACTTGCTCGTTTCATGTTCCAGGAGTTCTGGCTTGAGCCCGGACAGACACCCAAGGATATCAAACAGGGCTGGAAGAAAGTTATGGTCAATCCTTACTTTGCAACCATCTTAACAGTTGTACTTGGTATCTTACTTGGTATGACAGGTTATGCTAAGATCTGGGGATTATTCGGTGCTGCCAACCAGTTACTTGCAGGTATCGGTCTGTTAGCTGTTGCTACATGGCTTGGAAACGTAGGAAAGAACAACAAGATGTTCTTAATTCCTATGGCATTCATGATCGTAGTTACAATCTGCTCATTATGCCTGACAATCAAAAACCAGATTGGTATCATCAAAGCAGGCGGAGCTGACTGGGGTCCTTATGCACAGGCTATCTTAGGTGCACTGTTAGTTATCCTTGCAATCGTTCTTGTTATTGAAGGTATCCAGACACTGACCAAAGATAAAAAGAAAGCAGCTTAATTGTACATCTGATCAACAGATTACATAGCTGAATACAAAAGATAATAAATATAAAGCCATACATGATCGATTGATTGTGTATGGCTTTATTTTTTGATTTTGACTTTTATTTACATCCATCATTTGCTGTCTTATAAATAAATAAAAGAAAGTTTATTTTCTGTAAATTCTTGCATCTTGTGTGAAATTTTTATATAATATACTATATATTGAAGCAATACTCAAAAACATTTTTAGTCTATTTTTCTTTGAAAATGATTGCTTATTTATGTTTTTGTCATTGCAAAAGTTTTTAATCTTTTGCAATGACAAAAACAACATATTACAAACAGAAACGGGGTATGGACATATGAATACAATTATCACAATTGGCAGACAGTTTGGTTCTGGCGGAAGAGAAATTGGCGAAAGGCTTGCAAAGGAGTTGGGTATTCCATTTTATGATAAAGAATTACTGACACGTGCCGCAAAAGAAAGCGGCTATTGTGAGGAAATGATTCAGATGCATGATGAGAGACCTACCAACAGTTTTCTTTACAATCTGGTCATGGACACCTATTCTTTTGGTTACAATTCAGCGGCTATGGTAGATATGCCGATCAGTCAGAAAGTTTTTTTGGCACAGTTTGACGCAATTAAAAAAATAGCTGATGAAGGCCCCTGCGTTATCGTTGGCAGGTGTGCCGATTATGCATTATCCGATTATAAAAACTGCTTAAATATCTTTATCCACGGCAATGAAGCGTGTAAGGTTGAAAGAATTGTCAAAAAATATAACTTAAGCGAAGCAAAAGCCAAAGATATGATCGTCAAAAAAGACAAACAAAGACAGAGCTATTACAACTATTATTCATCAAAAAAATGGGGCAGAGCAGATTCCTATGATTTATCCATCAATAGTTCTATTTTGGGAATTGAAGGTTCCGTCAATCTGATCAAACAATTTATTACAGATTTTGAGACCAAATGATAATCTGTTATAAATGATCTGCGATAAATAAAATAGTATATATAAGCCGATATCCATTATCCAGTCTGATTTCTGTATATAAGATATCGGCTTTTTATTATTTTTAAATTTGTTATGATTTCAGCCTTCTAATTTTGGTTATTATTTAGTATCATCACTCACTGTCAGAGCGCAATTTAACGGCATTTCTTGCCATCCTTCGCCTTGCATCGGATTGAGCTGCATAATGCTTACGGGTTGTCTCTACACTTTTGTGACCAAGCACATCGGCTACCAGATAAATATCCCCGGTTTCCTGATAAAGACTGGTGCCATAAGTACTCCTGAGCTTGTGCGGAGTAATTTTCTTTAACGAGGTAACTCTGGACGCATATTTTTTGACCAGATTTTCGATAGCACGTACCGTGATTCGCTTATTCTGCATAGATAAAAAGAGGGCATCCTCATGACCGGTCATCGGGATGATTTCCGTACGTTGAGCCATATAGTTCCTCAGAGCTTTCTCAACCTCATCACCGAAATATACAACAGAACGGTAACCACCTTTTCTCTGCACAATAATACCGCAGTTGTCAAAATCCACATCTTGAATGTTAAGACCGACACATTCGGAAACACGGATCCCGGTACCAAGTAAAAGTGTCAGAATTGCCAGATCACGAATCTTGGTCTTGTTATGATATCGAAGTTCATTTTTCGTCAGATTTTCCCCATTTTCAACAGCTTCAAGCAGGATAGCTACCTCATTGGGATCCAGTCTGATAATTTCTTTTTCGTGCTTTTTGGGTGCCTTTACCATAGAAGCCGGATTGGTCTTAATCTTTTCGGATTGATAAAAGAAATTATAAAAACTTCTTAAAGAGGCCAGCTTCCGGGATTTCCCCAGTTCATCATTGGTATATACATGACCATCCTTTTCATAACAGGTCAGATATTCCAGATATTCCTCAATATCATCTTTTTTTATCTCATCTAAAAGTTCAATGCGAAACTCCGTGATATCCTGATTGCGCAAGGTGGGATTGGACTCTTTTAAAAACTCAAAAAAAATACGCAGATCAAACGCATAGCCCAGCTTAGTTCGTGCAGACATGGAATTGTCCACTCCAATGAAAAAAGAACGGCAGAAGCGTGGAAGAGTGTCCATGGTCTCGCGTAATTTTAACGTCTGATCAATCTTGATCTTTTCATGATAATTGTCATGAGCAGGATTCATATTGTTATCATCTCCATAAACGACATTGTAAATCTGATATGAGAAATCCGCTGATCTACTGCTTAAATCGCTACTTTCTATTATTTATTATACAATAAAATTACAAAGTATGTTTAATTATTATAAAGAAATTGATATGATTTCTGGTATTTCAAAATGGCATATGCTATAATTTTAGATGATAATCAGGATCAAAAGTTCAAAAATCGTTCGTATCTGTTCGATAAGACTTTTGAACTCGGGACAACATCCGCCATACATGAGAAAACAGTGGTTTGCGCGTATTAAATCAGCGGATTTTTCATGTTCAGGATAAGCATAAGACTAAGATTGGAGGTTCAGTTACCTTGAAATTTCAATGGGATAAAAAATATATCTACTGGGGGATTACTGCATTTTGTGTGCTTGCAGCTTCCATCGTATTTTATTATATTGTATTTCATCCGACAAGATTTTTTCAGATTTTTTCTTCTTTGTCAAAGACCTGTTCGCCTATCATATTCGGACTTGTTTTTGCATATTTACTTACCCCGATCTGTTCTTTTTTTGAAAATTATATTCTGATTCCGATCTATCAAAAATGCAAAATCAATACCGGCTCCTCAAAGACCAAAAAACGTATCCGTGGGCTTGCCGTATTATTGACCCTGTTTTTATTCATATACCTGCTGTATATCTTCTTTTCCATTGTATTAAAAGAAATGATATCCAGTATCCAGAGTATTGTTTTGCAATTTCCAATCTATGTTAATAACCTTGAAAAATGGATTGATTCAACCTTATCCATTAACAAAGACATCGAAGACTTTGCCAACAATATGCTTAATACCTATTCAGATGAATTAAACGGCTGGCTTAACAACAGCCTGCTTCCACAGATGAATATCATTGTAAAAGAGGTATCATTAAGTCTTATCGGTGTTCTTAAGGGTATGTGGAATCTGATCATTGGTCTGATTGTATCTGTATATGTATTGTGCAGCAAAGAGCAGTTTGCCGGACAGAGTAAAAAAATAATCTACGCATTCTGTTCCAAAAAAAGAGCCAATGAGTTGATCAGTGATATGAGATACGCCAACAAAACCTTTGGCTCCTATGTCAGCGGTAAAATCATCGATTCCATAATTATTGGATTTTTATGTTTCTTTTTAATGAAGTTCCTTCATATCAATTATCCTGTATTAATCAGTGTAATTATAGGTGTTACCAATGTCATTCCATTTTTCGGACCTTTTATCGGTGCAGTTCCGAGTGTATTGATTATTCTATTGATCAACCCCTTAAACGGTATCAAGTTCCTGATCCTGATCATTTTACTGCAGACCTTTGACGGCAATATCTTAGGACCGAAAATCCTGGGTGACTCAACCGGTTTATCAAGCTTCTGGGTTATTTTTTCCATTACATTATTCGGAGCATATTTCGGCATTATCGGAATGGCTATCGGCGTACCGATTTTTGCACTTATTTATGCTGCATTCCGCCGAAAAGTCAACCGCAGTCTGATAGCTAAAAATATGCCGATCAACACTTTGGAATACCAGTTTCTAAACAGAGTAACAGAAGATAATACCATGATTTTCCTGACGGAAGAAGAAAAACGTAATTCCAGAAAATCTGCTAAAAATGCGCAAAAGAAAAGCCTTTTATCGCAGATATTGGCATTGATACACAAGAATTCCAATGAAATATCTGATAATACCGATAATACCTATAATACCTATAATACTGATAATACCGACGATAATACCGATAAGATCAATGCGGACGATAAAAACAAAAATGACGAAAACATAAAGGAATAATATATAAAACATGAAATTTGTAATACAAAATGTACTTAATGCATCTGTAACCATTGATGAACAGATTGTAGGAAAAATCAATCAGGGGTATGTCGTTTTTATTGGAGTTTCCGATGAAGATGATGTAGCCATTGCAGATAAAATGATCCAGAAAATGATAAATCTGCGTATCTTTAAAGATGAAAACGGCAAGACCAATTTATCATTAGAACAAATATCCGGAGAGCTATTATTGATTTCTCAATTCACTCTGTATGCAGACTGCCGGCACGGTAACCGTCCGTCATTTATAAAAGCAGGTAAACCGGAGCATGCAAACAAATTGTATGAATATATTATTGCTCAATGCAAAACCATGGTAAAACATGTGGAAACCGGAATATTCGGTGCAGATATGAAAGTAAACCTTACGAATGATGGGCCATTTACGATTGTATTGGATTCGGATGAAATTATAAAGAAATAGTGTTTATAAGGGCCTTTCCTGTACTAACTATTCGTTAAACAGACGTTTTGCGAATAGTTAGATCCATATGTAAAATGTCATCTACTGTCTCCTTGTACAAACAAACCATTAACCCTTCCCTGATATCATATCCACATAATTTGAATATTATTATTCCTATAAAGCAAAATGAAATAGATTTCATTTTAATTCATCATCATAATACGGAAGCATAATGTAAGTACCATTGGTAATATGATCCGTAGTGATTTTGTTAATTTTCTGAATCTCTTTTGCATACTGATGAATGCTGTCATAATGTGCATAGTCTATATGATCCGCAGCAATACTCCAGATGCTTTCTCCGGGCTCAATACAGTAATTAGTATAATACTTGTAATCATTGGCTCCCTCTAAGGAATTAGCACGTGTCTTAAGTGAAAACATCGATGTACCAAGTACTACCACAAAAAGTATCGCCATAACAGAGAAAAAAGCTTTTATTCTCATTTGCTGTGCTCTTCTTTTTTTAGCTGTAATCTTTGCTGTTTTTTTATCCCGGCAGCTTCTTTTAGTATAATCGCTGCAATAATTTCTTTCTCTCATAGTCTCATTTCTCATAATCAATAATCTCCCAGTCTGCAATCATTTCTCATCAGTATAAATCATAAATATCTGTAAAGAACTATCCGTTATGGTCGAACAAATGTTACGAACAACCGTTCTATATCTTGATTATAAGAACAAATGTTTGCGTTGTCAAGCAAAATTCGAACAAATTTTCGGAATATGTGTTTGCTTTTTTCCTCAGGAACTGGTATACTTGATTTATAAAACACATCAAAGATATTTTTTATGATATAAGTGTCTTTTCTATTTTTTGACCCTGACATCATTTCATTTAGATATACATTTAGGAGGGAAATTCTATGAATCAAAGAAAAATTTCAGATAAGCAGCAACAGATATTGGACTTTATGAAGGATGAAATTCTGACTAAGGGGTATCCTCCGTCAGTTCGTGAAATTTGTGAAGCCGTACATTTAAAATCTACATCATCCGTTCACTCACATCTGGAAACGCTGGAAAAATATGGATATATTCGTCGCGATCCTACCAAGCCTCGCGCTATTGAAATTGTTGATGACGGTTTTCAGATGGTACGTCGTGAGACATCCAGCATTCCGATCATCGGCACAGTTGCTGCCGGTCAGCCTATTTTTGCACAACAGAATATTGAGGGATATTTCCCTATTCCGGCAGATTTTATTCCTTCCGGAACCGGCGATACCTTTGTCTTGAAGGTAAAAGGCGAAAGCATGATCAATGTCGGAATTTTCGATGGAGACCAGATCTTTGTACAACAATGCAGCAATGTCCGCAATGGAGATATCGTCGTTGCTTTAGTTGATGATTCTGCTACTGTCAAGACATTTCATAAGGAAAACGGCCATATCCGTCTGCAGCCCGAAAATGATACGATGGATCCTATTATCGTACAGGATTGCAAGATCTTGGGCAAGGTATTCGGAGTGTTCCGTCTTTGCTAATACAACTTTATAACAAAGTTTACAAGATAAGTTATTAAAAAACTATCCGGATACATCTGCTTAGATAATAAATGTATCCGGATAGTTTTTTCTAAATCGATAGTTTTTTCTTAAATCATTTCTGAATTCTTCATTTCATTTAAATGATTTGTTTTTACAGTTCCTGCTTCTCGATCTTCTTACCGTCACGCCAGATACGTTCCAGATCATAAAACAGTCTGTTTTCTTTATCAAATATATGCACAACAATATCACGGTAATCTAACAGAATCCAGTTTCCGCTTTCATATCCCTCACATTGTTTGCGTTCAACACCCATTCTTCCAAGTGTCTCTTCTACGTTGTCACATAATGCCTGGACCTGATTGCGGTTGGAGCCGGATACCATAATGAAATAGTCTGCAAGTGTTGAGATTTCAGAAATATCTAAAATGGTAATATCTTCTCCTTTTTTATCCTCAAGGGCATTGACACAGGCCTTCGCCATGTCACGTGATGTCAGTTGATTTTCTTTCATAAAGGGTACTCTTCCTTTCTGTTCTGTTTATTGTATATCCGGCAGCTGCTGAAAATATTCATAGGTTTCCCGGGTAATCTGATCGATATCCGATTTTTTATCGTTCAGATAAGATAAGGTACTTTTTAAAATCAGGTACATGGCTTTATCCAGATTCTGAAAAGCAACCGCTCTTATTTCATCAAGCATCGGTAACGGTCTGCGGCCGGGCTCAATATAATCCGCAATATAAATAATCTTATCCAGTGTATTCATCTTTGGTTTACCGGTCGTATGACACGCAATGGCCGAAAGGATATCTTCATCATCAATCTGATAAACATCCTTTGCCCGATATGCACCAAGCTTGGCATGTATCAGCTCCGGATTTTTTTCCTCTGCAGGATTGAGTTCTATCATATATTTTTTACATAGCTTCTTTTTTTCATCCGTGGGAATGCTTTTGGCATTGTCGTGCAGCAATCCGGCCAGATACGCCTTTTTCATATCATAACCATACGCCATAGCCAGACACACAGCAGTGGCCGCTACGCCCTTGGTATGGACATATCTCTTTCGCTCTAAATCCTTCTTCAGTTTCTTTCTGATGATTTTATACTGTTCATCATCCGTACAAAGTGGTTGCAAAACAATCTCTCCTTTATCTATCACGATATAACTGTCTTTCCTTTATGATCTGACATACCGGAGCCGGCAGCATTTTGCCGGTATTTTCCGAGGTATAAAAATGATCACGGATATAGGTAGATGAGATCTCAATCCGCTGCATATGCATCAGACGGATATCTCCATGATATTTATCTGTCAAATGCTCTTTCTGGGCTTTTAAAGCCTCTAAATCACAGTCATCCCGTACAGCCGCAAGTATGGTAACACACTGAAAGATAATCTCCGGATGAACCCACTGCTCTATGGTAAAAAGAGAATCCGCACCAAGAATAAAAAAATAGGTATCTTCCGGATGTTCTTTTTTTAACTGCAACACAGTATTGCTGGTGTAGGAATTTCCTCCGGCATTTATTTCTATATAGGAAAGATCAAATTGGGGTTCATCCTGTATGGCGGCCTGTACCATGTCAATCCGGTCATTTGCATCCGCAATACGGCGTCCTGATTTCATCCATGGACAGTAATTGGGAATGAACAGAATACGATCCAGCCCAAACTCCGTAAGCGCCTGCTTTGCTAAAGCTATATGACCATTGTGGATGGGGTCAAAGGTTCCTCCCATCAATCCTATTTTAGCCATGAATCACACCTCTTATCTGGGGAGCTCGATTTTTTTATGATCTTTATTTTCTTTATATAAGACAATCTTTTTGCCGATTACCTGAACGACCTGTGAATGTGTGCGTTCTGCAATAGCCGAGGCAATCTCACGCGGATCATCCATGCAGTTTTTTAGTACAGCAATCTTAACCAATTCCCGTGTATTAAATGCCTCCGATACAGCATTGGTCACTTCCGGTGTCAGACTGGATTTGCCAATCTGGAAGATCGGATCAATATTCATTGCAAGTCCTTTTAAATAGGCTCTTTGTTTACTGGTCATATATTTTTCCTCTTTCGCCTAATTATTTATAATAATCAAATTTTAAACCATACATCCGCACGGTATCGCCTTCTTTGATGCCTAGTGCCTCAAGCTTGTCCAGAATCTCGTTTTCTTTCATAAAACGCTGGAAAAATGCAAAGCCTTTTTCGCTTTCCAGATTGGTATAGCCAAGCATTTTCTCGATACGCGGTCCTTCCACCACATATTCATCCTCATCTTCATCATAGAACACCTGAAATGGTTCATTACCGGATACCATGACTTCGTCAGGGTTGAATTCGGAATCAAACACGATCGGTGGTTCATTGATTTCATCAAGCATGCCTTTTACCGCATACAGAAGCTCATCAAGCCCTTTTCCTGTCACACCCGATATTGGGAACACCGGAATGCCTTTAGGCTCAAATTCGGCCTTTAAAGCCGCGACAGGGTCATTTCCGTCATCGTAGATTGCATCAATCTTATTGGCGGCAATAACCTGCGGTCTGTGTGCCAGATCTGCATTGTATGCTTCCAGCTCCTTGTTGATGGTATAAATATCCTCAATAGGATCTCGTCCCTCAGTTCCTGCCGCATCAACCATATGAATGATGACACGTGTTCTCTCAATATGTCTTAAAAATTCATGGCCAAGACCGACACCTTCGGATGCCCCCTCGATCAAACCGGGAATATCCGCTATGACAAATCCGCCGCCTTCCATATCAACCACACCAAGATGTGGATTTAAGGTTGTAAAATGATAGTTGGCAACCTTTGGTCTGGCATTTGTCACCCTGCTAAGCAATGTGGATTTACCGACGTTTGGATATCCAACAAGACCAACATCCGCAATCACTTTTAATTCCATTAAAATATTCAGTTCTTTTGCAGGCTGGCCGGGCTGTGCATATTTGGGTGCCTGCATAGTGCTGGTCGCATAATGCTGGTTTCCGTTACCGCCTTTTCCACCGGTCAGTAAAACAACCCGTCTGTTATCTCCGGACATATCCGCAATGACCTTGCCGGTTGCCTCATCCTTTAAGACAGTACCTTCAGGTACTCTGATAACAATATCCTGTCCGTTTTTGCCACGGCAATTTCTTTTACCGCCCTGCTCGCCATGCTCAGCACAATATTTACGGACATGTCTAAAATCCGTAAGTGTATTGAGACCCTCATCAATTTCAAAAATAACGCTGCCGCCATCTCCACCGTCTCCGCCGTCCGGACCGCCGTTTGGCACGTATTTTTCGCGACGGAAGGATACATGTCCGTCTCCGCCTTTTCCGCTTCGTACATAGATTTTAGCTCTGTCTGCAAACATAATAACTCCTCTGATCTTTGAAACAACAAATTAAAAGAATAAAAAGAGCCCCAAACCGCGTGGTTTGAAGCTCTTTGATTCACCGAATTAGTCTTCTACCGGATAAACGGAAGCCTGCTTTTTGTCTCTTCCTTTTCTTTCGAATCTTAAAACGCCATCAACTAAAGCGAACAATGTATCATCTCCGCCTATTCCAACATTAACACCGGGATGAATTTTTGTTCCACGCTGTCTATATAAAATGTTTCCGGCTTTAACAAACTGTCCGTCAGCTCTTTTCGCACCTAATCTTTTGGACTCGGAATCTCTACCGTTCTTTGTAGAGCCCACACCCTTTTTATGAGCGAAAAATTGAAGGTTCATTTTTAACATGGTGTTACACCTCCTTGATTTTCATAGTAACAAAAGTATCATATTCTTCTGCGATATTTTCAAAGCCAAGATATGCGGTTGCCAAAAGCAGACTGGCATCATGTGTGGGTGTTCCTTTGATACAAAACTTCATATAGCCCGTCCTGTCATCAAAATCCTGAATGAATTGATCCTGACAAAACTTCTCAATCGCATTCTGCGTATTGATCGCTAATACCGAAACGGATGCACAGACAATGTCTGAACCGTATTCAGCACTTCCGGCATGACCGGATATTTCAAATCCCACAACAACCTTGGTCGTCGCATCGCAAAACATTTTTATGGCTGTCATTTACGCCACCTTGAAATTAAGCATTAATTTTCTCAATTTTAACCTGAGTGTATGCTTGTCTATGACCGTTTTTCTTGTGATAACCTGATTTTCTCTTATACTTGTAAACGATAACTTTCTTAGCTTTACCCTGACCCATAACAGTTGCTGTAACTGTAGATGAAGCAACGTCAGCGCCAACCTTTAAGCCGTTATCACTTACTGCAAGAACCTGGTCAAATGTAACAGTACTGCCATCTTCAACATCTAATTTTTCTACTTTAACGATGTCACCTTCAGAAACTTTGTACTGTTTTCCACCTGTTGCAATAATTGCGTACATAAGGCACCTCCTACTAATTACTCGCTGACTTTGGTGGTATCATATAGACACACTTATACCTAGTCATGCGGCATACCATAGTATACTACCATGCACCTGCCTTATTTGTCAAGCACATCAAACGCATTTTTTGCAAAGAAATATACCATAGCCTGACATCTGGAAGAAAACTCAGCCGTCCGTAAGAGCTCTTCACATTCTTTTTTATTGTAAAAGGCCGCCTGGATCTTTTCATTGGCTGAAGTATGGTCGGAAAATTCCCCTTCGGCCTCTAAGATCACAAGCCTGTTTTTGATATCAGATATGGCTACCGCTGCAAAGGACGGCGGCAGAATATCTATGATCCGTTTTACGCTAAGACCGGTCTCCTCATACAATTCTCTTTGAATGCACGCTTCGATCGTCTCATCCTTTTCGATCATGCCGGCACATAAATTGTAGATTTCGCGGTTTACACCCATCCGGAACTCTTTTAATAAAAGCATACCGCCGTCCTTAATGACAACCATGGATATACCGCTTGTCATCGTACCTAAATCCTCCGGCTTTGTGATCTCATGATGACTGACAATTTCATAATGCTTTTCGTTTCCGGCTTTATTTTCATAGACAAGTTCATATTTTTTCAGATACCTGCCGGACTCTTTATTTTCAATGCGCAATAATTTCATATAATGAAGCCTCTTTTAATTTTGCTGAAAGCAGGATGTCTTTTTTCTGCCTCGTGATCTCCACCAGTCCCAATGCCGTAATATCCACGACATCTGCCTTGCACGGATCTTCACTAAGTCTCTTTTTGAGACGTTTCAAAAACAGTTCTTCTTCATCCTTTGACCTGGCATTAATAAAGTCAACGATGACAATTCCGCTGATATTATTAACAGATAAAAGATACGGGATCAGATCAGAAGCTTCCATGTTGGTCTCTAAAGCCAATGCGGCCTTACTGATCTTTTTTTCATTTTTTCCGGAGTTGACATCAATAACCGTCAGTGCTTCTGTCATTTCCACGATCAGATAACCGCCTGATTTAAGCCATACCTTCTTGGAAATCATCTGATGCAGTCTTGCTTTTATTTCATAGATCAGCGCTAAGGAAATCCTATCATCCGAATAAAGACGCACTGCCTCTGATAATTTTTGCGGCAGCATGGACTGCAGATACTGATATTCTTCCGCTGAATCGGTCACAATCTCATCAACTTGCAAAAAGTCGGTCTTTGACAAGAAATCCGTCAAAAAGAAGGATTGTTCATATATACAGCTAAAGCAGGTACGTGTCGTGCTTTTTAAGACAATCTCACGCATTCTTTCCGTAAGGTTTTTGATTTCCGCCAAAAGCAATGCCAGATCACCATCCGCAAGTGCCATGACATTGGACCTTATGATATAGGTAAAAGAAGGTGACACAACATCCATGATCAGAGACTTTAATATTTCCTTTTTTGATGAAGTAATCTTTTTGGAAAAATGTATCTCTCCCGGTGTATCTGTGACAACACAGTACAATCCGGAAACGGACAGCTCAGCCGATAAAACCGCATCCTTGGTTTTTAACGGAGCCGTCTTGATCTGGACCGGAACCGTGTTTCCGTTTTTGATATTTTCTATATGGTTGCGTTTTTTATCAAGTGGCAAAAAACCTTTTTTTCCTTTTTCGTATTCCACAAATGCCGCGTTGAGATTGGCCGCTACATTGGATACATGCCCCACATATATCTTGCCCGGAATCCGGCTCTGAGGTGTACAAAAATCCGCAATTTTTAATAAATTGTCCCTGATGACAAAAAAGCCTCGTATCCCGCCGATTTCCGTTATTACAATCTGTTCACCCATGTTATAAATCATCTCCGACCGAATCCAGGGATACCAATTGACCATTCTGGTCACGCGTATAGGTTTCTTCCCTTGTCACAACAAATTCAAACGGTTCAGGCTGTAAATGCAGGAACTGATAATAAGCCTCCATAACCAGCGAGGGCTTGATATTTCCGCTGCTGCTGGCATCTACCAAAAGATAGATTTCCTGTCCGTCGGTCTTATAATCGAAAATAAAATCTTTAAGGTTGAGCATTTTCGTGCTCTTTTTAGTTTCTTTTTCGATCATGATCTCATCCCGGGACATAAAATCCGAAAATGCCTTTGTAAAATCAAAACCGGCTCTTTCATGTCCACTGCGGATCTTTACCGTGTATCCGGCGGCAGCCACACTTGCCATGGCGTTTCCGGCATCCTTTGGCAACACCTTTACCGATAAGATATCAACACCGTCAACCATCGCCTTTTGCAACTTTTCTCTGCATTCAGCTGTCCCGATTTCCTGTGTCAGCTCCAGGTCGGCATATTCACCGTTGCTGTACAGACCGACGCCCAGGGGCGCAGCAAAAGACATGATCTGATGCGGACTATATCCGGTAGAATAGGCAATCGGGACCTGCGCCCTGCGGATCGCCTTCTGAAAATACCGCATCATATCCAGATGTCCGATAAAGATCATGGAATTGTATTTGGAAAATTTAATTCTGTATTTCATACATTGTTCTTTCTGTCAATTATTTTTTAATACTTTCAGCTTTAAAAATCCCGCTTCAGAAAATTCTACTTTAAAAATTATTATTTTAAAACTTCCAGCTTTAAAATTTTCTACTTCATAAATCACATAATCAGTCGCGCGGTTCAAAGCAGATGCCCGTCTGGAATCTTGCCGCACCGCAGCCCTGACACTGCATTTTGCAGTTGGGTGTCACGGACTCTTTTTTGGCATTGTGCCACTCACGCAGCAGAAATTCCCGGTTTACGCCACAACTGATAAAATCCCACGGAAAGATTTCATCATCTTCACGCTCTCTTGTAGTATAGAAATCTACCGGGACACCACATTCTTCAAAGGCTTCCAGCCAAAGCTCCTTTTTGAAATATTCATTCCAGGCATCAAAGATACAGCCTTTTTGATAAGCCTTATAGATCACATCACAGATCTTTCTGTCACCTCTGGCAAAAACACCCTCTAAGACGGAAACATCAGCTTCATGGTATATATAACGGATACTCTTTTGATTGAGCTGTGAAACAACGGTTTCCTTTACCGTATGCGCCTTGTCCAAAAACTCCTCCTCCGTACCCATAGAAGCCCACTGGAAGGGGGTAAAGGGCTTGGGAATAAAAAACGAAGTACTGATCGTGATCTGAACGCGTCCGTTGCGCTTCTCCTTGGGAACCGTCTCATAATACACTCTTGCAACTTCATTGGCAAGCTCGGCAATTCCTCTGACATCCTGAAGTGTTTCCGTAGGCAGTCCCAGCATAAAATAAAGCTTGACCTTATTCCATCCGCCTTCAAAGGCAAGTCTTGATCCGTTTAAAATGACTTCTTCGGTCAACCCCTTATTGATCACATTGCGCATACGCTGCGTTCCGGCTTCGGGAGCAAAGGTAAGGCTGCTCTTTTTGACATCCTGCACCTTGCTCATAACATCCAGAGAAAAGGCATCGATGCGAAGCGACGGAAGGGAGATATTGACATGTCTGTCCTTGCATTCTTCGATCAGAAAATCCATAAACTCCGGAAGCATGGAGTAGTCACTGGAGCTTAATGAGCTCAATGAGATCTCCTCATGTCCGGTATTGTCGATCATATCAACGGCATATTCCTTGAGATAATCAATCGAGCGCTCGCGCACAGGACGATAGAGCTGTCCCGCCTGACAAAATCTGCACCCTCGGATACAGCCTCTCTGGATCTCCAGCACCACACGATCCTGCGTCACCTTAATAAAGGGCACCACAGGCTTTTTCGGATAGGAAACATCATTGACATCCCGGACAATCTCTTTCATGATATTCCTTGGGATATTATCATATACAGGCTCAAAGGACTGTATCGTACCATCCGCATGATATGTCACCTCATAAAACAGGGGGCAATATATGCCGGGAAGCTTAGCTGCCTTGTGCAGAAACTCCATCCGGTCTTCATGATTGCTTTTACATTCCTTGTATAGATCGATCAAAGCCCGATACTGGGTTTCTCCTTCACCAATATAAAATAAATCAAAGAAATCTGCGATCGGCTCGGGATTGTAGGCACAGGGCCCTCCGCCAATGACGATAGGATGTTCACTATTCCGGTCCTTTGCATAGATGGGAATACCAGACAGATCCAGAACCTGCAAAACATTGGTATAGCACATCTCATACTGAAGTGTGATACCAAGGAAATCAAAATCACAGACCGGATCCTGGCTTTCCAGGGCAAATAACGGAATCTGTTCCTTTCGCATAATGGCATCTAAATCCGTCCACGGAGAGTATACACGCTCACACCAGACATCCTTGTAGGAATTTAACAGATCATATAATATCTGTATGCCAAGATGTGACATACCGATTTCATAAACATCCGGAAAACACATTGCAAAACGGATCAACTCTTCTTTGTTCTCCTTCATAACGGAGTTGACCTCGCCACCGATGTAACGTGCCGGCTTGTCGATTGTTAATAATATTTCATCATTTAATGCTAGTTTTCTCATAACTTAAAGTATACGGTAATTTTTCCATAAAATCAATTACAGAGACGGAATAATCCGTCTGTACGGCTTTATCAAAAGACTGATATACACTAACCGGAATCTGTTTTACAACATAACGGTCCGCAATAAATAAAAGCAGCACACCTACACAAAAAATCAGACGGAATTTCAGGCATAAAAAGCCTTCTTTCGTCTGATTCTTTGATATGTCTGTATTGATCTGTCCATCCGTATCATATACACTATCACGGCTTCTTTCATATCCCATGATATCGGAAATGGAATTCATGTGTATATGATTGTTTTTTTCAAACTCCTTAAGCCTCAGTATTTTTTCCATACGCCCGTCCGGGGCATCTGCTTTTTTAGTCTCATACATAGACATCAAAACTCCTGAATGAATGATTAATTGTTATAATCATATTCAGACAGGCTGAAAATATGTAGGCTTATACAGGATTTTGGTCATTGCCTGCAACAAGGCTTCGGTAAAAGCAGGAATGATTGCCGGTATGGCAGGCTGCTCCTACCTGTTTGACTTTAGCTAAGATCGTATCATTGTCACAATCGATCATAATACTCTTAATATACTGGAAATGCCCGCTTGTCATTCCCTTGATCCACAGCTCATTCCGGCTGCGGCTGTAATAAGTCATCCTGCCGGTCTCGCAGGTCATATTGTAGGCTTCTTCATTCATATAGGCTACCATCAGTACTTCATCGGTATCGCCATCCTGTACAACCACACAGACAAGTCCGTCTGCACCCTTTTTCAATTCACCAAAAGATAAAATCGGCTTGAATGCCCCGATCCCTTCTGCGGATGCCGGCATCATCTTAGCATTGTTTTCACTCATATCCATCACTCCAAAGCTCCTTTTGTACTCGGCACATCCTTGCAGCGCGGTTCATAGGATACAGCCATATCCAGAGCCTTGCCGAATGCCTTAAACATAGCTTCACAAATGTGATGATCGTTAGCACCGACTAACATTTTGAAGTGTAAGTTCATACCGGCCGCATAAGAAACAGAATAGAAAAACTCTTTTACAAGCTGTGTATCCATATCTCCTATTTTTTCACACTGAAATACCACATCAGAGGAATAATACGGTCTGCCGCACAAATCTACTGCGCACACGATCAGTGCTTCATCCATGGGAAGTACAAAATAACCGTACCTGTTAATTCCCTTTTTGTCTCCGACTGCTTTGGCGATCGCATTGCCAAGAACAATGCCGCAGTCCTCTACGGTGTGGTGTCCGTCAACATATAAATCCCCGGTTGCCTTTAACTGAAGATCAAAATATCCATGCTTGGCAAAGCCGGATAACATATGGTCAAAAAAGCCGATGCCGGTCTCAATCTGATAGGAGCCGCTTCCATCCAGATCCAAGGTTAAAGCGATATCAGTTTCCTTCGTTGTACGGTTAATTGAAGCTGTTCGTTTCATAAATTTACCCCTTCATCTTCCATAAATATAGTAACATTAATTGATTATAACTGTTCTCTCAAACGGTGGATAATATCCTTGATCCTTTCCGATTCCATCTTCATGCTCACCTGATTGACGATCATGCGGGCAGATAAAGGACAGATTTCCTCAAGTACCACCAGTCCGTTTTCCTTTAGGGTCGAACCGGTCTCCACAATATCCACAATGACATCGGAAAGTCCGACGATCGGTCCAAGCTCTACCGAGCCGTTTAATTTGATGATGTCAACCGTCTGGTGCTTTTTATTGTAAAAATAATCCTTGGCGATCTTAGGGTATTTGCTTGCCACACGGATCATCTCATGGTGCTGCAGCAGTTCTCTCGCGCTCTCCGGTCCGCAGACGCACATCCGGCATTTACCAAAGCCTAAATCCAGCACCTCATAAGCCCGTCTGCCTTCCTCTAATAAAGTATCCTTTCCGACAACACCGATATCGGCAGCGCCATATTCTACATAGGTCGGAACATCCGGTCCCTTGGCAAGGAAAAACTTTAATTTTAATTCTTCATTGACAAAGATCAGCTTACGGGTATCTTTATCCTTCATTTCTTCACAGTAAATACCGATCTTTTCCAGTAAATCCAGTGTCTTGTTGGCAAGACGGCCCTTTCCGAGGGCAAATGTTATGTATCTCATATCTTCACTCATAATATTCTCCTAGGCCTTGTACAGCTCTTTCATTCCCTTTGATGATAATTTCACAATGCTTGTCTGCGACTGCTGCTTTGCATATGCAAGATAAAATGCTTCGTCATGCTCTTCGCTTAAAAGATGCAGCTCGCAGTTTTTCTTTAAGGATCGAAGCTCCTTGGCATAACGGATGGCATCATACTCACAACCTGCTTCATATACAACAAGAGTCAGCTTATGCGAAACATCCGGAAACAGCTTTCTGGATGCCATTGCCTGCATCAGACCGTCCACATTGATCACGAACCCAATGGATGCAGAATTTTTGCCAAAATAAGACAACAGAGAATCATAACGTCCGCCTGTCACGATCGCATCACCGGTTCCATAGGTATAGCCCTTAAAAATAATACCGGTATAATAATGATACTTGCTGACCAATCCCAGGTCAAAGGAAATATATTTTTCATCCTCATATACCTTTAACAGTTCATATAACTGCATCAGACGGTCTATAGAGCTTTGGCTCTGCTCGTTGTTGACAAGCTCCCTGGCTTCCTGCAGAATCTCATAGGAGCCAAACAGCTCAGTGATCTTTAAAATAGTATCTATCTGATTTTTGGAAAGATTTTTGCCAGTCAATAATTCCTCTGCACCAAAATAATTTTTATTGGATATATTTTCCCTCAAATCCATTTCTGTCTCTTCGTCCAACTGAAGCTCTTTGCAGATTCCCTTAAAGAAATCAATCTCGCCGATACTGATCTGGAAATCGGATAATCCGGCAGCCTTTAAGGATGAAACCGCCAGATGGATCATCTCTGCATCAGCCATGACAGATGCATCCCCGATAAGCTCCACGCCCATCTGGGTTGTCTCTTTTAATTTACCCTGAAGATTAGAAGTATTGGTATATGTATTTCCAAGATAGGTCAGACGTACCGGCATGGATTCTTCCATAAAATATTTGGCAGCACAGCGGCCGATTGAAGGCGTAAAATCAGGTCTTAAAACCAGCGTATTGCCTTCTTTATCAAAAAACTTGTACAATTCCCTGCTGGTCGTTGTACCGGTCTCCTTGCCAAAAACATCAAAAAACTCAAACGTCGGTGTCTCAATATCCTGATAGCCGAAGCATCGGAAATTGTCATGTATCCGGTTTTGCAGATAATGCTTTCTCTGACATTCGTTGCCATATATATCTCTGACACCCTCCGGGGTATGTACAACTTTTTTCATGATTTTATAAATCCTTCCTGTGTTTACTTTTATGAATTAAAGTGCTAATTCGCTAACACGCTAATGCGTTTTTAAGTATACTGAATTTTTATTTATTTGTCAATCTATTTATCAGGCAGCCTAAAAAACATCCTAATGTCCATCGTCCCGGTCATTGAGATCTTTCTGTACTACATCCAGATAAGGTACTAAAAGACCTGCCCTTGATGAAATTGTATAGGATAAATCCAGTTCATCAAAGCGGAAGCTTTTCCGGCCTCCATTCTGCGCTCTCTGCCAGAATTTCTGCAGATGCCTGAACGGCAGATAATATAAAACATCCCTGTGTGTAAAATGGATCAGAAAAAAAGCAATGCCATCCTGCTTTTCAAAATCCTCCATAAAGGCAACCTGATGCGGATGTATATTTTGCAAAACAAAGGTATCCACCGCACATTCCTTGGCATCAAAACAGATCGGAATGCCCTGGACCGCTCCAATATAGTCAACCGTGGATTTCTGATCAAAATACGCCAGTGTAATATGTCTGGACTGCCGGTCAATTTTGATCGGTGTGATCGGTGTGGGTACTTTCTGGATCAATGCCAGTCCGCTTTCCCGGTATTTTTCATTTGTACGGTTGATCATTTCTTCCAAAGCCGAGCCGCGAAGTCCCCTGCTATTCCATGTTCCCATTTTGCATTATCCTCAATATTTTCTGATATCCATCCGGAAGCTTTGCATAAAAAGTCTTTCCTCCCAGATAAGCAAATTTTTCATTTGAATCAGGTCTGCTTTCTTCAAAACACATCCTGTAAGAATGAAGCAGCTGGTGTCGAAGTCCCCGGAAACGATTATCCAAACCGTCCCGCATATATTTGGTATCCCCCAAAAGCGGATGTCCGATGCTTGAAAGGTGTGCTCGTATCTGATGAGTCTTTCCGGTGATCAGCTCCACCTGTATTTCTGTATATTCAGAATTTTTATAATGAAAAACCTGCAGCGGTTCAATTTTGGTCTGAATCGTATTTTTCCCGGTATCTGTCTGACGGCTTATCCTGACCTGATTCTTTTTTTCATCCTTTGATAAGGAGCCGTCCAACAGCATCGGATGATCGATTTTTCCACATACGATCGTCCGGTAATATTTGTGCATGGTTCTATGCTTTAACGCTTCAGCAAGAAACTGCAGTCCGGTCAGAGATTTCCCACACAAAATCGCACCGGTTGTATTGCGGTCTAAACGATTGGCGATCGATGGCTTAAAGGTTGCAAGCTCCTCCCTTGTGATCTGCCGCGTGGTAAGCATATAACCGATCAGATATTCATTGACCGATATATCATCTTTTTCGGATTTCTGGGAAAGCATACCGGCCGGCTTATTGAAAATCAGGATATCCGGATCCTCATAAACGATTGCTAACGACAGCTTCTCCAGATCCTCTTTAGTTACCCTTGGATAACTTTTATCAGCCTGATCCTTTATCATATCTATTTTACTGAACTTTCCAAATGTTTCATCCGATAAAAACAGCTTTACACAATCTCCCTGCGCAAGGATTTCCTTTCCGTCAGCCTTTTTATCATTGAGCGTAAAGTTTTTTTTGCGTAGCATCTTATAAATAAAGCCCATGGAGGCTTCCGATAAGACCTTGCCAAGAAATTTGTCCAGACGCTGCCCGGATTCATTGGATTTGATCACAAATTCTTTCATGTTTTATAATGACAACTGAAGCATCAGCTCTAACAGAGCCTTATCATTTGCCTGATCCTCATCTTCTTTTTTCTGTATTTCCTGTAAACGGTTACAGTAATCCTCTGTTTTGACAAAAACTCCGGCAGTTCCCTTAAGTCCGTTCTGGCGGATCATGTCACTCATATGCTTTTGCAGCTCATCAACGGAATCATGGTGGTTGGTAAGGTAAGCATACACATATCCGTTTTTGACAATACAGGATGCCACCTCAAAATTCTTTTTGTAGGTCGTCATGACAAGACCGTATGCATGTACAAACGGGTCTGCAGCCTCATGTAAAAGATCATATTGCTCCTCGCTACAGCCGTGATACCGGATATACATGATCATTTCCACGGCGCTTTTACTTGCCGGCAGCATCCCCAGAACAGCAACGATCGTCAAGAGATTTTTATTGCTTCCGGTCGTCGCATAGCCGGTCACATAAAGTGCGATGGATATTGCAAAGTATAAGATTGTCAGAATGATCATTGTTTTTCTTTTGTGGTTGTAATAGGCAAACTCACCTTTTTTTATTTTTTTCATTTCGTCTTCTCCTGTTGTCGTTTTTTATGCCCTTCTTACCAGACGCTGCCTGTGGCTTTTTTTGTATTTTTCTGGGCGGTATCAGACATTCCTTTCCAAAACCGATCAGATCTTCTCTGTGTGCTTTTACAAGTGCCTCTTTTACCAGTTCATAATTCTCCGGATTTTTATATTGGATCAGCGCCCTCTGCAATGCTTTTTCATGCGGATTTTTGACCACATATACAGGCTTCATATCCCTTGGATCCACACCGGTATAATACATGACCGTGGACATGGTAGACGGCGTCGGATAAAAATCCTGTACCTGCTGTGGCATATAGCCAAGATCCCGGATGTACTCGGCAAGCGCTACCGCCTCCTTGAGCGTGGAACCCGGATGGGAGGACATCAGATACGGCACCAGATACTGTTTTTTGCCAATCTTTCTGTTGTAATCCTCGTATTTTTTCATAAAGCGCTCATAAACAGCGTTTTCCGGCTTGCCCATCCGTTTTAACACCGCGTCACAGATATGCTCGGGAGCCACCTTTAACTGGCCGCTGACATGGTAATCCAAAAGCTCATGAAAAAATGTATCATCCGAATCAGCTAACAGATAATCAAACCGGATACCGGAACGGATAAATACTTTTCTGACCCGTGGGAGCTTTCGCAGCTTTCGAAGAAGCACAACATAGTCGCTCTGATCGGCGATCAGATTTTCACAGGGCTTTGGAAACAGACACTGTTTATTTTTGCAGACGCCGTATTTTAACTGTTTCTGACATGACGGAGCGCGGAAATTGGCAGTCGGTCCGCCAACATCATGGATATATCCCTTAAAATCCGGATCCTCTGTCATAAGCTTTGCTTCTTCTATAATCGATTCATGGCTGCGCACCTGTACAATACGCCCCTGATGAAACGTCAGTGCACAGAAATTGCAGCCTCCAAAGCAGCCACGGTTGCTGATCAGGGAAAACTGTATCTCTTTTGTGGCCGGTACTCCTCCAAGAGCATCATAGGACGGATGCGCACGGCGCATATAGGGAAGCGCGTATACATCATCCATTTCCATAGTGCTAAGCGGAAATGACGGCGGATTCTGAATCACATAAACCTGATGCTCATATTCCTCGATCAGAGGCTTTCCGACATATGGATCGGTATTTTCATACTGAAGTGCAAAGGATTTGGCATAAAAAAGCTTGTCCTCCTTCATATCCATATAGGTCGGCAGCACAACACCATCACAGACCTGCTCGATACTTCTGGCCTTGTAAACCGTACCTCTGATAAACGTGATATCCCTGACGTCCATTCCACTGTTTAGGGCATCAGCTATTTCAACAATGGATTTTTCACCCATTCCATATGAAATCAGGTCAGCGCCACTATCTAAAAGGATGGATCTTTTTAAGGAATCGGACCAGTAATCATAATGCGCCATCCTTCGCAGACTCGCTTCGATTCCGCCAAGGATAATCGGGGTATCCTTGAAACGCTGCCTCACAAGATTGCTATATACAACCGCTGCATGATCCGGTCTTTTACCGGGTGCGCCACCGGGAGTATAAGCATCTGTCGACCTGCGCTTTTTGCTGACAAAATAATGATTGACCATGGAATCCATATTGCCGGCTGAAATAATAAAGCCAAGACGTGGCGTTCCCAGGATCGTTATACTGTCCGGATCCTTCCAGTCCGGCTGCGAAATAATCCCAACCGTATATCCAAATGATTCCAAAACACGGGATATAATAGCATGGCCAAATGACGGATGATCCACATAGGCATCCCCGATGATATATACAAAGTCCGGTTGATTTATATTTTGTTGATGACATTCCTCTAATGTCATGGGTAAAAAAGGCATATCCGTTCTCTCTTTTTATTTTTCTATTTTATAATGTAAAGCTTCCAGCTCGCTGTCAGTAAGCGCACGGAACTGTCCAGGCTCAAGTGCCTCATCCAGGCTGATGCTTCCTATGGCCAGCCGTTTTAAACGGACCACCTCCGCTCCAAGCAAGTGTACCATTCGTTTGACCTGATGGTAACGCCCCTCACAAATGGTAAGAATCCCGCTTGATCTGACCGTATCATTGGTAAGAATTTCAAGCTTTGCCGGTTTAAGCGGCGTATCATCGCCGATATCCATTCCTTTTGCGGCAATTTTCACCGCCTGAGGATCAAGCCTTCCTTCGGCTTCAAAATAATAAGTCTTATCAACATGCTTTTTAGGAGACATCAGATGGTGGATAAAGGCTCCGTCATCCGTTAAAAACAAGATTCCCTCAGTATCCTTATCCAGACGCCCCGCGATCAGAAGCCGTTTTTTATAATCATCCGGAAAATAATCAATCACTGTCTGATGCATGGCATCACGAAGGGCACAGACACAGCCTGACGGTTTATAAAACATCAGGTATAGTCCACTTTTTAAAACAACCGGTGTGTTGTCAAAACAGATATTGTCCGCATCCGACACATGACGTGCCTCATTTTTCTCGACACGATCATTGACCGTCACGCGCCCCTGTCTGATATACTTTTTGCAGTTACTTCTGGAATCTATTCCGCAATCTGTCAAATATTTATCCAAACGCATATTTTTGCATGAAAATCCTTATCTGATAATATCTTTTAGTATATACTATTTTGTTTGTCCGTGGGTTTTTTTATGAAAAATTTTATAAAAAACTTCATTATATCTATCCTTACCATTACCTTGTTTGGCCTGCTATTGTCGCATGCCGACCAGACCAAGCAATATGCCTTTTTAGGGCTTAATATCTGGTATGAACATATGCTGCCGGCTCTTCTGCCGTTTATGATCCTGTCCGGTCTTATGATCGATCTAAGGCTTGAAAAGCTCTTGGTAAAACCATTTTCCTGTATTTTAAAACCTCTGTTCCGTATTTCAGATGCCGGAATCTATACTCTTATCATGGGTTTTTTATGCGGCTTTCCGATGGGCGCTAAAATTGTCTCATATGAGTTTCAGAAAAATAACCTGACAAAAAAAGAAGCCGAATATTTGCTTAGCTTCTGCAATAATTTCGGTCCTGCTTATTATCTTTCCTTTATTTGCGGAAATGTCTATCCAAAAGCCCTCCGGCTAAAGGGCATTTGCATCCTATATGCCATTCCTCTGCTATATGGCCTGCTATTACGCTACACCCTGTATGGAAAAGAACGTTTTATCTCACCCTCAGATCATGCAGATGCAACTAAACCGGTTCATTCCCCTAAAATGATCATCACAGGAATCCATACAAATATCATAAGAAGCCTGTCCCAGATTGGAATACTCGGAGGCTACATGATCTTTTGCAATATGCTGATGGCTGCCGTATCCGTCTTTTTAAGCGGCTATCCGGCCACACTGATCCACTGCCTGTCAGAAATCTCGGGTGGTATTATTTCCATAAAGGCCTTGGATCTTAATCCCGCCCTTGCCTTCAGGCTTTCCCATATTGCACTGGCCTTTAACGGTATTTCCTGCCATCTGCAGACCTTTTATATGATCGGAGACTGTCCTTTTTCAAAGAAAAAATATATGCTGCATAAAATCATTTTATGCAGCATAACATGTATCACCTTTTTATGTATCTAGTTTTCTTCTTCAAAAACAGAGTCATCAACCGGTTCTGCCGGGTAAAGCTCAGCTCTGTTTGCTGTGACGATATTGTAGCAATCGGTAAGTGATGTGATAAGACTTTCATATTTTGCAGAATTGACTTCCAGTGATGTGCTGATGATCTTTTCCACATTGCCAAGCAGGCTGTCTGTATACTGAACGGCAGCAGCTCTCATCTGATTGGCTTCATTGGTAGCTGTATCCACAATTTCCTGTGCCTGTTTGGTGGCAAGGGCAACAATTTCTTCTGCCTGTCCGTATGCCTGCTGTGTGACAGCCTCCTGATTGACAAGCTCGCTTGTCTTGGCTGTAGCATCATTGATCAGGCCGGTTGCTTTTTGTTTGGCATCTTCAATAATTGCCTCCTGATTGCTGATGATCTTCTGACAACGCTTGATCTCTTCCGGAGTTGTCATCCTGAGTTCCCGCAGCAATTCATCAATTTCTTCCTTATTGACGATAATATTGTTGTTATTAAAAAGGGCCGGCTTGCAACTATCGATATAATCTTCAATTTCATCAATCAACTGCTCGATTTTACTGGTCATCATTTTGCTGCTCATATCAAGTCTCCTTTATTTATTATTTCCGTGATATTTATTGTAAATTTCTTTTGCTACAAAATCAGGTACGCAGGGAGAAATATCTCCATTGAAATAAGCGATTTCTTTTACAGATGATGAACTTAAATAAGCATATTCGAGCGCAGTCGTCAAAAACATGGTATCCAGCTCACCGCCCGAAAGCTTGTGATTGGTCTGTGCAATCTGCAGCTCATATTCAAAATCTGTAATAGCACGCAGTCCGCGTACGATCACATGTACATTTTTTTCTTTAGCATAATCAATGGTAAGTCCACTGAAAGAATCAACTTTGACATTTGGTAAATCTTTTGTCGCTTCTTTTAGCATTTTAACACGTTCCTCTACAGAAAACAATGATGACTTCATGACATTATAAGAAACACATACTGTCAGTTCATCGAATATATTGGCAGATCTTTTGATCACGTCCAGATGACCATAGGTAACCGGATCAAAACTTCCCGGATAAATAGCACTTTTCATTTTAGTGGCTCCTTTTAACAAACACATGCATGTTGGTTTTGTATTGTTTGATTTTGATCACTTCATAAGGAAGTGAATCCAAAAAACTAAGATCAGTATCAATGGCAGCTTCGAATATGATCGTAGACTGATCATCAATGATCGATGAAGTTGTCAGATATTCCAGCACTCTCTGCTCCAGCTCCTTGTGATAAGGTGGATCCATAAAGACAAAATCAAATTTCTTCTGGTATTCCATGCGGGTCAGGGCAACAAAAACATCCTGCTTGTATACAGTCGCTTTGTCTTCCAACTTCGTATGCTTCAGGTTTTCCTTGATACAGCTTTCAGCTTCACTTCCCGAATCCACAAAGCACGCCTCTTTCGCACCTCTGCTCAATGCCTCAATTCCAATCGCACCGCTTCCTGCAAACAGATCTAAAAAAGCGGCATCATACAGCTCAAACTGTAATATATTAAATAAGGTTTCCTTGATCCGGTCTGTTGTCGGCCTCGTATCCTGTCCCTCGGGTGTCATAAGCTTCAGACTGCGGGCACTTCCTGCAATTACTCTCATATTGTCCTTTCTGACTATACGCGGATCTTCGTTCCCTTAGAATCACGCTTGCCAAGTTTCATTTTATTTAAATCAACGGATTTTTCTTTATACTCTATGATATGCTCTACCGCATTTTGTGTATAGTAAACATTTTCAATATAATCCGAATCATTTAATTTCATACCACGCACACCAATTGCATTCTTTTTCTTTTCCGGAATCTCATCAATGACAAATTTTAAGAAATAACCGTCCTTGGACTGTAATACAATATTTCTCTGACTGACTAACGGTATAATACTGACAACCTCATCATCATCCGCCAATTTGGTTGCGGCAACCGTCCTTTTTGCCACGTCAAATTCCCCGCCGTCCACAATCTTGCACATGGATGTTTTGGTAACAAACAAGATCCGGTACAAATTGACATCGCTTTGTGAACATACATACAAAATACGTTCACCGGAAGTATTGAAATTGCTGATATTATCTACAACAACACCTTTATCACGGAATTTGCCCATCGGAATGTCTTTGACCTTTGCAGTATGCATCTGGCCTTCTGCGGTAAATATACAGATCTTGCCTGTATTTTTACACTTGATAATGAAACGGTTCTCCGTTTCCGCCGTCTCCTTATTACGTTCGTAAGTAGCTTCATCAATACAACGTACATAACCGAAACGATCCATCAAAACATATAGGTCTGTCTCTTCCTGCTCTTTTTCAATATAAACAGCTTCTTCCGCATTGGTGATCTGGGTCTTCCTCTTAAAACCGAATTTCTTTTTATATTCGTCAAGCTCCTGGATCAATACCTGTATCATGGAAGAATGGCTGGATAAAATATCTTCATATTTGTAGATATTGGCCATGGTTTCTTCATGCTCTTTGATAAGGGCATGGATCTCAAGACCGATCAGGCGATACAGACGCATCTCTAAAATAGCATTGGCCTGTTTTTCCGTAAACATCAGCTGTGCAGCCATGACCTTTGACTCCTTGGACTTGAAACGGATGCCGTCTGTAACACCGTTTACCAGGCAATCCTTAGCCATTGCACGATCTTTGGAGCCTCTCAGGATCTCAATAATAAGATCGATCAGATTGCAGGCCTTTATGAGGCCTTCCTGTATCTCACGCTTTTCCTGTTCCTTGTTGAGCAGGGTCTGATATTTGCGTGTGGCAACCTCAAACTGGAAGTTGGCACAATGCTCAAAAATCTGCTGTAAGCTCAAGGTCTCGGGTCTGCCGTTAGCAACTGCTAACATATTGACACCAAAGGTATCCTCCAGCTTTGTCTTTTTGTAGAGCATATTGATAAACTGCTCGGTATCCGTATCACGCTTACATTCGATAACAATCCGGATTCCTTCTTTACCGGACTGGTTGGAAATATCCACAATATCATTGGTCTTTTTAGTCTCTGCCAATGCGGCAACATCCATTAAAAACTTGGAAATACCGGTGCCGATCATGGTATAGGGAATTTCGGAAATAACAATATTGACATGTCCGCCTTTTCCTTTTTCCACATCCACCTTGCCACGTACCTTGATCTTTCCGGTTCCGGTTTCATAAATGGATAAAAGTTCATCCTGATTGCATACAATACCTCCGGTCGGAAAATCCGGGCCTTTGACATACTTCATAAGCTGTCTGGTTGAAAGTGTAGGATCCTGCATATATGCTTTTAATCCGTCAATTACTTCAGAAAGATTGTGGGTCGGAATACTGGTAGCCATACCGACTGCAATACCCTCCGCGCCATTGATCAGGATATTGGGAACCTTAACAGGAAGTACGGACGGCTCCTGTTCCGTCTCATCAAAGTTTGGCACAAAATCCACAACATCCTTGTCCAGATCAGCCAGATAAGCCTCCTGTGTGATCTGTGCAAGCCTTGCTTCGGTATAACGCATGGCAGCGGCTGAGTCACCTTCGATAGAGCCAAAGTTTCCATGTCCGTCAACCAGCGGAATTCCCTTTTTAAATTCCTGCGCCAAAACAACCAGCGCATCGTAAATAGAGCTGTCTCCATGAGGATGGTATTTACCCATTGTATCACCGACGATACGGGCGCATTTACGGTAAGGACCGTCATAACGGATGCGAAGCTCATGCATATCATACAGGGTGCGGCGCTGTACAGGCTTTAATCCATCCCTGACATCCGGCAGGGCCCTTGCGATAATAACGCTCATTGCATAATCAATATAAGATTGCTCCATTACCTCCGAGTATTCGGTTCTGATAATTGATTCACTCATAATCTGCTGTTGTCTCTTTCTTATATCTTAATGATGTTAGGGTCAAAAGGTATTCTGCCCCTAGCTTGATATCCGGTTATTTACAGACATCGGTTAAATATCCAGTAAGGCTTCTCTTGCATGATCGTAAATATACTTTTTACGTGGCGGAACCTCTGTTCCCATAAGCATTTCCGTGATCTTGTCCGCCTGGAAATTATCATCGATCTCTACCAGCTTAAGCTTTCTTGTCTCCGGATTGAGTGTTGTTTCCCACAACTGTTCGGCATCCATTTCACCAAGACCTTTATAACGCTGCAGGGTAAACGGTCCCTTATGGCTCTTGCGGTATTTTTCCAAAGCCTTGTCATCATAAAGATATTCTTCCTTGCCCTTTGCCGGCATCGCCTTATAAAGCGGCGGCATGGCTATATATACATGTCCGGAGCTGATAAGCTCAGGCATAAAACGATAAAATAATGTCAGTAACAAAGTCGAGATATGCGCACCATCCACATCGGCATCGGCCATAATGATGATCTTGTCATACCGCAGCCTGCTGATATCAAAATCATTGCCATATCCTTCGGAAAAACCACAGCCAAAGGCATTGATCATCGTTTTGATCTCAGCGTTGGCAAGCACTTTGTCCATACTGGCCTTTTCGACATTTAAAATCTTACCGCGGATGGGAAGGATTGCCTGATACTTTCGGTTTCTGGCAGTCTTTGCAGAACCACCCGCAGAATCACCCTCCACGATAAAGATTTCACACATGCTGGCATCTCTTGACTCGCAGTTGGCAAGCTTACCATTGGAATCAAAGGAGTATTTCTGTTTGGAAAGCATGTTGGTCTTGGCTTTTTCCTCGGATTTTCTGATCTTGGCAGATTTCTCCGCACAGGCAATGACAGACTTTAAGCTATCTAAATTACGGTCAAAATAACGAACCACTTCATCTGACGTGATTTTGCTCACAACCTTGGCGGCATCCTGATTATCAAGCTTTGTCTTGGTCTGACCCTCAAACCGGGGATCCGGATGCTTGATGGATACAACTGCAGTCATGCCGTTTCGTACGTCCGCTCCGGTAAAATTCTGATCTTTTTCTTTTAAAATATTTAATTCACGCGCATAGGTGTTGATCACATTGGTAAAGGATGATTTGAAGCCGGTGATATGTGTGCCACCCTCGGCATTGTATATATTGTTGCAGAAACCAAGTACATTTTCATGAAATTCATTTACATACTGGAAAGCACATTCCACTTCGATATTTTCAAGCTCACCCTTGAAACAGATAATATCGCTGACAGGCTCTTTGGAAGCATTCATGGCTTTTACAAAGCCGCTCAGCCCTTCCGGCTCATGAAATACCACGCGATCCGTCTCTTCGCCTCTGCGGTCCTCAAATTCGATCGTCAGTCTGGGATTGAGATACGCAGTCTCATGCAGTCTGCTCTTGACATCCTCTGCCTTGAAATAGGTCTTGTCAAAAATAGTATCATCCGGCAGGAAATTGATGGCAGTACCTGTTTCCTTTGTCTTACCGACAACCGGCAGCAATCCGTCTACCAGATCCTGTACCGGAATTCCTCTTTCATATTTATCCTCATAGACATGTCCGTTTCTGGATATCCGGACTGTCATATAATTGGAAAGTGCATTGACAACCGATGAACCGACACCATGCAGACCACCGCTGGTCTTGTAGGCGGAATCATCAAATTTACCGCCTGCATGCAACGTCGTAAATACTACACGCTCTGCACTGATTCCCTTTTCATGCATTTCAACCGGGATTCCGCGTCCATTATCAATAACCGTCGCGGAACCGTCTTTTTCAAGATAAACCCGGATCACGGAACAAAAGCCTGCCAGATGCTCATCAACCGCGTTATCAACAATTTCATAAATCAGATGATTCAATCCCTTTGTCGATACACTGCCGATATACATGCCCGGACGTACCCGGACGGCTTCCAGTCCTTCCAAAACCTTTATACTAGAAGCTCCATAATCTGTGGGCGTAGCCATAGTAAATGTTCCTCCTGAATATTACATATTTATTGTGAATGATTTATCCCTCAGTCAACCATGATATCATCATATAGCATAATTTGATTTTTTTCAAACAAAAAATACCAAATATTGTGGTTGGTTGTATGTCTGTCATATAGTCCTGAGGTATCCATGCTCTGTATACTCCATCCATTTCTGCCGAAGCCCCATATGTGAAGCATCCTCCAGCAACGGATCATCCGTAATAAGTGTACTGATATCTTCATTGGCAAGATACAGCATATCAGCATCATCATACAAATCTGCATACACAAAACCGGCATCACCGCTTTGTAGTGTTCCGGACAGTTCTCCCGGCCCACGCATCCTAAGATCTGCATTGGCAATCTCAAATCCATCATTGGTCTTTCCCAGGATATCCAGTCTTTTTTTACTCTTTTCGCTGGCTGTGGAATCGACAAAAATGCAATAAGACTGATACTTTCCTCGTCCGACCCGGCCTCTTAGCTGATGCAGGGCTGCCAATCCGAAACGTTCTGCATTTTCGATCATCATGACGGTTGCATTCGGAACATTGATTCCGACCTCCACAACCGTTGTCGAAACCAGAATATCAATTTCATGCGATGCAAATTCATTTAAGATACGGTTTTTATCCGTTCCTTTCATTTTACCATGCAAAACTGCGATCCGGACTGTTTCATCAAAAAACGGACGGATCTTTTCAGCATACTCTTCCACGTTTTCCAGATCTTCGGAAATTCCGGCTTCGACCATCGGACAGATGATATAGATCTGTCTGCCTTCCCTGATCTGTTGTTTCATAAAGTGATAGGCACTCTTGCGGTATCCGACATCCACAACCGCATTTTTGATCGGAAGTCTGTGCGCCGGCAATTCCGGTATCGTCGATACATTCATACCGCCATATAAGATCATGGCAAGCGACCGCGGAATCGGAGTTGCAGACATGACTATAGTATGCACATCCTGCCCTTTTGCATGCAGCACAGCTCTTTGTCTCACACCAAATCGGTGCTGTTCATCCGTCACGACAAGCCCGAGATCACGAAAGACTACCGGTTCTTCCAATAGAGCATGCGTTCCGATCACCAGGTTAACGGTTCCATCTGAAAGCTCGGCATATATCTGTTTTTTGTCCTTTGCCTTGACACTGCCGGTCAATAAAGCAATTCGAAAAGGCAGTCCGTACTGCTTTGTCATTTCCGTAATGGACTGAAAATGCTGTTGTGCCAGGACCTCTGTCGGTGCCATCAAAGCGCCCTGTTTGCCGTTTAACACACAACTGTATAGAGCCAGGATCGCGATCATGGTCTTTCCGCAGCCGACATCTCCCTGTACAAGACGATTGCATATTGCATGGGAACAAAGATCCTGTTCAATCTCTTTCCACGCGCGAAGCTGAGAATCGGTAAGCTTAAAAGGCAGTGCAGCTATAAAGGCATCCGCTTCCTCATACTTTTGAAAACAGTTGACCTCTGTCTTTTTTACCTGTCCGCTTTCATTTTGTCTGGTAGAAAGCAGAAAAAAGAAAAACTCCTCGTATGCCAGCCTCTTTTTGGCACGGAACACCTCGTCCATCGAATCCGGATTGTGCATGATCCGCACCATATCCCGGTACGACGGAAACCCCCGCTTTTGAATCAGATCATCCGGAAACGGATCCCGGATCTGTTCTTCTAAGATTTCATAAGCCATCCGGATATATTTGCGTATGGTCTCATTGGACAGACCTTTCGTACACGGATAAATGGGAAAATATCCTTCTAACATTCTGAAATACTCTTCCGGCTTAAAAAGCTTTGGCTGGTCCATGGATAGATGATCTGTGCCCTGCGTCATCTTTCCGTAAAAAACATAACGTTGACCTGCATGAAGTGTTTTCTTAAGATACGGCATATTAAAAATCCGGACATGAAAACACTGATCTTTTTCATCGGATGCTATAAAAGAAAGAATCTGATATTTTTTGATATGAGTTAGCTTAGGCTCACTTTTCAAAGTGGCAAATACCGCAACCCTCTTATCATGGTCAGACCCGGTGGCCTCAGTAAGCGCCGGGTAACTTTCATATGCTCTCGGAAAAAAAGTCAGTAAATCATATAAGGTGTCAATATGCAGTTTATGAAAAAGGGCACCGTTTTTTTCGCCGATGCCCTTAAGTTCTTTGATACTTGTCTGATAATCCATTTTATTCTACAGATACAATATAGTAATAAACCGGCTGGCCTCCGTGCTGTAATTCTACATCACAGTCACTGTGTTCTTTGCTGACAGCATCAGCCAATGCTTCTGCTGCATCGTCAGGAATGTCTGCGCCATAGTAAATACTGATCAGCTCTGCATCTGATTCCTCAATCATTTTATCAATCATTTCTTTGGTTGTCGCATTCACTTCCGTACCTACCGCAAGCATTTTGTGATCACCAATACCCATGATATCGTTTTCGTGAATGGTCATGCCATCGATCTCTGTATCTCTGACAGCATAGGTAACCTGACCGGTTCTGACATTCTCGATCTCAGCTTTCATATTTTCAGCATTTTCCTCTGCACTCATTTCGGGTACATAGCTGATGATCGCGGTGATTCCCTGTGGAATATTTTTGGTAGGGATAACGATAACCTTTTTATCTTCTACCATATCCTGTGCCTGATTGGCTGCCATGATAATGTTTTTATTATTGGGCAGAATGAAAACAGTGTCTGCATTTACCTGATCAATTGCCTTTAAGATATCATCCGTACTGGGATTCATAGTCTGACCGCCTTCAATAATACGGTCAACCCCAAGATCCTTGAAGATATCATTGATACCATCACCGACTGATACGGAAATAAAGCCGACCTCTTTATGCTCCATTGCCTGCTCTTTGCTTGCTGCTTCAGCCTTTTCCTGCTCCTTGAACAGCTTTTCCTGATGCTCTAAGCGCATATTGTCAATCTTCATATTGGAAAGTGCACCATAAGTCAGGGCTCTCTGAATGGCAAGACCCGGATCATTGGTATGCACATGCACCTTGACGATCTCCTCATCGGCAACTAAAACAATGGAATCACCGATGGATTCAAGGAATGCCTTGAAATCCTTTTCCATTTTACTGTTAAAGGCCTTATCCAATAAAATAATAAACTCTGTACAGTATCCGAATTTGATATCAGCTGTATCAGCCTCTTTACTGTCAGCAACAGGTCTGCCGGAACCTGCAGCGGGCATATCAAGCGTGAAATCGATTTCTTCCCCACGGAAAGCACTCTGTGCACCACTTAAAAAAACGACAAGACCATATCCGCCCGAATCAACAACACCGGCCTGTTTTAATACCGGAAGCATATCAGGTGTCTTATCCAGAACCTCTTTTGCATATACAATAGCAGAGTCAATAACGGTGTCCAGATCGATATCCGGATCAACGGAAAGCTCTACAACCTTTTCACAAAGACCCTTGGCAACGGTAAGAATTGTACCTTCTTTGGGCTTCATAACTGCCTTGTATGCACTCTCAACAGCTCTTTCACAGGCTCTGGCTAAAACTTCTTTGTCGATCACTTCCACATCACCGATGATCTTGGCAAAGCCTCTGCAAAGCTGTGATAAGATAACACCGGAGTTACCTCGTGCACCACGAAGGGAACCGGAAGAGATTGCCTTTGCAATGACCTTCATCTCTGTTGTTTCATCTAATCCGGCAACATCCTTGGCCGCTGACATAATCGTCATCGTCATATTGGTTCCGGTATCACCATCCGGAACGGGGAAAACATTTAATTCATTAATATATTCTTTGTTGGCTTCCAGATTCTTTGCACCTGCCAAAAACATTTTGCAAAGTAAGCTGTTATCAATTGTATTTGCAGCCACAGTTATATCCTCCTCTTAATCGATTACTCGAACACCTTCCACAAAGATGTTGACTTTTTCTACTTTTAATCCTGTAAATTCTTCCACTTTATATTTAACAGTACTCATTAAATTATCTGATACGGCAAGAATATTAACACCATATGCAACGATCAAATGAAAATCGATGCTGATACCGGAATTTTTGATGATAACAGAAATGCCGGTTGATAAGCTTTCCTGCTTAAGAAGCTTTACCAGTCCGTCTTTCACATTCACATTAGCCATTCCAACAACACCAAAACATTCATTAGCTACCGTTCCTGCATAATTAGCAATAACTTCACTATCAATGGAAATATTACCCAGATGTGTATTCATGATGCTTTTCATGCCAATTACCTCCTTAAAGTCATAATGATATTATTATAACAACATTTTCTTTAAAATGGAATATCTATATATTTTCTTTTCGTTATTTTCTTCTCATTATATGTAAAAACAGCTTTAAATAATGATGTTTTTCAGGTTTTTGAAAAAAAATACAAAAAAATAAATATATACTTGCAAATCAATATAAAATCTGATAGTATATTTTTGTTGTGAGTCAATTTTTGTTAGGAGGTGCAATAATGGCAAAATGTGATATCTGTGGTAAAGGCGCTCATTTCGGAAATAACGTCAGCCATTCTCATAGAAGATCTAATCGTATTTGGAATTCAAACATCAGAAATGTAAAATGTAAAGTCAAAGGAGCTACAAAGACTATGCATGTTTGCACATCTTGTTTAAAATCCGGATTAGTTGAAAGAGCTTAATCAAAAAACAAAAAGGATCGTATTTATACGATCCTCTTTTTTTGTCTGATTACTCTTTTTAAATTGCAAGTTTACATTTATTATAAAATGCATCTATCTAAAACTCATTTATATCATCTAATTCATCTAATAATTAAATCAGATCTAGAATAGTTCTTCCTTTAAGATCTCATATTCTTTTGTGATACAGGCAACGGTAAAGGAATCTCCGTTTTTATTGTCCGGATGATAGATCTTGATAAGTTCCTTGTATCTTTTTTTGAGCGCATGCTTTTCCGTGATTCCTCCAAAGAATCCCGGACCAAGGATCTTTTCATTTCCTTCTCGGTGATCTTTTCCGGCTTTTTCTGCATTTCTTTGATAAGCCGCTTCTCTTTTCTCTGCTTCAAACTGCTGTTTATCAGCCGCTAACTTCTGAAATCCGATTTCCAATGCCTTTTTCTGCAGTTCAAAATTTTTCTTTTCTTCTAAAAGTGCCTTTTCCCTACGATCAAGCTCGTCCGAAAACTTTTTGAGCCTGATGTTTTCCCGAAAAAGCCATTCCTTGTCTTTTTCCATGTGATCCCCGTTTTCAACAGCAACAAAACAGGTTGTATCCAACCAGCAATAAAATAGCAATAAAAATTATCGCCACAAAATTATTATCCAAAAACAACATGATAAACATGCCAACGGCTATCATAAAACAGCCGAAACCGATCATTTTTTTCACATATACCGAATCCAGACATTCTATTCTTGTTGTAGTATATGATAAAAAAGCCAAAAGTATCATTTATTGTTGGAATAATACCGGTATTAAAGTATGGATGAATCATCCGGGAAAGCCATATCAACGGCTTCGTCATCACTAACCGGAATATCTTCCTTGGGAGCTGTAAATTTGTCTACCAGATCCGGAATCATGTCAATGATCTTTGTAGCCATATCCTGATTTTTGATATTTACAAGCTTTGTCTGACCATTGCGGATCAACAAAACAGCACTGGGGGTCATCTTTCCGGACATTCCGCCGCCTCCGGTATTTTTGTTGTCATTGGCATTAGCACCGGCCCCGACACCAAATGTCACATCAACCAAAGGCAGAATGATCGTATCCCCCACCTGCGTCGGCTCTCCGACTACTGTCTTTGTTGATAAAAATGTCTCCATTCCTTTCATTAATGAAGTAATGACATTGCTAAAATTATTTTCGTTCATCTCATATCCTCCGTTCAGATTATAATGAATCCACTTCTTTTTTGATTTTGCGTAAATATATCAGATCCGGATCGAATAAAAACTTCCATCCGGCAATTACCATCGTGATCATCCGAATATGCCCTTTGGCATGCAGATTACATTCAAATACCTTGTTTTCAAAATCCGGCTGACAGTCGATGTGTCCGGATAAAACAGCAAATAACATCCAGTAATATCCCAGAATATCCGCCGTCAGAGCCGGATCCTCCATTCCATAATGAACAAACAGCTTCCATTTGCGTGGCAGGACAGCCTTTAACACTTTGCATAGCGTATTTTTACACTTCTCAAGAGCCTCTTTTGTCCTGTCTCTTTTTAAGACAACCAGCCATTTATTGTATTTCTCCTTAAGGTTTGTTTCCTTTTTACGTATTTCTTTAATCTTATCAAAAATTCTGTTGATATAGATTCTTACCTTCGTAAAAAAGGATGCTTTTTCATCAGAAGCTTGGTCGGTATCAAAACCGGAAGCTTTTTCTTTCTCTGATCCGATTTGCTGCTGTTCTTCTTTTATTTGCAAGCTGTTTTGTTTATCTTGATGTACGGATTGTTCTACCGGCTGTTCATCCTGATGTACTGATTGTTTTGCAGGCTGTTTATCCTGATGTACCGATTGTTTTGCAGGCTGTTTATCCTGATGCCTCTTTGATCTTCGTTTTTTTCTTCTATCCTTGCGCGGAGAGAAAAAATCAATAAGAGGAATCCCGAACAGCTTTAGTTTGCACGACTTTTCCTGATCGGAGATCACAAGCCGCCCCCCGATCAGATGCAAAAACCAGCCGGCAGTTATCCGGGCAATGGCTTTTTCTTCATATTGAGCCACAACACGGTAACGTATCGGAACAAATAACACCGCCAAAAGCAGCAATACAAAAAATGCCAGCAGTCCCAAAAGGATAAACCCAATAATTTTTAAAACCAAAAATAGTATACCCATAAATATTATTTCCTGTTATAGCCGGTAAAATTCAATTCTTTTTCCCGTAAAATAAAATCTTTAAATCGGATTGTTCCATATTTTTTTGAAAAAGCATCAATCATATCCGTAACCAAAGCTACTGCACTGTCGTATCCGTCAGCCAGTCCCATAATATGCATCCTGGCAACAGGATAAGCCTTTTGTTTTAGAACATATCCGGGAAGCAGATCAAAATAGTCCGGCCCTTCGGATAGCACAATGACATAAACCGACGTAAGACCTGCATGATATTTGATTTTGCGTAATATTCTTTTTCTCTTTTTCCGACAGATATCGTCACAAAATAATTCTTTGTATATATGCATAAATCCACCTGGTTTGAGCTTCAAAAACTGGAAAAAGGAAGGAAGGCCAAAAGCCTTCCTTGCTGCAACGAAAATATCCCATCAATATTTGTGTCCCCACAAGTTGGTCTTTTTTAATTCGAGATACTCAGCATATGCCTGCTCTAAAATCTGTTTTTCATTGCTGAATTTGAGTAAATGATAAGCCTCGTGAAATTTGTAAAATCCCGAGTCGGCAAAATGTTCTTCACGTTGTGGTTTGCTGTAATAACTGTCAGCCATCATTAAAAACCAATATACTTCTTTGGAAACCATATCTTCCGGCACACGAAAGGTATACTCACTTTTATCAATATACTTAATAATGGTTGCTTTCGAACCGGTTTCTTCTAATACTTCCCTCAAAGCAGTTTCTTCATGAGTTTCACCCATTTCCACTGTTCCCTTCGGAAGAACCCATCCGTCATATTTATTTTTATAGCTCTTATAAAGAAGTAAAATCTTACCTCTGAAAATAACCACGCCGCCACAGCTCGTTGCTTCGATCATGTGCAATTCCTCCTGTCGGGCGAATAAATCAGTCTAAAAAATATTGAAAGCCTATGAAAGCTTATTGATAACAGATATTATCTCCTCTTTGTCAAACGGTTTTGTCAAAAACTCATCTGCCCCTAATTTAATACAATCAATCATCTTGCCCTTTTGACCGGCTGCTGTAACCATGATTACCTTTGTATCAGCGCTTAATGCCTTGATCATCTTGAGAGCTTCCATCCCATCCAGAACCGGCATGGTAATATCCATCGTAACAACATCCGGTTTTAAAGACTGAAATTTCTTTACTCCATCCTGACCATCAACAGCTTCATCAATAACCTCATGGCCGTTTTCTTCCAAAATCCCTCTGAGAATTTTGCGGGATGTTCTGGAATCATCTACAATTAATACCTTTGCCACTTTTAAATCCTCCTACTGTACTGTTAACTCTGAATCGATCGTCATGATAAAATTGATCACATTACAATCGATATGTATCGGAAATACACAGAACTGTTTACCTGAAATGCTGACCGGATGATCATAAAACTCCGGCGGAAGCATGTCCACGTCAACATTTTCCTTGCTCAGTTCAGATGCAAACAATCCATTGATACAATTGGTAAACTCTCCGACTGCATCCAGTGCATCCAGGTCAACTGTGTCAAATTCCTCTTCTGCAAACGGATTGGCAATTGCAAGCAGACTGTTACCACATCCTGCAAAACCTGATACGATCGCATGATCGCCCTTCATTGCCTGCATGGCAAAGTTGTCAGCCTCAATCCGGTCTGTCAAAAATGCCTTGGATACATATGCACTTGAATTGATGAGACGAATCAAGGTGCGGATCGCAACACCGCATAATCTGTCATGCAGTTCCGTATTAGCCGGAAGGAATAATCTGACGATACGCTCAATGTCGCCGCTCATCAGATCCCTCATATCCGATTCTGTAAATCCCTGTGTTTCCTGATAATCTTTTAGGGAAGCCTCAACTTCATCCATCGTCATGATATTATGATCGATCAGCGTCTGAACAAAAATCATGTATGCATTTCCCTGCTTTTTGAGCAGTTGACCGACCTGATCATCGGTTAAATACCCCTTCTCAACAGCAATATCACCAAAACGCTTGTCCATAACTGCCTGTAACTGGTTCACTTCTTCAGCCTGTTTATCTGTCATCAGCTTTTCAGCCACTGCAATTGTCCCCAGCTTTACTCTTACGCCACTCTCATATTTAATCACTTCTTCAAGGCTATCCTGAGTCAATTTTCCGGCCTGAACCAAATATTTTCCAAAAATATGATCAAACATGCCTGTAACCCTCCTTCAATATATTATTAACATTTTACTATACTATTTCTAAAAAAGATAGACGAATATTCCGATTTATCTTCTAATTCAATCCTTTCGACTGAAAATAGGTATCAAAAATACGTTTTGCCATGGGGACAGCATATTCTCCGCCGGAGCCTGCTCCCTCCACGATAATCGTCACACAGACCTGCGGATCATCCACAGGTGCAAATCCGGTAAACCATGCATGACTGTCAGTCTTTACCGCACTGTATTCCGCAGAACCGGTCTTTCCGGCAGCGGTATAAGACAATCCCTTCAGCTTGGAGGCCGTTCCTCTCTCAACAGCACCTGTCATCATTTCCTTCAGAAATTCTGCCTCATCTTTTGTCATGATCGTCTTGTATTCCTGCGGTGAAAAAGTTTTTACCGTATTTCCGTTGTAGCTTTCGATACGGTCAATCAGATACGGAGTTTCAACAGTACCCTCATTGGCAATCGCACAGGTGATCATATTGAGCAAAAGCGGGGTGATCTGCGTTTTGCCCTGACCGATCGATGTCTGCATAATATCATAGGAACCGGCACTTGTTCCAAGCACATACTTGCTTTGTGCCGTCGTAAATTTAAGGTTCAGATCTTCATTGAACATCAGATCCTCACAGGTTTCTTCAAGCCCCTCCAGATCAAGAGAAAGTCCTATATTGGCAAAAGAAGAATTACATGATTTGGCAAAGCTTGTAGCAAAGTCAATGCTGCCGTGGCTGGAACCGTGATAACAGTTAATCCTGTCTCCGTTGTAGGTAAAAGAGCCATTGCAATTAAAATGATAATCAGACACATCACCGCCATTCTGGCGGTAATAAGCCAGTGATGTAATCATCTTGAAGGTGGACCCAGGAGGATAAAGTCCCTGTGTGGCACGATTAAGCAGTACACTGCTTGAGCTGTCATTGACAAGACCATCCCAGGTTTCCACGATACTGTTTGGATCAAAATCCGGTTTGGAAACCATAGCTAAGATCTTTCCGGTAGATGGTTCCGATACAATAATGGCTCCATCATAAACACCAAGCGCTTCATAAGCAACCTTCTGCAGATCCACATTCAGAGTTGTCACAACATTATCCCCTATCGCCTTTTCCGCGGAAATCTCCTTTTGGATCTTTTCAGACAAGGATGCATTGGAGGTCAGCATATTCATATTGCCAAGATACTCAATTCCTGTTTTTCCTTTCGTAGAAAAGCCGACAACATGGGCAAATAAATTGGAATATGGATACACTCTTTTTTCTGTTCCGTCCCCGGCACGCACAGTCTGCGCCAAAACAGAACCATCATCAGCCAGAATGGATCCCCGCACATTTTTCTGTGCCAAAATTTCCTGCCTTGGATTGTATGAATTGTTGATCGCCGTTTCACTGTCTGAATAAACAAATTTTATTTCGTGACCGATAACGGCAAGCATAAGAAATATAAAAATATAGGTTACAACCCAGATTTCACGGTTTTTGTGCTTATCCTTCCCGGATCCGCCGTGTTTCTTTTTCTTTTTGGCCAGAAGCGGTTCTTCATCATATAGTTCATCATCTTCATATTCATCAATCATCTTCTTTGATCTTGGCATGACGGCCTCCTTCCTGCGCTTTTATACAATATAAGCCCTGTATAATACAAAACATGATAATCGTTGTCAATACGCTGCTTCCTCCATAGCTGACAAGAGGAAGGGTCACACCGGTCAACGGAATAAACTTCGTTCCTCCGCCGATCGTAAGAAAGATCTGAAAAATATAGGTAACGGCAAGCCCGACTGCAACATTGCGGTAAAACTCATTTTTGAGACGCATCGCAATATACATAAAAGCAATAAAGCTGCTCAGGCAGATCAGTACCAGACAAATACTGAAGATAACACCCATTTCCTCTGCAATGGCCGAGAAAATAAAGTCTGCCTCAACATAGGGAATGGATGTCGGATCACCCTGATACAGTCCCATACCAAACCATCCACCGGTACCGATCGCAAAAAGCGACTGTGTGATCTGATATCCTTTGCCGTCAATATAGGACCACGGATCCTGCCACGCCTGTACGCGTACCTGAACATGGGTAAACAATTTGTATGCGACCACACAAGCGCCACATCCACCAAGCGTACCCAGGATCAGATAAAAATAATTGTGCGTTGCAGTAAATACCATGACTACATATACAACAAAGAAAATAAGTGCACTACCAAGGTCCTTGGAGGCTACCAGAATGATGACATGTGCCGCAGCCACACAGGAGGTAATGACAATCTGCCCGAAGCTTTTGGAATGGGCAAGCATCGCCGCAACGAAAAAGACAAATACAATTTTTACAAACTCCGACGGCTGGAAGGTATAGCCTGCAATCGTATATGAAATTTTGGAGCCATGGGTCAAAGATCCCAAAAACAGCACGATTCCCAATGCCAATACACCAATAATGGCATACACCCATGCAAAACGGTCCAAAAAGCGGAATTTCTTTAACAAATACGGTATCGCAATACAGATAACAAGCGAGATTGCAACAATCCTGAACTGCTTTAATGCCTTATCATAATCAAGACGGGTGAGAATGACAAAACCAATAGAAAGCAGCATGCACATGTTGTTTATAAGGAGCTTGCTCACATCCTTGTACATGACACGGTAAATTGCAATCGTTGCAAAGAGCAGAATCTGCTGGAAGCCGTAAAAAATAATATAGGATAAATCACTCGTCTCAAGGCAGATCGCAGCAAAAGAAACAAAATGCACCAGAAACATACAGATAACCTGTCTTGTATAAATTCCCTCTTTCTTTTCTTCATCTCTTCCTCTGAAAGCCATAAATGACTCAAATGTGAAAATCGCCATAAAAACAGCTATCACATATTTTGACATATCCGAAATAACCAAAGCCATTGTTTACTCGATTCCTTTCTTAAAATGTCCCTTTGTATATTCATAAGAAATCCGATCGTTGCCTTTTATAAAGATATCCAGCACATTTGTCATCTGATCTTCATTTTCAACCGTAAATGCAAGCCGGAAATAATCCGCTTTTATCTTATCTTTCTCATCATGCAGCGAAACTGGTACGCTGTTGTATATCGTATTTTCACAGACTTCACACTGATTGAGTACCGGAATGACCGTATAGGTCCTGTCCTTTATCATGGTCACTTCATTTTTGCCATTGCATTTATCAAATGTTTTTTTGATACAGTTGGCTGTACGCATAAACGGAATGTGACCATATAAAAGATATTCCGAATCCATGTCATGATCACTAACTGCCTTTTGAAAATCCAACCATTCATAATGCGTCAGTTCATAGGGAACAACCATTCCTCTTACTCCGTGTGAAGAAAAAAAGGCCGCTGCTTTGGCATTGAAGATATAAAGGGCATGATCTGCCATAATATGTTTATTTCCGGACAGTCCATACTGTTGGATATAAGCCAGTGAATCCAGATTATTACAATAAAAACCATTAAAAAGATCAGATTTCATCAGAGAATGATACTTCGACATCCAATCCGACGCGCGTTTTCTGAAAACAGGCGGAAAACGCAAATAAACTCCGATGCCTGCCGTTTTTTTCATCCGTAGCAGCTCCTGTACCAGCCTTTGATCAAGCTCCGACAGCAAAAATGCCTGGAGCTCAATAGAATCAATTTCTTCATATGCAGGTATCACTGAGATCAGATGTTTCAGCTGTCCGATTGTCTGACAGGAAACCCGGAATCTGCCGTTTCCTGTCTCCGGACGCTTCTGTATCCGGATATCATCTGCCGCCGCAATGGCAACACCGGACCAAGCTTCATCATCTGTTCCGGAAGACGACTGTCTTTTCCCGGCATCCTCTAAAATCTGCTCCCTGATCCGGTCCAACGCCTGTCTCTTAACCTCTCCCAGAATTTTGAGCGAAACAAAAATGTTATCATCCATTATAACAGAAACGGAATTGAAATGAAACGGCGTATTCCCTGTCTTGTTAATCTGCTTTTGTATATCGGATTCGGAAATAGGTCTTTTTTGAGCCTGCAGGACAATTTCCTCAGACTGTGCACAGGACACATGACCGATCCCATCCCATACCGTCAAAACAACAGGCTCTCCAATCTGCAAAACAATACTTGCATCCAGCGAAACCTTACGCTTTGTATCCAGATACAGCTTTTTAATATTCTCCAATTCTTTATCATCTGCCACGGCATAGCCCGGACTATGCATGGTGATCATTTCACGTCCGTTGTGTCTGTAAAAGTAACCGTCCTGCAGATCTGAACGCAGATACAGCTTTTTTAACAACTCATAATCTGATTCGGAAACTTTAAAATCTGACCGTGAATCCCTATTTTGCAGATAAAGATCAATATATTTACGATAGACGGATGTAACACCTGCTACATAATAGGGATTTTTCATACGTCCCTCTATCTTGAAAGAATCAATTCCGTTGTCGATCAGCTCCGGCAAAATGGAAATGGTACACATATCCTTTAAGCTAAGCGGATACACTTCTTTATTTTTGAAAACATCAAAAGGAAGCCTGCAGGGCCCTGCACAACGCCCTCTGTTTCCACTCCTGCCGCCCAGAAAGCTGCTATACAAGCAATGGCCCGAGTAACAATAACACATTGCTCCGTGGATAAAGGTCTCAATCTCTATCGGAACCTCGTCCCGGATATGATTAAGCTCATCCATGGACAACTCTCTTGCCGGTACAATCCGACATACACCATACCGTTTTAAAAAATCCGCACCATAGGAATTGGCAATCGCCATCTGGGTACTCGCATGAAGCTCCAGTCCTTCAAAGGCTTCACTAAGCTGAAATAAAACGCCGAAATCCTGTACGATCACACCATCAAGTCCCGCATCATAAAAAGGTCTGATAAAAGCTTCCAGATTGTCAAACTCACGCTCTTTTACCAGAGTATTGACCGTCAGATATACCTTGACTCCAAAAAGATGTGCATAACAAATAGCCTCACACAATTCTTCCCTTGAAAAATTAGAGGCATAAGCTCTGGCACCATATTCTTCTCCACCTAAATAAACAGCATCGGCTCCGGCATTAACAGCTGCCATAAAACAGTCCATATCTCCCGCCGGAGCCAATAATTCCGGTTTTTTCAATAGAACCTCCCGTTTTTATCATAGAAAAAGGTTGTCGTATGCACACAACAACCTCATAAACAATTGCAAATGAAATCAGGACTTCCCACCACTCAGCTGTGCCTCGAGCCTGACGATCTTTTTGGTACCGTCATTTACTTCCGACTGCAGAGACTTGATATTTTTCTCGGCATTGTCCAATTTGATCTGAGATGAAATCAGCTCATGCTTCAGATCATACAGCTCCTTTTCCTTGCGCTCCAGCTCTTCTTCGAGATCAGCCACTTTCTGCTTGGTCTTAAACAAGTCATCCGCAATATTCAGTTCCAACAGGATGTTACGAAACTCCGTTGACTGCTTGCGGAAACTCTCGATCTTATTGTACTCTGATAATTTATTGTTGATATAAAATGCGACACGCTGGAGATATTCCGCACTTTCACTGCCGCTCAATGTATATGATTTTCCACCGATAATAACTTCTGTTTCCGTCTTAACTGACATAACGCTTTCTCCCCGATCTGTGACATAATATCTGTTAACACAATATATGCCATCCGTTCATCCGACAATATACAATATATATTATATCAGAATCCTATGAGAAAACAACCGTTTTTCTTTTTTTTGTACCTTTTTTAGATGTTTTTATTGTCGGGAAAAGAAAGTCCGAAATGCAGATACGCATTTTGGGTTGCAACACGCCCTCTTGGTGTACGATTGATCAGACCGTTTTTGATCAGGTATGGCTCATTGACATCTTCGATTGTGCCGGCATCTTCTCCGGTCGCAGCCGCCAGAGTGTCCAGTCCGACCGGTCCTCCGCCAAATTTATCGATCATGGTCATAAGAAGATTGCGGTCAACATGATCCAGACCAAGCCTGTCAACATCCAGAAGATCCAGCGCCTGCTTTGCAACCTCTTCTGTAATGACCCCCTCATAACGCACCTGCGCAAAATCTCTCACTCTGCGCAGCAGTCTGTTGGCGATACGTGGTGTGCCTCTGCTTCTGCGAGCCATTTCCACGGCGCCTTCTTTTTCAATCTCAATATCAAAAACAGCAGCAGAACGTGTAATAATGGCTACCAGTTCATCAATACTGTAAAATTCCAGACGGTTGATCACTCCAAAACGATCTCTCAACGGGGCAGAAAGCAGTCCGGCTCTCGTCGTAGCTCCGATCAGGGTAAACTTTGGGAGATCCAACCGGATTGACTTGGCACTCGGTCCCTTTCCGATCATAATATCAATACAATAATCTTCCATGGCCGGATACAGGACTTCTTCAACCTGCTTGTTTAACCTGTGGATCTCATCAACAAATAAAACATCCCCGTCCGATAGACCGCTTAAGATTGCAGCCATATCACCCGGCTTTTCAATGGCAGGTCCACTGGTCACCTTGAGATGAGCCCCCATTTCATTGGCGATCACACCGGCAAGCGTCGTCTTTCCAAGTCCGGGAGGCCCATAAAACAAAATATGATCCAATGCGTCCTCCCTCTGTCTGGCCGCTTCTATGAAAATCTTTAAAGTCTCCTTGGCCTTGCTCTGTCCAATATAATCATCCATGGACTGCGGACGCAGGGTTGATTCTATTTTTTTGTCTTCCTCCAGTACAGAGGTCTCTATAATTCGTTGTGCCATAGTATGCTTCCTTGTTATGTGATAATAATACTTTTTATAGTATGATGTTAGGGTCAAAAGGTATTTTACCCTAACTTGATATCCACGAATTGCTCCGCTGCAAAGCAGCTCCCGCAATTCTCAATTTCACAAACCACACAGAAGCACTGCGAGGATTTCTCTATGAAACACTTTATCCAGACCCTTACAGGCAAGATCACCATTGTCATTCTGCTGATTGTTTTTCCTGTTATTTTCATGGTATACCAAAACGGCCGCAGCACACGGCAGAACTGGCAGGAGCAGCAGATCACCAAAGCGGAAGATGACCTTGCTTTATATGCCTCCTCCATGGATCACATTTTTGACATTCTGGAGGAAACCCTTTTATATCTTCCAATCAACAACAACAGCTTCAACCAGCTGGTCACCTTTCCCCAGTCTGATACCCAGAGGCACTGGAGCCTGCTGATCAGCATAAAAGAACAGATTTCTTCCATAAAAGAGATCTACCCTTTCATGGAAAATATTTTCGTGTACTACCCGGAGCAAAACCTGTTTCTCAATGAAAAAGTAAATCCGGAAATGACTGCCGTGATTCGAAAACAGGCGGAAAATTTCTCAGGTTCTGCTGCCTCTTCCAAGCTTTGGA